>JAGSGF010000018.1 GCA_023955335.1 Yoonia sp.
ATCAAACAGGGCTTCGTCGTCTGTGAATTAGGTCAAAAATGGCGCCGATCATTTGATCGTTTTCACCGTCACATCTTCCCCGTCTTCCCAGTCCCACAATAGCTATTTCGACCCACCCGTCAGGATATCTGACAAACAGTTTTGATACACATTATAGTTCGTACCGCCAACTGCCGCCACCAGTCCGAAACGAACATCGTACCGCGTCGCCGCAGTCGCAGAATACGCATAATCAAATTCAACAGTTGTCGTGTCATCCGCACACGTGCATGGGTCAATGACTGTGAAATTGGTAAATGAATTACTTGAGGAATCGCCAGCCGTGCAAGCTTTTGGAAAATAAGTCGCCTCATATGGCAGGGCATCTGAGGTTGGCGTCTGCGCCAAAGCAGGTCCAGCAAACATCAATGTTGCGAAAACTGCGCGAAGTAACTTCACCATAAATCGTCCCTAACCTCGACCAAAACAGCACACAGATCACAGTTAAAAACCCGCAAAAAAACCGCGTCCGGCTTCAATGCAGTCGAATTCAAAGTAAGCGCAGCTCACGTAATCTTATCAACAATTTTTTGAACAATAGTCCACCCGTTCGACGAGCGATGAATATTCACCAGTTTTGGTCATGTTTCAACGCCATTATTACGAACGCCAGCAAGAAATGCACCTTTTGGTTGATCAGCCCCCAATATCAGCTGGCTTTCTGTTATGTTCGGCAATTATTGAAAACGGGGAATATTCGAGGCTTCGCGTCAACTTCGGGCTGCTGCCTGATTAATATCCAACAGCGCCCTTTTCAGGCATGTGGTAAGTGCCTTCACGGCAACAGACGGCTGGGTGTTCGGCGGTTGCAAAAGGTCAATTTGGCGGAATGCATCTTTGTCGTTCACCCGAACAAATACAATCGGCTTCCACGCCATTTGGACAACCATGCGCGGCAGAACGGTCACCCCGATACCAGCCTGCACCAGCGCCAAGAGCGACAAGGTATTATGCGCTGTCACGGTCGCATGTTTTAACCTGTCTTGCAGTGTCAACGAGGCAAGCGTCAACGCGAGTGGATTGGTGATCAACGCATGGCCATCCAACTGCTGCCATTCCAATGGCGTGACCGCTTTTGCCAATGGATGATCCGCTGCACAGATCACTCCAAACGGGTCCTCGCACAAGACGTCACGTTGCACATTTGGGACGCCCGCCAGCGCGGTCGCTATTCCAAGGTCAAACGCGCCATCCTGCACGCCCCGCACCACCGCGCCGGAATCCATATCCCGCAGATCAATCTGCACATCGGGGAAATCCGTGGCAAATGCCTTGAGTGCAGCGGGCAAAACCGCGCCAGCAACCGACGGGACAGCCGCCACACGAATAAGCCCACCCCCAGTTGCCGCGAACTTTGCAATTGCCCTGTTGGTTGCCTCAAGGTGGGCAATCTCGGACTTTGCCTGATCCAATACAAACCGCCCCAACGGGCTCAATTGTGATTTTCGATCACTTGTGAACAAGGGCGCACCAAGGCTGTCTTGCAACTGCTTGACCATCATCGATACAGCAGACGGCGACCGCCCCAACCGTGCTCCGGCGGCGGCCAAACTTCCGGTCTCGGCGACGGCGACGAAATGGCGTAACATGTCATGCTTGATCATAGCTTCAGTTTTTCACAAATATGTTTCATTTGTTTGAGTTTGACTGAAATTAGCAAAAAGCGCCATAAGTCATCAAACATTGCAAAGGAAAACCCCATGACCGCGTCATTTAAGAACTTCATCGCTGGTGACTGGATCGACGGCGTCAGCACAGTTGAAAACCGCAATCCGTCCGATTTGACCGATCTGATTGGTCATTTTGCACAGGCAGGTGCGGATCAACTAGAAATTGCATTGGATCAAGCCCAAGTGGCCCAAAGTGCATGGGAAGGCTACGGGATTGAGCGGAAATACAACGTCCTGATGGCCATCGGCACAGAGATGATGGCCCGCGCCGAAGAATTAGGCACCCTGCTCGCCCGCGAAGAAGGAAAACCAAAGGCCGAAGGCAAAGGTGAAGTATACCGCGCAGGCCAATTCTTTACATATTACGCCGCTGAAACACTGCGCCACATGGGTGAAAGCGCCGACAGCGTTCGCCCCGATATTGAAATCGATGTGCGCCGCGAAGCCGTCGGTGTCGTTGCCATTATCAGCCCATGGAATTTCCCAACGGCGACCGCCAGCTGGAAGATCGCGCCTGCCCTTTGCTATGGCAATGCTGTTGTTTGGAAGCCTGCAAACGCGACACCCGCAAGCGCCGTTGCATTGACAGAAATCATCGCAAAGC
This sequence comes from Yoonia sp., assembly GCA_023955335.1. Lineage (GTDB taxonomy): Bacteria > Pseudomonadota > Alphaproteobacteria > Rhodobacterales > Rhodobacteraceae > Yoonia. The sequence continues at coordinate 2,314 of JAGSGF010000018.1, forward strand.
AAGACATTCCAAAGGGTCTGTTCAGCCTTGTGATGGGCGCGGGTTCTGACGTAGGTCAGCGTCTTGTCGAGAGCCCGAAGGTAAACGCCATTTCCTTCACAGGTTCAGTGCCCGTTGGTAAAGGAATTGCGACTGCGGCCATTCAAAACCTGACAAAAATACAAATGGAAATGGGATCGAAGAACGCCTTGGCCGTGATGGATGACGCGGATCTTGACCTTGCCGCATCCCTTGCTGCTGGTGGTGCATTCGGTGGATCAGGACAGAAATGCACCGCGTCTTCCCGCCTAATTGTGCATGCATCCGTGCATGATGAATTTGTGGAAAAGCTGGTTGCTGCAACACAGAAACTGAAAGTGGGTCACGCGCTTGAAGACGGCACCACAATCGGTCCGGTCGTGTCAGAGCGGCAGCTGAATGAAAACCTTCGTTATGCCGCGCTCGGTCAGTCTGAAGGTGCTGAATTGATCATCGGTGGCACGCGTTTGGACATGCCTCATGATGGGTACTACATGCAGCCAGGCATTTTTGTTGGCTCGACCAACGACATGGCCATCAACCGCGAAGAAATGTTCGCTCCACTCGCCGCAGTCATCAAAGTTGATAGCTACGCCGAAGCATTGCATACGGTCAATGACACCAACTTTGGCCTGACATCTGGTATTGTGACGACGTCACTGGCCCGCGCCAGTCACTTTCGCCGCAACGCCCGCACAGGTTGTGTAATGGTGAACCTTCCGACTGCAGGTACGGACTACCACGTCCCGTTTGGCGGGCGCGGTGACAGCTCTTACGGACCACGCGAACAAGGCACGGCTGCGGCTGAATTCTATACCGTCGTCAAGACAGCGTATATCTCAAGCGGGACACCGTTCTAATGCGGATCGACAATCTGCAATACGCCAATTGGTCTGAAAAAATCTTTCGCCAGATGCGCGCGGGTGGTGTGGATGCAGTCCATGTCACCATTGCGTATCATGAAAATTTCCGCGAAACTGTGTTGAATATCGAACAGTGGAACCGCTGGTTTGAAGCCTATCCTGATCTGATCTGTCAGGCGTTCACCGCCGCCGATATTGATGCCGCCAAGGCGGCAGGTCGCACCGCGATAATCTTTGGGTTCCAGAACCCATCGCCCATTGAAGATGACATCGGCTTGGTCGAAGTCCTGCACCGTTTGGGTGCGCGGTTCATGCAGCTAAGCTATAACAACCAGTCCCTGCTCGCGACGGGATGCTACGAGGCCGAAGACCCCGGCGTTACCCGTATGGGTCGAGAGGTCATCGCGGAAATGAACCGTGTCGGCATGGTCGTCGACATGAGCCATTCAGCGGATAGATCCACGATTGAAGCGGCCGAAATCTCGACCCGTCCAATTGCGATTACCCACGCGAACCCCGCAAGTTGGCACGCAGCACGCCGCAACAAATCCGACGAAGTCATCCATGCAGTCACATCACGTGGCGGGATGTTGGGTTTTTCGGTTTACCCACACCATCTGGCGGGGAAATCGGACTGCACGCTCGATAGTTTCTGCGAAATGATCGCGGATGCTGCGGGGAAGTTTGGCGCTGAAAACCTTGGGATCGGTACCGACCTTTGCCAAGATCAACCTGACAGCATCGTCGAATGGATGCGCGTTGGTCGTTGGACTAAACAGATTGATTACGGCGAAGGAACGGCAAGCGATGCAGGGTTCCCACCAATGCCAAGCTGGTTCAACGACAACCGAGATTTTGACAATATTCACAATGGCTTGCGGGTCGCAGGCCTGTCAGATGCAGACGTCGCAGGCATTATGGGCGGCAATTGGTATCGGTTTTATGCCGATAACTTTGGCCCTGCATAATGGAACATCGCGTCGAAAATAATAGGGCAATGACCAGTTTGATCCGCTGAACCTCTGCGTGTAAACCACATCAGGCTTGCCAAATTCGCCCCAAGCGGCATACCGACGGCCATGCGCATCTTGCCAAAACTGGTTTTCTTCGTCCTCGCGGCCCTCATTGTGGGGGCCGTGTTCCGCCTGTCGTATGGGTATTTCCTGTCGCAAGAGATCACCAAATCACAAGGACGTTTATCGCTGTATCATGGGACCGTTACGGCGGAACTAGAACGGTTTTCGCATCTCACTTATGTGCTGGCACGTGACCCATTTGTTATTCAAACTGCGCAGGGTGGTAATACGGAGCAATTGAACAGTCGGCTGTCAGATTTTGCGCAAGCTGCGGGGCTTGATGCCATCTATTTGATGCGCCCTGACGGGGTGACAGTGTCGGCATCCAACGCCAAGACGCCCACAAGCTTCGTCGGACAAGACTATGGTTTTCGTCCATATTTCCAAGATGCCGCCAAAGGCCGTCAAGGTCGGTTTTACGGCATCGGCGCAACCACTGGCTTGCCGGGCTATTTCATCGCCGACCCTGTGCATGACGCTGATGCCGGCCTGTTGGGCGTGATTGCCATTAAGATCGACCTGACCGAGCTTTCTGACAGTTGGCAAAGCGCTGGCGAGCAGGTGTTTTTATCCAACAAGAACGGCGTTGTGTTGCTCGCGTCCAATCCGGCCTGGCGATACCGAACGTTGACAGACCTCAGCTCTGAACAGCGCAGCTTCATCACTGCGACCCGTCAATTTCCCGACCAAAAGTTGGCTTCGCTGAATTGGCAGCCGCGTGCGTCTGGGCGCGCGACAATCGACGGCGCAGACAGATTGCATGTGACCGCAGCTGACCTTCCGCACGGTTGGCAGCTGCATTATTTTGCCAGCAATGCGGCTGCTGCAACGCGCAGTTGGCTGGTCACTATAGGCATTGTGTTTGCTGCCGGCATCGCGCTGAGTATCGTGCAAATCCAACGCGCCCGCCGCATGGCGCGTGCTCTTAAGCGGTCTGAAGACGAGGAAATCCAACTGCGCCAAACCAACAACCGACTGGCGCAAGAAATCCAAGACCGCCACACGGCCGAGCGCCGCCTCGAACGCACCCAAGCCGAATTGGACCGTGCCAGCCGTCTGGCCGCACTTGGTCAGTTGTCTGCATCTGTTACACATGAATTGGGGCAACCAATCGCTGCGATGCGCAATCACATTGCTGCGGCCGAAATCGGTGCTGCACAAAGTCCGTCATTTATGCCCAAGATCAGTGGACTTGTGGACCGGATGGAAGGCATCACCCGCCAGCTAAAATTCTTTGCACGATCTGATAGCGAACCTTTTGAGACCGTTGATCTTATGGCCGCGATGCAAGCTGCACTCGAATTGGTCGCCCCCAACATCGACGCGGTCGGCGTAAAAGTCATTTTCGCTGGCCTAGCAGATCCATTGATCATGCGCGGCAATCGGTTGCGTTTGGAACAAGTGCTGACCAACGTCTTGCGAAATGCCATCGATGCCGTTGAAGACACGCCGATGCCCGAAATCGGCATCAGGTTTGGTGCAGATCAAGCATTGGTCTGGGCAGAAATTCGCGACAATGGCCATGGTATTGGCGATGCAACTCTGGCTGAACTGCAAGAACCATTTGTTACAACCCGCGAAAGCGGTCGTGGTATGGGGCTTGGCCTTGCAATTTCGGCCGGCATTGTCCGCGACCACGGCGGCGAGATGACCGCACAAAACGGCGATCCATTCGGGACTGTTTTTCGCCTGACATTCCCGCATTCTGAAAGTGACCTTTGATGACTCCCTTTAGTATTCTTGTTGTCGATGATGACAAAGCGCTGCGCATGTCGCTGATTGAATTGCTTGAAGCCGCAGGCTGGACTGTCCGTGCCTTACCGCGCGCGCATTTGGTCGCCGATACGCTTTTGGACTTCTTGCCAGATGTTATCTTGTCGGATGTGCGCATGCCGGGCATGTCCGGCCTTGAATTACTTGACCAACTTGATCCACAGTTTGCACCGCCCTTGGTGCTTATTTCTGCGCATGGCGATATCGCGATGGCGGTCGAAGCCTTGCACAATGGCGCCTATAGCTTTGTTGAAAAGCCCTATGACCCACGACGTTTACTGACGATATTGCGCAATGCAGCCGAACGACACCGCATTACCCGCAATAACCAACGTCTGAAAGACCGGTTGCTTCAATTGTCAGGGTTGGATCGTGTTTTGCTGGGCAAGACGCCTCAGATTGCCAACTTGCGCGAAGAAATTCTTGATGTCGCAGAAGCGGATGCCGCAGTGATTATCAAAGGTGAGACAGGCACCGGCAAAGAGCTGGTCGCCCGCGCCTTACATGATTTGGGCCGCACCCCGGATGGGCCATTTATTGCGCTAAATTGCGCAGCACTGTCCCCTGATAGTTTTGAAGCGGACATGTTTGGCGTACATGACGGGTCTCAGGGACGTTTGTTGGCAGCCGACGGCGGCACCCTGTTTTTAGATGAAATCTGTTCTTGCCCGCGCGCGGTTCAGGCCAAGCTTTTGCGCGTGATCGAGGAAAAAACGGTCTTGCCGATAGGTGCCACCGGACCGATCCCAGTGAGCTTGCGCATCGTATCGGCCACAAATGAAGACGTGGACTTGGCCATTGCAGATCACCGCCTGCGGGCCGATCTGCTGTTTCGACTTAACACCGTCGAATTGCTCATGCCCCCCCTGCGCGCGCGCCGCGATGATCTGACGTTGTTGATGACACATTTCCTGACCGAATATGCGACCGTTTATGATGTGACAGCACCCACGATTTCCCAAGATGATCTGGCCGCGTTGCTGGCCCATAATTGGCCCGGAAACGTTCGCGAATTGCGTCATGTTGCGGAGCGCCGTATCTTGGCGGCGCGCCGCAGTGCGGGATCAATGGCCGATGCTATTCGGCAACGACAGCAATTGGACGACATTCCTGACACATTGCGCGAGGCGGTTGCCGCATTTGAGCGTGAGTTGATTGCCAAAGCCATCAAAACCCACGCGGGCCGCATGGATGCCACTGCAAACGCGCTGGGTATCGGCAGGCGCACCCTGAACGAGAAAATCGTAAAACTCGGCTTGGACAAAGACGCGCTATTATAGCCCTGCGGATATCCGCAGGGACAGCCCAATTCCCCGCGCGCTTTCACTCATAGGCAACGCAGGCCACGCTCGTCACAATTCCCCCCATTGAATTGCCATGCATTTTGGGAGGAACACCATGCGCAACTACCTCAAGACCACAGCTATCGCCGCCATCTCGATCGCCTTTGCCACGCAAGGCATGGCCGAGGAATGGAATGTATCCCTTTGGGGTAAAAAGCGGGCTTTTACTGAACACGTTGAAAAGCTGGCCGAACTTGTTTCGGAAAAAACCGGCGGAGATTTCACGTTGAACATCAGCTACGGCGGCCTGTCCAAGAACACGGAAAACCTTGATGGCATTTCTATTGGTGCGTTTGAAATGGCGCAGTTCTGTGCGGGTTATCACCGCGACAAGAACCCGTCTATCACTGTGCTGGAGTTGCCATTCTTGGGCGTGACATCGCTTGCGCAGGAAATCGAACTGTCGATGGCGGTTTATCAGCATCCTGCGACGATTGCCGATCTGGCCCGCTGGAATGCAACATTGCTGATGCCGTCTCCACTGCCGCAGTACAATCTTGTTGGTATGGGCGATGCGCCTGAAACGCTGGCCGATTTCGAAGGTCTGAGCGTACGTGCAACTGGTGGTATCGGTGCCGCAATGGCCGCCGTCGGCGCCGTGCCCACATCTATGTCCGCCACTGAAGTCCGCCAAGCAATGGACAGCGGTGTGGTCAAGGCTGTGTCCTTTGCCCCCCACGCCCACATGTCGTACGGCACCATCGAGAATGGCAAGTGGTGGACGACAAACCTGAACCCCGGCACCGTGAATTGCCCAGTGGTCGCCAACACGGACGCGCTTAACGGCTTATCCGACGATCACCGCGATGCATTGCTTAGCTCGATTGACGAATCCTTGGATCACTACGTTGAAACCTACAACGGTGCGACCATGGCTGCGTGGGGCCCCGCGCTCGAAGAACGCGGTGTCACTCAGGTGACGTTTGCGGACGCAGAAATCGCCGCATTCAAAGAGGCCGCAGCTGCGCCAGCCGCAGCCGCATGGATCGCTGACAACACAGCCAAGGGCCTTCCTGCTCAAGATCTGTACGACATGGTGACAGGCAAAATCGCAGACGCGATGTAAGTCACAGTTCCCCGCGCAGATTACTGCGCGGGGGGGTTACAAAATTCAAGGAAATAGCCCATGGCAGGTGCGTCCCTCGTGCTGTCTGATGACAGCCGTCTTAGCCAAATTGACCGAGCCCTCTACCGCGTTGAAGCCTGGCTCGCCTTGGTCAGTGGTCTGGCGGTGTTTTCGTTGATGATGCTCGCTGTTGTATCGGTCGCAGGGCGCAACGGGTTTAACCAACCGCTTCCCGGTTATGTGGATTGGATTCAGCAGGCGATGCCGCTGATTGCGTTCATGGGCATTTCATACACTCAACGCGATGGTGGCCACATTAGGATGGATATGGTTGTCGGCGCCTTAAAGGGCCGCCCGCTGTATCTGGTCGAGATTATCACGACACTTGCCATGCTGTTTCTGATGGTGCTGATGGTCTGGGGCACCTACGCCCATTTTGCGCGCAGCTTTGACTTTGGATCTCCGATGTGGAGCCGCGACAGTTCTATGGATATCGCCCTACCGCTTTGGCCCGCCAAACTGCTAGCACCTGTGGCGTTTAGCGTGCTGTGCCTGCGTCTTGTGCTGCAAATCTATGCTTATGGCCGCGCGTTCGTGCGCAATGACACACACCCAATTGCCGTGCCCTTGGTGGCAAATGCCGCCACCCAAGCCGCAATGGAAGCCGAGCATGTCTCGGCGCTTGATAGTTAGGATCACCCCAGATGGAACCGATTGATATTGGATTAGCGGTCTCTGCAGGGATGTTGGTGCTGGTCATTTTGGGGATGCGTGTGGCGTTTGCCGCAGGCCTCGCGGGTATGATTGGCTTGATCTGGATATTCTGGGCCAAAAAGGGCTACGCCCCCGACGACTTTGGTTGGGCGTTGACGGTTGCAGTGAAAACCGCAGGCCAAGTCCCACATTCCAAAGTGTCATCCCAAGCATTAAGCCTAATCCCCACATTCATCCTGATCGGCTATCTCGCCTATTACGCGGGCCTGACAAGAGCCCTGTTCGAAGCGGCAAAGCGCTGGATCGCCTGGGTACCGGGCGGCTTGGCCGTGTCGACTGTATTTGCGACTGCGGGCTTTGCGGCCGTATCGGGCGCATCTGTTGCCACGTCTGCCGTCTTCGCCCGCATTGCGATCCCAGAGATGTTGGCGATCGGCTATGACAAACGCTTTGCAGCTGGCGTTGTGGCAGCCGCAGGCACATTGGCGTCTTTGATCCCACCCTCTGCGATTTTGGTGATCTATGCGATCATTGTTGAACAAGACGTGGGCAAGCTGTTGCTCGCGGGCTTCCTTCCGGGGCTATTTTCTGCAGTGGTTTATGCGCTTTTGATCGTTGGCATGGCGATGACAATCAAAGGGTTCGGCCCTCCGGTAACTGGGTTTACATGGCGGGAACGGTTTGAATCGCTGCCGCCTGCACTGCCGATCGTGTTTGTGGTGCTGACGATCATCTTGTTCGTCTATAATCCCTTTGGCGGCGACGCATGGGGCACCCCGACCGAGGGCGGTGCTATCGGCGCATTTGTCGTGTTCTTGATTGCACTTTATCGCGGCATGCGCTGGTCACAGCTTAAAGACGCATTGCTGGAAACAGCCAAGCTAAGCGTGATGATATTCACGATCATTTGGGGCGTATTGGTTTACGTGCGCTTCTTGGGCTTTGCCAATCTACCAAGCGCATTTTCCGATTGGATCACATCGCTCACGGCATCGCCCATGATGATCCTCGTTTGCATTCTGCTGGCCTATGCGGTGTTGGGCATGTTCATGGATGCGATTGGAATGTTGTTGCTCACATTGCCCGTGGTCTACCCCGCGGTAATGGCCTTGAACGGGGGTGAAGCCGTCTCCGCCGCAGAGAGCGCATTTGGCATGTCTGGTCCGATGTGCGCCATCTGGTTTGGGATTTTGGTGGTCAAAATGGCAGAGTTTTGCCTTATCACGCCCCCTATCGGGCTGAACTGCTTTGTCGTGGCAGGGGTCTGTGATGACATCAGCGTGCAGGACGTATTCAAAGGTGTGACGCCGTTCTTTATCGCCGATGCGATCACCATCGCATTGCTGGTGACCTTCCCGATGATCGTGCTGTGGTTGCCCAGTCAGGTCTAGGCCTGTGGTGGCTTGGCCTTTTCAAGGTATGCATCCATCGCAGGCTTATATGCGGCCAGTTCATCGGCCACGACCTGAAACCCCTGCAGGCGCGCGTCATAGTCGGCGACAATTTGCGGCCATACAATCGGTAAGCCCAGCGCATCCTCGAACGCCTTGATCCATGCGAATGTCACGGCAAAGCCGCAGTCACACAGCCAAAGCTGAGCCGTATCAAGCGGATTAGCTGACAGCAGCAACCCAAGCGACGACAGATGTTTGGAAATGACTGCTCCCCCTGCCCGAACCACATCAGCGTCGCGGGTCGCAAAGGCAACTTGCGGATACATCGCCCGCACGGCAGGTTCCAAACGGGTGTCGTGGGACCGACTGAATTCGCGTGCTTTCGCCCGCAGCTTAACGGTGTTGGGCAGCATGGGCACGTCTGGAAAAGCCTCGTCGAGGTATTCGGCGATCGCCTCGGAATCCGACAGCATAAACCCGTCGTGGATCATCGCAGGCAAATTTCCAGACGGGACAATCGCCCGGTATTCAGCTGACCCGTATCCACCGGGCGGCGGCAATTGTTCAAACGGAATAGATTTGTGGCGCAGCATGATGCGCAGCTTGGCGCAATAGACCGCAACGGGCACCGAATAAATTGTCAGCATGGAACACCTTTTGCAAAAATGAAAAAGGCCAACCGCGTGTGGCTGGCCCTTTATGGTTGGTTTGGATTGTTCGCTTAATTCGCGTTCAAACCCCATTTGTCGCCAAGCCCGGCAAAGAAACCTTGCTCCTGCTTGAGCCCGATCCATGTGTTTACATAGTTGATCCAGATCTGATCAGCCTGTGGCAACAGCATCGCAACGGGCGTCGGGGACCGACCACCATCAACAGGAACAATCATCAGGTTGTCATACTTAGCCACCAATGTAGCCGCCTCAATGTTGGATGTGATGGATGCATCTGCACGGCCTGACAGGACCTCTTGGAAATCACGTGCAGGGGCTTCTACGATACGGTGGGTTGCGTTGGGGAAATACTGCTTTACCTGTGCTTCTTGCGTGGTGCCCAGTGTCGCGGCAACAGACACGCCCGCAACGTTCAACGCGTCCCAGCTGGTGAAACGGTCTGCATTTTCCTTTAGCGTCAGCGGCACAGTAACCAGCGCAAAGTAACTGTTGGAATAACCGGCGGCCTTTGCACGTGCAGGCGACACAGAGGCGGACCCTGTGATGTGGTACTGACCAGATGTCACACCAGCGACCAGCGTCTTCCAATCAGTCGGCACGAATTCAACTTCGACGCCCAAATCAGCAGCCAGCGCGGTCATCACGTCGATGTCATAGCCTTCATAGGCGTTTGTGGCCACATCACGCATGGTCATCGGGTTCCAGTCGCCAGTTGTGCCGACCTTTAGTACGCCCTCAGAGAGGATTTCGGACAGTGCAGATTGCGCAGAAGCTTGTACAGCGCCTGTCGCAAAGATGACCGCAGCAGCGGCAATTTTAAAGAATTTCATGGGTTTCCCTTCCAATGTATTCGTTAGACATAGGATGCCACGCCGGTTTGGAAATGCAAACAGCTTGAGAAAAGTGAATTTCGTTTTATGTCATCACATTACCGAACAAATTAAAGGCGCCTTGCCCATGTCCATCATTTCAATGCGTAACGTGTCCAAGTTTTTTGACGACTTTCAGGCGCTCAAGGACGTGTCACTTGACGTGGCCGCTGGCGAGCGTGTTGTGGTTTGTGGCCCGTCTGGGTCGGGGAAATCCACACTAATCCGCTGTATCAACCGACTAGAGGCGCATGAGGTTGGCGAGATTATTGTCGATGGCACCATTCTGACAGATGCCCCAGCCGACCTTGAAAAAGTCCGCGGTATGGTTGGCATGGTGTTCCAGCAGTTCAACCTGTTTCCCCATCTGACCGTGATGGACAACCTCTGCCTTGGCCCCCGCCGTGTGCTGGGCCTATCAGACGCTGAGGCCCGCGCGCGTGCGATGTCGCATCTTCAGCGGGTGCAAATCCCGGATCAGGCTGACAAATTCCCGCGGCAACTTTCGGGCGGCCAACAACAGCGTGTGGCGATTGCGCGTTCCTTGTGCATGGAACCTCGGATTTTACTATTCGACGAGCCGACATCCGCGCTCGACCCTGAAATGATCGCAGAAGTTCTTGATGTGATGACCGAACTGGCCTCCACGGGTATCACCATGATCGTTGTGACCCACGAGATGGGCTTTGCCCGCCGCGTCGCCGACCGTATGGTGTTCATGGACAAAGGCGAGATCGTTGAGATTGGCGCGCCTGAAGACGTGTTCAACGCTCCAAAGTCCAAACGGTTTGCCGCGTTCATTCAACAAATTTTGAACCATTAGGGGCCACGCACATGAAACGTTTCCTGATCCTCGCCTCTGCGCTTTTGCTCTTGTCCGGCTGCTCGAACAACTGGGGGTGGTATGTGGTCGACCCCACGACGAACACTGGCTGGGCCAATTTGAGATTCATGGCCAGCGGGGCCTATTACACAATCATCATGTCGCTGACCGCGATCGTGATCTCTGTGGTCGTCGGCCTGCTTGTCGCCCTCCCCGGCTTATCGAGCAAACGTGGCTGGCGGATGTTTAACCGGACTTATGTGGAAATCGTGCGCGCGGTCCCGATCCTTGTGCTGATCTTGTGGGTTTACTATGGCCTCCCTGCGCTGTCTGGCATCACGCTCAACGTGTTCTGGGCAGGTGTGCTCGCCCTCGCACTCAGCGATAGCGCATTTCAAGCCGAGATTTTTCGTGCAGGCATCCAATCGATTGCGCGCGGCCAATACGAAGCGGCGCAGTCAATTTCATTGAACTACCGCGACACAATGCGTTACGTCATCTTGCCCCAAGCGATCCGGCGTATCTTGCCTGCACTGGGCAATCAGCTTGTTTATATGATGAAAATGTCGTCACTTGTGTCGGTCATCGGGTTGCAAGAACTGACGCGCAAAGCCAATGAACTGGTCGTGTCCGAATACAGACCCTTAGAAATCTATACCGTTCTCGTGCTAGAATATCTGGTGCTGATCCTGATCGTATCCGCTGGCGTGCGCTGGCTGGAACGGCGCCTGAAAGCGAGCGACACTTGATGCAAAAAGATGACCTGACAACCGGCACAATGACCGGTCATTTTCGCGCGCTTGCGATCCCCGCAGCGTTTGGAATGCTATTTGCCACGCTGTATAACGTCGTTGATGTGTATTGGGCGGGGCGGCTGTCGACCGACGCGCAGGCCGGGCTGGCGATTGGATATCAGGCGTTCTTTATCCTCATGGCCGTTGGCTTTGGCCTGAGTTCCGCGCTCAGTGCGCTGGTCAGTAACGCCAAGGGCAGCAAGAACGCGACGCAAACACAAACCTTCATCGCCCAAGGGCTGACGTACGGTGTGATCGCGACAGCTGTCTTAATGATCGTCGGCTGGGTCTTAGGCCCTATGCTGATCACGCTCGTGTCCGAACCGGGCGCATACCGTGATGCGGCGTTGGGTTATTTCCGCTGGCTGATCTTCGCCCTGCCCGGTTTCTTTCTGGCTTACGGCGGCAACGGCATCTTGCAAGCACATGGCGACAGCCGCAGCATGCAACGCGCCCTCATGGTGGCGTTTTTCGTCAACATCGGCCTGAACCCACTGCTGATGTTCGGCTTCGCCGGTATCTGGGGCGGCATGGGGTTTAACGGGATCGCAGTCGCAACGGTCATCAGCCAAACCGGTGTCATGCTGTTCATTATCTCGCGTATCCTAAAGCTCGATGTGATGCGATCAGTGGCGCGGTCGACGTTCTGGCCATCACAAGACATCTTTGGACAGATCACCGCACAACTGATCCCCGCATCGTCGGCTATGATGGTGATGTTCGTGTCAGGGTTTGTGGTGCAATTCGCGCTCAAGGAATTTGGCGGAGCGGCGGTTGCAGCCTACGGCGTTGGCCTGCGGATCGAACAGATTTTGTTGCTCCCTGTGCTGGGCATGACGGGGGCGTTGTTGCCGATTGCAGGCCAAAACTTTGGCGCAAAGGACTTTGACCGCGTGCGCGCGGCATTGCGGTTCTGCTGGATGACAGGGTTTGCGATGACGGTGGTGGCCACACCTATCTTGTTGTTTGGCGGCGGATGGGCCATGTCGCTGTTCTCGGACGATCCAGAGGTAATCCGCATCGGATCAAGCTATCTGCGCGTCGACGCATTCTTGTTCCCGATTTACATGATGCTGTTTTCGATCAACTCGCTTTTGCAGGCGCTCAAGAAACCGATCTGGACGCTTTGGATCAGCATTTACCGCCAAGGGTTTGGCGTCGCATTCTTTATCTGGGTATTTATCGGCGTGCTGAATTTCAGCGTCTGGGGCGTTTGGCTGGGCATTGCAACCGCCGTGACAAGCGGTTGGGTGCTATCGCTGATCGTTGCAAGCAAAGTCGCCAAAGACCAAATTGGTGGACTAATACGCAAGCCAAGCAACGGCTGATCTAAGGGTGCCAACATCCGATTTATATGTCAGAGTTGGGAAAATTGGAGCGTGAGCCGTTGTGATGACTAACCCAGCAGACACTATCGTCATTGGCGTTGACGGCGGCGGCTCTGGCTGCCGCGTTCTGCTGGGGACAGCCGCGGCCGGACCGCTTGGCAGCGCCACAGGTGGGCCCGCGAATTTCACATCTGATCCTATCGGGGCCATTGCCACCATCATAGCCTCCGTGCAAAATGCCGCCAAAGATGCAGGCATTCCAAACGAGGCGTTAGCAGGCGCGGTCGCCCATGTCGGCGTTGCGGGCGCTATGACAGCATCCGACAGCGCACGCGTTGCGGCTGCCCTGCCCTATGGCGATGTCGTTGTGACCGATGACCGCCCAACAGCGGTCATCGGTGCGTTGGGCAAACATGACGGGTATTTACTGGCCGTTGGAACCGGAACAATCACAGCTGCAAGTGTCAACGGAGCGCTGAAGTTTGTCGGCGGATGGGGTTTTCAGCTGTCGGATCACGCATCTGGCGCATGGCTAGGCCGCATGACGCTTGAACAGATATTACTTTGCCACGATGGCTTGGCGGGTCACACGCCGTTAACCCACAAGGTCTTTGCGACATTTGACCATGACCCCACTGCAATTGTGACATTCGCGAACCGCGCCAAACCTGCAGATTACGCAGCACTGGCACCAGACATTGTCGCACAGGCAGCGTCAGGCGACCCGTGGGCCCAAGAGATTATGGCGAAGGGTGCCAAATACCTGACCAGCGCTTTGTCGAAACTGGGGTTTCAATCGGGTGACCCGTTGTGTTTGTCCGGCGGCATTGGCCCGTTCTATGCTGATTTCTTCTCTGCGGGTGTCATACAAGCGCGTGTCGATCCAAAAGGCAGTGCCGTCGACGGCGCGTTCCAACTCGCGCAGGCGCAAACAAAGACGGTGACATGAGCAGCATCACAACAGCCTTTATCGGCGCGCAAATCCATGATGGCCGTGACTTAAGGGATGACCATGCGCTCGTTGCGCACTCTGGTGGTAGTTTCACCGTACAACCGCAAAACACTCTGCCAGATGGCTGCCCCGCCATAACATTGGACGGCGGCCTGATCGCACCACATTTTGTCGACCTACAGGTCAACGGTGGGGGGGGCGTGATGTTCAACGATGACCAATCGGTTGATGCATTGCGCATCATAGCCGCCGCGCATGCGGCCACAGGCACGGGGGCGTTTTTGCCCACATTAATCACAGACACACCCGACCGAACTCGCGCCGCGATAGACGCCGTTGAGCAGGCATTGGCGGAAGATGTGACCGGCATTGTCGGCATCCATCTTGAAGGGCCGCATCTGTCTATCGCCCGCAAAGGTGCGCATGACCCCGACCTAATCCGCCCCATGGGTGACGATGATCTTGCGGTTCTGCTGCGCGCCGCTGAGCGCATTGCGAACGTGATGGTCACTGTTGCACCCGAGACGACAACGAACACCCAGATCGCAGCCATGTCGGACGCTGGGATTGTGGTGTCTTTGGGCCATACCGACGCACCAGCTGCGATTTGCCATGCAGCGTTTGATGCAGGCGCACGCTGCGTGACGCATCTGTTTAACGCGATGAGCCAATTGACCAGCCGTGAACCTGGATTGGTTGGGGCCACCTTGGAACGGGGCGATGTCTATGCGGGGCTTATAGCGGACGGCATCCATGTGCATCCTGACGTGATGCGCATTGCTTTGGCTGCAAAACCCCAATCAGATCGCATTTTCCTCGTGACTGATGCGATGGCAACGGTTGGGTCAGATCAGGACAACTTTACGCTCAACGGTCGCACGATTTACCGGCATGATCAGCGCCTGACATTGGCCGACGGAACACTTGCCGGAGCCGATCTAACACTGCCGCAGGCCCTATCGGTGATGACGCAAGACGTTGGGGACAATCTTGCAGGGGCAATTGTGCGCGCGACGACGACACCTGCAAGTCTGTTGCGTGATCCCAAGGGCGTTGGCCGGATTGCTGATGCGGCGTGTGGTGCGGTATATTTCCGCGATGGTATGTCTCGATCCATCCCAATCGACATTAGAACGCTCGAGCCTGACCTTTGGAGTTGAACAGATGTTTTTGAAAAACGCTTGGTACGTGGCCGCATGGGATCATGAAGTCACTCACAATCTGCAACAGGTTCTCGTTTTGGGCGAGAAAGTTTGCATATTTCGCACAGCATCTGGCGAAATTACAGCCTTAGAGGATGCATGTCCGCACCGCAAACTGCCGCTGTCTAAAGGCCGGATCAAAGGTGACACTGTCGAATGCGGCTATCACGGGCTTACATTTGATTGCGCTGGGCAATGTGTCTGGGCACCCGGAACAGGGCGCATTCCGTCAAACGCATCGGTGCACGCCTATCCCTTGTTCGAGAAATACGGGCTGGTGTGGATATGGATGGGCAATCCCGCATTGGCCGACCCACGCGATATTTTCGACATTGAGAACTACGGTGATCCAGCATGGGGCATCAACCGCGGCGACGCGATGGATCTCGATTGCGATTACCTTTTGATGTGCGACAACCTGTTGGACCCGACCCATGTCGCATGGGTGCACCAAAGCAGCTTTGCCACAGCCGCAACAAAGGACACGCCTTTGCGGATCACAAAAACCGATAACGGCGTCATCGTGCATCGCTGGATGATGGACCACGACCCCGCGCCGTTTTACAAAAAGGTTGTGGAATTTGAGGGCAACTGCGACCGCCTTCAGCATTACGAAGTCCGCTACCCGTCACACGCATTGATCAAGGCGGTGTTTACCCCTGCGGGTACCGGCGGGCCGGACGGGCCATTGCATAAAAACACGTTTGTCATGGACAGCTATAACTTTATGACGCCGACAACCGCAGGCAAAACGCGGTACTACTGGTTCCAACTGCGCAATATCCGCCCCGATGATGACGCCCTGTCCAAGATGATGACAGAAGACGTCCAGCATGCGTTTGAAGAGGACCGCGATGTGCTTAACGCCGTGCAAATTGGCATGGCAAACAAAACATCCCCGCATATTGATCTGCCCATCGACGGCGGACAGTTGCGGTTTCGCCGGCAACTGCAAGCGATGATCAACGAAGAACAGCAAGTCGACCGGCAGATGGCGAAATAACAGCGCTAGGGCGCGTAATCGGACCGCAAGACGTTCTTTTGGACCTTGCCCATCGTATTGCGCGGCAACGCATCTCGCATGACAAACTGGCGGGGCCGTTTGAAACTGGCCAATAGCGGTGCGATCCGGGCCGCGATGGTATCAGCCGTCAGGGTTTGATTTTCGCGCACAACGGCGGCAATCACGCTTTCACCAAAATCAGGGTGCGGCACGCCAAAAACAGCGCTTTCGGTGACCCCTTCGATGTCGTTTAGTACATCCTCAATTTCCTTGGGGTAAATGTTGTAGCCCCCCGAAATGATCAGGTCCTTTTCACGGCCAACGATGCTGATCCGGCCGTCCGCATCCATCGTACCCAGATCACCCGTGATAAAGAACCCGTTTTCGCGCAGTTCTTCGCGGGTTTTGTCGGGCATGTTCCAATAGCCCTGAAAGACGTTGTCGCCCTTTACCTCGATCACCCCAATGTCGCCTTGCGCAACAGGCATAGCATTGGCGGTGATGACCACTTGGGTGCCTGCCAATGGAAAACCGACCGTACCCGCGACGCGCGCGCCGTCAAACGGGTTCGATGTGATCATGTTGGTTTCGGTCATTCCGTACCGCTCTAGAATCAACTGGCCTGTGCGGTCTTCAAATGCGCTGTGGGTTTCAGCCAACAGCGGCGCACTGCCGGACACAAACAGGCGCATCCCAGCGCACAGTTCCTGTGTGAACCGCGCGTCGCCCAACAGCCGCGTGTAGAACGTTGGCACCCCCATCAGCATAGTGGATCGCGGCAATTCCGACAGGATCAGATCAATGTCAAAGCGTTCCATGAACCGGATGGAAGCACCAGCAATCAGACTGGTGTTCATCGCCACGAACAGCCCGTGCGTATGAAAGATTGGTAGCGCATGTATCAGCCGATCAGAGGCGGTAATTTGCCAATGCACCGTTAATACAGTGGCGTTGGACACCAAGTTTCTATGCGACAGCATCGCGCCTTTTGATCGGCCGGTCGTGCCGGATGTATAAAGCAATGCGGCCAAATCGTCAGGCCCCCGATCAACTGTATCAAACGTGTCAGGCGCCGCGTTCGCCGCCACCGTCAGGCTGCCCGTTCCATCAGCGTCCAATGTCAGCACACTAATCTTTTGATCCGCGCACAGCCGCGACATCGCGCCTGCATCTTTTGCATCGCATATCACAAGCCTAGGGGATGCGTCGTCGATGAAGTAGGACAGCTCTGCCTCGGTGTAGGCCGTGTTCAGCGGCAGATAGACCGCACCCGTTTGAACGGCGGCAGCATAAAGCGCGATTGTGTCGACCAGTTTGGGGGCTTGAATAACGATGCGGTCACTGGCGGCGACGCCTGCATCTGTCAGCACATTTGCGATCTGGGCGGCACGGCGCACAAAGGCCGCATAACTGACAATCGATCCATCATCGCACTCGAGGAAAGGTGCTTGATTTTGGGCGTGCCGTGCAAATAGCGCATCATAAAGGGTGTTGGTCACTGGGTTGTTTCCTTTATTGATGCCGTTCGCAACGTCTGCACCTCGCGGGATGCAGAGATATCGGACCGAAGCGCAAAGTCTTCGTGATTGGTTTCCGTATGTATGAGGTCATACAGATAGTTAACCATCGTCCCACTCGACTGCGCCTTGCCATTCTCAGACATATCCGCATGCGCGTGGATTTGATGGATCTGGGCGCCATTTCCAAGGTGGAATTTTGCAACAGGATCAAGCGGCGACCCGCTTTGGTGTTTGGCATCCATCAAGTACCGGGCCGTCATTGCGCGAATGGTCGGATCATCCGCGTCGCCCGACAGAACCGCCTGCGCAGCCCCACCAAGAATTGGGTCATCTACCAGTCCATCTAGCCAGTTATTCAGCCCCGGAACCGGCGAAAGCGTCACAAAGGTTTCAAGCTGTGGGCATTCTTTCAAAAGCTCGATCACCACTTGTTTGATCAACAAGTTTCCAAAGCTCACACCGGTCAGACCTTTCTGACAATTCGAGATCGAATAGAACACTGCCACCTTTGCTTGATCGGCATCAAGCGGTTCGCGGTGGTCAGACAGAACCGCGTCAATCGATCCTGGAATTCGGGCCGTCAAAGCGACCTCAACAAAGATCAAAGGCTCGTTCGGCATAGATGGGTGAAAGAAGGCAAAGCATTTACGGTCCGATGGATACAGCCTGCGGCGCAAGTCGTCCCAATCGCTGATCTCGTGGACGGCCTCGTAGGCGACAATTTTATCAAGGATGCTTGCAGGGCTGTCCCAACCGATCTGCTGTAACACGAGGAATCCACGGTTGAACCAGCTGCGGAGCAAATGCACGAAATCAAAGTTTGTGCGTTTAAGGTCGGGGTGATGTTTGAGCAAAGCCAACAGATCAACACGCATCGCCACCAATTGTGCAGTCGCACCGACGGGCTGATTAAGCCGCCGCAACAATTCTTGGCGCTTTGATTCTGCAGCGCGGCTTAGGTCTTCAAATGCTTTGGGTGATGGCGTGACGGCATAGTCGGCGGCCAAACGCGCAAGCAACGTTGCGTCCAAATCAAGCTCCGCGTTCAGAAACTCAAAAAATGCCTGTTTATCCTCAGCGTTCAATTCGGCGTATTTACCTAAGATCGTGGATGCCAACCGAAGGCCCGAAACCTCACCCTCTGCAGATAACAACGCTTGGCAAAGCGTGTTGATATCGCGCCGGTCATCTTTGCCTCGCGGCGCTACACGGCGGTCAAAAATGGTCGAAAGAATATCACCCAGAAATCGATTACGTTGCATGTCGTGCTCATTTTCTGTCGAGGTTAACTATAGGTCGCCAAGGCTAGCGGACGGACGACGCACCTACATCACGCAAGGTACGCAGCTTTTCGGCCTTCAGTTTTTCGCCAGCCGGAAGCTTGCCCGTCAAGATCATCTCGCCCGCTTGCATGTGGTCACCCGTCTTATCCGGCATAGGCCCCGCACATGCGATCTGCCCGTTTTGTTCAAGTGCCAACGCGCCACAGGGCTTGGCCTTATGGTCGCGCTAAACTTTTGGTCCACTTAATAACATCGATATTAACCGTCTTTCAGCTTAATAGTAGGCAGAAAATTGAAAACCGACAAGCAGTTTGACGATGAAATATCCCGGCAAACCGGACTGAGAACTATGCTGTTAATTTCAGCGCATTGGACGCGCGGGTTGGTGACGACCTAATGGGTTTGATCGCAAATCCAGACCTCGCAAAATCGTAAGCAGAAGACATCACAAGTACGCCTGCTATGCCAACTGCGTCGATTACCCCGGTATCTGTTCAAGCCCCGTCGTCGACGAAAAAGACTTCAATGCTACGGTGGTCGCACATTGATCACCCCAGCGATGGCGCGATTGACTTAAGTTTGACGCATACGCGGTCGTATGACGCAGAGGGCGGACAAGCCGGCTACGGGCGATATCTGTCAGCGATTGTCGGCTTCACGGCAAGCGGTCCGACCCGTATGAACACCTGCTCTGGCCGTTTCATTTTTGTCCACACGCCCGACGGTATATCGCGCGGCGTGACCTGATCTTGACTCCAGACGCCTGATTATCACAGATATCGGTTCACCAGATTTTCAAGGCGTTCCTGGCGGCCTGATTGTGGCACCGGGTTAATCCCTTCCGACATGACGCGGGCGGTGATCATATCCAGATCAGATGCCATCAATTCCGCACCTTGCGCAGTATCCCAACCAGCGTAACGATTGTCGCGCGCGGCCTCTAACTTGCCATCGTGTAGCATCGCTGCTGCGGCCTTAAGACCTGCAGCACACGCATCCATGCCGCCGACGTGGGCAAGGATCAAATCCTCTGCATCCAGTGATTGACGGCGCAGCTTGGCATCAAAATTCGTGCCACCTGTGGTAAAGCCGCCCGCACGCAATACCTCGTAATAGGCCAGCGTCATTTCCGGCACATTGTTCGGGAATTGATCGGTATCCCATCCAGATTGATAATCATTGCGGTTCATATCGATGGAGCCGAAAATGCCCAACTCGCGGGCCAACGCCAATTCATGTTCAAACGAATGCCCTGCCAAAATTGCATGGCCCTGTTCGACATTGACCTGCACCTCGTCCTCGAGCCCGAAATCCTTAAGGAACCCGTAAACCGTGGCGACGTCATAGTCATACTGATGCTTGGTTGGCTCTTGCGGTTTTGGCTCGATCAGAATGGCGCCTTTGAACCCCATCTTGTGCTTATAGTCGACGACCATTTGCAGCATGCGTCCCGCTTGGGCACGTTCGCGGCCCATGTCGGTATTGAGCAAAGTTTCATAGCCTTCACGGCCACCCCACAGGACGTAATTCTCGCCGCCCAACTTAATCGTGGCATCCATGCAGGTCTTGATGGTGGCCGCTGAAAACGCAAATACATCCGGATCAGGGTTCGTGGCCGCGCCCGACATAAACCGGCGATGGGAAAACAAATTTGCGGTTCCCCAAAGCAATTTCACGCCCGTTTCGTCCATCTTTTGTGCAAAGTAATCAACGATTTCTTCGAGGTTCTTCGTGTTGTGCATGAAGTCCGCGCCTTCGGGGCGCACATCCGCATCATGGAAGCAGAAGTATGGCACACCAAGGATTTGGAACATCTCGAATGCAACGTCGGCCTTGAGCTTGGCCGCCGCCATTGTATTGCCAAACCAAGGGCGCTCGAACGTGGCACCACCAAACGGGTCGCCACCTTCCCATGCAAACGAATGCCAATAGGCCGCCGCAAACCGCAGGTGATCTTTCATCGGCTTGCCCATGACCATCTCGTCAGGGTTATAGTGCCGGAACGCGAAATCGTTGTCGGTCTGTGGACCTTCAAATTTGATCTGCGGAATGCCTTTGAAAAAGTCGGTCATGTTAGTCCTTTCAACGCGCCATATGCGGCGCGGTAACGTGCGTGTGCATCGGCGAATGCGCCCGTCAGAGATGTGTCAGGGTCAATTATTCGGTCAATCTTTGGGGGAGTGGCGATCTGCGCCCCTGCCCCTGTGGCGGCCATCAGCCCAAGGCGGGCAGCGCCGAAAGCCCCACCAAAATCACCCGCGACAGGAATTTCCACGGGCATATCCAACGCGGTCGCGATCGCCTTAACCCAATAGTCAGATTTTGTGCCGCCACCGACACCGATCAAGCGGTTGATCTGCGTGCCCGTGGATTTCAGGGCATAGAAGTTGTCAACAAAGGCGTGGGTCACGCCTTCAAGTACGGCGCGGGTCAGGGCGGCCGTGTCATCACCGTGATCCAGATGCAGGAATGCCCCACGGATATTGGGGTCGTTGTGTGGCGTGCGTTCTCCGCCCAAGTAGGGCAGGAACAATGCACGGGATGGAGCTTGAACAGGGCCAAGATTGGCCGTCAGATCAGCCGCATCTTGACCAATACGCGCCGCATACCAATTGAGCGCGTCTGCGGCGGCCAAGATGACCCCCATTTGGTGCCATGTATCAGGCAGCGCATGGCAAAACGTGTGCACAGCGCTGGCCGCATCGGGTTGATAGGCATCAGAGGCTGCAAACAGAACACCCGACGTGCCCAACGATACAAACGCATCGCCAGCTTTGACGACGCCGACGCCCACGGCGCTCGCCGCGTTGTCACCGCCGCCGCCTGCGATGATAACGCCCTTGGGCAGACCCCACATGGCAGCGAGGCTGTCGCGCAGCGTACCAGAGGCTTGTGATCCTTCAACCAAGCGCGGCATCTGCGCGCGGGTCAGGCCAGTTTTGGCCAGCAGGTCATCAGACCAATCACGTTTTGCGGTATCGAGCCAGCTTGTACCTGCCGCATCCGACATCTCAGACACGGCATCGCCTGTGAGCCAAAAGCGCAGGTAGTCTTTTGGCAACAAAACCTTGTCGATACGCGCAAAAATATCTGGATGATGGGTTGAAACCCATCCTACTTTGGGTGCCGTGAAACCTGCAAAGACGATGTTCCCCGTGATGTTGCGGAACGCAGGATCTGCATCCATCACCGCCGCTTGGGTCGCAGCACGGGTGTCGTTCCACAGCAAACAAGGCATCAGCACGTCGCCTGCGGCATCAATCAGCGTCGCCCCGTGCATGTGCCCGGACAGACCAATGCCACGCACAGCATCCAAAGGGGTTTGGGCAGACAGCGCGGCCATGACCGCCTGTGCCGCCGCAATCCAATCCGCAGGGTCTTGTTGGGACCAACCAGCCTGCGGACGGGTGCTTGTCAGGGGTGCTTGGGCCTCTGCCACAATCACCTGATCCGCATCAATCACAACTGCCTTGAGCCCCGATGTGCCAAGGTCTAACCCGATATACACTAAGCAGCAGCCTTTGGGTTTTTGCCGAGAATAATCATCGACAAAATATCGTCTTCGGTGACATCCTCAACGCGCTCGGTACCGACCATCTGACCATTCTTCATCACCGCAACACGGTCACATAGTTCCATCATCTCGCGAGTGTCATGGCTGATCAGGAAGATACCCAGACCCTGCTTTTTCAACTCTTGAATAAGCTCCGCAACCATTGCGGTTTCATGCACGCCAAGGGCGGCTGTTGGTTCATCCATGATCAGGATTTTTGCGTTGAAATACACCGCACGCGCGATCGCAACCGATTGACGTTGACCACCTGACAAAGCGGACACCGGTTCTTTCAACTTTTTGAAATTGGGGTTCAACCGCGCCATGATTTTACGGGTCTCTGCCTCCATCCGGTCATCATCAACAAAGCCCATCCCGGTGGTAAGCTCGCGGCCGAGAAACAAGTTCGACGCGGCATCAAGATTATCGGCAAGCGCAAGTGTCTGGTAAATCGTCTCAATATTATATTCGCGTGCATCCCGAGGCGTTTGGATCGTGGCCTTGTTGCCTTCGATGAAAATCTCACCGCTGTCCATTTTATATGCGCCCGACAGCATCTTAATCAGCGTCGATTTCCCCGCGCCATTATGACCCAACAGACCAACGACTTCGCCCGCATGAAGCGAGATGCTTACGTTATCAACGGCCTGCACACCGCCAAACGCGATTGAGACGTCTTTCATTTCGACCAATGGTGTCGTCATTATTTTGCTCCCGTGCGTTTGCGGTATTGAATGTCGAGCCAGACAGCGACGACCAAGACGCCACCAACAACGATGTTTTGCAGGGGTGCATCCACCCCAACCATCGCCATGCCTGATTGCAAAGATTGCATGATCAGCGCGCCCAAGATCGCGCCATAGATTGTCCCGATCCCGCCAGATAATGCGGTCCCACCGATAACAGCCGCCGCGATGACGCGAAGTTCGTCCAAGGTGCCAAGGTCATTGGAATGGTTCTGCAAGCGGCTTGATGCCACAACAGCAGCAATCGCGCAGAGCACACCCATCAAGGCGAAAATCTTGACCGTCAACATGCGGGTATTGATACCTGACAATTCTGCCGCATCAGGGTTGCCACCAGTCGCAAAGATATAGCGCCCGAAGCGTGTACGCTTTGCAATGATGGTCATGATCCCTGTGATCGCGATTAAAAGAAGAACTGATATTGGCAGGCCATAAACCGCGTTACACCCTTCAGCGATCTCGCACCCGTATTTCGACGGGTCCCGCGCGACGACCCGTTCGGGGACGGCGTAATTTGTGAGGATCGCAATGAACCCAAGGATTGAAACAGTTGTGATCCCCGCCAATGACGCCTCGGCCCACAGGGGTTTCACCGGAAAGCCATGCTTGGTTTTTGTGCTGCGTGACTTAAAAATCAAAATGACTGCGACGATGACCGCGATGATGCCCAGCACCCAAGACGTCGTGCCGCCCAATGTGCCGTTAATCCCGCCAAAGGTCATAAAGGTTTTGTCCAACGGGCCAATCGTCTGGCCAGCAGTCTGGTACCAACCGACGTTGCGCCACACCAGAAAGCCGCCAAGCGTGACGATGAACGCGGGAATGCCCTGATAGCCGATAAGCCACCCATTAAACGCGCCGATCAAGGCACCCAAAAGCACGCCGACACCTACGGCAATCCATGGGATCGCCCAGTGCCCAATCTCAAACAATTCCGGCAGCCAACGGACCTGCGTCATCGCCATCAGCGCAGAGGTTGCCGCAAGGATTGCCCCCACCGACAGATCGATGTTGCGCGTAACGATAACGAACACCATGCCTGTCGCCATGATCGCAACCGAGACAGTCTGGATCGTCAGGTTAAAGATGTTGCGCGGCGTTAAAAAACGACCATCGGTCAGAATATTGAACACAATACAGACCAATAGGAAGGCCCCAATCATACCCAACATACGGGTATCTATTTCGAGCGATTGTATAATGCTTTTGCGCGGTGGCGCTGCGGGTTCGTGGGCTTCGGACATCTCGTGGCTCCGTTCGCGTTGGGGATTTGACATAGCAAAGCCCGTTTGACACCGCAGCACAAGCTGCGGAAGCACAAGCTGCGGAAAAATCGGCTTGGCAATGTCGGGATTTGGGTGATGACAAGGTGAGGTAACGATTTTGGCCCACCCCAAAGTAAGGTGGGCCAAAACCAGGGAGAAACCTAGTTACAAGGTGCAGGACCGTTGGTCACGCCTTGGCAAAGTGCTTCAACAGTGATCCAACCCGCGTCTGTAACGTCGGTCAGGTTGTCAGCTGTCACAGGCACAGGTGCCAGGAACATTGCGTTCATCTGTGTACCGGCTGGTGACGTCCACGTCATGGCACCGTCGACAGACACCATACCGCCGTCAGCCATTGCCAACGCAGCAGCGATCTCGCCTGCGGCACGCCCCAGCGCGCGTGCATCTTTCCAAACAGACACTGTCTGCGTGCCCAATGCGACGCGGTTCAGCGCAGCGTGGTCGCCATCTTGACCGGAAACAGGAATGCCTTCCATGCCCTGCGCCGTCAGCGCAGCAACAGCACCACCGGCAGTGCCGTCATTGGATGCAACAACCGCATCAACCATATTGTCGTTCGCGGTCAGGATCTGCTCCATGTTGCGCTGTGCGTTGGCAGGCAACCAACCGTCTGTGTACGCTTCGTCAACGATGGTGATTGCGCCGGAATCGATTGCCGCCTGCAGGACTTCTTGCTGACCACCGCGCAGAAAATCTGCGTTCGGATCGGTTGGCGACCCTTTGATCATGACGTAGTTGCCTTCAGGCTGTGCGGCCAGAACGGCGCGGGCTTGCATGCGGCCAACTTCGACGTTGTCGAATGTCAGATAGAATGCGCGGGCGTCTTCAATCAAACGGTCATAGCCGACAACAGGAATACCTTCAGCGTCCGCGGCATCGATTGCCGGGCCAATTGCTGCGGAATCTTGCGCAAGAATGATAAGGGCGTCAACGCCCTGAGCGATCAGGCTTTCAACGTCTGACAACTGCTTTGCAGAAGACGATTGTGCGTCCGAAGACAGATACGTTGCACCGGCAGCTTCCAAAGCAGACTTAATAGCCGCTTCGTCTGTCTTCCAGCGCTCTTCTTGAAAATTGGACCAGCTGACGCCGACGGTAATTCCGTGGCCTTCTGCAAATGCTGATGTGCTGAACCCTGCAACCGCGATGGCTGCTGCGATAACTGATTTATGCATGTTTTCCTCCCAGAATATCCAATCGCAACGCGTTTACGCATCGCGATACCGAGTCGGATGACCCATCATAACAAGATGCGCTTATTTATTTCAGTTTGTAAAATAAAAAATGCAGCCACGCGCTTAATTGATAGCAAATCCTTTGAAATCCTGTCAGAACTGCATACAATGCTGAAACATGTATCGCCTTAACTTCAAGGATTAAAGAATTGAAAGATGCGATCACGATAATGCCAACCGAAGACATTGCCGGATGTGGCCCCTTATTACCTGGCGGACGTGGCGCGAAAATCCCCCTGCGGCAGCAAGTATTTCAGTTTGTACGTGGCAACGGGACGGCAGCGCGTACCGACATCACCCGCGCGCTTGATATTTCCGCCGGCAGCGCCACGACAATCACCGCCGACCTGATTTCGGCAGGCGTTTTGCGTGAAATCGCCACCCCTGGCCGCGAAAATGGCCGCGGGCGCCCGCCCGTCGCGCTCCAGATCGTGCCCGACGTCGCCCATGTGATCGGCATCAAACTATCCTATGAAAAACACACTGCGGTTTTGACCGATTTTGCAGGAAATATTGTCGCAGACGTGGCCATAGGCACAGGCTTAAAACGACGCAGCTTGCCCCAGTTTCTAGACGAAATTACCAGTCTCATTGCGCAAGTTCTGGTCGCAGCCAATATGACTATCGGCCAAATCAAGGCAATCGGCATCGGGCTGCCTGGTATCATTGATCACGCCAGTGGCAGGATCGTCTGGTCGGCGCTGCTCCAAGACCGCAACGAAGACCTGCGCGGTGCATTTGCAAAGCGTTTTCCAATGCCGCTTTATCTCGACAATGATGCCAATTTGCTTACGCTGGCAGAACTCTGGTTCGGTGCGGGGCGCACGATGCGTGACTTTGCTGTTGTCACGATTGAGAACGGCGTTGGTATGGGGTTGGTTATTGATAACCGGCTGTACCGCGGCACACACGGCATGGGCTTGGAACTTGGCCACACAAAGGTGCACTTGGACGGGGCTTTGTGCCGCTGCGGACAGCGCGGTTGCCTCGAAGCCTATCTTGCCGATTACGCGCTTGCCCGCGAAGCAACCACTGCACTTGAATTGCCCTTTAAGGCGCTCGCGCCACCGGGGGAAATCCTCAACACGCTTTTCCAAGATGCCAAGGCCGGAAACAGCGCTGCACAAACCATCTTTCGGCGTGCGGGCAGGTATCTATCGGTTGGTCTGTCAAATGTCGTACAGCTTTTTGACCCACCGCTGATCATCTTGTCAGGCGAGCGCATGCAGTATGACTACTTATATGCGGAAGAAGTCTTTGACGAGATGCAAAAACTTGTGCTGTCGGAAGGCCGCAAACCTTGCCAGATCGCGATCCATGCGTGGGGTGATCTGGTCTGGGCGCGGGGTGCGACCGCATTGGCGCTTTCGGCCCTTACTGACACGATGATCGGCGGCGAGGAGCCCGTTTGAAACATATCCTTTTCATGCTGGCCTGCGCCTCTCCTGCCGCGGCTCAAGTTAATTTTGAAGACGTCAGCAGCGCCCTGCCCGCGCACGCATATACTGGTGGCTGGGAACATTTTGTTGGTGGCGGCCTTGCTGTCTTTGATTGTAACGGTGACACGCTCCCCGACATTTTTGCAGCGGGGGGCGATACACCTGCGGCACTGATCCGCAATTTGGGTGACTTCAAATTCACGCGTGCGGACGTTCCAGAAATCACTGGTACGACCGGCGCCTACCCCATCAACATCGATGGTGACGATTACGTCGATATCTTCGTGCTGCGTGTTGGTCCGAATGTTATTCTAAAGGGCGGCCCCGATTGCAGCTTCACCGATGCCACACGTCAATTGGGCATCCCGCAGGACGACCGCTGGTCCACTGCCTTCACCGCGTGGTGGAACACCGACCGACCGCATCTCGCCATCGGGAATTATGTTGACCGTACAGACCCGGATGGCCCATTTGAGGCTTGCGATCACAATGTGATCCTTGCGCCCGACCAAAATGGCTATAACGCCGAAGCTCTCACTCCCGGCTTTTGTCCGCTGTCCATTCTCGCCGCCAACGACGCCAGAGGCCGCCCGACCCTGCGTCTGTCCAATGACCGCCACTATTACGTTTCAGGCGGGTCAGAACAGATGTGGGACATCGGTGAACAGCGCTTTCTGGGCCCTGACGATGGCTGGCAAACCACGTCGCTTTGGGGGATGGGCATCGCCGCGCGTGACCTGAACGCGGACGGTCGCGATGAAGTTATGCTAACATCTATGGGCGATCAGCTGCTGCAAATTGCGCAGGCTGATGGCACGTATGTTGCAGCCCCTTACAGCATCGGGACCTATGCTCAGCGCCCTCATGTGGGCGACGACGGCCGGCCTTCAACTGGGTGGCATGCAGAATTTGGCGACATCAATAATGACGGGCGCGCCGATCTTTTCATCGCGAAAGGCAATGTCGACCAAATGCCTGGCATGGCAACCCGTGATCCAAATAATCTACTGCTCCAGAATAGTGACGGGACCTTCACAGAGGTGTCACAGATCGCAGGCACCGCGTCCATCAAACGGTCCCGTGGTGGCGCGCTCGCTGATTTCGACGGCGATGGGCTGCTTGATTTGATTGTCTCGAACCGACGGTCTCTGCTCGCGCTTTACCGCAACACCACACCCGACACCGGCAATTGGGTCGCAGTTGATCTGCAACAATCTGGTGGCAACCGTAACGCCGTCGGGTCCACGGTCACAGTCACCGCAAATGGCCTCAAACAAACGGTCCAGCATACGATTGGTGGCGGGCATGCAGGCGGGCAATTGCTGCCGCGTCATTTTGGGCTTGGTGATGCGGTTAACGCCGATATCCAAGTTACGTGGCCGGATGGCGCAGTGACAAACCACACATCTGTTGGCGGTGTTATCGCAACAATTAGACGCTAAGGCACGGGTAATCCGCTTGGGACGCTTTCCGGAATTCCCAAACGCCCGGCCAAACTCGCGGTATCAGTTAGGCTGTTTAAGAACGCGACCAAAGCCTCTACTTCGTTGGCGCTCAGCGGGACGGGGTCACGTTTCACAGCAGCCCCAATTGCCGCAACTTGCGCCGTGTCCTCCATAACGGCAAAGTCAGAATCCGTTGGGTCAAGTAGATCCACTTGGCTCCGCTCGAACCGCTTCAACCCGGCAACAGGATCAACATGATCACGGATGAATGATGCCAAATCCCGATGGGCTCCGGCATGACCATAAGGCGCAGTCCATTGAACATTGCGCAATGACGGCGTCCGGAATGCATATAGATCGGCAGTATTTCCTGTTACGCGAAAACGCCCCTCATCGCGCTGATGATCCTCGAAACTAGCGGCCTTGCCAGGTCCGATCTGCGGTGCACCCATCGCATGAAACTGGTGATCCGTCTGCAGCGCGCCGCTGTGACAATCCGCGCATCCTGCCCCCCCGTAGAACAACTGCTGCCCATCTGCAGCAAGCCCAGTCAGCACCGTTTCACCGCGCAGCACTGCGTCAAACGGGGACTGATCAGCGCGCCACTCTTGCGCCATGAAAACAGCAATCGCGTTCGATACATCCGTGAATGCGATGTCGTCAGGCCCATCGATGTCGGGGTATACGGCCGTAAATTGACGCGCATACTGGGGAATGCCGGCGACGCGTTGCGCCAATAAATTCCATGCACCGTTATCACCCGCGATCAGCCCCCGACGTACAGCGCGCCCCACATCGTTTTCGCGGTATCCGCCGGCCATTTCATCCCTGCTCAATACGGGAAACATCGTCTGCGCCGATAAAAGCGAAGCAAATCCTGCCACCATATCATCGCCCATCGGAGTGCGAACTCCGTCCTTGCGGCTTTCATCAATCTCCAAGCGACCGTCGTGGAACATCGCCGTAAATTCCTTTGCACCAAGATTAAACAACGCAGGCGCATTGCGCGGTATCCGCTCCTTTGGTGGGTTGTGCATATCTATGCGGCGATCCGGGCCCAGCCCGATTCCGCCTTCACCAATTCCCAGCGCCAAGCCATCTGCCGTTCCAAGTCGCGGATGGTGACAGGTCGCGCAGGCAATATTGCGATTTCCCGATAGGATTGGATCATAAAACAGCAATTGCCCAAGCTTCGCCTCGTCTAAATTCGTGACGTTAAAGCTGTCGTCTTGAAGCGGTTGTGGAAGAGTTTGGGACGCAGCCTCAGTAGACACCAAAAGACCCAGCACAAACAAAGTGGACCGCATCAGTCGTTTCTCCATCACGTGATTTCCTTCCACCATGTCGGCAAACTGGTCTTGTCCAGACAGCGCAGCCCAATTCGCTTTCAAACATGCATAGCCCTCATCGAAAGGGTCATCAAAGTCATATTCTTCGTCATGATCAAGCCTGTCGTCAAAGTCCTGAGTAGCTTGATCCTTCTTGCGCGCACCCGTTGCACCAAAATCACCGCCCACCTGTTCCCAATGACGGTCATATGCGAGATATCGGCCCCATCGCCGCCCTCTCTGCCATCCGGCAAACCACCCAAGAAATCCCTCACGACCAGACGCCAGTAGCATAGGTCACGGGCGCCGCAGACCTGACATGTCCAGGTCAACCTCTGCGGACAGGTTTTCAAGGCTGTCGTAAAGAAGTTGCAGCGCATAATGTGGGTTGTGGGTATAAATGGCAGGACCTTTGGCCATAACCTGATAATTATAAGCCGCCCGCAACAAACGCGGTGTCCAGCTTTGATAGCGGTTTGGAAAGACGGCTTCGTCTGCAGAGGCCGCGCCGTCCATATCACCGTCGACAAAGAAATACGGGTATGATCCGCGATCATAGACAAGCGCTGTTCCGATAACATCTGTGGCATAGAGCTGGATCGCCTGTCCCAATCGATCATGCAGCGCGCTGATCGGGTCGGAAATCCCTTCCGATGTGTCGCCGTCCCCATCAAAGTCGATGCGCGACATTCTGATATCAGTGAAGCTTTCGACGCCTTGGTGGCAACTTGTACAGCTTTCCAGCTCAACCTCGAGGGTGTGTGGCTGGTGACAGTCCACGCATCCGCTCAGGTCAGGGACATGCGTAAACCGCCCACGGTAATCCTTGTCGGGATATTCAAATCCGCCTTGAACCTGTGTGCCAAAAAGCGCCGCCGCCGATGCAGCGTAGTGGATATTGATGAACGTCAGACCACCCGAAACCACATCATCCTCTAGCCCGGCTGTCGCGCGTTCAACTGTCAGGGTCGACGCGCGCCCCTGATGACAGACCGTACACATAGCGGATGATCCCAGATCGGGTATGCTTGCACCGGACGGAAATGGAACGGTTGAAAGCGCCGTGGCTGCCGATGTGTGGCAAGTGGCGCAATCGACGGCCGTTCCGATCGGCACGGGATGGTCGATGATACCTGTCGTCGACATGTCTCCGCCCAAATAATCAACGGCCCCTCGACTTGAGTGACATACAGCACAGGTGCCTGGAACCGCGCCGTCTTCATTCCAATGGGTGAAAGATTCGGAAGAATAAGTCGCATGTGGCGATGCCAGCCAGCTGTCTACGATACCATCCAAGCTGTATTGGGATTGCGCTGTTTCCTGAGCACTGGCTTGCGCACTCAGAACAATAATGGACAGCCTCAAGGTCATAACCCTGAGCAGTCGTGTGTGCTTGATCATTGTCATATCCCTTTGCGCCGGTCCATTCAAATTAGTTTAGCGTAAGATTTCCGATCAGCTTACCGGAGAAACGGTTGGACCATTTTGACCCAAATCAATTCGCGAGGTCGTTGATTGTAGCATTGTCATCATCAGGCAAATGGACAGGCGGTGCGCCAATGCGAAAGGACAGTTGAGGTTGGATCATATCAAAATCAGGCGCGGTCACTGGGCCACTCAGGCGGACGCTCCGGACCAACATGTCTGCGAGGCCCTGATGCCGAATTCGGCTGCGTTCATTGGCGCGGATTATCCACGTCTCCGACCCGTATTCAAACTGTCCGAAGGCGACACCGTTACGGCGGGCCAGACCGTTTTCAGAGACCGCACACGGCCGCGCATTGCCTTTGTGGCGCCGATCTCGGGAACAATTTCACAGATCGCCTATGGGCCGCACCACACTTTGTCCCTGTGCAGCATTACGAGGGATGCAAACGCCCCTGAACCCGGTGCAAGGCCGCCAACGGATGACCTGAGCGAAAGCAATGTTCGCGAAACTCTTCTCACCAGTGGCATGTGGCCGGCCTTGCGGTCCAGACCGTTTGGCCGCGTTCCTGACCCAGACGCGCGCGCAGCCGCCATCTTTGTCACTGCAACGCAGCTTTCGCCGTTGGCCCCCGATCCCCATCTGGTAATCGCGCAGCAGGCACAGGCTTTTGCACATGGCATGTCTGTCCTCACCCATCTGACCGCCGGGCCGGTACACGTCTGCCAATCTCGACAAGAGGCCCTATGCGCGCAAACCGACCAGATAAAAGTCACTGTTTTTAAGGGTGCAATGGCGTCAGGATTAGCTGGAACCCACGTCGACCGTCTGCATGCGGTGCAATCGGGCCATCCGGTTTGGACAATCGGGTATCAGGACGTGGCCGCCATCGGCCATCTCTTTATGACTGGTGAATATGCGACGCACCGCGTGGTTTCGATCACTGGCCCCGGCGCGCAACAGCCAAAACTTATGCGCACCTGTCTGGGGGCCCGTCTGCAGGACATATGTGCGGACCAGAATGTTGAGCCCCAGAACGCACCGCCCGCGCAGCTGATGTCAGGCGATGAAATCACGGGTCGCGCGTCAGCGTATTTGGGCAGGTTTGATCAGCAGGTCACATTGGCCCTAAAACCCGAGCCCCTCCAGCGATCAGGCTGGCGATCACGCCTGTTTACACGACAAGGACCGATGACCCCCACGATGGCAATCGAGCAGGCCTTGGCCCCAAATATCCTGCCTGTGCCATTGCTGCGCGCCCTCAGTGTCGGCGACACCGACGCGGCGCGGCGGCTCGGTGTTCTTGCGCTGATCGAAGAAGACGTTGCCGTCCTGACACGCCGTTGCACAAGCGGCGCGGATTACGGGTTACTGTTGCGTCAGGTTCTGGATGACCTGATGGACGAAGGGCTATGAGGCTGCTTGTGCGGTCTGCCCGCAACAGCCTCGGTGGTGTCACCTTGGCGCAAGCGACTGCGCTCGTGCTACCAGTGGTCATTGTGGCACAGGCGCAGCCCTCCCGATATGCGATCTTGTTGGTCACGGCGCTGTTGAGCACGTTGATTTGGGAGGCGGTTTTTGCGGCGCTGCGCAAATACCCGTTCAGCTTTCACGGGCTGACAACGGCATTGATCTTTGTGGTGATGATCCCGCCGACCCTGCCGCTGTGGCAACTGGTCTTGATGCTGTCGCTTGGGGTAATCTTGGGCGAATTGATCTTTGGCGGGCGCGGTTACGGGTTTATCAATCCGGCTGTGGTCGCGCTTTGCCTTTTGGTGTTCTCGTTTCCGCAAGTGCAGCTTCCACCTGCATCGCAATCTCTTGCACTGGCGGTGGTGCCGGGGGCGGTTTGGCTTTTGCTGCTCGGCCTGATTTCGGCACGCGTTATCGCGGGCACCGTTTTGGGGATCGTGGGCCTGATGTTTCTGGGCGGAACCGGTGTTCACATCCTAACAATCGGCACTGCGCTTGGCTTTGGTCTGATCTTCCTGATCTGCGACCCGACGGGCGCTGCGGCCACCAATCCGGGACGTTGGATTTACGGCGTTTTGGCGGGAGGTCTGATTATCCTTTTCTCCGGCGGCCAGAACCCAACCGCAGACTCTGTCGTTTTTGCCGCGATCACGGCGAGTGTGTTTGCCCCCTTGATTGACCATCTTGTCGTTCTGGGGCATGCAAAATGGCGCGGCGTAGCCCATGGGTAATCCGCTCACCCTCTGGCGACGCTTCCTCGCACGCGCCAACGATGACCCGGTCAAGGTCTTTGGTGTCGCATTGATCGTGGCGCTGTTCTCAGCGGTTGTGGTGTCGACTGCAGCCGTCACACTTAAGCCCCTGCAAGACGCACATCTTGAGGCCGAACGCGCTGCCCGGATGGCCCGAATGCTGGACACATTGCCTGGCATGCGGGAGGTGATGGAAGACGCTGGTATCGACACCTTAGAGAAGCGGATCGTCGATCTCGCGACAGGGGACTTCATCGGCGATATTGATGCCGCGAGTTTCGATTTCCAAGCCGCCAGTATCGACCCTGCACAAAGCGTGGCCATCCCCGCTGACGTGGACGTAGCGCGATTGCGGCGGCGGGCAGTATATGCGCCGGTTTATCTGTTGGAACGCGAGAACGAGCTATTGCTTGTCGTACTGCCAATGAGCGGCAGCGGCTATCAATCAACGATCCGAGCCATGCTGGCATTAGAACCTGACCTGCGCACAATCGCCGCCCTGACAATAACCGAACAAGGAGAAACACCCGGCCTGGGTGCCAGCATCGAGGATCCGGTTTGGCAGGCGCGGTGGGTTGGTAAAGAGGCAGCCGACGACACCGGTCAAATCGTGATCTCGGTCGTTCGCGGAAAGGCCGTGGGCCCTTACCAAGTAGACGGAATCTCAGGGGCAACAGTCACCAGCAACGGCGTGGCCAATATGATCCGCTACTGGGTGGGCGATCACGGCTTTGGACCCTTTCTCGACCAATTGAGACAAGAGAGGAAATAGCGATGACATCAAATTTGCGCCATATCACCGACCCGTTAATCCAGAACAATCCGATTACATTGCAGACGCTTGGCATCTGTTCGGCGCTTGCGGTGACCACGTCGCTGTCAACGGCCTTGGTGATGTCGATAGCCCTGACTGTCGTGTTGTGCCTTGCCTCAGCTTTGATCAGCTTGATCAGAAACCACATTCCCAATGTCATCCGCTTAATCGTGCAAATCATCATCATCGCCTCGCTGGTCATCGTTATTGACGAAGTCCTTCAGGCCTTCGCATTTGAAATCAGTCGCCAGCTATCCATTTTTGTAGGGTTGATCGTCACCAATTGCCTTGTACTGGGCCGGGCCGAAGCCTTCGCGATGCGCAACGCGGTCTGGCCATCCATGCTCGACGGGCTGGGCAACGGGATCGGGTACAGCCTGATCCTGATCATCGTGGGATCAATTCGCGAGCTTTTGGGCGCGGGGTCACTGCTGGGTTATACAGTTTTCATATCGCGCGCCGACGGCGGTTGGTTTGAACCGCTGGGTTTGATGCAGTTGGCACCAAGCGCGTTCTTTATCATCGGCCTGCTGATCTGGGCCATCCGAACCCATTGGACGGCACAGGTCGCGGCCCCGAAATTCGCCATTAAAACGTCTCGGGTGCCGCGATGACCGACCTTCTGATCACGGCCATTTTTCACGAGAACCTCGCTCTCACGTTTTTCTTGGGCATTTGCACGTTTCTTGCGGTTTCCGAACGGTTTGAAACGGCGTTGGGCCTCGGCCTTGCGATCATCGTGGTCCAAACGATCACGGTCCCCGTCAATAATCTGATCTATAACGGGTTTCTGCTGGAAGGTGCGTGGACGTGGCTTGGCCTGCCGGAGGTCGATCTGACGTTTCTCAAGCTCGTGGCGTTCATTGGCGTGATTGCGGCAATGGTGCAGATCCTCGAAATGACGTTGGACCGGTTTATGCCGGTTCTTTACCGCGCGCTTGGCATTTTCCTGCCTTTGATCACCGTGAATTGCGCCGTGTTAGGGGGCAGTCTTTTCATGGTGGAACGGCAGTTCGATTTTGCGGACTCAGTGACGTACGGGTTCGGAAGCGGTGTCGGCTGGGCGCTGGCGATCGTGACTTTCGCAGCCATCCGCGAGCGCCTAAAATACAGCGATATGCCGGACGGTCTGAGGGGACTAGGCAGTGCCTTTCTTGTGACGGGGCTGATGTCACTCGGCTTTTCTGCTTTTACGGGAGTGGGCTGATGTCGGAAATCGCGCTTGGTAGCCTTCTTCTGATTGTCATTGTGCTGGTGTTGAGCCTGCTGGTCGTCGGCGCGCGGGCGGTGTTGATGCCGCAACATCCTGCGACTGTGACGGTAAACGGCCAGACAAAGATCGCGGTGACAACCGGACAAAAGCTGCTTTCGGCGCTCAATGACAATGGCATTCTGATCCCGTCATCGTGTGCTGGCGCGGGTACCTGTGGTTTGTGTCGGGTCCATATCACAAACGGCGGGCCTGCCCCCCTTCCCGTCGAGGCCGGTCATTTCACCAAGTCCGACCTGCGTGACGGTCTACATCTGGCGTGTCAGGTTGTGCTGCGCGGTGACATGGATGTGACGGTCCCCGATGATATGCTGGGCGCAGAGACCTTCGACTGTCAGGTTGTTTCCACCCGTCAGCTGACGCCTTTGATCCGCGAGATCGTGGTGCAGTTGCCTGATGGAACACGACCCGACATTTACGCGGGATCATTTATGCAGGTGACAGCGCCTCCGTTCGCGCTGAGCTTTGACGCCATTGCTGTGCCCGATGCCTTTGACGAAATCTGGCGGCCATGGCGCGGGCTGTCGGTCAAGACGAGCAGTCCGGTGACCCGTGCCTACTCGGTTTCTAACCGCCCCGAAGATACGGCTGCGGGGCGGGTCGTTCTCGACATTCGTCTGGCATTGCCGCCACCGTCCGTCGCAAATGCACCGCCTGGCATTGTATCGTCTTGGCTGTTTTCGCTGGTGGTGAACGACACAGTATCGGTTGCGGGGCCCTTTGGGACATTTCGCAGTCGCGATACGGATCGTGAAATGGTCTTTATCGGCGGTGGTGTCGGCATGGCCCCGCTGCGGGCGATGATTTACGAGCAGCTCGAACGCGTGGGCACAACGCGCAAGATCAGCTTTTGGTACGGATCGCGAAACACGTCAGAGCTGTTGTATGTCGATGAATTTGACGCGCTGGCCGCCCGGCACGCCAACTTTGACTGGACCGTCGCCCTGTCAGAACCAGAGCCGGACGCTGGTTGGACCGGTGCGGTCGGGTTTGTGCATGATGTCGCACTTGAACGGTACCTGCGGGAGCATCCAAGCCCTGAAAACTGTGAGTATTATATATGCGGCCCACCCCTGATGATCCGCGCCGTTCTGTCGATGCTTGATGAATTGGGCGTCGATAACGATCACATCTTCAACGACGATTTCGGAGTGTAGACCATGTATTTGAACAGACGTGCCCTGATGATCAGTCTGGCTGCTGTCGGCCTTGGGGCGCCACGCGCGGCACATGCCAGAGGGCAAATCGTTGGTGGTAATGCCTTCGGTTCGACGTGGCGTACAATGGCGGGACCTGAGACAGATATGTCCGCTGTGCGATCTGTGACCTGCGATATCATCGCAGACATTGACGCCACCATGTCACCCTATCGCGCGACCTCGGACCTTGCGCTGTTTAACGCAAGCCGCAGGTCCGACTGGCAAACGCTGTCCGCGTCATTTTGCCGTGTGTCACAGGCCGCCTGTGACATTGCCAAACTGACACACGGGGCCTTCGACCCCACAGTTGGACCGATTGTTGGGCGCTTTGGGTTCGGGCCGATCACGGGCGGTTCGGGGGATTACCACGATATTGCCGTCAACGGCGAGATGATCAAGAAGGCCACGCAGGATCTGACGTTGGATCTGTGCGGCATCGCCAAAGGCTACGCGCTGGACCGGATTGTGGACGAGATGTTGAGTTTGGGCGTTGATGCCGCATTGGTTGAAGTGGGCGGCGAAGCACGCTGCATCGGCCAGCACCCCGACGGACGGGACTGGCAGGTTGCGATCGCGGACCCATTTGCCGTTGCGTTTCAGGCATACCGGATCGTCGCGCCGCGCGGCCGGGCGCTTGCGACGTCGGGACATGCTGCAAACGGCGTATTCGGCCCAATGGCCACAAGCCACATCATTGCCCCCCCGACAGCCCGACCTGCATCAACTGCCTTGGCATCCGTTTCTGTGCTCGCGCCTACGGGGCTAGACGCGGATGCTTTGGCGACCGCTTTGTGCGCAGTCGGACCCGCCGCAGGAATCGCCATGGCGCGTGATCTGGATATTGCGGCGCTGTTCATCACGGACGGATCAAACGCCCCTCCCGAGGTGATGACAGGCGGATTCCCAGATCATGTGTTGGTATAAGGAAAGATGATGGTGACCTTCATTCTTGCTTTTTTAATCTTGTTGCTAGCCATCGGCGGCCTTGCCCTTGGTGTGCTCGCAGGGCGCGCACCGATTAAGGGGTCCTGCGGGGGGCTGGCCTGCATAAAAGGCATCAACTGCGGCGTCTGCAAAGCACGCAGCCTACGCAAAAAGGAAGCCGAACAATGGAAAACGTAGCATGCGTCGCCGACTATATGTCGCGCGATCTGATCACACTGACGCCCGATCAAGAGATCAATCATGCGATGAATATTCTGCTGGATAATCGCCTTTCCGGCGCCCCAGTTCTGGACGGCAACGGCGGCCTTGTTGGTGTTTTGTCAAAGAAGGACTGCCTGAAGGCCGCACTTCAAGCGAGCTATTATCGCGAATGGGGCGGCACTGTCGCCACCCATATGTCTACAGAAATCGAAACACTCGACGTTGGCTTGGACATCGTGTCCGCGACCAAGGCCTTTGTGAACTCTACATTTCGACGGTTTCCTGTGGTGGAGAATGGTCAGTTGGTCGGTCAGATCAGCCGCGCCGATGCCCTGCGTGCGATGCGGGATAACTGGGGGTAAAGTCACACCGAAACAGCACGTATGGACAACATCGTCCTGCGCGATTTGTTGCTGCTCCTTTGATCGCGTTTATTGCAACAAACGAAATGCAAACCGATGAAGGAATTCCGCAAGCATGCGGCCGCATTGCACTGACCTGTGGGCTTACATGCAAGCAAGCGGCGGATGATCTCGGCGTTGGCATGCCGACGCTGAACAGATGGATCACTGCGTCCCGAGACACTGATCGTCGCAGTGGTACAGCCAGTCTCGCTATCAGACTGCATATCAAAGTCACCAAAGAACAGTCGTCGTTGTGTGCCGTTAAAGCTCCCAGTCTGTTCGAAGAACGATCCTTGCGGTACCAAGTCGCC
Source organism: Yoonia sp. (assembly GCA_023955335.1). Lineage (GTDB taxonomy): Bacteria > Pseudomonadota > Alphaproteobacteria > Rhodobacterales > Rhodobacteraceae > Yoonia. Next base: position 40,833 of record JAGSGF010000018.1, read on the forward strand.
ACCCCAAGTTTGCCGTGCAAACGATGTCGAAGGTCACGTTGTTGCAGCGCGCGGTGCCAGCTCCGTTGCTTTGCATTTGTCTACGAAGTTCAGGAACCTGCCGCCCCCGCGCTGTTCACACCTATAGCTGACCAAGCGTCGCTTCAATTTGATCAATTGGCATATTCGTGCAGTCCTTATCGATTTCGGCAACCAGTTTCTTTTGTATTGTGTCACAATATGCACCGCGAAGGTCCCCAAGCGTTTTTGGGTCTGCAATAACGACCAGTTTTTGGAACCGGTCATGCGCCGCCCACCCTACAAGCTTCGCCCCCAATTCCTTGGAAAATCGCTGTTTCTCGACCACGTGCCAATCAGTTTCCTGAAGCGCGCTATACCCATGACCGTCATCGGGCATACGTCCCGGTCTGTCAGACGACAGGTCGCGCGCCGCTGGATTATCAATGACTTCTTTTGCGATGACTCGCAGATCAATGAACTTCTCGTCGCCATGATTCTGCAGCACCAGATATTTCTCGCCATCCGCTACAATGACCCAAGCGTTATGTTCTAGCTTCATTCTCTTTGTCCTTCCAGATTTGCTGCTGTTGTGCCGGCGGTCAGCGGGTCGGCGAACACGATCCCCAATGGCACACGGCGGCTGAAGACAGCGTCTTTCCCGCGTGCCGCATAAAAGCCCGCAACCCGTCCTTCATCTGCGGCCTCATGCAATAGCGCCGGGCCACCCGAGACATCGCCTGCAAAATAGATGGATGTGCCCAGCGCATTGAGGTGACCGGGTTGCAAGACGGGATGGCCATCCTCCGAGATATCGACGCCAGTACGCTCTCGCTTCAGATTTTCGATGTTCGGTTTGCGCCCCATCGCCATCAGAACGCAATCGACCGTAATCTCGCCTCGATCCCACGTCACCGTGACTGACCCGTCAGGGGCCAGACGAGGATTGGCGCTGGCCTGCACGATTTGCATGTCGCGACCAATCGACCTCTCAAGACAATTCTGCAGGACCGGATCGCTGATCCCACCTTGCATCGGGGATGGATCAAAGCCGGTGACACTGGCCCCCAGCCGGACCAGAGCCTGACCCAGTTCAAGCCCGACCGGTCCAAGCCCAATCACCGCAATGCGGGCCGGTATATCCGGCATTTCAAAGAACATTTCGGTTGCCACAAGACGATCACCAAGTGCATCGCGCCAGTCCTGCGGCACCACGGGTCGCGTACCAGTGGCGATCACCGTAGCACGTGGGCGGAACGCCTCATCGCCCGCATGCAGCGCGCCGTCTGCCGTGAACGCGGGGGCCTTTCGGACCAGATGCGTTTCGCTCCAGTCTTCCATGCCATCGGCAACACCGCCAGTCAGATCGTCACGCAGCGCGCGGGTCTGAGCCAGCACGGCGGCGCCGATCGCCTGAACATCTTTTGCGCCTTTCGAGCCAAGGGCAGCAAAGGCCGCTCGGCGGTGATAATCATGCGCTGGTTGCAGAAACGCTTTCGAAGGCATGCAGCCAGTCCGCGCACAGGTGGTGCCCAGCGGGCCGGGATCGAAGACCCTGTAGCTGTCGGTCACTTTCGCTCCTTCCGCGCGGGCCAACAGGCCGGCTGTGCCCGCGCCTATGATTGCAACATCGATGTCCTTGATGATCATTATGCAGGCCTTGCTTTGGGATCATAGCGCAATGCGCTGATCTTGCGCACAGTGCTGGCCTGCGGCCCGATCTCGCTTTCGTCGGACTGCACAACCAGTTCAACCGTGTCACGCGGCTGAAGGTCCCGAAAACTGCCGTCAACCACGCTGTTTTCGTGAAAATAAACAAGCCGGTGGTCAGTGGCGATGATCTGTCCGTAACCCGCGTCATGGTAAATCTCGACCACGCGACCTTGAAGCGGGCCGTCATGCACCTTAACGTCGCCACCGACCTTGTCTTTCCAGCGTTTGACCTTTCGCGTCATGGCGGCGAACGCATCGCGAATGGCCACCGGCATGTGTTCGTGCTCAGGTGCATCTTTTTGATTGTGGCGCACGACAAGTTCGTCACCGGGGACGCGCACCTCGATTGTCACCTCATACAAATCTCCCTTCTGCTGACTTTTGTGCGGTGCGCTGATGAAGACATGGCAGCTGGTGATCCCGTCATAGAAGGTTTCCAGATGCCGCACCTTTTGGGCGACGAGCGCCTTGATTTCGTCCGAGGATTCAACATTTCGGAAGGCAAGTTCCAGCGGTGTTTCCATGATAGTCTCCTTATCACAATGAGCGTAGGGGGTGACCATACGCGTTCAGCAAGATTTGAGGCGCCGCAGAAGTGAACCCTGAATAGGGCGCAGGATCGGCAAATCCAAAATCTGCAGTACACCGCGCCCATCGTTTTCATCACCGGTTTTCAACACGCACCTCCATTATGCGGCCCCAATTACGTCACTATGCGTCATCTCTTCAGGGACAGCATTGATCGCTGTTAATGCGACATTTGTTTGCACAGGTCTTCTGCCAGCGCAGAAAAGCACGAAAGGGATCAGGGGTGCCTAAACTGAAAAGCAAATCCGGGATAAGCGCGGAACCACCATAATGAACGCTGCGGACCCACAAATCGCCGCCCAGATACCGGAAACGATCAGCAACCAGCGGGCGTATGCCAATTTCGCAAGAAGCAAGACACCAATCGCAAGATCAATGTCGGACAAGGCGACAGGCCGAACACCGCAACAGCAGGTCGACCACGATTGCTCCGAGAAGATAGACTGCGATCGTCATTGGCCAGATCGCCTGATTATACTGCCCGAAGACGGCAAAGAACGCCTCTGTGCGCAATGCCCTCTCGGCGGCCTCTCGGCTCATTTTTTTATGTTTCACAGCGCCTCACGGGGCTTTCAAGTCTTCGATCAGCGCCATCACCTTGTCGATGTCCCGCCGCCGGGTTGCGATGCTTTCCTCCGCCAGCGTACGCACCCGAGGATCGGTGACATGCGCGCGCTCCGACATGAGAATGGCGGAAAATCTGAAATAGCTTATCCGTTTTCTGCCTCCTTCGGCAGTCTTTAGTCATAGGCGGTTCCAGCCGCCGGACGTCTCCGTCACGGCTGAAAACGCGCATTCACACATGCAACTGGTCAGGTTGCGGGCTATTCCTCAACTAGGAAACTGATCTTTGCGTTGACCCGGTAACGCGTGATGGCGTCGCCATCGACCTGTGCGTTCATTTCTTTGATGTAGACCGATTTGATGTTACGCACGCTTTGTGCAGCCTGTGCGACTGCGGCGCGCGTTGCGGCATCGAACCCTTCATCGGATTCGGCCAGAACTTCGATCACTTTGAGCATGGACATGTGGTCTCTCCTTTCGTGTTTCAGGGATGCAATTGACGCATCCATAGGTCGGAAGCTTGGTCCATATAGACAGCGGCCGCATTGACGGGTGTTAATCGATCGCAAGATGACACAATCCGCGCAAGCTAGGTCGCACGGGAAAAAAGTGTCAGTAGATCCCCCGTGACAATCGTAGCAGCAGCGATTGGGCCAAAAGTCCCAGAACAATAATAGCCGCTGGTTGCGGTTTTCGCCGCCCACCGGATTTCGCGTCGTGGCTGTTCATGCGCTGGCCTTCTGCTTGCTGCCTTCTCGGTCTGATGGCTCGGCCAGCCAGACCCACGCCTGCCCAAGGATCAGCGGCACAAGGCTGGCCCCCACCGCGAGAACAAGCCCCGCGCGTCCCGGGTTCGGCAGTCCCAGAAGGTCGGCAAGTGGCGGAAACCAGAGCGCAAGTCCGATCAACCCCAGACATAACGCGATGGCCCCCCAGACGTATCCGTTCCGCGTGACCTCGTTACGCACCAGACCGGAATCGGTATCACGCACGTTGAACACGTTCCAAAGCTGCGCCAAAGCAAGGGTCACGAAGGCCACCGTCACCGCTGGACCTGTCTCAAGCCGCAGCCAGAACAGCGCACCGGCGAAAGCGCCCAATGTGGCGATGGTGATGGCTGTGCCAAGCACACCTATAAGGATCCAGCGCGGGCGATCGACGATGGCCTCTGCCGGGTCGCGCGGCGGTTTGGTCATCACGTTCTCATCACCCCTTCCCAACCCTAGTGCGAAGGCGGGAAAGATATCGGTGACAAGGTTCAGGAACAGGATTTGCAGCGGCAAAAGTGGCGTCGGCAGACCCACTCCCACGGCCAGACCCACGACGAGCACTTCGCTCACATTGCAGGACATGAGGTACACGATAAACTTCCGGATGTTGTCAAAGATCACCCGTCCCTGCCGCATGGCGGCAATGATGGTTGCAAAGGCGTCGTCTTGCAGAACCATCTGGGCGGCTTCCTGAGCGACCTGTGTGCCACGCTGGCCCATCGCGATCCCTATGTCTGCCTTTTTCAACGCTGGTGCATCATTCACCCCGTCGCCTGTCATGGCGACGACCTGCCCCGCGTCCTGAAACAGCGAAACAAGCGTCAGTTTCATCTTGGGCGAAACGCGCGCAAAAACGTCCGCCTCCAGAATGCGCATGCGGTCCTCATTGCTGATGGTTTCCGCATCCAGCCCCTCAAGTTCACCGTTTTGGATGACGGTCATGTCACCGTCCCCAAGGCCGGCTTCCCGTGCAATTGTTTCGGCGGTGTCGGCGTGATCGCCGGTCAGCATGATCACCCGCACCCCGGCTGCGTGACAGGCCTCTATCGCGTCTGCCACGTCTTCCCGCACAGGATCAAGCAGGCAGACCAGCCCCACAAGCGTAAGGTTTTCGTAAGGCTCCGCATCCTCTGAAGCGTCCTCTTTCATCGCAAGAGCCAGAAGGCGCAGCCCGTCCTGCGCGGCTTCGGCATTGCGCTTCGTCCACTGCTGACATGCATCTTCGGTCAAGTCCTCCGGGCCGCCTTTCCCCATGACGCGGGTGCAGATGTCGATCACCGCCTCCGGTGCTCCCTTGACGGCGAAAAGATGGCCTTCGCCCGTCACGTGCACGGTTGCCATCATCTTGGTGTCTAGATCAAAGGCGTATTCTTTCACTTCCGGGGTTGCGTCAAGAAGGCCCTTTCGTGATGTACCTAAGTCATTTGCAACCGATAGCAGCGCGATTTCCATCGGGTCACCGGTCTGGCCGTCTTTTGAGCCATCCCCAAGCTCTGCATTATTGCAAAGCGCCCCAATCCGAAGCGCCCACCCCATCGGACTATCAGGCTCTGGCCCCTCAGTTGTATCTGAGGCATCGATTTCCGCGTCGCCTGTAGCCAGAAGATACCGGACAACCGTCATCCGGTTTTCAGTGAGTGTGCCGGTTTTGTCGGTCAGGATCACCGTTGTGGCACCCAATGTCTCGACCGAGGAAAGCCGGGTTATCAGCGCGTTGCGCCGGCTCATCCGCCACATGCCGCGCGCAAGGCTCAGCGTGGCGACAACCGGAAGTCCTTCGGGTACGGCGGCCACAGCGAGCGCGACTCCGGTTTGCACCATGACGGCGACATCGTGTCCCCGCAAAATACCTGCACCGATGGTCAGCGCGGCAAGCGCAAGCGTCAGCCAGACAAGACGATGACCCAGCTTGTCCAGCCGCCGCTCGAGCGGCGCGACCTCGCCCTGCGCACTTTGCGCGAGATCACTGATCTGGCCAAGCTCGGTTTCCATGCCCGTCGCCGTCACAATTCCTTCGCCGGCACCTTGGGTGATCGCTGTTCCCTTGAACGCCATGCTGAGACGGTCACCAAGGGCGACATCCCTGTCCACCGGCGCGATGTTTTTCGTCACTGGTGCGGATTCGCCTGTCAGTACGGATTCATCCGCCTGCAGGTTCGACGCCTCGTTCAGACGCAGATCAGCCGTAACGACATCGCCGGCCTCAAGGATCACCACATCGCCGGGAACCAGTTCGTGCGCATCAATCATGCTTACCTCGCCGCCACGCCGTACCCGCGTGCGGACCTCGGCAATGCGCATCAATGCTTCCATAGAGCGGGCCGCCTTGAGTTCGGTAAAAAAACCGATGGCCGAATTGAGGACCAAAACGAAAGCGATGGCGATCCCTTCGGCGATGTCACCCAGAACGAAGGAAATTCCAGCCGCAGCCGTCAAAAGCCAGACGATGATGCTGCTGAACTGATGCAAAAGGATCGTCAGCGCGTTTTTCTTTTTCTGTCGGCGCAGCCGGTTCGGCCCATGCGCCTCCAGTCGCTGTTTCACCTGATCCGGGCGCAACCCTGTCTGCGGATCAGTCTCCAGCGCTTTGGCAAGATCGAGAACGGACATGCAATATGCGGCATCTGATGACTCCTTGGGCACAGGTTTTCTCCGTTAGGCAAAGTGCGGATAGCGGCACCATCTGAATTGATAATACCTGAGCACGCGCGGCAGAGCCTTAACGCAGATCAACCACAAAGCGCGGGTCCACTCTGCGCAGCTAACGGATCTCATGCTCATTTTCGGCATCTGCCAAACGTTCCTCTGCCTGTAGACTGAGACGCTGAAAAATACCGAGCCCAACCACGATGATAACCGATATGGCCAGCAAAAGGATCGGATAGAGCAGAAGTTCGGGCTGCGAATTGCCAAGTTCAAAAACCAGAACAATGCCTTCGATGGCAACAACAAGGGCTATGATCACCATAAATTTTGTAACTGCTTCGCGGGCTTCTGACGGGTCGCGCAATTCGCGGTTGCGCAGCACCTCTTCTTCCATGACGTATTTCGCCACATCAAGAATGGCGACGGAAATCACAAGCGAACTGACCGCTTCCAGTAAAACACCTTCGGCGCCTTGATGATGAAAAAACGCGGCATAGACCCTGACCAGTGACACCGATATCAGTCCGACTGAAATCGTGACCATCGCCAGCGCCGCAGCAGCATAGACCACTGCAGCAAGCCGTACAAATCCAACCTCAACCCGAGACACAAAACCCGCGTTGTCCGGGTCGCCCGCCGTTTTCGAGCGTGGGTCAGACGAGAATTTATCCGATGTCATGTCGGCTCCGGGTCCGAAGGCGCACGCCCTAGCCACTCATACGCTTTCGCTTCTTGATCAGTCGGGAAGAAGTGCATTTCAACTTTTGTGAACAGGGCAGACAGCCTCGTCCCCCAGTCCTCAAGCGCGGTTTCTCCGATCACCGCGATGCGTCCGAATTCATTCCTGTATTTCAAATCAAATTCGATCTCGCGCCACATTGCTCCGATCTCCCAGCCAGAAAAGTCTTCGAGGCGCAACAGCACGCGCAGTGGACCATTGGACAGCGCGATCGCATGTTGAAGCTCTGGAACGGCCGCCTCATAATCCTTGGCGGAGAGCGTGCCTGACGCACGTATAACGATCATATTGCGATCAGATGGGTGTTCAATTTCTAACATGTATTACCCTACCCTGCCCGCTGCGAGGCGTGCGCACGACACCTTCGGCAAAGCCCCAAAAAAATCAGAAATCTGCCCGGCAACAATCCAAGCGCCCAAATGGCCGTGACCAGCGTTCCCGTGCGCGGTTTTCCAGAACTTCGATCTCGGCATTGATGCGATCAAGCAACGTTTCCGCCGCCTCCAACGCCTCGGCTCATTTGACCGGGCCCATGCCATGCGCAGCCAACCCGATGATCAAAGTGAAAGCGGCGAGGGGTCGTCGTCCAGAAGTCAAATCATCCCTGTGTGATCAACTGAACCGATCCGCAGCGCTGCGGACAGCCTTGCCCAGATTGTCCCAAGCCGCCTCGACGCCAGATTTGAGGTCTTCCCACGCCTTTCCCTGAGCCTCGCCAAGCTCATCCAGCTTCTTCTTCGCTTCCTTTTGCTTCGCCTGCAGGTCGTCGACTTCCTTTTGATATTTCAACTGCGTATGTGCACTGGCCTCTTTCGCCTTGGCCTGCAATTTGTCGATTTCGGCCCGCCATTGGTCGAGCCGCGCCTGAAGCTTGTCTGCATATGCGCTCTTATCATCCATTTTTCGTCTCCTGTGTTGTCGTCTGCGATTACTTTATTTCTTGGAATTGCCATCATCACACTGGGGTTGCGTGTTTCTTTTTTGAGCCTGACGCCAACTGCTTGGTGGCCTTCTCAAGCCCCGCTTTCTCGGCTTCGACTTCCGCAGTCGTGACATGCTCCACGCATCGTGTGCAAAGATCGATCCACTCCTGAGAGTCCACGACGGCGCGTTCCAGAGACTGTCGCTGCCAGTCGGACAGAACCCTCATTGCGTCCGGCGAGGCCGACCCTCCGTTCGTGACATCCCGAGCGGTCTCGAGGGCTGATTTCGCTGCGGTGTGACGCCGTTCGAACCAGTGCTTGGTGAAGGTTTCGGCCTCCTTGAGCATCTTTTCCTGTGCCTGCCAGTACTGTTCGACCTGAGGGCGAAGCATCGGGTTAAGTGTGACCACCTGTTGTGTCAGCGTCATAAGGTCGGCAAGAGCGGAGTCGTCTGACTTTGCCATCTCGGGCCTCCATTCGTGGATCCATTTCAATTTGGTCCATGTTGAAAGCCTGCGCCGATCGCCGCATTAACATCGGTCAATCCATCGGATGGAATGTTTCAAAGTCACATGTTTTACGATGTCTCGCCCAGAGCGCGACCGCATGCAATCGCGCCAAATCAACTGATTGCGCCATGCTTTATGACCTAGTCAAAACCATTCCGACCGCAGAAATTGCTGCTGCGGAAAGCTACGGGCTATTGATCCGGGTCAATGTCGGAAAATTTTCCTGTGACACTTGTGGTGAAAGCAAGAGCGCACTCCAAGCGGGTTACGTCGCCAAACTATCAGGCGCGACAGGACACGCTGCGCAGCGCGCCTCGGACTTGCTGACCAGTCAATACGCACTTTTCTTTCCTTAGGCCCAAGCGAGACTGGCCAACACTGAAGGCCTCCCTTCGTCGCATGGGAGGATCTCAGATCGAAGGGCCTCCAGGTCAACCCCTGCCATCTCTCTCAACACGCCGGTCTTTAGTATTTCAATGCTCATATGCCCCTCCACTTTAAGAATTCCTTTTCGCTTCAATTGACGCAAGGTGCGGCAGACATGAACCGACGATAGACCGACAAAGTCGCCAAGCATGCGCTGGTTCATTGGAATATGGAACTTGCCTTCCTGAGCCTCACCAATGGCCTCCAACCGAACGCTCAGCTCCAACAGGCCATAAGCGATACGCATTGCAGCCGCACCCTGCCCCAGCCGAAGCATCCGTTCCCCCATTCTGACCTGAGCCGCAGACCGAACATTCCTGGAAATGCGCTTTAAATCAGGCCTTGTTTGCATCGCCTTTTCCCAACTCGCTTCGGGGATGACAGCGACACGCGCATCGTTCAGGGCCTCGACATTGACGGCCGAGACAGATGCTCTGGCGGAGCCAAATTCTAGAATCTCACCCGGCAGGGCAATATCGATAATTTGAATGTCCCCCTCCGGCAGTCTCTTTGACACCGCTAGCCAGCCATCAAGCAAGCAGAAGACCGCATTTGTCTCATCACCCTCCATAAGCATGAACTGGCCCGACTTCAGTGTTTTCACGTTGGCCTTGAGCATGCTTTTGATCGTATCTGAAATGTCATGAGGAACGACACGCCCCCTCTGATGCATTCCGATAATCTGGCTGACAGGTCTTGGCATAAGAACGCCCCCTAATTTGTAAGTCCACACAGGCCGGGAGCCTCTTGATCCGTTGAAAACAGACAAAAGCCCCAGATATGAGGCCAAGTCTTTCAGCAATGCAATGCGCAAGATTGATTAAACGCAATCGGTGTAAAAGGAGATCGCGCGATTTGGTGGTCCAAGATGGATATGCCTAAAAGTGCCGCTGTCTTGCCCGATGTTAACGCCATTGGCTCATCAAGGCTGCACAGTGAACTCATGAACCAAAACAGCATGTCGGAGGATGCGGCTCATGTCTCCACTCAATCGCCCCGCCTTTTCTCAAAATTGGCCTGCTTCAAAACCCATTGCCCCGCGCGATGACGAAAGAGGCAATCTTTCAGAAGTAACTCTTCGAGATGTTTCGGACTGGGTCAATCTGTGTCGGCTTTGCGCAGAGCCCGATGCACCGCGCAGGCCCGGGACTTCGCACGCTCAGGCCGTGCAAAGCGACGAAAATATTCCAAACTCAGGATAACGCAGGGCGCATGCCGCATAAGAAAAATCCTCAAGCTATGCGGTCGCTTCGGGAACGGAAAACCCGAATGGCAACTTCGCGCAAAGACGCAGTGTGGACTGTGTTTGACGCTGCACGCTAGATGCTAGGTGAAAGTGGGCTCGGCGCACGACGCGCTTGCCCGAACAAACAGCGAAAAATATGAAACCCCACCCCGCAAACTCGCGTTATGAATGACGGAGCCTCGGGGACAGGTCACGACCTACCGATAGGGGTAAATGCCCCCAATTAACTATAAGTCTAGGCGTTTTCAGGATGTGGGGTATTTTCCGGGTAACACCAAAATTCGCCAGGCTATCCTTTGAGTTCAAAGGGTACTGGCGGAGGCTCAGGGATACTACGCCAATCGACCTATAATCACTTATTTTGTTATTTATATGGCTATTATTTTCATAACGTGTGGGTTAAACGTGTGGGTAATTTGTGATTAAAGGGATGCAAATGAGCAAGCACATTGAGAGGCGTCGTCGGGTCTATTATGCGATGTTAAACATCCCTGCTGCTGTGCGGCCAGCCTTTAACAACAAACGGAAGCTCCTCAAGTCACTGGAGACAGAATCCATTAGTCAGGCGCAAGTTCGTGTCCTACCGATCATTGCAGATTGGAAAAACCAGATAGAGATCGCCAAAGGCACATCAACTGGTGATAAGTTTTTGGATGATGTGGGTCTGGCAAGACGAGATGCACAACGACTGAGGAGCCAAGGCGTTCCTGACTGGGAGATACAAGCAGCCCAAGAGGAAGTTGCCATAAGTGAGGCACTTGGACCTGACAACACTCACGTCCATGGTGACGGTGGTCAGTTATTTGATGCTGTATCCGTAGCTCTCGGCAATAAACTTCTGCTGTCAGAACACATTGATAGCTACCTCAACACGACGAGTGTCACACTCAAAACCAAAGAAATGATTAGGCGTGACCTTGTTCGGTTTACGTCAAAGTTCCGATTTGCTGATGATGCAACACAAAGGGCAGTGCGTGAATGGGCTAATATCGACTTGGAGGAAGCCAATCTGGCTTTAGCAACACGCAGACGAATGCTGTCAGCGTGTCGTGGATACTGGGACTACCTTGAGCGACATAAGAAGTTGGAATTAACACCACCCTTCCACAAGGTGCTGCCACCAAAGCCTAAGAAGCGTACGAAGGCGGAGATTGAGGCCAAGCGGAAAGGCTTTCGTATCTCAGATTACCACAAGCTGCTGGCTGGCTGTCAGGATGACCCAATCTTGTCTGATCTTATGACACTAGCCGCATATACTGGATGTCGCATCGAAGAAATTTGTGGCCTCAAGCTCGCTAACGTCAGAACAGATCGATTTGAACTGGTGGATGCCAAGACAGAAGCTGGCTGGAGAACGATCCCCATCCACGACCATATCAAACAATCTGTGGCGAGACTGGTGGATACTTCAATGGATGGCTACCTGCTGTCAGGGCTGACATTCAACAAGTTTGGCGACAGGTCTAACGCCGTAGGCAAAAGGTTTGGTCGCTTGAAGAAGCGGCTTGGCTACGGTCCCGACCATGTATTCCACTCCTTACGCAAAGGCTTTGCTACGCAGCTAGAGAACGCAGGACAGCCCCTAAATGTCGTCGCTCGCCTTATGGGCCACACCCAAGACAACCAGAGCTTTGGAAACTATTCTGATGGATTGGTGCTGGAAGAGCTTA
>JAGSGF010000016.1 GCA_023955335.1 Yoonia sp.
ACGCAATCTTGAACTTTATGCGAGAGGTGCTTCCAAAACAGTGGCGCAGCTTTCGAGATCAAGTAACGGATAACTTCCGTATCATCTCACATCACAACGTTCGGGTTTTAGAGTGAGAGGTGTATAGAATTAATTTGTGCGGCTGTCACCGAAAAGTCAATTTTTGGTTGAATTAGTGACTTATTTCAAGACGATGAGCTAGGAATTAGAGGGATTGTTTCCAGTTCCTGAACAGTAAGCGTTAATCCTTGGGGTGTGTTTCATCAAACGCAGCTTGGGCTGCTGGCCCTGCATCGGTTTGATGTTTTGCCTTCCAGTCGGCAAACGGCATTCCGTAAAACGCCTCGCGACCTTGGTCTTTGGACATCTCGATCCCACGTTCTGTGGCGGCTTCTTGGTACCAGCGCGACAGGCAATTCCGGCAAAAACCCGTGAGGTTCATCATATCGATGTTTTGCACGTCTGTGCGGTCTTGCATCAGGTGTTTTTGCAGGCGGCGAAATGCAGCGGCTTCAATTTCAAGCTTGGTTTGGGCGTCCATTGGTGTCTCTCTTTCAAAGGCCAGAGGTGGCCAGTACATCTGTTAGAATGGGGGCAAGCCGGTCGGCCCACAAGGTCTGACCGGCGTCGTCTGCGATCAAATCATTGCGCAATTCAATCAACACATTTGGCCGTCCGGCGCGCAGTGCATGACGGTCCACGGCATCACCGGGCAGGTGGCCGATGTAGGGCACATTGTCGCCGACGCACCAACCTTGGTCGCGGCATGCCGCCATGAATGGACGGGCCAATCTATCATCATGGGCATAAAGCACGCCAATATCCCAAGGGCGGGCAGGGCGGCCTTTTAGCTGCGGGGTAAAGCTGTGAATGGCGCAGACCACGACGTCATCACGGCGGGCCACCAGATCGGCATAGGCCGCGTGGTAGGGGCGGTGGAGTTCATTCAAGCGCCGCTCGCGCTCTGAGGAATCTGCATGCCTGTTGGCGGGAATAATCGTACCGTCATAAAGCTTCATAAGCAATGTAGGGTCGTCTTCACCACGGTTCGGGTCAATCACAAGCCGCGAGAAATTGGACAGAACTGCAGGGCTATCCATTGCCGCGGCGAGTTTATGGGTGACCGCAGCTGCGCCGATATCAAATGCGATGTGTCGCTGCATATCCGTTGGGTCCAACCCGAGGTCGCCACCGCTAACCCAATCGGGGACACGGTTGGTCGCGTGATCGCATGTAAAAAGCCAGCGACCTGCGCGGTCATTTCCGTGAATATGAAAAGATGGATGTGTCATGTTGCCTGCCATTCAGTTGCCATTGTATTTAGGCTAGTTGTGAAGCAAATGGAATTGCGTATAACAGGCGCAACGCGCGGCGTTACCGCTAACGGCTGCCATTTCGACGTTTGAATAAGGAATATTACATGAGACGCCACCGCAATGTTAAGATCGTCGCGACACTTGGACCTGCGTCCAACGATTACGAGATGATCCGCGCTTTGGTCGAAGCCGGCGCCGATGTGTTCCGCCTGAACATGAGCCACGGCGACCATGATGAAATTCGTGTGCGCCACGCGATTATCCGTCAGGTAGAAGAAGACCTCGACAGCCCGATTGGCATCCTTGCTGACCTTCAGGGACCAAAGCTGCGTGTTGGTGTCTTTGCGGCTGACGACGGTGTTGAACTGATCCCGGGTGCATCGTTCCGTCTGGACCTGAATGAAGCCAAAGGCGATGTAAACCGTGTGCAGCTTCCGCACAAAGAGATTTTTGACGCGCTGGAACCCGGCGCACACCTGCTGGTGAATGACGGTAAGATCAAGCTGCAAGTCAAAGACTGCGGCGCGGATTTTGCTGATTGTGAAGTCATCGTTGGTGGCCAGATTTCAAACCGTAAAGGCGTGAATGTTCCTGACGTGATCCTGCCGCTTGCTGCTTTGTCCGAAAAAGACCGCCGTGATCTGGATTTCGTCTGTGATCTTGGCGTTGACTGGCTGGCCTTGTCGTTCGTACAGCGTGCCGCTGACGTAAACGAGGCACGCGAGCTGGCCAAGGGCCGTGCTGCGATCCTGTCCAAGATCGAAAAGCCGAACGCGGTGAAGGTTTTCGACGAGATCCTCGCGGTGTCCGATGGTATCATGGTTGCCCGTGGCGACCTTGGCGTCGAACTGCCTGTGCAAAACGTACCACCGATCCAGAAACAGCTTGTCCGCAAATGCCGAACCGCTGCAAAACCCGTGATCGTTGCGACGCAAATGCTTGAGTCGATGATCGACAGCCCCATGCCGACCCGCGCCGAAGTATCCGATGTCGCGACCGCCATCTATGAAGGTGCCGACGCGATCATGTTGTCTGCGGAATCTGCGGCAGGCTCTTATCCTATTGAGGCCGTCACCACGATGAGCAATGTCGCAGCCGAAGTCGAGGCCGACCCGACCTATACTGAAATCATCGAAGCCTCCCGCCGCATCAAGCGTACAACCGTTGCCGACGGCATCGTATCTGCGGCCCGCGAAATCGCCGAGACCACAGACGTCAAGGCGATCTGCTGCTTTTCGCAATCAGGCACAACCGCGTTGCTGGTGGCCCGTGAACGGCCACGTGTACCGATCGTTGCACTGACTAACTACCGTTCCACTGCGCGCAGGCTTTGTTTGACGTGGGGTACCAACTGCGTTGTGACCGGATCGGTCGATCGGTTTAAGACCGCCGTTATCGCCGCCGTCCGCGCCGCCATCAGCCTCGGGCTTGCGACTGAAAAAGATATGGTCGTTGTGACAGCGGGTGTGCCGTTTAACACTGCGGGGTCCACAAATATCCTGCGTGTTGCGCCCTGCGAGGAACGTTTGATTTACGCTGCCGATCCAGAGTAAGCTTGGCACAATAGCATAACGCAAGGTGTGAATAGAATGGATATAGACCTGATTTTTGTGATAGGGTGCATCATCACCGTCTTCTCTATTCCGGCGATCGTCAGTGCCTTTTCAGACAATCGCACGCCGCGCTATCCGGCCCTGATTATCTTGATCGGGGTTGTTATGGCGGGGTATGCGATCAACGAACGGCCCGGCGCGTACACATTTGAAACTGTGCCTGATGTATTTATGCGTGTGGTTAGCCGGTATTTGGGCTAAATCCACTTGCATGGCGGATTGATTCCACCTAAACGACCAATTCAACCCGCGCGTCCGGCCTATATGGCATGCCGAGTCGCGTGTTCCGACCACATCCCACAGAGGAGACGGAAATGCCGAAGATGAAGACAAAATCGAGCTGCAAAAAGCGGTTCAAAATGACTGCCACTGGTAAAGTCAAAGCAGGTCAGGCCGGCAAACAGCACGGTATGATCAAGCGCTCCAACAAATTCATTCGTGACGCACGCGGCACGACAACCCTTTCAGCTCCTGATGCGAAAATCATCAAGAGCATGATGCCCTACGCACATTAAGGAGAATTTGATATGCGAGTTAAAGGTGGTACAGTCACGCATCGTCGTCACAAGAAAGTTCTTGACGCTGCAAAAGGTTATTATGATCGCCGGTCCAAGACCTTCAAGGTCGCCAAACAGGCCGTCGAAAAAGCGAACCAGTACGCAACACGCGACCGGCACAACCGTAAGCGGAACTTCCGCGCATTGTGGATCCAGCGGATCAACGCGGGTGTACGTTCAATCGACGAGACACTGAACTATTCCAAGTTCATCAATGGTCTGGTTCTTGCCGGCATCGAAGTCGACCGTAAGGTTCTGGCCGATCTGGCCGTGAACGAACCAGAAGCGTTTGCGACAATCGTTGGCAAAGCGAAAGACGCGCTGGCCGCTTAAGCGCCACCGTCTGATCTGAATTGATTAAGGGCCGCCCTGATTGGGTGGCCCTTTTTCTATGTTCGGGACAAATCGAAACGAAAACGAAACGATTTTGCCCGATCCTGCCTTTGTGAACTTATGGCAGGACAAAGATGCGCTGGATTTTGGGATTTTTAATGTGGGCGTTGCCTGTGGCGGGGCTGGCTGAAATGGGGTCATTGCTGGGTGGCGGTGCCTTCGGGCAGGGACGGACTCCTTTGTTTCAGTCGCGTGAGGCGTCTGGCAAGGGGGCCAGCCTGTTTGCGGGCAACGTTGAGGGTGGGTTGCTTGCCCCATATCCGGTGCGGATCAGGGCGGTGCAGCCACCATCTGTGATGATCGAACCCGCCAGTACCGCCGTTCACCGCATCCGCAATATCATTGGACAGGCAGAATCCCCGCGCGCGGGGTATGACGCGGTACAACACGGTGCCAAGATAAAACCGCGCAAACGCCCGACGGATATGACTGTTGGCGAAATCTACGATTGGATCGCCGCGACACCGGGCCAGCCCCACGCCATTGGCCGCTACCAGTTTATCCCCGACACGCTGCGCCGGGTCGTGAACAAAGTGGGCGCCAAACGCAGTGACCGTTTTACCTCTGGGCTTCAAGACAGACTGGCTGATGTGTTGCTCGCAGAAGCGGGGTTCCCTGATTTTGTTGCGGGTGATCTGGGCCAGCAAAAGTTTATGAACAACCTCGCGGCCATTTGGGCCGGGCTGCCCACATCGTCAGGTCAATCAAAGTATCGCGGAATTGCCGGAAACCGGGCGACCATGACGCTGGCGTACTTCCGATCAGAGGTTGCCAAAATACACCCCAGCTAGCCCGCGATACTTGCAACCCATGCCCCCATTCGCTAACCGATAGGCTGGATATGCAAGAGGCCTGTGATGGACGATCTGAAATCAAAATACCTGACCCTGATTGCCGATGCGGGGGACGAAAGCGGTCTTGAGGAACTGCGTGTGCAGGCCCTTGGGAAAAAGGGCGAGATATCGTTGCAGATGCGTGAGTTGGGCAAAATGACCCCACAGGAACGCCAGACAGCGGGCCCCGCGCTGAATGCGCTCAAGGACGAGATTAACAGCGCCTTGATCGCCAAGAAATCTGCTCTTGGTGATGCGGCCCTTGACGAACGCCTGCGTGGCGAATGGCTCGATGTGACATTGCCTGCGCGCGACCGCCCTGTGGGGTCCATCCACCCGATCACCCAAGTGACCGAAGAGGTCACTGCGATCTTTGCCGACATGGGGTTCAGCGTCGCCGAAGGCCCGCAAATCGAATCTGATTGGTACAACTTTGACGCGCTTAACATTCCTGGCCACCATCCGGCCCGCGCCGAAATGGACACGTTCTATACGCACCGTGCCGACGGCGACGACCGCCCGCCGCACGTGTTGCGCACGCACACCAGCCCCGTGCAAATCCGCTCGCTTGAGGCAAACGGCGCGCCGATCCGCATCATCTGCCCGGGCCGCGTTTATCGCGCCGATTACGACCAGACCCACACCCCGATGTTTCACCAAGTCGAAGGTCTGGCTATCGACAAAGACATCTCTATGGCGAACCTGAAATGGGTGCTCGAAGAATTCGTTAAAGCGTTCTTTGAAGTCGATGACGTTGAGCTGCGCTTTCGCGCCTCGCACTTTCCGTTCACCGAACCATCGGCAGAGGTCGACATCCGCTGTTCATGGGAGGGCGGCACGCTGAAGGTTGGCGAGGGTGATGATTGGCTCGAAATTCTCGGCTCTGGCATGGTTCATCCCAAGGTTCTGCAAGCAGCAGGCGTTGATCCATCCGTGTACCAAGGATTTGCATTTGGCGTTGGTATCGACCGTATCGCCATGCTGAAATACGGCATTCCCGACCTGCGCGCATTCTTTGACAGCGACCTACGCTGGCTGCGCCATTACGGTTTTAGATCACTCGATGTGCCCACGCTGCACGGGGGGCTTTCAAAATGAAATTCACACTCTCTTGGCTGAAAAAGCACCTTGATACTGATGCGTCCGTTGCTGACATCTGCGAGGCTCTCACGGACCTCGGTCTTGAAGTTGAAGGCATCGAGAACCCGGCTGAAAAGCTGGCGGATTTCACTATTGGTTACGTTAAACACGCCGAAAAGCACCCCGATGCCGATAAGCTGAAGGTCTGCAAAGTCGACACCGACGAAGGCGAATTGCAGATTATTTGCGGTGCCCCAAACGCCCGCGAAGGCATCACCGTGGTCGTCGCTAAACCGGGCGTTTACGTCCCCGGGATCGACACGACCATCGGGGTCGGAAAAATCCGCGGCATCGAATCTTACGGCATGATGGCGTCCGAGCGCGAGATGGAACTGTCCGACGAACATGACGGCATTATTGAGCTGCCCTCCGGCAATGTCGGCGACCGTTTCGTTGACTGGCTTGCGAAAAACGATCCTGCCAAAGTCGATACGGTTATTGAAATCGCAATTACACCCAACCGTCCAGATGCGCTTGGTGTGCGCGGTATCGCCCGTGATTTGGCCGCCCGTGGCTTGGGTAAGATGAAGCCGTGTGAAGTTGATATCGTCGAGGCGACATTCACAGCCGACATGTCCGTTAGCATTGATGCAGATACGCTTGATGGCTGCCCTGTGTTTACAGGTCGCCTGATTAGAGGCGTGAAAAACGGCCCTAGCCCTGTATGGTTGCAAGACCTGTTGCGCGCTATTGGCTTGCGTCCGATCTCGTTCCTTGTGGATGTGACGAACTTCTTTACTTACGATCAGAACCGTCCCTTGCACGTTTTTGACGCCGACAAGGTTGCGGGTAATCTACGGGTTCATCGTGCTGCGGGCGGCGAAACACTGACGGCGCTCGACGACAAAGATTATACGCTACAAGCGGGCCAGATGATCATTTCCGATGATAACGGCGTCGAAAGCATTGCCGGTATTATGGGCGGCCTAAATACAGGCTGCACCGAGAATACGGTCAATGTATTCGTCGAAAGCGCTTATTGGGATCCGGTCCAGATCGCTTATGCAGGTCGTGCGCTGAAAATTCACTCCGATGCGCGGTATCGGTTTGAACGGGGCATTGACCCTGCGTTTACGCCTGATGGGCTGGAACATGCGGTGCGAATGATTGTCGATCATGCAGGCGGCGAGGCGTCCAGCCTTATCGTCGCGGGCAAAGTCCCCGACGTGTCGCGTGCCTATAAGCTTGATGCCAAGCGGGTCATTTCGCTTGTGGGTATGGACATCCCTGAAAGCACACAGCGCCAGACACTCACCGCGCTTGGTTTCCGGTTGGAGGGTGACATGGCACATGTGCCAAGCTGGCGGCCGGACGTTCAGGGCGAGGCTGACCTTGTCGAAGAAGTTGCGCGTATCGCATCCCTGACCAAACTGGTCGGCAAGCCGCTGCCACGCGTGGCGGGTGTGCCAAAGCCAATTTTGACCCCGCTGCAATTACGCCAACAGGCGGCAAAGCGGACCGCGGCGGCGCTGGGTTACAACGAATGCGTCACATATTCGTTCATAGACCGCGACGCGGCGGCGCTGTTTGGCGGCGGTGACGACGCAACGATGCTGGAAAACCCAATCTCGAGCGACATGTCGCACATGCGCCCCGGCCTGTTGCCCGGCTTGCTCCGTGCTGCGGCGCGTAACCAAGCCCGTGGTTTTGCCGACATGGGTCTGTTCGAAGTTGGGCACGCGTTTCACGGCGGTGAGCCGGGTGACCAACATGTGCAAGTGGCGGGTATCTTGATCGGGCGAACTGGCCCCAAAGATGTGCACGGCGAGGCCCGCGCGGTCGACGTCTTTGATGCCAAGGCCGATGCAGAGACTGTTTTGTCCGCCATTGGCGCACCTGCAAAAGTGCAGATCATGCGTGGCGCGGATGCGTGGTGGCACCCTGGCCGTCACGGCAAAATCTGCCTTGGACCCAAAAAGGTACTTGGCGTGTTTGGCGAACTGCACCCCAAGGTGCTGCGCGAAATGGACATTAAAGGACCCGCCGTGGCGTTTGTTTTGTACCCAGAAGACGTACCTCTGCCGAAGAAGAAATCAGCGGCCCGCCCCGCGTTGCAAGCCACAGATTTGCAAGCAGTTGACCGTGACTTTGCCTTTGTCGTGGACGCGGACGTTGAGGCGTTGACCTTGGTTAATGCGGCATCAGGGGCCGACAAGGCGCTTATCGCAAACGTACGTGTCTTTGATGAATTCATTGGTGGCAGCTTGGGTGAGGGTAAAAAGTCGCTCGCGATTACTGTCCGGCTGCAACCCACTTTGACGACGTTGAAAGACGCCGAAATTGAAGCCGTCGCAGCCAAAATCGTTGACAAAGTCACCAAGGCAACAGGTGGTGTACTGCGCGGCTAAGGTCGCGCCGTACATATTTTTACTCAGAAAAAGGGAAGATGATGAAAGTCTATTTGTCTGGCGAAATTCACACCGATTGGCGTGATCAGATTATTGATGCAGCCAAAGGCTTGGATGTCACATTTTCAGCCCCTGTGACCGATCATGCCGCATCGGATGATTGCGGTGTTGCGATTATGGGCGCTGAGGACGACAAGTTTTGGCATGATAACAAAAGCGCCAAACTAAATGCGATCCGCACGCGCCACGGCATTGAGGCCGCCGATGTTGTGGTTGTCCGCTTTGGCGAGAAATACAAACAGTGGAACGCGGCATTTGATGCAGGTATGGCGGCTGCTTTGGGTAAATCACTGATCGTGATGCATCAGGCGGAACACGCCCATGCATTGAAAGAGGTGGATGCCGCAGCCCTTGCCGTTGTGCAAGAGCCGCAGCAGGTCGTGCAGATTTTGCGTTATGTCCTAGACGGGCAATTGCCTAGCTAGGGTCTGTAATCAGCCGTCCTTTTGCGACTGCAGGTCGATCAAAGAACCGTTCGACATAAGCTGGGACGTTGACCAGATCATTGTATCCGGTCGCGTCTTTCGCGCCGTAAAAATCCAGCGCATTCAGCCAAGGTGCAATCGCAATGTCGGCGATTGAGAATTCACCGGCGATCCAATCTTGTCCGTCGAGTTGTTTTTCAACGACAGCGAGCAAGCGTTTTGCCTCATCAATATATCGCTGCACGGGGCGCGGGTCTGTGATGTCTTTGCCCGCAAACTTGTAAAAGAACCCGAGTTGACCAAACATCGGGCCAAGCCCACCCATTTGGAACATCAACCATTTGGTAATATTGGCGTTCTCAGTTGCCGTAGTGCCGCCAAACTTGCCGGACTTTGCGGCCAAATAGAGCAAGATTGCACCGGACTCCCACAGCGCGATTGGCACACCGTCCGGTCCATTCGGGTCGATTATCGCAGGGATTTTATTGTTGGGGCTCAGAGACAGGAACGCATCACTTTTGACATCTTCGTCCTTGAGGGTGATCAGGTGTGGTTCATATCCCAGCCCCATCTCTTCGAGCGCGATCGAAACCTTCACACCGTTTGGGGTTGGATAGGAATAAAGTTGGATGACCGACGGGTCTTTGGCAGGCCAACGGGCGGTGATTGGAAAGGTGGAAAGGTCTGGCATTGGCTATCCTTTGGATTTGCAAAAATGACTCATTACTTGATGTAGGGGAAATTCGGACCAATAAAACCCATTGAGTGATGCCATCCCTGCGCTAAAGGTGTGCGCATACGCGCAGCAGACACGAGAGCGGATAGGCGTTTAACACTTAGAGGGGACTGCAATGCTAAAAGAATTCAAAGATTTCATCGCCAAAGGTAACGTCATGGATATGGCCGTTGGTATCATCATCGGTGCAGCGTTCACTGCAATCGTTGGTTCGCTTGTTGCTGACATGATCAATCCACTGATCGGTCTCTTCATGGGCGGGGTTGATTTTTCAGGCCTGTCCGCATCCGTGGGCGACGCAACGTTCACATACGGTAACTTCATCATGGCGATCATCAATTTCCTGATCATTGCGTTTGTGGTTTTCATGCTTGTTCGTCAGGTGAACAAAATGAAGAAAGCCGAAGAAGCCGCACCAGCGCCCGCACCAGCTGGTCCAACACAGGAAGAGCTGCTTGCAGACATTCTGAAGGCGCTAAAGAAGTAAATTTCGCACTGAGTGAAATGCAAAAGGCCCGCGATGAATGCGGGCCTTTTGTCGTTCGTGGCTTAGACCCGCAGCGCCAGCGCAGGTGACATTACATCAATTCCAAGCGCCTTGCCCACTGCGTAATACGTCAGATGGCCTGCGTGAACGTTCAACCCGTTCAACAGATGCGCATCGTCTTCACACGCCTGCCGCCAGCCTTTGTTTGCCAATGCAAGCATGAACGGCATCGTCGCATTGCCAAGCGCGATTGTGGACGTCCGTGCCACCGCACCGGGCATGTTTGCCACGCAGTAATGCATGATCCCGTCGACGTCATAGACCGGGTCTTGGTGGGTTGTTGCCTTTGATGTCTCAAAGCAACCGCCTTGGTCGATCGCCACATCCACGAGGGCAGCGCCTGGTTTCAAATCAGCAAGCTGCGCGCGGCTGATCAGCTTTGGCGCTGCGGCACCGGGGATCAGAACTGCACCGATTATCAGGTCCGCTTGCACGGCCAGCTCGATTGTGTTGCCAGCAGAGGCATAGCTATTCTTGAACTGCCCACCAAACACGTCATCAAGATAGCGCAGGCGGGGCAGAGACCGATCGAGCACAGTCACGTCCGCGCCCATGCCGGCCGCGATTTTGGCTGCGTGTGTGCCGACAACGCCGCCGCCGATGACCAGCACTCTTGCGGGGCCAACACCGGGCACGCCGCCCATCAGAACGCCACGTCCGCCGTTTGCCTTTTGCAATGTCCATGCGCCAACCTGTGGGGCCAAGCGACCTGCGACTTCGGACATAGGAGCCAGCAAAGGCAGACCACCACGGTCGTCAGTCACGGTTTCATAGGCGATGCAAGTCGCACCGGACGCCATCAGATCGTGTGTCTGGTCGGGGTCGGGCGCAAGGTGCAGGTAGGTAAACAAGATCTGTCCTTCACGCAGCATCTTGCGTTCGACCGGCTGAGGTTCCTTGACCTTTACGATCATGTCAGTGGCGGCAAAAACCTCTGCGGCGGTGCCTACGATCGCGGCGCCTGCGGCGACATAATCTTCATCTGTGAAGCCCGCGCCTGTTCCTGCGGCTGTTTCAATGGTCACAGTATGGCCTGCATTCACGGCCTCGCGTGCAGCGTTTGGCGTAAGGCCGACGCGGAATTCTTGTGGTTTGATCTCTTTTGGACATCCGATGTGCATTTGGGTCTCCCTCCTGATTGATATCAGGACTATCAGCCTGCGCGTGCGCAATGTCCGCGATGAAATGCTTGGTTGTTAGCGTTATTTATGGCAGTTATGTGCGAAAATACATAATTTATCGCAAGGATCGTGCGCCAAATGGAATTAGATAGCATAGACCGTCGAATCCTAGAAGTTCTTCAAGTGACGGGTCGCATGTCAAACGCGGAGCTGTCGGAGCGCGTCAATCTGTCGGCGTCGGCCTGCCATAGACGCGTGCAGCGGTTGGAGAAAGATGGGTACATCCGCGATTACGTGGCGTTGTTGAACCCACGCAAGGTTGGGCGGCCCACAACCGTGTTCGTCGAGATCACGTTGTCTGGCCAAGCTGACGAAGTTCTTGACGCGTTTGAAAAAGCGGTCGCGAAGGTGCCCGATGTGCTTGAGTGCCATTTGATGGCGGGCACAGCAGACTACCTGCTCAAGGTCGTCGCGGGTGATACCGAGGATTTCGCCCGCATCCACCGCCGTCATTTGGCAACCCTGCCCGGCGTTGCGCAGATGCAATCATCCTTTGCCCTGCGCACCGTGCGTCAAACCACGGCATTGCCTGTCCGGTAAGGTTGATGGGTTAAAACCCATCCTACGACATATAGGTCAGATGGCGACAGGCACACCTGTTTCCCAGCTAAGCGTTGCCGCATCGGCCAGCATTTGCGCGCGAAGCCCGTCATCGCCAGATGGGGACGGGGCAGTGCCGTTGGTGACCGCATCCACGAAGTGCATCATCTCGGCGCGGTAAGCTGCCTCATAACGTTCAAGGAAAAAGTGTTGTGCAGGGGCGCGCCGAAAACCTGCCTCGGTTGCGATCTCCACACTGTTTTCCAAATGGTTCTCGGCCCGGAGCATGCCCTTTGACCCGTGCACTTCGATCCGTTGGTCATAGCCATAAGGTGCGCGGCGCGAATTACTGATCTGGCAGATTTTGCCCGATGCCGTGCGCAGCATGACGCCTGCCGTGTCCACGTCACCGGCCTCACCGATGGCAGGGTCCACAAGGGCAGCGCCCATGGCCATGACCGACACGGGCTCTTCACCTAACAGGAAACGCGCCATGTCCAAATCGTGGATCATCATGTCGCGGAACAGACCGCCGGATGTGGCGATGTAGCTGATAGGGGGTGGGGACGGATCGCGGGACATGATCGTCACAAGCTCGACGTTGCCGATTTCGCCGTCTGCAATACGGGCCTGCACGTTGGAAAAGCTGGGGTCAAACCGCCGATTGAACGCTGTTAGGAACGGAACACTATGTTGGGCCACGATTGCCAGACAATCGCGGATCCGGTCAGCGGACATATCAACAGGTTTTTCGCAAAAGATCGCTTTACCAGCCTTTGCAGCTGCATGAATCAGGTCGTAATGCGTTGTTGTTGGTGTGCCGATTACAACGGCATCAACATCATCGCTGGTCATAATTGCATCGATGCTGCGAACATCTGCACCCAAATCATCCGCAAGGGTTTGGGCAGGGTCGGGGAACGCATCGGCCACTGCCGTGACGCGGGCCGTAGACATGGATTTGATCGTGCGAGCGTGGACTTGGCCAATCCGCCCACAGCCAAGAATTGCGATATTCAGCATAGGTTATCCTTTCGCGCCGCCGAACGCCTGCAGCACATGCATGGCTGCGGCAACGACGGGGTCGTGAGTTTCTTTGAGGATCGCGACGCGGTCAAAGCGGCTAGGGTCGCGGTTCACGGCATCGCGCAGCGCGGTACCAAACGCCATGCGCAATTCCGTCCCGATGTTGAATTTGCAAACCTTTGAATTGGCCGCGAGATCGCGCCGTTGGTCAACAGGCACGCCAGACCCGCCATGGATGACCAATGGCACCTGCGTCACGGCCTCGATTGCGCGAATGCGGTCCATATCCAGCCCGCCTTGCTTGTCTTGTTGCAAGTGAACGTTGCCTACAGAAATCGCCATGGCGTCCACGCCGCTGTCGCGCGCGAAAATCGTGGCCTCGGCAGGGTCTGTGCCCGCAGATTTTTCACCGTCTGCATAGCCAACAAACCCGATCTCGCCCTCGCAAGAAATACCAGCGCTATGGGCAAGCTCGGCCACGCGCGCTGTCTCGTCGATGTTCTGGGCCAGCGGTTTGCGTGATCCGTCGAACATGAGCGACGTAAAGCCTGCGTCGAGCGCGGCTTGGCAATCTTCAAACGTATACCCGTGGTCAAGGTGTGTGACGACAGGCACAGATGCCCCTTCGGCCAGATGCCGGAACATTTTTCCCAAAACGGGCAGTGGCGTGTGGTTGCGACACCCTGGTCCGGCCTGCAAAATCACAGGGCAGCAAAGAGCCTCTGCAGCGGCGACATAGGCGCGCATGTCTTCCCAGCCAAGGGTAACAAGCCCACCAACGGCGTAGCCATTTTTGAGCGCAGGCTGCAGGACGTCTGCAAGGGTGACTAGCGGCATATTATGTATGTCCTTGTGGCCAGTGGCGGAGCCTCCGGCGGGAGTATTTTCAAAAAAGCGAGGCGCTTATTTGAACTTGGCAATCATGTCCTTTATGCCCGGAATCGTCTCAATCTGGGCTGCGTGCGTTGGCTGGAAAAACTGTACGAGACTGCGTTGGGACAACCCGCCAAGAATGGTGAAATAGTACATCTCATAGCCAGGCAACACGGCGCAAGGGTGGTACCCGCTGTCAAGCATGATCGTGGACCCATCCATCAGTTGGTGGGCCTCGCCGGGCTTGCCTTCTTCCCGTTGGATGATCTGTACGCCAGACCCGAAGTTGGGCCGGAAGCGGAAGTTATATGTCTCGTCATGGCGCGTCTCGATGATGTTGCCGTCCGCGTCTTTGCGGTCTGTATCATGCTTGTGCGCAGGGAAACCGGACCAGCCGCCTTGCCCGACAGTAAACAGTTCGGACACCAGCAAACGGCCGACCTTGTCGTGGTATTTTGTGCCGAGAATGTGCTTAATCTTGCGGTGTGTTTTGGTGTCGTCAGACCCGTATTGCACGGTGTCCAGATCGGCCACGCGCACATCAAATGGGTCGAGTACCTTATCATAGCGCGCGCCTGCGATGAACGTCTCGGTCGCGTCTGATGTGCAGACGATTGTGGCTTTTGCGCCAACGGGCACATAGACCCCTTCGGGCTCGCCGTCCCATACGTCTGTGCCGCGATTACCAAGGGCCTTGTACTCAACGCCCTCAATTTCGACGTCAACGGTCCCAGTCGCGGGTGCGATGCAGGTTTCATAGCCGGGCACTTGATAGGTGAATGCCTCGCCCTTCTTCAACTTTACGATGTTGAAGTAGTTCAGCGGCACCGACGCATCGTCAGCGTCCACGATAGGGATGTTGCGATTGTCATGAGGGGCGATATGCATTGTGCGTCCTTTCAGGTCGTGGTGGGGCCAGCATGGCTGGTCAAAAAAGCGTCGAGTTCAGATGTAATCGGCATGGCGGGCGCGCAGCCGGGTTTGGCGACGACGATTGCAGCGCAGGCTGATCCGCGCATGACGGCGGATTTCAGATCATGCCCAGCAGCAATGGATGACAGCATGCCCGCCATAAAACTGTCACCAGCCCCTGTCGGTTTTAGGGCGGTGACAGGGTAAATTCCGGTTCGGGTTTCCTCGCTGTTTGCAAACGTCACGGCGCCGTGTTCGCCCATTTTGTAAACGACGATGGCAGCCGAGGTGCCTGCCAAATCCCGCGCCTTTTGCAGGCCAGCGTCCTTGGATCCTGCCATAAAGCCGAACTCGTCATCGTTGCCGACAATCACATCTGACAGCGCGCCAGCACGTGATAGAACATCTGCGGCGACTTCTGCGCTTGGCCAAGAATAGGGGCGGTAATCGACATCAAAGATGATCGGCAATCCAGCCGCGCGTGCCAATTCAAATGCGCGGAATGCAGCGCTGCGCGAGGGTTCTGCAGCGAACACAGTGCCTGCGGTCACAAGCGCGGAAAAGCGGGCGTAGTCCACGGCTTCTACATCTGCCACAGTCATTTCAAAATCTGCGGCCCCATTGCGGTAGATCACGGATTGATGGTCTTCCACCCGCGTTTCATAGATGGCCAAAGAATTGCGCGCCTCGCCGCCCACAGTTGTCACATGTCGGGCATCAACGCCGTACTCACCAAGTTTTTTCAGGCAAAACCGTCCAACGGCATCATCTGAAACGCAGGTCACGAGAGCCGCCTTGCCGCCTAATTTCACGATGCCCGCCGCGATGTTTGCGGATGATCCGCCCATATCGACCGTGAGGCTATCTGCGTCTTCGGTGGAAATGCCCGCGGGTGGATACAGATCCATACCGACCCGCCCTACCACGACAAAATTATTACCGGCGATGCCTTTGATCACATCCATCGATCAGACCCCCTTGCGCTGTTGCGGCCGTGTGGATTCCCAATCTTTATGGGCATCACGGACCTTTTTGTTGTCAGTGATATGCGGCGTGCCGACCTCCCACCAGGTGTGGCCCTGGGTGGTCCAGCCTTCATAAGGGTCGACGTTCATGACGATCACGGATGTGGTATCAGCCGCCTTGGCACGCTTGAACGCCTCGGCCATTTCCGCAGGGTTTGACACAGTTTCTGCGCTAGCCCCCATAGCGCGCGCGTGCGCTTCAAAATCGACACTCACTTGGTTCACTGCCGTCGGCGTATCCGCGATGAGATTGTTAAAGCTTTCGTTGCCAGTGTTGTTTTGCAGCTTGTTGATGACCGCAAACCCGCCGTTATCCAGCACGCAGATAATCATCTTTTTGCCCGTCAACACGGACGAATAAATATCCGAGTTCATCAGCATATAGGACCCGTCGCCTGTGAACACGATGGTGTCGCGGTCTGGCTCGGTCTCAGACTGCGCAATGCGCGCCCCCCAGCCGCCCGCGATTTCATATCCCATGCAGGAGAACCCGAACTCAACGTCCACCGTGCCGATGTCCAGCGTGCGCCAGTTGGCCGTGACTTCGGCAGGTAATCCACCTGCGGCAGCCACCACACGGTCGCGACGGTCGCACAGCGCGTTCACAACGCCAATCGCTTGGGCGTATGAATTGGGTCGATTGCCCGGCTTCACGTTCTCGGCGACATAGGCTGTCCACTTTGCCCGCTCGGATTGCGCATGTGCTGTCCAATCGGCAGGTGTTTTGTAATCCGTCCCCATTGCAGGCAGCGACAGTTTCGCGTCACCCACCACGGTCAGCGACATATGCTTGGCCGCATCGTGGCGACCGACGTTCATGCCGATGATCTTGGCGTCATGGCTAAAGGCGGTCCACGATCCAGTCGTGAAATCCTGCAATCGGGTGCCAACCGCGAGGATCACATCTGCTTCTTTTGCAATCGCGTTTGCGCTGTCCGACCCAGTGACCCCAATTGGGCCAATGTTCAGGGGATGGGTGTCGCGCAGATTTGCGCGGCCCGCGATGGTCTCGACCACAGGAATTCCAGTGGCTTCGGCAAAGGCCGTCAGTTCAGCGACCGCGTCCCCGTATTGCACGCCGCCACCTGCAATAATCATCGGGCGCTTGGCGGATTTGAGCAAGGCAATCGCATCAGCGACTTCGGCCAGATCAGGGGCCTGTGATCGGATGCGGTGCACCCGCTTGTCAAAGAAACTGGTCGGATAGTCATACGTCCAGCCCTGCACATCCTGTGGGAGTCCAAGAAATGCAGGGCCGCAGTCTGCGGGATCAATCAACGTCGCAATTGCTGCGGGCAGGGACTGAAGTATCTGGGCCGGATGTGTGATCCGATCCCAGAACCGCGACACGGGTTTGAAGGCGTCATTGACGCCAAGCGTTGGATTGCCGAAGTGCTCTAGCTGCTGCAAAACCGGATCGGGCAGGCGGGTCAGGAATGTATCACCACATAGCAGCAACATGGGCAGACGGTTGGCATGGGCTAGCGCTGCGCTGGTCAAAAGGTTCGCAGTCCCCGGTCCCGCGGAGGCGGTACAAAACATCATACGCCGACGCATGTGGTATCTGGCATAAGCGGCAGCCGCGAATCCCATACCCTGTTCATTCTGGCCACGGTACAGCGGCAACGCCGCGCGATTGTCATGCAATGCCTCGCCCAGACAGGTCACGTTACCGTGGCCAAAGATGCCAAATCCGCCACCAAACAGGCGAACTTCTGTGCCGTTGACGACAATATATTGCGCCGCCAAATAGCGGACGATAGCCTGCGCTGTGGTGAGGGTAATGGTATTCATTTTCGGGTCCATGCGTTTCGATCATTGACGGTTGTTCAATTTCCACGATACTAATTTTGCAACCGGTTGCAAACCGTATTTCAGAAATAGGAGGCACAATGACGCAATTAGGGATCGGAATTGTCGGTGGGGGCTATATGGGCAAGGCCCATGCGGTCGCTATGTCTGCTGTTGGGGCCGTCTTTGGAACAAAACTGCGTCCACAGCTTGAAATGGTCTGCGCGACGTCCAATGCATCCGCCGAGAAATACCGCCTTGCCTATGGCTTTGCGCGCGCCACGACCGACTGGCAGACGCTTGTGAATGACCCAAAGGTTGAGGCAATCATCATCGCCTCGCCGCAAGCCACGCACCGTGCCATTGCAGAAGCCGCGTTCAAGCTTGGTAAGCCGGTTTTGTGTGAAAAACCCATGGGTGCTTCGCTCGAAGACAGTCGTGCTATGGTTGACGCAGCCCAAGCAGCGGGCGCAATCAACATGGTCGCCTTTAACTATATTCGGACCCCTGCCAGCCAATATGCGCGACAGCTTATCGCGGATGGGGTGATCGGCGATATCACGTGGTTCCGTGGCGAACATACAGAAGACTTCCTTGCCGATCCTGCCGAGCCTGCAACATGGCGAACCACAGGTATCGCGAACGGGACGATGGGCGATCTGGCCCCGCATATGTTGAACGCAGCCCTCGCATTGGTCGGTCCAATCGACAGTGTGATCGCCGAAGTTGAAACCGTACACACCGACCGACCGGGCGGCACCGTGACCAATGATGATCATGCGCAAATGATGTGTCGGTTTAACGGCGGGGCCATGGGATCCATGTATTTCAGCCGAATCGCAACGGGCCGCAAAATGGGCTATGCCTACGAGATTACCGGTACCAAAGGCGCGATCAAGTTTGATCAAGAAGACCAGAATGCGATCTGGCTTTACCGCATGGATATGCCAGAGGCGCAGCGCGGATTTACCAAAATACTGACCGGCCCAGCACACCCGGATTATCTGCCATTTTGTCAGGGACCAGGGCATGGGACAGGCTATCAAGATCAAATTATTATCGAGGCAAAGGATTTCCTGGAGGCGATTGCTTCTGGGCAAAATAAATGGCCGACATTCCGCGATGGGATGGCGGTGAACCAGATTGTGGCCGCGGCCTTGGCATCATCAGATGCCAAGTCGTGGGTCAACGTGACTGACACCTAAAGGAACGACACTATGACGATACGCATCGGCAACGCGCCCTGTTCTTGGGGCATCGAATTCGCCTCTGACCCAAGCTACCCCAGTTGGCAATCTGTGCTGCAGCAATGCGCTGGCGCAGGCTATAAAGGCATCGAATTGGGGCCGATTGGCTACATGCCGGAAGAGCCTGAAATTCTGCGTGAAGAACTGGTCAAAAACGACCTCGAAATCATCGGTGGCGTTGTATTCCGGCCCTTTCACGACGCGGCCAAGTGGGATGAAGTCGTCGACGCATCCGTGCGCACCTGCAAGGCACTTGTCGCACATGGTGCGGAACATCTTGTCCTGATCGACAGCATCAGCCCACGCCGCGCCCCCACGGCAGGACGGGCGTCCGAGGCCGAACAAATGGACAAGGCCGAATGGACCGCATACCGCGACCGCATTGCCACCATCGCCAAAATCGGCGCTGAGGAATACGGGTTGACCGTGGGCATCCATGCGCACGCCGCTGGCTTTATGGACTTTGAACCTGAACTGGAACGGCTGCTTGATGAAGTTGACGAAAGCATCCTGAAAATCTGTTTCGACACCGGCCACCATTCCTATGCAGGCTTTGATCCGGTGGCGTTTATGAAACGACACATGGACCGCATCAGCTATATGCATTTCAAGGACATTGACCCGAAGGTCAAAGCCGACGTCGTTGAAAACCGGACCGATTTTTACAAGGCTTGTGGTCAGGGGATTTTTTGCAACCTCGGCATGGGCGACGTGGATTTCCCTGCAGTCCGCAAGCTGCTGGTCGCGCATGGGTTCAATGGCTGGTGCACAGTCGAACAAGACTGCGACCCATCCATGCCCGGCACACCGCTGGAAGATGCGCAAGCAAACCGCGAATACCTGCAATCCATCGGATTTTGATAGAAAGTACGACACATGAAGAAACTCAATTGGGGCATGATTGGCGGCGGCGAAGGCAGCCAGATCGGCCCGGCACACCGCTTGGGCGCACAGGCTGACGGGAACTTTGTTCTGGCCGCAGGCGCGCTTGATCATGACGCTGAAAAGGGTCGCGCGTATGCGCAATCTTTAGGCGTTTCCGCTGACCGTGCCTATGGCGATTGGCGCGAAATGTTGGCTGGCGAGGTGGGTCGCGATGACCGCGTCGACCTTGTGACAGTGGCGACGCCAAATTCCACACACTTTGAAATTACCAAGTCTTTTCTGGAGGCAGGCTTTAACGTGTTGTGTGAAAAGCCAATGACAATGACCGTCGAAGAAGGCGAAGAAATTGTCAAAATCGCAGCTGCGAGCGGCAAGACCTGTGCGGTGAATTACTGCTATTCCGCCTACCCGATGGTGCGCGAAATGCGGCACATGGTCCGGTCGGGTCAGGTCGGCAAAGTCCGCCTGGTTGTCACGAATTTCAGCCACGGCCACCACGGCGATGCAACTGACGCGGACAATCCGCGCGTGCGCTGGCGGTACGATCCAGCGATGGCAGGTGTGTCCGGGCAGTTCGCTGATTGTGGCATCCACGCGCTACACATGGCGAGCTTTATTGCAGATGATCAGGTGCGTAGCTTGTCGGCGGACTTTGCCAGCACGATCCCAAGTCGCGAATTGGAAGACGACGCCATGGTCAACTTCCGTATGGAAGGCGGGACCGTTGGGCGGCTTTGGACGTCATCAGTGGCCATTGGCCGTCAGCACGGTTTTGACATCCAGGTGTTTGGCGAAACTGGGGGCATGCGCTGGGCGTCCGAGCAACCGAACCAAGTCTATTATACGCCCGTTGGTGCGCGGACCCAGATCATGGAAAAAGGTGATGATTCCTTGTCCGATGAGGCGGGCCGCCTAAGCCGTGTGGCCATCGCACATCCCGAAGGGTTCCCGCTTGCGGTCGCAAACATCTATGTCGATTTGGCAGCCACTATTCGCGGTGAAACCCGCGACGGACTGCCCACAGCACAGGATGGGTTGCGGTCAATGGCAGCAGTGCATCAGGCGGTAGAATCTGCCAAGAACGATGGCGCTTGGGTCGATGCTCGCCCGCCAATGTTTCGCACGTAATGATGCGTTAAAACGCATCCTACGGAACGGGGCACAATGTGCCCCGTTCCACCACAGAGCATGGAAATATCCGCGCCTCGGGATAACGATCAGGCTCTTCAAGCATTGCCACGATGAGTTCTACGGACGAGTTGATGATCTGTTTGATCGGCTGGTGGATCGTCGTCAGATTGATATTTTCCCAACCGGCCATTTCCATATCATTCAGCCCAATAACGCCGACGTCGTCCGGTACAGACAGACCGCGGTCGCGTAGTGCGGACAGCGCCCCGATGGACAACACATCGTCCCCGCAGAAATACGCTTGGGCCATGCCAGTGTCAGCCAAGCGCAGCATCTCATTGCGCCCCGCGTCGAATGCATAGGCAGCGGCGTAGGACACATCGCAGGTGATATGGCTGTGCTTCTTCAACTCATCAAGAAAGCCGGCTTGTCGGTCCTGAGTTGATGTCGCGGACTCTGGTCCACCCATAAATCCAACATGTGTATAACCGCGATCGGCAAGTGTTCGCGCCGCCATGCGTCCGCATTCGACGTTGTCGATTCCCACGACGTGCACGGATGGGGCGGATGAGTGCCGCCCAAACGTATGTACGACGGGCATGCCCTGATCGCGGAACGCTTTTGAAAAGCCGGGCGGCAATGTGGATGACGCGACAATCACCCCATCAACCGAATATTCGCGCATCATGCGGACTGAATTTTGCGGATCGGTTTCATCGGATAAATTAACCAACAACGGACGCAGCCCGCGTTCCTGCAATGCACGCGTAAACTGGTCAAAGACGGTCAGAAAGATCGGATTGTGAAAGTTGTTCGAGATCAAGCCGATCATCTTGGTGCGCCGTGTGGTCAGACTACGCGCCAATAAATTCGGGCTATAACCAAGCTCGTCGGCTGCTTTTTCCACCTTGCGCCGCATTTTCTCTGAAACAGATGCGCCATCTGTAAATGCGCGCGATACGGCAGAACGGGACACGCCGGCGCGGATCGCAACATCTTTGAGGGTGGCATTCATCAGTTTTGTGTCCGTTTCTATTGTTATCGCAGCTAACTACAGAAAATGGGTCGCCTCCGCAGCATGAAAAATAAAAAAGCATTTTGCAACCGGTTGCAAAAAAATCGAATCCATGGTTGTCTATGTTTGAGACGGGCAAAGCCTGCTCTTTTTGCCAATACAAATGGTATCCTTGGGAGGAATCAAAATGAAATCCATTATGACAAAACTTCTGTTGTCTGCTGCGGTCATCGTAACGCCCTTTATGGCGTCTGCGGATTCGCACGGCGACGACCTGACATATATCTTGGTGAGCCACGCACCTGACTCTGACAGCTGGTGGAACACTGTGAAAAACGGCATCGCGCTCGCTGGTGAGCAGATGGACGTGACTGTTGAATACCGCAACCCGCCGACTGGTGACCTTGCTGACATGGCACGTATCATTGAGCAGGCTGCTGCATCCAATCCTGACGGCATCATCACAACACTGTCCGACTTTGACGTCTTGAAGGGCCCAATCATGGCCGCCGTCGATCAGGGCATCGATGTGATCATCATGAACTCTGGCTCGCCCGCACAGGCCGCTGAAGTTGGTGCGCTGATGTATGTTGGTCAGCCAGAATATGACGCAGGTTTTGCTGCTGGGCAGCGCGCTGCACGTGACGGCGTTGGCTCGTTCTTGTGCGTCAACCACTACATCAGCTCCCCATCCTCTACCGAGCGTTGCCAAGGCTTCGCCGACGGTCTTGGTGTCGATCTGGCCAACCAGATGATCGATTCCGGTCAAGATCCAGCGGAAATCAAAGGCCGCGTATTGGCTTATCTTTCTGCGAACCCAGAAACCGATGCGATCCTGACGCTTGGCCCGACATCTGCTGATCCAACGATGTTGGCGCTTGCGGAAAACGGCATGGCTGGTGACATCTATTTCGGCACATTCGACCTTGGCGAAGAAATCGTCAAAGGCCTGAAGGCCGGCGTCATCAACTGGGGCATCGACCAGCAACCATTCCTTCAGGCATACCTGCCGGTTGTTGTGCTGGCCAACTATGACCGTTATGGCGTTTTGCCGGGCAACAACATCAACTCCGGTCCAGGTTTCGTCACAGCAGACGCGCTTGCTAAAGTTGAAGAGTTCGCTGGCGAATTCCGCTAGAGTCTAGGCATAAATGGGGCGGTCCGGCAAAAGGTCGCGACCGCCCCTTTTTTATTCAAATCAGGGGACAACGGGTCATGTCAGACGCCATCAATTCAGACGAACGCATTAAGCAAACATCGCGATTTAGGCAGGCGCTTATCCGGCCAGAGCTTGGCGGAATGGTCGGCACAGTTGCCGTATTCACGTTCTTTTTGCTGTTCGCATTCGACAGCGGCATGTTCAACAGCCAAGGCGTGATGAACTGGTCGGTCGTTTCCGCCCAATTCATGATTATCGCCGTGGGCGCGTGCCTGCTCATGATCGCGGGCGAATTTGATTTGTCAGTTGGGTCGATGATCGGCTTTGCTGGCATGATGATCGCGATTTTTAGCATCACGCTTGGGTGGCCGATGTGGATGGCCATTATTATCACTTTCGTGATTTGCGTGGCCTTTGGTGCGATTAACGGGTTCATTGTCGTGCGAACGGGCTTGCCCAGTTTTATCGTCACCCTTGCAACCTTGTTTATCTTGCGCGGTTTCACGATCTTCATCCCCCAAACGCTTGAGCGGAAAACCATCATCGGTGGTATTCGCGAAGCGGCCGAGGGCGATTGGCTGGCCCCGATTTTTGGCGGAAAAATTCTGACCGGGCTCTTCCAGTGGCTTGGCGACGCGGGCATAATTAGCGTTTTCACGCGTGGCAACCTTGAGGGCCAACCGGTTGTTAACGGTATCCCTATGCTGATTGTTTGGGCGCTGGCACTGGTGGTATTCGGTCACATCCTGCTGACCCGGACCCGTTTCGGTAACTGGATTTTCGCATCCGGCGGCGACGCCCAAGCGGCCCGCTATGCCGGTGTTCCTGTGGACCGTGTGAAGATCATGATGTTCATGTTCACAGCATTCTGCGCGACGGTCTTTGCGATTTGTCAGGTGATGGAATTTGGCTCTGCTGGTGCTGACCGTGGTTTGCTGAAGGAATTCGAAGCGATCATTGCGGTTGTTATCGGTGGCGCGTTGCTGACGGGTGGTTATGGCTCTGTTATTGGTGCCGCCTTAGGTGCGCTGATATTTGGTGTTGTTCAGCAAGGTCTGTTCTTTGCCAATGTCGAAAGCTCGCTGTTCCGCGTGTTCCTTGGTGTGATCCTGCTCTTTGCTGTGGTCCTTAACACCTACATCCGCCGCATGATCACAGGAGAACGCTAATGTCTGATCCTATTATCCGTATGACCGATATTGAAAAACACTTTGGCTCTGTGATTGCGCTGGCTGGTGTGACGGTCGAATTCCATCCTGGCGAATGCCATTGCCTTTTGGGCGACAACGGGGCGGGCAAATCGACGTTTATCAAAACGATGTCAGGCGTCCATAAAGCCACTGCTGGAACGATCGAGTTTGAGGGCAAGGCGATGAACTTTGCCGATCCTCGTGACGCGATCGCAGCTGGCATTGCGACGGTGTACCAAGACCTTGCGATGATCCCGCTGATGTCAGTCAGCCGCAACTTCTTTATGGGGAACGAACCGATCAAGAAAATTGCAGGCATATCGCTTTTTGACCACGAGCTCGCGAACGAAGTCACAATGTCCGAGATGAGCAAAATGGGCATCAACTTGCGTGGTCCTGACCAAGCGGTTGGTACCTTGTCAGGTGGTGAACGTCAGACTGTCGCCATCGCCCGTGCCGTGCATTTCGGCGCCAAGGTGCTGATTTTGGACGAACCCACATCTGCCCTTGGTGTGCGTCAAACGGCCAATGTGTTGGCTACTGTCGACAAAGTCCGCAAGCAGGGCATCGCTGTCGTCTTTATCACGCATAACGTACGCCACGCGATGGCGGTTGGTGACAGGTTTACCGTGCTGAACCGCGGCAAAACCTTTGGCACTGCGGTTCGCGGTGAGATCACGCCAGAACAGCTGCAAGACATGATGGCGGGTGGCGAAGAGCTTGCAACCCTCGAAGGCTCGCTTGGCGGCACTGTTTAACCGCGTCTTGTGAACGCAAATACCTCCGCCGGAGGGCTAGAAAGTTAAGTCCGCCCCGTCGCAATCCGCGATGGGGCGGTTTTTTTACATGCGGTCGTCGATCAGCTTTTCCGTCTCCCCAGATTGGGGCTTGCGCTGGTGCTATGCGACCTGCGATGCAGTGGCATTCAATAAGGGACAATGACATGACACGTGGTTTGATTGCGCTTTTATTTGCCTACGTGCTGTCTCAGTTTTACCGCGCATTTCTGCCCGTTCTAGCGCCCATTCTTGCAATCGACATTGGCGCAAGCGCTGATGATTTGGCGCGCGCGTCCAGCCTGTGGTTTCTCGTGTTCGCCGCAATGCAAATCCCCGTTGGTGCAGCGCTTGACCGGTTCGGACCACGTTGGACTGCCGCAAGCTTGTTCCTTTTGGGCGGGGCTGGCGGCGCTTTCGCGTTTGCAGTGGCCCAGACCCCAGCGCATGTGATGTGGGCAATGGTTTTGCTTGGGGTTGGGTGTTCGCCTGTTTTGATGGCTGCTTACTTCATTCTGGCCCGCGGGTTTTCGCCCGTGGTTTTCGGGACCTTGGCAGGTGCCATGATCGGAATTGGGTCCATCGGCAATCTTGCGGGTTCTGCGCCAATGGCGTGGGCGGTTGACGCCTTCGGCTGGCGACCCAGCATGTATGGACTTGCCGGAATGTCTGCGCTGATCGGCCTTTTACTCATTGTGATGGTCCGCGACCCCGTGCGGGTGATATCGGATCAAAAGGGATCAGTTCTATCGTTGCTTAAAATCCCCGCGCTTTGGCCGATCTTTGTCCTTATGCTTGTGAACTATGCCCCTGCGGCGGGCCTGCGCGGGCTGTGGGCTGGCCCCTACGTCGCTGACGTCTTTGGCGCAGATGTTGTGACGATCGGGCGGGTCACTCTTGTCATGGCCCTTGCGATGATCGCAGGTAGCTTTGCTTTTGGTCCATTGGAGCGTTTGTTCAAAACCCGTAAATGGGTGATTTTTGCAGGGAACGGGGCAGGGGCGGTCGCGTTGTTTGCGCTGTGGTTGTTGCCGAGCCAAAGCATCGTTTTTGCCACTGCAATGCTGGCCGTCATCGGTGTGTCGGGGTCCACATTTCCAGTCCTGATCGCTCATGCCAAGGCCGTGTTTCCGGCGCATCTAACTGGGCGTGGCGTTACATTGATGAACCTGTTCGGGATCGGTGGGGTTGGGGTGATGCAATTTGCTACTGGCCCGATCTATCTGGCCAGCCAGACAGACACACCATCAGATGCCTTTTCGGCTTTGTTCGGGGTATTCGCGATAATTGTTACCTTGGGGTTACTCGCCTACCTGTGGTCTGCCGACCGTACCGACTAGCCCCTTCCACTTAAGCCGCAAGCACGGTAAGAGGCGGCATTCTAATCAAGGAAGCAACCAATGGGTTATAATATCGTCGTCGTTGGCGCCACAGGTAACGTGGGCCACGAAATGCTGAACATCCTCGCAGAGCGCCAGTTCCCGGTCGACAAGATCGAAGCCCTCGCCAGCCGTAAATCGCTGGGGACGGACGTAAGCTTTGGCGACAAAACCCTAAAGACGAAAGACCTTGATACGTTCGATTTCACGGGCTGGGATATTGCGCTGTTTGCCGTTGGCTCTGACGCGACAAAGAAATACGCGCCCATCGCTGCGAAAGCGGGCTGTGTGGTCATCGATAACTCGTCGCTGTACCGCTATGATCCCGATGTGCCGCTGATCGTCCCGGAGGTGAATCCGCAGGATGTGCACGGTTATTCCAAGAAAAACATCATCGCAAACCCGAACTGTTCAACAGCCCAGATGGTTGTGGCGCTGAAGCCATTGCATGACCGCGCGACCATCAAGCGTGTTGTTGTCAGCACATACCAATCGGTCTCCGGTTCCGGCAAGGGCGCGATGGACGCGCTTTGGAATGAGACAAAGGCGATCTACAATCCGACTGACAACAAGGGTATCTTTTACACCAAACAGATCGCATTCAACGTGATCCCGCATATCGATGACTTTATGGACAGCGGCGACACACGCGAAGAATGGAAGATGATCGCCGAAACCAAAAAGATAATGGACCCCAAGATCAAGGTGACAGCCACATGTGTGCGTGTGCCTGTGTTCGTTGGCCACTCCGAATCGATCAATATCGAATTCGAAGATTTCCTGGACGAAGACGAGGCCCGCGACATCTTGCGCGAAGCCCCCGGCATCATGGTGATCGATAAGCGCGAAGATGGCGGCTATGTCACGCCCATCGAATGCGTCGGCGACTTTGCCACATTCATCAGCCGCATCCGTCAGGATGTGACGGTCGAAAATGGCTTGAACCTGTGGTGTGTGTCCGACAACCTGCGCAAAGGCGCGGCATTGAATGCCGTACAGATCGCAGAAACGCTTGGTCGCGAGTGCCTCAAAAAGGGCTAAGCGATCCGACCTGAAATTATAAAAAGCCCCACCAGTTTGGTGGGGCTTTTTATTTTGGAAGCGTAATGGGAGATTGCCGATTAGGCCCCAGAGGGTTTCGAAAATCGAAGTCTTCGCTGCAATCACACGGCTTGCTACTTCAATTACTCCGGTGGCTGTGAAAACGGCCGAACGCGAGGTTTTTATTTGTTGCTCGACCCATTGGATTAGACGTCCTTTGATGCGGCCAATATCGGATATGGCGGGCACACTGACACGCTGTAGTTCCTTTGCGGCGGCTTCCAGTTCCGCCCGATCGCCAGAAATTTTTCGGTTCCTATTTGCACCCTCGGCACGGCGATATCCCCTTTGGAAGGCGTCGCTGACCCAAGGACAAAAAAACCCTTCTTCGTCGCCCGTGGTGGCTAATTCAGTTGGCGATCCTGTTCATAACGACGGAGTGTTAAACAACCCAAAAGTA
The DNA here is from genome assembly GCA_023955335.1 of Yoonia sp. GTDB lineage: Bacteria > Pseudomonadota > Alphaproteobacteria > Rhodobacterales > Rhodobacteraceae > Yoonia. The sequence continues at coordinate 27,600 of JAGSGF010000016.1, forward strand.
CCGCGTTAAGTGATAGAAAATCGGGGCGGCGAAAACGACGCTGTCAAGCTGGTCAACAAAGCCGCCTTGGCCGGGGATCAGGTGTGACCAGTCTTTGACGCCGCGGTCCCGTTTGATCGCCGCAAAGACCAAATTGCCGAACATGCCCACGATAGACGCGATGCCGGCCATGCCCATCGCGCCCCAGACGCCAAAGGGTGTGATCCAGCTTAGCAGTGCGCCGATTAACATGGCACTGATGACCCCACAGGCCACGCCTTCCCATGTTTTGGGTGACAGGCCCGGTGCGATTTTGGTCCGCCCGATCCGCCGTCCAAAGAAGTATTCCAGCAAGTCGCCAAGCTGGACGACCATCACCAGGAACGTCACCAAAAGGATCGCTCGATCTCCGTAGCCGGCAATGTCGAGATTCATTAAGGCGGGCACATGGCTGACGCAGAACACCGCGATCATAAGCCCCCATTGGGTTTCAGCCACGCGGATCAGGAACCGATTGGCGTCGCCGCGCATGGCCGATACGATGGGCAGCATTAAGAATGCGTACACAGGAATGAACACCGCATAAAGCCCCGTCCATTCCAGCGCGACAAAGATGTATTGGAGCGGGAGAACCACAAAGAACGCTAGCGCCAGTGACATGTGGTCGGCCTGTGCTTTGGTCGTTAGCGTTAGGAACTCGCGCAGGGCTGCGAAGGAAGCAAAGGCGAACAGGATTGTGACCCCGATCTTGCCTGTCAACATTGCGATGCCGATGAATGCAACCATGGCCCACCAGCTTTGAACGCGGGTCATATAGGTCTCTAGGACAGGGTTATTGGTGTCAGGTTCTTGGCGTGTGCGCAGGACTTCGCCAAGAAACGTCAAGCCGATCAGAATAGTAAACGCCCCGATAGTCAGCCACAGGATATCAATTGTGTTGGATGTCATGTCCGGCCCTCCGGGCGCAGATCTGAAAGGGCTTTGGCCGCGCGTGCGAGGAATGCGTCTTTGCTTTCGCCATCTGCAATGTGAACCGGAGCACCGAATGTGACCGTACAGATCAGCGGAAGCGGGATGACCTCGCCCTTGGGCATGATCGTGTTCAGGTTGGCGACCCATGTGGGTACAAGGTCCACATCCGGCCGCGCCAGCCCCATGTTATAAAGTCCCGCTTTGAACGGCAAAAGCAGATCGTCGCCCATGTTTCTGTTGCCTTCGGGAAAGATGATCAGCGATGCCCCTTCATCAAGCGCCTCCAGGATCTTGTCCATTGGTTTGTCGTCGACTTCGGGCCGCCGGTCTATCAGCACGCAGTTGAATACCTCGGGTCCGATAAAAGCACGGAGCGCGTTTTTCAGCCAATAGTCTGCCGCCGCCACAGGGCGCACGGTGCGGCGCAGGGCAGGGGGCAGAACCGACCAAATCATCGGCATATCGGCGTTGGACGTGTGGTTCGAATAATACACCCTTTGGCGTGGAATGGGTTCAATACCCTGCCAATCGGCCCGCACAGCGGTGATGCCCCGCGCGAACAGACGTATACAATGCCCAACTATGCGGGCGGCGAGAGGGCGCAAGATTTTCATAGGATGAACTTTAACGAGGTTGCGCAGATATGAAAGTATGTAGGATGGGTTTTAACCCATCCCCCGTAATTTGGCGGGTCCTATGCGGCGTCGCCGTCCGTCACATAGTCTGACAGCAGCTTTTCATTGCGCGCCTCTTCAAGGCGTTGAACACGGTCGACGGACAGGCGCTCGTCAAAGCGGTATTTGACAAAATTCACTAAGGCGAGCGTGAGCAAAAGAACCGATATCCCCCAGAACCCCTTGGTTGAAAGCGGCACGTCCGTGGACAAATAAAGCGACAACCCCAGCATCCCGTAAGCGACCAAAACGGCGGCCCCGTTAAAGAACATGATAAGTGCGTTGTCTGATTTAGTTGAATGCATGGTATTTCTCCGGTTTTATGAATTGTTGGCTTTAAGGCGATCAAGAACGGTTGCCGTCGTGGCGCGGGTTGCTGGACCAAAACCCGCGTCAGCCATCCGGTCCCCAAGATTGTCGTGGTTCAGGTCACCGTTGATATCTGCTAAGATTTCAGCGTGCTCAAACGGATCGTCGCGGCCGATGACGCGGGCAATCAACGCGTCTGCATCTTCGATGCTGTTGGTTCCGGTTGCGCCCATCCTTGATTGGATATCTTGTTCACGGCGCACCGCGCGGGCTTGGATAGCCCCTTGTTTGAGATCAATAATCCGGCGGTGGCCTGTTTCGATACTGCTGCGCAAACGCAGGACCTTTTGATCCAGCCGCCCAAGCGTTTGGCCGCGTAGCGCCAGCTCATTCTCCATCTGGGCAAGGGCCGTCGCGGCCTCTGTCGCCATTCCGTCATTGCCGGCCTTGATCGCAGCTTGCGCCCGTTTGGTCAGATCGGTGACCCGATTTTCAAGCGATTGGCGCTGCTGATCTTCCGACCGTTGGCGCTGGATAAGGCTCGCGAGGGTGGCCTTACCTGCCTTCAGGTTTGTCTCTGCCTCGCGGATCTTTTGGTCGATCAATTCGATAGCAAAGGCGTCGCGGACGCGGTCTTCTGCCCGTGCATTTGCCCCGGTAATCAGGGTGCTAAGTGTCTTGAACATCTGTACCTCCATTTGTGAACGCTGTTCATAAATTAGGATATAGGGAGCGAGTCCGGAGCGGTCAAGTAAAATAATGAACGACGTTCATATAAATTACAAAGGGCCGATGATTTGATTAAGAATAAGGGCGATCATATCGTCGATATTCGCAGACTGCACGCCTGCGCTGGCGTCATCGAGGCCCAAAAGCACAATGCCATGCACCGTCGAGAACAGCGCCTTGGTCAGTAATGCACGTTGTTCGGCATCCATTTGAGGGAATGCCGCGCGCAGCGGGTCATGGATGAACGTGAACAATTGCCCCATTTCAGCAAGGTACCAGTCGGGGGCGGCTTCGCCTTTGGGGCGTTCTAGATCAAACAGGGCACGCCAAAGATAATAGTTCTGTGCGGCAAACCGGTGATAGGCTTGGCTCATCACGATCAGCTGCTGCACAGGCGTTTGACCCGCCTCTGAAAGGCTAGATGCGACGTCCTGCCCAAGCGCCTGAAACGTGTCTGCATTCACCGACAGCACGAGATCATTCAGGTCGCCGAACACATTGTAGATCGCGCCAACAGCGCAGCCTGCATCAGTCGCAAGATCACGTGCTCGTAATGCGCTCAACCCGTCGCGTGCGATCCGCAGCTTTGCAATGTCGATTAAAGACTTGCGCAAGATCTCGCGCCGCGCTGCAACTTTGCCTACCATGATAACTCTCGTTTTTGAACGTAGTTCATTATGACAGGCTTTGATCCCGTTGGAAAGGTTGGAGCCACCTTCGGGGGAAGAGGCGCTAGGCTTTGACCGGTGCCCCACCCGCGAAGTTGTTTACTTCGTGATAGCTGATGGGGTCTTCTTGCATTTGCAGGTGCAGCCCGTCATCGGTGTACGGGTGCGCACGTGCGAGAGCCTCGTCGACGTCGATGCCAAGGCCAGCTGCGGTTGGTACGGGGATATATCCGCCTTCAACCGTCAGCGTGTTTGTCACCAGTGCTGCGTGGAATGGTGTTTCGATCGTTTCCGCCATCAGAATGTTCGGGATGGATGCGGCCAGTTGGATGTTTGCCGCCCATTCAATCGGTCCTGCATAGAGATGCGGTGCCATTTGCGCGTTGTAGGTTTCGGCGATGGCCGCGATTTTCTTGCATTCCCAGATGCCGCCAGCGCGCCCGAGGGCCGGTTGCAGAACTTGCACGCCTTGCCGCAGCGCCGCCGCGAACTCGGATTTTGTGGTCAGCCGTTCGCCCGTGGACACAGGAATGCGCACAGCTTGCGTGACTGCGGTCATGTCAGCGTCGGGCGGGGTCGGTTCCTCAAACCAAAGCGGTGAGAACGGCTCCAACGCTTGACCCATGCGGATCGCGCCTGCCGTGCTGAACTGCCCGTGGGTTCCAAACAACAGGTCAGCACGATTGCCGACAGCGTCGCGGATCGTTTTGCAAAAAATCACCGAGGTGTCGATGTCGTGCATCGACGGCATGTGCCCGCCTCGGATCGTGTAGGGGCCCGCGGGGTCGAATTTGACCGCAGTGTATCCTTTTTCAACCATCGCCACCGCGGTTTCGGCAGCCATGTCTGCGTCTGCCCAAAAGGCGGGCAGAGGGTGATGCGACTGTGGATAAAGGTAGGTGTACGCCCGAATACGGTCGTTGATCCGCCCGCCGATCAGCGCGTGCACTGGCCTGTCGCGATCCTTGCCGACCATATCCCAGCAGGCCATTTCTAGACCGGACCAAGCTCCCATGACGGTTAGATCAGGCCGTTGTGTGAAGCCCGATGAATACACCCTACGGAACATCAGCTCGATGTTTTCTGGGTTTTCGCCAGCCATATGCCGCCCAAATACATCGCGGATGACGTGGCCCATCGCGTCTGGCCCGATGGTGGACGCATAGCATTCACCCCAGCCGACGACCCCTGTGTCTGATGTCACTTTGACCAATATCCAGTATCGCCCACCCCATCCGGGTGCAGGCGGGGCGGTCACGATGATGTCGAGGTCTGCGAGCTTCATGCTACGTCCTTTTGAGTATTTTAGAAAAAGCGAGGCTTAGTCGAAGGTGATGACATTTCGTTTGGCCGAACCCGTTTTGGTATCCGCAATCGCATCGTTGATCTGATCGAGCGTCCAAGTCTGTGACACCAATTCGTCGAGCTTCAGCCGCCCTTGTTGATAAAGGTCGACCATCCACGGGATGTCACGCGCGATCACGGCGTCGCCCATCTTTGAGCCGATCATGCCTTGGCCCATCGATGCCATCGACCCCGGGTCGTAGGTGGCCGCGTCCCCGATGTGGGGCATGCCGACCATGACGACCTTGCCGCCCGGTGCCAAATAATTGGGGGCTTGGTTGTAGACAGGCACTGCGCCCACGGTGACGAAAACCGCATCGGCGCCGCGCCCGATGGCAGCGCGGGCAGCAGTCCATGGCGCATCATCACTGGCCAGAACCCCGTCGGTTGCGCCAAAATCGCGTGCGATCTGTAGTTTTTCCTCGGACATATCAACGGCTACGATCCGGCGTGCGCCCGCAATCCGCGCCCCTTGGATGGCGTTAAGGCCAACCCCGCCTGCGCCGATCACAACCACGTCTTGGCCCGCCCGCAGCTGTGCCGCATTCACGACAGCACCAATGCCGGTGATCACACCGCAAGCCAAAAGGCTGGCCGCATTCATGTCCATATCAGCAGGGATGCGCACAATCTGGCTTTGATCGACGACGACTTTCTCTGCGAATGCACCGCAGTTCATGGCCTGCACCAATGGCGCGCCGTCTGCGGATGTCAGCGGGCTTGTGGTGGCCGTGTCGGTTTCGCAAATCACGGGCTTGCCTGATGCGCAGGACCCGCAGCTTCCGCAGGATTTGATCAATGTCACCACAACCGCATCGCCTATGGACACGCCTTTGACACCGTTACCAATCGACGTGATGTGCCCTGCTGCTTCATGCCCGTAAACGGCTGGCAACGTGCCGCCCCAACCACCGTCTGCGAATGAAATATCCGAATGGCAGATGGCGCAGGCCTTCAGCGTGACTTCGACCTCGCCCATGTCCGGCGCGCGCAATGTGATCGTGTCGATGGTAAGTGGCTTGCCGAATTCATGGCAAACGGCGGCTTTAATCTGTGGCATGGGACGTCCTTTTGGCTTTGCCCCATGCTGACCGTTTGCTGCCAATCTTTGCAAGACTGATTCCGACTTTGCGTGTCGGTTTTTAAGTGTCTGTCTGTTTGGTACGTAAAACCGGTAGATAAACGCCAATTGCCCCGACGACCAAGATTGCCGATAGGATGAATGGCGCTCCTGGCAGGTAGATCGGCGCATTTTCGTGGGTGAAGTAAAAGAACACCTGCGTCATCGCCAAAGGTGCCGCGATGGACGCCACCGCATTGATTGATGTGAGCGCGCCTTGTAATTCGCCTTGTTGGTTGTCGGGTGCTGTGCGCGACATGATGCCCTGCAACGCGGGGCCAGCGATGGACCCAAGTGCTGTCAGAGGTGTCAGCGCCAATGCGATCCAGCCATTTGTCACGAAACCAAGTGCGATGAACGCCACGACATCGACGCCAAGCCCCAACACAACCGCGTTACGCTCGCTGCTCCGCGCAAGGATTGGCCGGATCAGAACCCCTTGCACGATGGCGATACCGATACCAAAGGCTCCCAGTGATAGCCCGATCATGCCCGGCCCCCAGCCGAATTGCAGCTTGCCGAAGTAGGCCCAGATGCTTGGGTACACGAAAAACGCGATGCCATAGATAAATGACATGCCCATCAGTCGCCCCAAGCCGGGCAATTGGCCGATGTGCTTGAACGCCCCAAGCGGGTTCGCGCGCCGCCATGAAAATGGGCGTCTGATCCGGTCTGTGACGGTTTCCGGCAAAGCGAAATAGCCGAAGACGGCGTTACCTCCTGCCAAAACGGCGGCGGCCCAAAAAGGGGCGCGTGTGCCATATTCTGCCAATAGGCCGCCTATCAATGGTCCAAGCACAAAGCCGATTCCAAAGGCGGCTCCGATCAGGCCAAAGTTGGCGCTTTTGTCCTCTGGTTTAGAGATATCTGCCATGTAGGCCGACGCGGTGGATTGCGTGGCCGCCGTGATCCCGCCGATAATGCGCCCGATCACGAGCAGCCAGATCGTTCCGGCCACGGCCATCAGGACATAGTCAAACGCCATGACGACAAGAGCGAGCAACAAAACGGGTCGACGTCCGAACCGGTCAGATAGCCCGCCGATGACTGGCCCAAATAGGACCTGCATGACAGCGAATATGGCTGCAAGAATCCCTCCCCATAGCGCAGCTTGACCCAAATCGCCCGCCTCTAAGTCTTGAATAAGGTCGGGCATCACCGGCATGATTAGCCCGATCCCCATGCTGTCGAGCATTACCGTGATCAGGATAAAGATCAAAGGGAGTCGATTTCGCATTGGTACGCTCCAGCGTTGTGATCTACGCGATCTAAATGCTTTGACCTAGTTTGCAAGCCCTGTGAGATGTCCAGTGTTGGCCATGAATTCGGACAGAATCTCGGCATAGCCGATCGGGTCTTCGGCGCAGGGCAGGTGGCCGCAACGGGGCATGACCTTGAACTGCGACCCTGGAACGAGATCAACGGTTTCGCGCACCAGATCGGCGGGTGTCGCCCCGTCTTGGCCGCCCGCGATCCCCAATGTTGGTATGCGAAGGCCTGATGTCGGGGTGTAAAAATCCGTGCCTGCGATAGCCGCACAGACGCCCGCGTATCCTTGCGGATTGACCGCACTGACCATGTCCCGCCATGGCATCATTTCAGGCGTGTTCACAAAATCGCGCCCAAACCAGCGCGGCATGATCGTGTCGGCCAGTGCAGCCATCCCGTGGGCCTGCACTGCAGCGACCCGGTCGTCCCATAGCTTTGGGTTGCCGATTTTTGCCGCCGTGTTGGATAGGACAAGCGCGCGGATCAGGTCGGGCCGTTTTACAGCCAACCCTTGGCCGATCATGCCGCCTACAGACAGGCCTACGAACATCGCGTCGGTCACGTTTGCAGCATCGCAAATCGCGGCGGCATCGCTGATCAGCTGCCCCATTGTGTAGGGGGCATCGGGGACGTCAGATTGCCCATGACCGCGCAAATCGTAGCGGATAATCCGCAATCCATCCGGCAGTAACGGCAGTACCTTGCGCCACAGCGCGAGCGTGGTTCCAAGTGAATTTGCAAAGACAAGTGTTGGGGCAATTGGATGGTCCACGCCGTCGATTTGACCGTGTATCCGAACCGTCCCATTCAGGGCTGAAATTTCACGCATCGTGCCTGTTACCTCGTCGAAAAGATAAAGCCGCGCAATGGGTTTCCCCCGGCGCGGCTTTGTCCTGTCACCCGGTCCTTCGCTTGCGCGGGACACTGGGTAACCCTCCCTAGCGGGCACTTGAAGGGATTTCCAAGCTTGTGTCAACAGTTTTGCAAATCGCCCTTTTTTTGGGCGCCGCTAGGCACGATATGCGCCATAATTTGGCCGTTGTCAGACGCAAGTTTTGAACGGTGCTTCGCCCAAGATAATTTCAGAGCTGACCGCAAGTTCGCTGTCGTTCAGGTCGCCCAAAACCATGACCGGATTGCCGGCCTTTAGCTCGCCCAAAGATCGTCAGCGTCCTCGATCACGTCACGCAGGGATTTCTCGCTAAAAATCTCCTGAAAACAGAGGATATTTGCAATGAGCGGTCGCACCTGACTGGCCAGCATCGGTCAGGTTTTTGACGTTAAGGCTGGCGATTGTCAATTCGGTCACAAAGTGTCCAACGCGCGCACGAATTGCGCTGGGTCGACGTTGCCGCCGGTCGCAACTGCGATCACGGCGTCGCCGTCAAATTGGGCGGGGTGGAACAGAGCCGCTGCTAATGCGGCCGCCCCGCCGGGTTCAACAACAATTTTGAGGCGCGAAAATGCCAGACCCATCGCACGTAGGCATTCGTCGTCGGTGACAACAACGCCGGGTCCGCAGTGGGCTTGCATGATCGGGAACGTAATATTGCCGGGTGCGATAGTGATAATCGCATCGCAGATTGACCCGCTATGTGCGGCGTTGTGTTCGATCTTACCGGACACAAGGCTGCGGGTGACGTCATCAAAATCTTTGGGTTCTGCGGGGCGGACACGCATGGCGGGGGCCATTTCGGCCAGCGCCAACGCGATCCCTGACGTCAGGCCGCCACCGCCACAACAGACCATCACATCGCCAGAGGTGACGCCAAGCGCTGCCGCCTGTTCGGCGATCTCGAGCCCGGTTGTGCCCTGGCCCGCGATAACTTGTGGCTCGTCGTAAGGCTTGATCAAGGTCAGTCCGCGCTCGGACGCAAGCCGTGCGCCAATCTCGTCGCGGTCTTCTGTTTCGCGGTCATATAAGATGACCTCGGCGCCCAAGGTGCGCGTATTGTCGATCTTCATTTGCGGTGCGTCGGATGGCATTACAATCACTGCAGGGGCCCCGTGAGCGCGCGCAGCCATGGCGATGCCTTGCGCATGGTTACCTGATGAAAACGCAATGACTCCAGTTTTGAGCGCATTGTCAGTCAACGCAGATACGGCAGACCAGCCGCCCCGAAACTTGAATGATCCAGTGTGTTGCAGGCATTCCGCCTTTATCAAAACCCGCCGTCCAGCGATGTCGTCAAGGAACGGCGAGGTCAACATGGGCGTCACCCGCGCATGGCCTTTCAGCCGGCCTGCGGCGGCTTGGATCATGTCAAAGTTCATGCAAATCCTCCAGCCATTCGGTCAGCGCATCTAACGCGTCGTCTTCATCTAAGAACGGCACATGGCCCCGATCTGCAATGTCAGCGCGGATAATGTCGGGGCGACGGCGCAGCATTTCATCGGCGGTTTTCTCTGACAACAGATCAGAGTTGGCCCCGCGAATAAGCGCCAACGGCAACCCCCCAAGAGCATCGTAAAGCGGCCATAGATCAGGCGTCGGCGCATCCGCTGTTTCCAGCACTGCGTCACGCAGTTTTGGGTCGTACTTGATGACCAGTCCATCCTCGGTTTGCGCGTAATGTGCGCGGACTTCGGCTAGCCAACGGGCGTGTGGGACGCCTGCAAAGCGGGTCCATAGTTTGGCCCGTGCCCGCGCCGCATCCTCGTGATTGTGTTGCTCTGGGTTGCGGCCCAGATAGGCACGGATCACATCCATGCCAGTATCTTCGATCACTGGTCCGATGTCATTTAATGCAACGCCCATCAGCCGATCCTTCGCCGTTGCGGCCAGAAGCATTGCGATGAGCCCGCCGCGCGAGGTGCCCAAGATCGCGACTTTCGCCAGCCCCAGATGGTCCAGCAGCGCCAGTGCATCTAGCCCTTCTTGTGGGATTGTATAGGTGGATGGATCGGCCCAATCTGATTGGCCCCGCCCACGGTAATCCATGCGGATCAGGCGCACAGGCAAATGAGGGGCGACATGGTCAAAGTCGGCGGTGTTGCGGGTCAGGCCAGCAAGACAAAGGACGGGGATGCCCTTGCCGCTTTCCTCATAATAAAGCTTTGTTCCATCGGCTGCGGTGAAATGGGGCATCAGGCTACCTCTGGTATGGTGGTTAGGTCGGGAAGGACATGGGTTGGTTCAGCATAAAGCCGGTCAATGGGCGCACCAGCGCGGTTTACCCAAGCGGTCGTGAATCCGTATCCGGCGGCACCAGCGGCATCCCATCCGTTGGATGAGACGAATAAAACGTCTGATTTGGCACAGCCGAAATGCGCGCCGACAAGGTCATAGACCGATGCATGCGGTTTAAAGACACCAACGGATTCCACCGACAGCAATGCATCCAACATGTCGCCGATCTTGGCAGATTGCACCGCGGCCTCCAACATTGCAGGGGATCCGTTGGACAAAATTGCGGTTTTCGCACCACGGGCCTTTAGTGTGGCCAGCATGGCAGGAACTTCTGCATATGCGGCGAGTTCCCAATACAAATCCAACAGGCGGGTGCGCGTGGTTGGGTCGTCCAGACCAGCGGCCTCTAACGCCCAGTCCAATCCGTCTTGGGTGACCTGCCAGAAATCACAGTGATGTCCGGCAACGGCGCGCAACCAAGTGTATTCCAACTGCTTTGCGCGCCAATTCATGGCAACCTGTGGCCACTGGTCGGCCAACGCGGCATGGGCTGGCTCGGTCGCGGCCTCTCGGGCGGCGGCATTCACGTCAAACAATGTGCCATAGGCATCAAACACATAAACTGATTTGGGCAATTTATTATCCCTTCGGTGATCTGGTTCAAATCAGAGTTGCACACAGCCGCGCCGCCGAAAAGGGGCAAAGCGGTTTGCATCCCAGCCCCGCATACCGTAGCAAGAGTGCCGGAAACCTTAATGACAGATGAAAGCACGACATGACCCAAGCAAAAGCCGGCGACACAATCCGTATCCATTACACAGGCACCCTGACTTCAGGCGAGGTGTTCGACAGCTCCGAAGGGCGCGACCCGCTCGAATTCACGCTGGGGTCCGGCATGATTATCCAAGGTCTGGATCAAGCGATCTATGGCATGATCGCGGGCGAAAAGAAGGTTGCGAAAATCGGGGCGGCGGATGCTTACGGCGACCTGAACCCAGACGCACGTCAGGCCGTTCCGCGTAGCGAATTCCCAGATGATATTCCGGCCGAGGTGGGCACCCAGTTGCAGATGCAATCGCCCGAAGGCCAAGTCATTCCGGTCACAATCGCAGATGTATCAGACACGGAAATCACGCTCGATGCCAACCATTTTCTGGCAGGCAAAGACCTGACGTTCGATTTTGAAGTCATAGGCATTGACGCGGTCTAACCGCCTTTTTCCGAGCATAAATATGTCGGGGTCTGGGGCAGCGCCCCAGCCTTTCCCGCTGACAGGCCGATCAGAGATTTTCGGCCTGTGGCATCCCTAGAACATGATAGCCACCATCGACCCGGATAATCTCGCCCGTGGTGCAAGCCCCCGCATCAGACGCTAGATAAACCGCAGTGCCACCGACAGCCTCAAGCGTCGCATTGGACCGCAACGGCGCGTTTTCACCAGTGTGCTTATACGTCTTGCGCGCGCCTCCGATGGCGGCCCCCGCAAGGGTTTTCATCGGACCGGGCGAGATGGCGTTCACGCGAATACCGTCAGGGCCAAGATCATTGGCGAGATAACGCACCGCGCTCTCTAATGCAGCCTTAGCCACACCCATGACGTTATAATTCGGGGTGACTTGGTTGGACCCTTGATAGGTCAACGTCAGGATCGTGCCGCCGTTTGGCATCAACGCCATAGCGCGCTTGGACACGTCGATCAGCGAATAACAAGAAATCGCCATGGAGTTCTTAAAGTTCTCAACACTGGTATCCGAAATCCGGCCCGTCAGCTCGTTTTTATCCGAATAGGCAATCGCGTGAACCACAAAATCAATGGTCTCCCAACGATCCGCCAATGCCACAAAAGCCGCATCCATCGACGCTGCATCGGTCACATCAACATCAACCATAAAGTCGGACCCAACAGAGGCCGCAAGCGGCGCCAACCGCTTACCAAATGCCTCGCCCTGATACGTGAACGCCAACTCGGCACCCGCCTCAGACATCGCCTTAGCAATCCCCCAAGCAATGGACCGCTCATTGGCGACCCCCATAATCAGTCCGCGTTTGCCGTGCATTGAAATGGTCATGTGAAGTCCCTCAGCTATTAGGGGTTAGTTGGACGGTTTGGAACGTCGCGTCAAGTTTTGCGGTGCTTGTGACGCAAAGACTTATGGCCAAATGCGCCATTGGCAAGACGTCTGCGCGCGCCTTCTGGCTCGTATGGGCGATATTTACCATGGGAAAACTCTGGCAAGTCGAGGGCAAGGCCACGTTTCACGATCTCGGTCCCGATGTCGCGGCCATCAGGTAGATAACATGTCGCAACAAGCCTGTCATACGAGCGCGTTCCGTTCAGGTCGGCAGTAATGATTTGACCACGGCAAATTTCAAGCAAGGCCCATTTGGATTTACGGCCCCATGGTTGATCTTCTTCGGGCGCGTCAATGCCGGCAAGTCGGATTTTTGTAGATCCAATACGAATGGTGTCGCCATCAATAATATAAGCTTTGCCCTTGATCGTCATGTTGTCGGGTATTGGTGGCAGGGTCAGAGCGCCTTGGAGCTGTGGCGTTTGGGCGCGGATTGGTGTGACTTTTTTGGCCGGTTCGCGATACTTGCGTGGTGTTTTGCGCGGCTTATGTCGATCTCGATGATCAATGACATCGTCGTTTGAGATGCCCTTTCCTATGATGAAGATGAGGAAGCCGATGAAGGCAAGAATAAATATATGTTCCAATAGATTAAGTCCGTAAAAATAAATGCTGGCAGGTCCCAATGGACGCACCAGCATAACTTTCAACGATTATGACCAAACATCAACTGTAAACTCAACGCAGGATTGAGTTAAGCTACCCGTTAAACTTACTCAACAACATTGACCCATTCGTCCCGCCAAACCCAAACGAGTTCGTCATGATCGTGTCCAGCCCAGCGTCCGTTTTCATCTCAGTCGCGATCTCGGCGGGGTTCAGCGCGGGATCAAGGTTTTCGACGTTGATCGACGGTGCGATAAAATCATTCTCCAGCATCAGCAGGCAATAAACAGCCTCGGACGCACCAGTCGCGCCTTGGGAATGGCCTGTCATGGATTTGGTCGATGATACAGGCGGCGTGGACCCTTCGCCGAACACACGGCGCACGGCTTCGATCTCGCCCACATCACCCACTGGCGTGGATGTACCGTGCGCGTTGATGTAGCTGACCTTGCGGCCTTCGGGCAGGGATTGCAGGGCCAAACGCATCGCACGCTCACCGCCCTCGCCAGAAGGCGCAACCATATCGTGGCCGTCAGACGTGGCCGCATATCCTGTGACTTCGGCGTAAATCGTGGCACCGCGTGCTTGGGCATGCTCAAGGCTTTCCAGCACCAACATCGCGCCACCGCCCGCAATCACAAACCCGTCGCGGTCCGCGTCAAATGCGCGGGACGCTTTTTCGGGGGTGTCGTTATATTTGGACGACATCGCGCCCATCGCGTCGAACAGGCAGGACAACGTCCAGTCAAGTTCTTCCGCGCCGCCAGCAAACATCACGTCTTGCTTGCCCATCATGATCTGCTCGGATGCCGCACCAATGCAATGCAACGATGTGGAACAGGCCGACGTGATCGAGTAGTTGAGCCCCTTAATCTTATACTGCGTGCATAGGTTTGCGCTTATCGTGGACGACATGCACTTTGGCACGGCGAATGGCCCGATCCGCTTGGTTGCGCCTGTGTCTTTCACTATGTTATGAGCAGTGAACATCGCAGACGTAGACGGCCCACCGGAGCCCGCAATCAAACCAGTGCGCACGTTAGAAACAGTATCCTCATCCAGACCCGCATCGGCAATCGCCTGACCCATCGCGATATACGCATAGGCTGCACCCGGACCCATAAACCGTAGGGCGCGCTTATCAACATGATCTTTGATATCAAGCTTAACGGTGCCCGCGATCTGGGACCGAAACCCATGCTCGGCCATCTCTGGACTGGCTTCAATGCCGGACTTGCCCGCTTTCAGAGAGGTCAAAACCTCATCCGCGTTATTCCCAATGGGGGACACGATCCCCAAACCTGTGATGACGACGCGACGCATGAGCGCTCTCCTGTACTAGTGTTGTGTCTTTGTAAGGTGGGGGAGGGCGGAGGTGCAAGTGGGTTAGATGCTAACTCGGGATCGCGGCTGCGATTGCACTTGATATAGTTTGCGTTATCCACCCGCCCAAAAATATCCAGTCGATGCAGAGAATGGATACAAAGATCATACTCGCTTGATAGACAGGGCCAGCCCAGTTTTGGGTCAAGATCGACATGGCCCAATTTTGTTGAACAACGTAGCCGTAGGATGCCCAAGCGCTGTAAGTGGTAATCGCTACGGAAAGCACCTTCAATCGCAGTGCACAAAACGATGGGTTAAAATTAAAAGAGCCATTAGGCTTAATGCTACTACATTGACCAAGCCAAACCGCCGAAGGTCTCGCAGAAGACCATCAACAGTTGTGTCGTATTTTTCTTTAACAAAATCGCCAAGAGTGGTTTCTCCGACACGCATACCAGCGGCTTTTTCCACTAAAGTATCATTGACGGCGTCGCCGACCACGAGCCAAGCTGCGCAGTTTTCTCGACATTCGTCAGACAGTGCCATGGCAACTATCTGCGGGACGATTTCCTGCCTTTGTTTGTCGATACTGCTTGAGTCTTGGCCAAACTTTTCGGCGAGAGCGGTAAGTCGTATCTCGGTCTGGGTTCCGGCAAGCTCGCTACCAGCTTCACGCCATGCAGTGTCTGCAGCCTCGGTCACCTTGGCTATTGCAAATCGTTGCAACCCAGCTTCGACTTGCGTCGGATTGGCATATGTAACGACGACCAAAAAGGCGGAAAGAACGACACCAAGAAGTTGGATTAAAATGAAAGCATAATCACTCAATTTGTCCAGCTTCGCTGTCATCCTTTCCATAACCTTAACTTTCGCTCAATGCGACCTTCATATCCTTAACGATATAAATCACTTCGCCGTCGGCCTCCACGATGCCGTCAGCCACGCCCATGGTCAGGCGGCGGGTTTGGATCGCTTTGGTGAAATCAATTTTATAGGTCAGCAGTTTGCGGTCAGGGCGGACCATGCCTGTCAGCTTCACTTCGCCAACGCCAAGCGCATAGCCGCGCCCAAGCCAGCCGCGCCAGCCAAGGTTAAAGCCAGTCAGCTGCCACAGACCGTCAAGACCCAAGCAACCGGGCATGATCGGGTTGCCGGGAAAATGGCACTCAAAGAACCACAGGTCAGGCGTGATGTCGAATTCTGCGACCACGTGGCCTTTGCCATGCGCGCCGCCGTCGCCCGAAATTTCGGTGATCCGGTCCATCATCAGCATGGGTGGGGCGGGCAGTTGGGCGTTACCCGCGCCGAAAAGCTCGCCACGGGAACAGGCCAACAGACCCTCTTTGTCAAAACTGGATGGATAATTTGCCATGTGGATGCGCCCTCAATACCGTGTGTTAATCGTTAGTTTGACGTCTATCACTGCGGACTTGGGTGCCGCAAGGGTAGGGCCTCTGCGCTAATTGTGCGTTTTCGTTTGATCCCGCGCCCTATTCCCCCATATGACTAGGGTAGGCTAAAGAATGGTAGTGATGACCAACCTGACACAAGACCGCAGTGCAGCATGGCTAGGACGCGTGGGTTTACGCCCGACGCGCCAGCGGATGACGCTTGCCGGATTGTTGGTGGGTGATGGGCAGAACCGTCATGTCACGGCTGAAGGGCTGTATGAAGCGGCGTCGGGCGTTGGTGAAAAGGTTTCGCTTGCGACCGTTTACAATACGCTCAGTGCGTTTTGTGAGGCTGGGTTGATGCGCGAGATTACGGTCGATGGGTCCAAAAGCTATTTTGATACCAACATAACCGATCATCCGCATTTCTATTGGGAAGATACGTCTGAGTTGACGGATGCGCCTGCCCAAGAGTTGGAAATCCGGCGTTTACCAGATGTGCCTGAGGGCGCGGAGATTGCGTCTGTCGACGTCGTGATCCGCCTGCGGCGTAGGTGATGGGTTAAAACCCATCCTACGGAGTTTCGCCGTTTAATATTTGTTTACCAGAATCGCTGCACTTTGGTTTCATGACAAATTATCGCCGACTTCGTGTGCCCAGTGGCACCTATTATTTCTCTGCATGCCTTGCTGATCCAGACAGCACTCTTTTAGCTGACGAGGTCGGGTTGCTGCGGCATGCGGTCAGGTTGTGCCAAAAGCAACGTCCGTTTGTGATCAACGCTGCAGTTATTTTGCCTGCGCAGGTCCAGATGATCTGGACGCTTCCCGATGATGATGCGGATTATTCGGCGCGGTGGCGGCAAATTAAGTCAACGTTCTCGCGCCATGTGCCGATGCCGTTAGGACGGCATGCAAGCCTGCGAAAGCGCGGTGAAAAGGGGATTTGGCAGCGTCGGTTTTGGGAACATCATATCAGAGATGCAGACGATTACGCCCTGCACGATCACTTGATTGCGACTGCGCCTCTGCGTGCAGGACTATTGCGGGACGGTGGCGACTGGCCGCTGTGTTCAGCTTACAAGCGTAGGATGCGTTTTAACGCATCTTCGGCTAGAACCACTGACCAGGTTCCATCAAACCCAGATTCAAAAGCTGTTGAGAATGCCATTCAAATGGCGTGGAATTATGCCACTTGAAGGTACTGATTTGCGCCGCACTTACCGGATTACGTTTCAGCGCTTTTGCGGTCCGAAATGACACGAGGGCTGCGGTGATGCTGTGATGCCACGGGCATGCATATGTGTTATATTCGGCATCGTTGAATGTGTGATCAGTCCGCAGACGCAAGCCGGGCTTGGCGCGAAAAATTGAAATCCGATCAATCCGGCGCCGCAGGGCGGGCACATGTTCTTCGAACCGCCAGCGCAGCCCGCCAAAAAAGTCTAGCTGCCGATCTGCAAATTCATTTTGCGCATCTTTGCGTGCCAGTGCGTAATACCCCGATTTGTCCATATAGGCGTCATCAAGCGATACAGCCGTCGGGTTTTCGTGAAGATCACCGGCATATAGGTCGACGACATAAGTCAGGACTGCGTCGCGCCGCTCTTCCGTATGAAACGCGAGCATTTCACCAATTGCCCGATGTTCGCAAAACGGGAAAAAGATGTATTCGGTGTTGTAACAGTAGTACAACCATTGGCCGGGGGCCTTTTCGATCACGGCATTCACAATGGTAACCTGAGCATTGCGCACAGTTGCATCAAAATCGACGCGGTGCACGTTGGCCGGAAGATCGTCCGGGAGGACAATGTCCGACACCCCAAAAGTCACGACAGATTTAAACCCCGCATCTAGGTGATGCCGGATCGAGCTGCCGACCTCGACATCATCTTCGAGCAAAATCAACGCAATTGGTCCTTTGGCCAAGGCCGCAGTCCCTTCGCTTAAGAAATGGTTGAGGCTTGTAAAGTGCATGGTCAGCAGATGTTCCTGTAAATTGGTGCAAATTGCGTGAATGTCCGCGTCATTGCAAGCAGGCTGCGTGCAGGTTACACGGCTGTATTGCGCAAAATCCCCGAAATGGTGCTCCTATGTCCGAACCGAAAAAGCTGTTTATCAAGACCTATGGCTGTCAAATGAACGTTTATGACAGTGAACGCATGGCCGAGGCGCTGGGCGGCAAGGGGTATGTGCAGACCGACGCAGCGGACAACGCGGATATGATTCTGCTGAACACCTGCCACATTCGTGAGAAGGCTGCTGAAAAAGTTTACCACGAATTAGGCCGGATGAAGCATTTGAAGGTCGCAAACCCCGATCTGAAATTTGGTGTTGCCGGATGCGTGGCGCAGGCCGAGGGTGCCGAGATTATCCGCCGCCAGCCGATGGTCGATCTTGTCGTTGGTCCGCAATCGTACCACCGGTTGCCCGCGATGGACGATGCCGTGCAGTCAGGTGTGCGCGCGGTGGACACTGATTTTCCCGACGATGACAAGTTTGAAACACTCAAATCCCGCAGCAAAGCCAAGCGTGGCCCGACCGCATTCCTGACCGTTCAGGAAGGGTGCGATAAGTTTTGCGCGTTCTGCGTGGTCCCTTATACCCGCGGTGCCGAGGTGTCTCGCCCTGCCGATCGTGTTGTGCGCGAAGCCCAAGAATTGGTCGCGGCGGGCGTGCGTGAAATCACGTTGCTTGGCCAAAACGTCAATGCTTACCACGGCCATGAAGGCGGCCTTGCTGGGCTGATTTGGGCGCTCGACAAGGTGGATGGGTTGGAGCGTATCCGCTTCACCACATCTCACCCCAACGACATGGATGACGCGCTGATCGAGGCCCATGGCACCTGCGAAAAACTAATGCCTTACCTGCACTTACCTGTGCAATCTGGATCGGACCGAATTCTGAAGGCGATGAACCGCAAGCATACGGCCGAAAGCTATCTGAAAGTCATCGAGCGTATCCGTGAAGCCCGCCCTGATATTTTGTTGTCGGGCGATTTTATTGTTGGCTTCCCGGGTGAAACCGACGCTGATTTCGAAGACACTTTGGCCCTGATCCGCGAAGTCCGCTACGGGCAGGCGTATTCGTTCAAATACTCTACCCGTCCGGGCACGCCTGCGGCTGAAAAACCGCAACTGCCCGAGGATGTGATGAACGTTCGGTTGCAGCAGTTGCAGGGCCTTTTAACCCAGCAGCAACGCGCCATTCAAGAAAGCATGGTTGGCCGCGAGGTGCAGGTGCTGTTTGAGAAATCGGGCCGAACCGATGGGCAGATGATCGGTAAATCTGGTTATCTGCATGCCGTTTATGCCGATGCCCCGACTGATGTCTTGGGGCAGGTAAAGCGGGTCAGAATCACGCACAGCAGCACAAACAGCCTTGCTGGTGAATTATGCAAAGATTGACCGAAGGTTACTTTGGGCGAATAATTTGTGGTCAGTTTGAGTCTATGTCGTCGCCAATTTGCAGAATCTGCGGCGAGTGTTGCCGTAATGGACACAATATGTAGCTATTTGTTCTTTCGTTATCACCCAAATTTGCCCATATTGTGGCGATATTGTGGGTGACACGGCGGAATGCCATTTTGCATCCGGTTGATAACGAGGGAAAACAAATGGCAACATCAGTTAAAGATACACTGCGTGTGCTTGCAGGCGGGGCCATCGCAGGGGCGATGACACTTTCACTGCTCGCAGGGGCAGCGCAGGCGCAAACACCCACAGTGGCGGGTGAATCGTACCAACCAACTGTTTGGATTGATCCAGATGGCTGCGAGCATTGGGTTATGGATGACGGCTTTGAGGGCTATATGTCTCCTCACAGAACACGCGACGGTCGTCCTGTGTGCCACCGCTCTGAGATTTGTGGGATCATCCCGACGGATTAGCTGTTCGCAACAGACAAGTCTTTGATTTCAGAATCGAAGAAAACCGAACTGACGAATTTCTTCCAGTCGGCAAATGCATTCGGGTTCTTGATCTATGGTCACACCGATGCCCGTGCATCTGATGAATACAACATGAAGCTGTCGCAGCGCCGCGCCAATGCGGTTGCAATCGTCGCGCAAGGAGCTGGTTCAAATGTTGTGGACGCCAAAGGATTTGGCGAACGTCAGCCCCGTGCCCAAGGCAACTCTGCTGCCGCATTGCAGCAGAACCGCCGCGTTGAAATCTACTGTGTACGTTAAGGAGCAGATGTTATGAAAACAATGAAAATCACTGCGCTGCTTGTTGCTGGTCTGTCCGTTTCGGCCTGTGCCGAAGTATTGGTTGGCGGACTTGAAGGCGGCAACCGAACTGGCGCTGAGCGTTTTGTAGACGCAGGCGACGACAGCAAGCACCTGTCCCAATTGGTAGCTGGCGTTTGGGTTGATCCAAACGGTTGCGATCACTGGATTATTGATGACGGTGTCGAAGGATACTTGTCCGAGCGCATGACACCTGATGGTCGTCCGGTTTGTTCGAATGTGGCGCCGCCATCCACGGTGATCGGTCCGTTCCGCGAAGGGTCTGACATTCCTGATCCGCTCTAGCGTGATGACGCTCATACAATTTGGAAGGGGCCGCAGCGTAATCTGCGGCCTTTTCCTGTTTTCAACCTTGCCCTCGGCGGGGAGACGGCCCACCTTATCGAAGAAACCTGAGCGCCAAGGAGAGTTGATTGGCTTCTGACCTGACTGACACCGCGGAATCCACACTGGAATTCCCTGATAATTTCCTTTTGATTGACCTGTGCGGCGAATATGACCGCAACCTTGCCACGCTAGAGCAGGCTTACGGCGTGCAAATTCTGCGCCGTGGCAATCAGCTTTCGGTGGTTGGCGAAGACGGCCCCCGCCAAGAGACGCTGGGCACGCTCAAGTCGATGTATCAACGCCTAGAGGCTGGTCGCGCGCTCGAACCAGGCGATATCGACCGCGAATTGCGCATGGGCGGACCGGATGCGACGGGTGCCCCCGAGGCGGGTGATCAGCGTGAACTGTTTAAGGGCGGTACCGAGCGGGTTGAGATTAAGACCCGTAAGAAATTGGTTGAACCGCGCACCGAAGCCCAAAAAGCCTATGTGCAGGCGTTGTTTGATAAGGAACTGTCGTTCGGCATTGGCCCCGCAGGTACTGGTAAGACATATCTGGCCGTCGCTGTGGGTGTGAACATGTTGATCAGCGGCAAGGTTGATAAAATCATCCTGTCCCGCCCTGCTGTCGAGGCGGGCGAAAAGCTGGGATATCTCCCCGGCGATATGAAGGACAAAGTCGATCCTTATATGCGGCCGCTGTACGATGCCTTGGCTGATTTTCTGCCCGGTAAGCAGGCCGCCAAGATGATGGAAGAAAAGATCATCGAGATTGCGCCGCTCGCGTTTATGCGCGGTCGCACCCTGTCGAACGCGTTTGTTGTACTCGACGAGGCCCAAAATGCGACGTCGATGCAGATGAAGATGTTTTTGACACGGCTCGGCCAAGGATCGCGCATGGTTATCACTGGCGACCGCACGCAGATAGATTTGCCGCGCGGCGTGTCGTCTGGTCTTTGGGATGCAGAACGCATGCTCAAACATATCCCCCGGATCAGCTTTAGCTATTTCACGTCAACAGATGTGGTCCGCCATCCATTGGTCGCGGCCATTATTGAGGCTTATGAAAGAGAAGATGAAGCGAACCGATGACTGTTGACTGCGTAATAGAAGACCCGCGTTGGGACGATGCCGGGCTAAAGCCCTTGGCTGCCCGCGCCGTGCAGGCCGCGCTGGATCACCTTGGTTTACAAGGGTTTGAGGCCTGTGTAATGGGCTGCAGTGATGACCGCATCGCCGCGTTGAACGCTGATTTTCGCGGGAAACCTGTTCCGACGAATGTTCTAAGCTGGCCATCTGATGAACGCGGCGCTGAAACTGATGGTGGTACGCCACTGCCTCCTGATCCGATCGATCCAGAGCTGGGCGACATCGCGATTTCCTATGATACCTGTGCGGCCGAAGCCGCTGCTGCGGACAAAACGATGGATGATCACAGCACGCATTTGATCGTTCACGGCTTGTTACATTTGCTTGGCTATGACCATGAGCGTGACGCAGATGCCACCCTCATGGAGGGCTTGGAAACGCAGATACTTGGCAAACTGGGTATTGCGGACCCATATAGGGTATAAGGCCCACCGTGTGTGGGCGAGTTTTTAGGTAAGGAAAAGATGGGCGACACAACCGAAGGGTCCTCTATTGCGGCGCAAAGCGCGCAAGATGACCCCACTGAGATGCGCAATCGCGGCTTTATTGGCCGCTTGCTTGACGCCCTAAGCCCGTCCGAGGCCGATGCCGATGGCGCGGAAGACGACAACCCTAGACCATTATTGCCTGCAACCCCGATGCCTGGGATGCTAAACTTGCGCCGCATGCGCGTGGAGGATGTGGCGATCCCCAAGACAGATATCGTTGCCGTATCGGTGACGGCCAGCAAGGATGAACTGGTAAAGGTATTCCGGTCCAGTGGCATGACCCGACTGCCCGTTTATGATGGCACCTTGGACACGCCCATCGGTATTGCAAACCTAAAAGATTTCGCGCTGAAGTTCGGGTTTAATGGTGGCATTGGCGACTATGATCTGCGCGGCATGCTGCGCCCGCTGTTGTTTGTGCCCCCATCAATGCCCTTAGGCGTGTTGCTTCAAAAGATGCAATCAGAGCGGATTCACATGGCGTTGGTCATTGATGAATACGGTGGCACGGACGGTTTGGTCACGATCGAAGACCTGATCGAACAGGTCGTTGGCGCGATTGAAGACGAGCATGATATCGACGAGGCTAAATCGTTCACATGCGAAGGTGACGGCGTCTATGTTGCGCTTGCCCGCACTGACCTAGAGGAATTCGAGGCTGAAGTTGGCGTCAACCTGACTGATAGCCCCGAGATCGACGAGGAAGAAGTCGATACGCTTGGCGGCCTCGTGTTTATGTTGTCCGGTTCTGTCCCCGCGCGTGGTGAGATTATCGTGCATCCTGACGGGACCGAATTCGAAGTCCTTGATGCTGACCCCCGCCGGATCAAACGGTTGCGCGTCCGTCTGCCCAACGCAACGGGCGATTAATCTGGTGCTGATCCCTTTTGGATTGGGCCTTGTCGCGGGGACAGGCCAAGCCCCTTTGGGGGTTTGGTTCCTGACCGTCGCGGCCTTGGCTGTCTGGTTGAACCGCCCGAAGCCCACCCGCCGCGCGGCATTTCGCGAAGGCTGGTTTTTTGGCGCAGGGTATTTCGCGGTATCCCTGCATTGGATCGTGTCCCCGTTTTTGGTGGATATTGGATCAACGGGCTGGATGGCCCCGTTTGCCCTGATCTTGATGGCGGGCGGCGCTGCGCTGTTCTGGGCTGTGGCGAGCTATGCGGCCCACCGCATTGCGTCGCGCAGCATGATCTTGGCTGGCTTGATGATCGCGGGCGCAGAGGTCTTGCGCAGCTATTTATTCACGGGGTTCCCATGGGCGCTGCTGGGGCACATCTGGATCGATACGCCGTTAGCCCAGCTTGCTGCATTCGGTGGGCCGCATTTATTGACGTTGGTGACGGTTGGCCTTGGCGTCGCGTTCGCGCGGCTTTGGCAGCGGCAGCTTTGGGCCGTAATAGCCCCATTGGCTGCCGTGGTCGGGTGGGTCGTTTTGGGCGCGGGGCCCCTGCCGGATTACGCTGGACCAACTGTGCGTCTGGTCCAGCCCAATGCGGCGCAGGCCGACAAATGGGACCCGATCAAAAGCCAAGTGTTTTTTGACCGGATGATCGGTTTCACCCAAGATGGATCGCCCCCTGATTTGGTTGTTTGGCCGGAAACTGCGATTTCCTATCTGTTGGAATACGCAGGCGATGCATTGGATCAGGTCGCAGAGGCATCTCGTGGTGCGCCGACGGTTTTAGGCATCAACCGCCGCGACGGTGCACGGTATTATAATTCGTCCATCGTACTGGACCGTGGCGCGATCATCTCGGACGTTTATGACAAAGCGCACATTGTTCCGTTCGGGGAGTTTATTCCCGGTGCTGAGCTACTAGCGAAAATAGGGATAGGTAGGTTTGCCGCATCCCAAGGCGGCGCGTTTACTGCGGGTTCCGGTGCCGCGGTCGTCGACGTCATGGGTATCGGCAACGCCCGCATCCTTATCTGTTACGAAGGAATTTTTGCGCATGAAGTTGGCACAATTGAACGCCCCCGCCTGTTGATCTTGATCACCAATGATGCGTGGTTCGGCCCCGCTGCTGGTCCGCGCCAACATCTGGCCCAAGCGCGTTTGCGTGCGATTGAACATGGCCTGCCAATGGTTCGCGTGGCCAATACTGGCATCAGCGCCATGATTGACGGCAAGGGTCGGATTACGGATCAAATTGGAATGGGGCAGGCCGCGTATATTGATGCGGCCTTGCCACCCGCGCTTGCGCCAACGATCTACGGTAAAACGGGCGACTGGCCTGCGCTGCTGTTGTTTCTGCTTTGTGTTGGGCTATCTATAGGGGCGTCTACCCCAAGGTGGATTGACCCTACCGACAAGACGACCTAAGCGGTACCGCAGCACTGCCACAACGGCTTCCTGACGTGGCGGATTTAATGACTGGAGCACTTTCATGACACGCAACGACTATGTCTTTACTTCGGAATCCGTATCCGAAGGACATCCCGACAAGCTCTGTGACCGGATTTCCGACGCTATTCTTGATGCATTTCTTACCGAAGAACCAGAGGCCCGGGTGGCCTGTGAAACCTTTGCCACGACCAACCGTGTGGTGATCGGTGGCGAGGTCGGCCTGTCTGATCAAGAAAAGCTAAAAGATTACATGGGCCAGATCGACCCGATCACCCGCGCCTGCATCAAAGACATCGGTTACGAGCAGGAAAAATTCCACCACAAGACGGTCAAGATCACAAACCTGCTGCACGAACAATCCGCGCATATTGCCCAAGGCGTTGATGCGGCGTCAGGCAAGGACGAAGGTGCAGGCGACCAAGGGCTCATGTTTGGCTATGCCACAACGGAAACCGATGCGTTGATGCCTGCGCCTATTCAGTATGCGCACGCCGTCTTGCGTCGTTTGGCCGAGGTCCGCAAAAACGGCACCGAACCTGCGCTGGGCCCTGATGCGAAAAGCCAGCTGTCTGTGCGGTATGTGAACGGCAAGCCGGTTGGTGTCACGTCGATAGTTTTGTCCACCCAACACCTTGATCCTGATCTGTCGAGCGCCGACATTCGCGATATTGTTGAGCCTTACATCATCGAGACCCTCCCTGATGGATGGTTGTCAGATGATACGGTATGGCACGTGAACCCAACCGGTAAGTTTGTGATCGGCGGCCCTGATGGGGACGCTGGTCTGACTGGTCGTAAGATTATCGTGGATACTTACGGGGGGGCTGCTCCGCATGGCGGTGGTGCGTTTTCGGGTAAAGACCCGACAAAAGTTGACCGTTCAGCCGCATATGCTGCCCGCTATCTGGCGAAAAACGTTGTGGCGGCTGGCATGGCTGATCGCTGTACGATCCAGCTGGCCTATGCGATTGGCGTCGCACGTCCTTTGTCGATCTATGCAGATTTGCATGGCACCGGTGAGGTTGATCCGGCTGCGATTGAAAAGGCCGTAAATACCGCGATGGATCTGACCCCGCACGGTATTCGCCAGCATTTGGGCCTGAACCGTCCGATTTATGAGCGCACAGCGTCTTATGGCCACTTTGGCCGCACACCGACAGATGATGGTGGGTTTAGCTGGGAGCGCACTGATTTGGTGGATGCGCTTAAGGCAGCGGTCTAAGGTTCTACGTCTGATTTATGATCTCGTGACAGTGCCTGCGATCTGGGTTTTCAGGAGGATGGGTTAAAACCCGTCCTACGGGCCTGTTGCCAGACGCGCGGCCCTTTGTTAAGTGGCCGTTTATGACCGATACAAAACACCCCACTGGCGCTCCATGGCGCAATTTTTACGGCCGTTTCCGCGGCAAGACCATTCGCGCCAGTCAGCATGATTATCTTGATAACGATCTTTTGCCGTTGTCGCCGGGCCCGATTGACTGGGACGTGAACCCTGATCGTGACCCTGTTGATCTGGCCGATTACTTTGGGCCGCGCGAGTTGTGGCTTGAGATCGGTTTTGGTGGTGGCGAACATTTAGTCCATATGGCGGCCACATATCCCGATGTCGGTATTTTAGGCTGTGAGCCGTTTGTGAACGGTGTCGCCATGTTGCTTGGCAAAATTCGCAGGGCGGGTGTGACCAATCTGGGCGTGTATCCCAGTGATGTGCGTAACGTGTTTGATGTGGTCCCTGACGGCACGTTCACCAAAGTGTTTCTGAACTACCCCGATCCGTGGCCTAAAAAACGCCACCACCGTCGTCGGTTTGTAACGCAAGAGCATTTGCTGCCCTTGTTTGCATCCATGGCTCCGGGGTCTGAATTGCGGGTCGCGACGGATATCGAGGATTATGTCCGTCAGACATTGGAGGAGGTGCCCAAAGCTGGCTTTGAATGGTTGGCCGAAGGGCCAGATGATTGGCGCACTCCTTGGGCTGATTGGTTTCCCACGCGCTACGAGCAAAAGGCCCTGCGTGAAGGCCGCACCCCGCACTATCTGACGTTCCTCCGTCCGTAGGTGACGGAGCCTCCGGCTGGAGTATTTCGGAAAAAGCGAGGCGTGGGCGATGGACCCTTGGGACAGGGTGGTTTACGACGGCGGTGAATTCTTGAAGAAGTGAGATCTCGCACATGTCTGGCCACGGCACCCCTGTTCCAATGACGTCCCACCCTTGTGGCCCGCTGAAAGGCGAGGCCCGCGTGCCGGGTGATAAGTCGATCTCACATCGGTCGTTGATCTTGGGCGCGATGGCTGTGGGCGAGACGCACATTACTGGCTTGCTGGAAGGTGACGACGTTCTGGACACCGCCCGCGCGATGCGCGCGTTTGGTGCCACTGTCACGGACCATGGAAATGGCGAATGGTCGGTGCAAGGCGTGGGCGTAGGTGGCTTTGCCGAGCCTGAGGGCGTGATAGATTGCGGCAATTCCGGCACGGGTGTACGCCTGATTATGGGGACGATGGCGACGACGCCGATCACGGTCACTTTCACGGGTGATGCATCGCTCAATTCCCGCCCCATGGGCCGCGTGACTGATCCGCTAGCGTTGTTCGGTACCCAAGCTGTTGGTCGTGCCGGTGGCCGTTTGCCGATGACATTGGTGGGTGCTGCTGATCCGGTGCCGGTTACGTACACAACGCCGGTTCCGTCCGCGCAGGTGAAATCAGCCGTCTTGCTGGCAGGTCTGAATGCCCCCGGCCAAACCGTCGTTATCGAAAAGGAAGCGACCCGCGATCATACCGAGCGGATGCTTGCGGGCTTTGGCGCGGAAATCACGGTTGAAGATACCGCAGAGGGTCGCAAGATCACGCTGACTGGCCAGCCAGAGCTGCGTCCGCAAACAATTGTGGTCCCGCGCGATCCATCGTCGGCTGCGTTTCCGGTTTGTGCTGCAATCATCACGCCGGGGTCTGATGTGCTTGTCCCAAATATTGGGCTGAACCCAACCCGCGCTGGCTTGTTCACCACCTTACAAGAAATGGGCGCAGACCTGACATTTGAAAATATGCGCGAAGAGGGTGGCGAGCCTGTCGCCGATCTGCGCGCGAAGTTTTCTCCTGATTTACGCGGAATTGCCGTGCCCCCGGCGCGCGCTGCCAGCATGATTGACGAGTATCCGGTTCTGTCCGTGGTCGCGTCATTCGCGAGCGGTGTGACTGACATGCAGGGCGTCAAAGAACTGCGCGTCAAGGAATCTGACCGCATTGATGCGATGGCCAAGGGCCTGCGCGCGGCTGGCGTCACCGTTGACGAGGGGGGTGATTGGTGGCGCGTCACGGGGATGGGCCATGGCAATGTGGTCGGCGGTGTGACGGTTGCGTCAGTGCTTGATCACCGGATCGCGATGGCGTTTATGGTTATGGGCATGGCGACCCAAAAACCAATGACAGTAGACGATGGCAACCCGATCACGACGTCGTTCCCGATTTTCGAAGGCCTGATGGGGGCCTTGGGCGCTCAGTTGGTGCGCAGTAACGCATGATGTTTACGGTCGCCATCGATGGACCTGCAGCAGCGGGCAAGGGGACGATTTCCAAGGCCGTGGCCGCACATTATGGCTTTGCCCATTTGGATACTGGCCTTTTGTACCGCGCTGTTGGTGCCAAGGTATTGGCTGGCGCAGACCCGGTGGTTGCGGCCCAGACGTTGCAGTCATCTGATTTGAACACTGCCGATCTGCGCACCCATGATGTGGCGCAAGTGGCCAGTCAGGTTGCGGTAAATGCGGCTGTCCGTGATGCATTGGTGACGTTCCAGCGCGACTTTGCTCGCCGTGATGGCGGAGCGGTTTTGGACGGACGTGATATTGGGACGGTGATTTGCCCTGATGCACCAGCCAAGCTGTTTGTGACAGCAAGCGCCGAATGCCGCGCGGCCCGCCGGCACAAAGAATTGCGAGAGCGTGGCGATGACATCAGTGCTGACCAAGTGCTAGCCGATGTGATTGCGCGTGACAAACGCGACGCAGAACGGGCAACGGCCCCCATGCTTGCGGCGGATGATGCGATTGTCATCGACACCTCCGACATGACAATCGCGCAGGCCGTGGCTGCTGCCGTTGCTTATATCGACGTACGGCGCACCTAGGTTACTGGCGCATCATCCATGCTTGATACGTCAGGCGAATGGATGAATAGCGGTATTCGATAAATGCGTTTGGCAGCGCCCCTTCGGTTGGGGCCATAACTGCAGCAGGCAGCATCCAGTTTTCGAAATTCACGGGCGCACTATGTGGATAGCGGTCCCAATCGCGCAGGGCAGGGCAATCAAACTTGCCGCGCCAATCCATGCGTTTTGCGAGCTGCGCATGGGCCATGTCGATGATGGTGATGAACACCTGATCTTCTTCATCGTCATAGGTATCCAAGGGACGACCTTTGGCCAGTTCCTGTTCATAGTAGTAAGGGTTGCAGTTTTCGAAGATCTGCAACGCGGTGGCGCGGTCGCAAGCAGGGTGGCGCAGGATGGCGTCGAAGATTTCGATTTCACCGATCACACCATGAACAGTTGTCAGGCAGTGCAGGTCATCTGCAGAGCAGTGTTCAATAAACGCGACAACATCGCGAGAATCATCGCGCAATACGTCGAGCAATTCAGCACTATTTTCCCACGCAGACTTCTGCGCAGTGTCGGGTGAAATATGAAGGGTCATGTCGGCCTCTGGTTTTGATGTGCCTAGAATGACGGAAGATCCCGCCCGAAATTGGACCGGATTGTGATTTTTGGATGCTTATATTGTGGAACGCTGCGCGCGATGTGACCCTTGCCCTTAAGGCGAATTGAGCCTATACGCGCCTCTGTCGAAGCGTCGGGACAGGTGCGGACATAAGGCCAGAGCGGGGTCGTTTTTAACGGCCCTGTTGTTTTATGTCTCAAGATGGATGCTGTGACCAATTGAAACTCAAAGACCGGCGGAGACAACCGCACGGCCCGTATAAATAAGAAAACGTTAGGAAACGACGCCACATGGCAAACACAATGGAAGAGTTTGAAGCACTCTTGAACGAAAGCTTCGAAATGGACACACCCGCTGAGGGGTCCGTTGTTAAAGGCAAGGTCATCGCTATTGAAGCTGGCCAAGCGATCATCGACGTCGGCTATAAGATGGAAGGCCGAATCGATATAAAAGAATTTGCAGACCCAGGCGAAGACCCAGAGTTGAACGTCGGCGATACCGTCGAAGTGTTCCTCCGTCAGGTTGAAAACGCACGTGGCGAAGCTGTTATCTCTCGTGAGATGGCGCGCCGCGAAGAAGCATGGGATCGCCTCGAAAAAGCATATGCTGACGAAGAGCGTGTTGATGGGGCCATCTTTGGTCGTGTCAAAGGTGGCTTCACTGTTGATCTGGGCGGCGCAGTTGCGTTCCTTCCAGGCTCACAGGTTGACGTGCGTCCAGTGCGCGATGCGGGCCCATTGATGGGTCTTAAGCAGCCGTTCCAGATCCTGAAAATGGATCGTCGTCGTGGGAACATCGTTGTATCGCGTCGCGCGATCCTCGAAGAATCCCGTGCTGAGCAGCGTGCTGAAGTTATCGGCAACCTGACTGAAGGCCAAGAAGTTGACGGCGTCGTCAAGAACATCACCGAATACGGTGCGTTCGTTGACTTGGGCGGCGTAGACGGCTTGTTGCACGTGACTGACATGGCATGGCGCCGTGTGAACCACCCATCCGAGATCCTCACAATCGGTGAGACGATCAAGGTGCAGGTTATCAAGATCAATAAAGAAACCCACCGTATCAGCCTCGGCATGAAGCAGCTGCAGGACGATCCATGGGATGCAGTCGAAGCCAAGTTCTCCTTGGGTTCTGTGCACCAGGGTCGCGTGACCAACATCACTGATTATGGCGCATTTGTTGAGCTGG
>JAGSGF010000007.1 GCA_023955335.1 Yoonia sp.
AGCATGCGCTTCGGCACGCGTTCGCTATATGACAAGCACACCCGCCAAAGCGCCGCAAAACACCAAACGCAGTGGCCCCTTTTTACCCCGCGTATTAGGTCCCTTATTGCTCTGCGATTGACATTCTTTACCAACGATGCTGGCGGGATCATGGATGATCTGATGCTGGCCAACCGTGGTGATCACGTCTTTGTCGTGGTGAATGCAGCGTGTAAGGCCGCTGACATTGCGCATATGCAGACGAACCTTAGCGGCGTTACCGTTGCCGAAATTACGGACCGCGCCTTGCTGGCATTGCAAGGACCGGCCGCTCAGGCGGTCTTGGCGACCCTTGATCCCAAAGCAGCGGACATGCGGTTTATGGATGTGGTAACGCTGTCGCTTGGTGGTGCTGAATGCTGGGTGTCGCGGTCAGGATATACGGGCGAAGACGGCTATGAAATCTCGGTGCCCGCCGCGCAGGCCGCCCAACTTGCGCGGCAGTTGTTGGCGCATGATGATGTCGCCCCGATCGGCCTTGGCGCACGCGATAGCTTGCGTCTGGAAAGCGGGCTTTGCCTTTATGGCCATGACATCGACACAGACACGACGCCAACGACGGCCTCGCTAAACTGGGCGATCCAAAAGGTGCGGCGCACTGGTGGCGCAAGGCAAGGCGGCTTTCCCGGAGCGGATGTCGTTCTGGCGGAACTTGCCAATGGTGCCGATAACAAGCGCGTTGGCCTGTTGCCCGAGGGGCGCGCACCAATGCGTGAAGGCGTCGTGCTTTTCGCCACAATCGATGATCCGACCCCCATTGGCAAAATCACCTCTGGCGGCTTTGGCCCGACAATTGGTGTGCCGCTGGCCATGGGATATCTGCCAACCGCGCAGGCCAATATTGGCACCACAGTTTATGGCGAACTTCGCGGAAAGCGCTTGCCGCTGACTGTGACGTCGCTGCCTTTCACACCCGCTAATTTTAAACGCTAAACTTCACGGAGAGACCAACATGAAATTCACCGAAGAGCACGAATGGCTACGGATTGAGGGCGACGTTGTTGTCGTCGGCATTACCGAACACGCAACATCACAGCTTGGCGATATCGTCTTTGTTGAACTGCCCGACGTGGGCACGACCGTCACCAAAGACGAAGAAATTGTTGTGATCGAAAGCGTCAAAGCCGCCTCGGATATTATGGCCCCGATCGACGGCGAGATCGTCGAAGTGAACACGCCCTTGACGGATAACCCCGCCTTGGCAAATGAAGACGCGATTGGCGCAGGCTGGTTCTTCAAGATTAAGCCATCGGACCCGTCCCAGATGGACGATCTGATGGACGAAGCCGCCTATAACGCCCTGATTTCTTAACTGCCGGAGCCTGCCATGACTTTCACCCCCACAGACTATCTGCCCTATGATTTCGCCAACCTGCGACATATCGGACCATCCCCTGCCGAGATGGTTCAAATGCTGAAAGTCGTGGGGGCGGATGATCTTGACGCGCTCATTTCTGACACGCTGCCTGCCAAAATCAGGCAGGCGAAACCGCTCGATTTTGGCAAGCCCATGTCAGAGCGCGAGTTACTGCATCACATGAAAGTCACGGCATCCAAAAACAAGGTGCTGACCTCGTTGATCGGGCAAGGGTACCACGGCACGGTCACACCACCGGCGATCCAGCGCAATATCCTGGAAAATCCGGGTTGGTACACGGCTTATACCCCGTACCAACCCGAGATTTCGCAGGGGCGCCTCGAGGCGCTTTTGAACTTCCAAACGATGGTTTCCGACCTGACCGGTCTTGAAATTTCAAACGCGTCGCTTCTTGATGAAGCCACTGCGTGCGCCGAGGCGATGACGATGGCGCAGCGGGTCGCCAAGACCAAGGTCAACGGCTTCTTCATCGACGAAAACTGCCACCCGCAGAATATTGCAGTGATGAAAACCCGCGCAGCGCCTTTGGGGATTGAGATTACAATCGGCAAGCCGGACGATCTGGATGCCGCTGCTGTCTTTGGCGCGATTTTCCAGTTTCCGGGAACGCACGGCCACCTGCGTGATTTCACGTCCGAGATAGAGAAACTGCACGCGACAAAGGCCATCGGTATTATCGCAGCTGATCCGCTTTCGCTGACGCTGCTAAAAGAACCTGGTGCAATGGGTGCCGATATTGCCGTGGGCAGTACGCAGCGTTTCGGGGTGCCTGTCGGTTACGGCGGACCACACGCGGCCTATATGGCAACCAAACAAAGCTATGCGCGTTCCATGCCAGGGCGGATTGTCGGGGTCTCTATCGACAGCCACGGAAACCGCGCCTACCGGCTGTCCCTGCAAACGCGCGAACAGCATATCCGCCGCGAAAAGGCGACATCAAACGTCTGTACAGCTCAGGCGCTGTTGGCAGTCATGGCCGGATTTTATGCGGTGTTCCACGGCCCCGAAGGGTTGCGCGCCATCGCCCAGCGTATCCACCGCAAAACAGCACGTCTGGCTGAAGGGTTGAAAGACGCGGGCTTTGAAATTCAACCCGCAACATTCTTTGACACAATCACTATTGAGGTCGGCCCGATGCAAGCCGCAGTGATGAAGTCTGCCGTAGATGAGGGTATCAACCTGCGTAAGGTTGGGACGACCAAGGTCGGGGTCACGCTTGATGAGCGCACCCGCTCTGACACAATTGAATCTGTCTGGCGTGCCTTTGGTATCGACCGTGCGGATAAAGACTATACCCCACATTACCATGTCCCTGAAAAGCTGATCCGCACGTCGGAATTTATGACCCACCCGGTGTTCCACATGAACCGGTCCGAGACCGAGATGATGCGTTATATGCGTCGCCTTGCGGATCGTGACCTTGCGTTGGACCGCGCGATGATCCCGCTGGGGTCTTGCACAATGAAGCTGAACTCTGCTGCTGAAATGATGCCCGTGACATGGGACGAATTCTCGCTGCTGCACCCCTATATCCCCCGCGATCAAGCGGCTGGTTACATGGAAATGATTGATGATTTGTCGTCCAAGTTATGTGATGTGACGGGTTATGATGCGATTTCCATGCAGCCCAATTCTGGTGCGCAGGGTGAATATGCGGGCCTTCTTAGCATCGCGGGTTATCACCGCGCAAACGGCCAAGGTCACCGTAACATTTGCCTGATCCCGATGTCGGCGCATGGCACCAATCCGGCCTCGGCCCAGATGGTCGGCTGGAAAGTCGTTCCCGTGCAGTCAGCAGCCAATGGCGATATTGACATCGTGGACTTCCGCGCGAAGGTAGAACAGCACGCCGACAACCTTGCCGCTTGCATGATCACCTACCCGTCGACACACGGCGTGTTTGAAGAAACGGTGATTGATGTCTGCCAGATTGTGCATGACCACGGCGGCCAAGTTTATATCGATGGCGCCAACATGAATGCGATGGTGGGTCTGTCACGCCCCGGGGATCTGGGCGGCGATGTAAGCCACCTGAATTTGCATAAAACATTCTGCATCCCCCACGGTGGCGGCGGGCCTGGCATGGGGCCGATTGGTGTCAAACAGCATCTGGTTGCGCATCTTCCCGGCGATCCAACGACGGGCGAAGGGGCTGTGTCGGCTGCGGCTTTTGGCTCGCCGTCATTGCTGCCAATCTCATGGGCCTATTGCCTGATGATGGGCGGCGACGGATTGACCCAAGCAACGCGGGTCGCGATCTTGAACGCCAACTATATCGCAAAACGGCTCGAAGGTGCGTTTGACGTGCTTTACAAAGGCCCGACAGGCCGCGTTGCGCATGAATGCATCATCGACACCCGTCCCTTTGCCGACAGTGCCCATGTCACCGTGGACGACATCGCCAAACGTCTGATCGATTGCGGCTTTCACGCGCCAACCATGAGCTGGCCAGTCGCGGGCACCTTAATGGTTGAGCCAACAGAGTCCGAGAGCAAGGGAGAACTTGATCGTTTCTGCGACGCAATGCTCGCCATTCGGGCTGAAATCACCCAGATCGAAAACGGCACTGCGGACCCCAAGAACAACCCTCTTATGAATGCGCCACACACGATGGAAGACCTCGTGAAAGATTGGGACAGGCCGTACACCCGCGAGACGGGCTGCTTCCCTCCGGGCGCATTCCGCGTGGACAAATATTGGCCGCCGGTTAACCGCGTGGATAATGTTTGGGGTGATCGCAACCTGACCTGCACTTGCCCACCGATGGACAGTTATTCCGAGGCGGCGGAATAGTATCTCGGCCTAGAATAAGTTGATCGCCGACACAGAATGCCACGGGTTTAAACGCCCCGTGGCATTTTGCGTTATTCGCGGGTACCTGCGAATTTTTCGGCCCATTCGCTGCGCTCGTCATCTGTGATTTTGCGGAACGTGATGTCGGGTACAGTGAAGGCGTGGCCAATCGGCAAAGCGGAAACGGCTGTGGCGATATCATCGGGCCAAGCGGCGTCTAACGCGTTCATCGCAGCCAGAATATCGGCGCTCGCATCGGGGATGAACGGCGCGGACAACACACCGTACAGGCGGCATAGGTTCAGACCCATGCGCACTTGCATCGCCGCCTGATCAGGGTCGGTTTTGAACGTCGACCACGGCGCAACGGATTGCAGGTACTCGTTGCCCAAAACCCAGATCGCACGCAGGTCTGCTGCAGATTTGCGCACTTCCATGGTGTCCATGTGCCCTTGGTAATCGGCCAGCTTGGCTGTCAGGTCCGCAATCAACTGTTCCTCGGCAGGGCCGTATGCGGGGCCATCGGGTACGGCCTCAGAAAATTTGGACCGGCAAAACTTAGTAATCCGACTAACAAAGTTGCCCAGCACATCGGCGAGGTCTTTATTCACATCCGTTTGGAAGTTTTCCCATGTGAATTCAGCGTCTTGGGATTCTGGTGCATGTGACAGCAACCACCAACGCCAGTAATCCGCAGGCAGTATTTCAAGCGCTTGGTCCATGAACACACCGCGTCCGCGCGATGTGCTGAACTGGCCGCCGTCATAGTTGAGGTAGTTGAACGACTTGATGTAATCGACCAGCTTCCAGTCTTCTTGCATGCCCATGATCGTCACAGGAAAGCCCAGCGTGTGGAACGGCACGTTATCTTTGCCCATGAACTGGGTGTAGGTGACATCATCCGCGCCCTTTTGGGTCCGCCACCAGCGTTCCCAATTGGTGCCTTTGCCCGCGTCGACCCATTCTTGGGCGCAGGCGATGTATTCAATAGGCGCATCGAACCAGACGTAGAACACTTTGCCTTCCATGCCGGGCCAGTCGGCCTCGCCGTTTTTGACGGGTATACCCCAGCTAAGGTCACGCGTAATGCCGCGATCCTGCAGGCCGTCACCGTCGGTCAGCCATTTCTTGGCGATTGACGTGGTCAGGATTGGCCAATCTGTTTTGGTATCAATCCATGCTGCGATCTCGTCTTTCAACGCGGATTGGCGTAGGTACAGATGTTTGGTTTCGCGGACTTCCAGATCGGTGGACCCGGAAATTGTGGACCGGGCATCGATCAGGTCGGTCGGGTCCAGCTGCTTGGTGCAATTATCGCACTGATCGCCGCGCGCGCTCTCAAAGCCGCAGTTCGGGCAGGTGCCTTCGATATAGCGATCGGGCAGGAACCGCCCATCCGCGTTGGAATAAACCTGCTCTTCGGTCACTTCGCGGATCAAACCCATCTCGGCCAGCCGACCTGCAAAAGCTTGGGTTAATGCATGGTTTTGCGGGCTCGAAGAGCGACCAAAGTGGTCGAACGACAATTTGAACCCAGCCGCGATTTCGGCCTGAATATCGTGCATCTCGGCGCAGTAGTCTGCCACGGGCTTGCCCGCCTTGGCCGCAGCCAATTCAGCAGGGGTGCCGTGTTCGTCGGTGGCGCAAAGGAACAAAACCTCGTGGCCACGCATGCGCAAGTAACGCGCGTAAAGATCAGCAGGAAGTTGACTGCCGACAAGGTTCCCGAGGTGCTTAATGCCATTGATATAGGGAATGGCAGAGGTGATCAGATGACGGGCCATTGGGGGAACTTCCTTGTAGGTTTGTGCCGTTTTAACGGGGGTTTCCGCTGGTTGCCAGACGCCATGGCCATGCAGGGGTAGAAAAACCAAGGGCAGGGGCTTATTATCACGCCAGAGCAGACCAAAAATAATGAGGCGAAACATGAAAATTTCAGTGATTGCACTGGCTGTGGCCCTGACGGGTGGCGCAGCACACGCACAAGATATCTATGCGGGTGTCGCATTTGACTATGGCAAACCCCACGCTGGAGATGACCAAACAGCCGCATCGCTGTTGGCTGGCGTGTCCTATGATGTTGGCACATTGTCCTTCGGTGCAGAGGTCGAATACGGGGCATCAGCAACCTTTGGCGGTGACTATGACACGGCACGCTTGCGTCTGATCGGTGCCTATGACTTTGGCGGTGTGACCGCTTTGGCCAGCATCGGCGGGACCCGTTATGATGCGGGTGCGGATACATTCAACGGGTATAATTATGGGATCGGCGCGCAGATGCCAGTCACGGGTGCGCTTGATGTGCGGGCTGAAATCATGCGCGACATGATGGATGATTACGGCACAAACGTCACAACCACACGTGTCGCGGCGATCTATTCTTTCTGAGACCGTTCACGCGTCCGGCCCAGCAGTCGTCCGATGACGAAGCTGGTACGCGGTGCATAAACATAGCGCGTCCGCTCTGATGGGGCGGCGCGGACCCGCATCCGGCTTAGACCGAATATGACCAGCACAATATGACCTACTGAAATGAACGTGAACAGGGCGCCTGGTCCGAATGCTGCGATCAGTTTCGACGTCGTGTAGGGGGCTGCGATTGCCCCAACCGCATAGAAAAACATCAATGCCGCTGACAGTTCGACCCGCTGGTCGTCTGTCGCAAAATCATGCGCGTGCGCTGTCGCCACGGAATACACCGGAAATGTAGTAAGCCCGAACAGGACGGCAGACAACATCACGGCAGTCGTTCCCATTTGGGACGACGCAACGGTTAGCGCGCATGACACTACGGCAGCTATGGACAGGCCAATCAGCACCCATCGCCTGTCATATTTATCAGCGAGCCATCCCATTGGGTACTGCGCGAGCGCACCACCCGCGACGAATGCGGCCAAAAAGTAGCCGATTTGGTCGGCACCTAATCCGACCTCTTGGCCATATATCGGCCCGACCATTCGGAATGAAGCGCTGGAAAGCGCCGCCACAAGCACGCCAGCAACAGCGAGCGGCGATGCCCGCCACGCAAGCATTGGGCGCAGCCGTGTTGTTGAAGGGGTCGCGGGTTGCTGTACCTTGGTTAATGTGAGTGGCAAAAGCGATGCGCAGCACAGGATCGTCAGGATGTTGTAGGCGATATAGGTCTCCATATTCGCCAGCGCCCCAATCATAAACTGTGCTGCGAATGACGCGCCCATATCGGCGATCCGGTAACTTGCCATGGCGCGTCCGCGCGTCTGGTTGGTGACTTTCGCCTGCAACCACGCCTCGATCACCGTATAGCACCCTGCGACGCAGATGCCGGATGCGATGCGGAAGATGGCCCAATAGGCCGGATCAGTCACCAGAACATGGGCTGCCAACCCGATTGCGCCCAATGCGGTAAAACTCGCATAGGCGCGGCTGTGTCCGACGGTGCCCAACAAACGCGGTGCCCACCAACATCCGATGAAGAAGCCAAAGAAATGGGCCGACCCCAAGAAGCCGACTTGGCCATTGCTAAACCCAGCCGACAGCCCTGTCAGCGCATCAAGCGGCCCCACGCCCCCCGATGAAAGTTGCAAAAGTGTGACCGACAAAAACAGCGATCCGAATGAAATGAGCATACGCATAATGCAACCGTGCGCCTGCGATCAAAGACGCGCAATGTGAAATCCGACAAGGTATGTCGCAATGTGCCCCCTTGCCCTTGGAGCGCGGCACGTTAGCTTGGCCGCAACATCGCAGAAAGGTTTTCCTGATGAAAATGATACCGCTTGGCCGTACTGATATTGAAGTCTCTGACTGGTGCTTGGGCACAATGACCTTTGGCAACCAAACGCAACAGGCTGATGCGCACAAACAGATTGATATGGCATTGGATGCGGGCCTGAACTTTACCGATACCGCCGAGATGTACCCGGTCAATCCAATTTCAGCCGAAACTGTGGGGAATTCGGAGCGTGTGATCGGGGATTGGATCAAAGCCACAGGTCGCCGGAACGAATTGGTAATCGCGACCAAAGTATCGGGCGACAATCCCGGTTGGGTCCGTGATGGAAAAGGTTATGATGGGGCGATGATGGCGGAGGCGATTGATACGTCGCTTGCCCGCCTGCAAACCGATGTCATTGATGTGTACCAGATGCATTGGCCGATGCGCGGGTCCTATATGTTCCGGCAAAACTGGACCTATGATCCGTCGCGCCAAGACAGGCAGCGAACCCTGGACCATATGATGGACGTTTTGGGAGCATTGGACAGGGCTGTGAAAGCCGGGAAAATCCGCGCGATTGGGATGTCGAACGAAAGCGCATGGGGCATGACCAAGTGGGTGGATTGTGCTGAGGCGGCAGGATTGCCGCGCATGGCGTCTGTGCAAAACGAATATTCACTGATGTGCCGATTGTACGACACGGACATGGCAGAGATGGCGGTGAACGAAGACGTGACGCTATTGTCGTTCTCGCCGTTGGCGACTGGTTTGCTGACAGGCAAGTATCAGAACGGAGCGGTGCCGGCAGGCAGCCGCTTGGCGATTGGTGGCAATCTTGGCGGACGAATGACCGCGCGGACATTGCCTGCGGTGCAAGCGTATATCGATGTCGCGACCAAGCACGGTCTTGATCCTGCGCATATGGCGATGGCGTGGCAACGGTCTCGGCCATTTGCCGTTTCGGCGATTTTTGGGGCGACCACGTCGGTTCAATTGGCGCATTTGCTTGTAGGTCGCGACTTGGAATTATCCGCCGAGGTTTTGGCCGATATTGATCAAGTGCACCGCGCCCATCCAATGCCCTATTAAAAGGGGCGCGCAAGCGCACATGACATTTTGATTGGCTCAACGCTGATGGTCGCGGACTTGGCTAAGGGCGTAGCCTCCGGCGGACATATTTGGGCTCGGAAAAATATGTCATCGCTTGCGCTTGGTGAGGGAATCGCAGAACGTCCGATCAGATTATCAGGGAAGAATGTCATGCCACTGCAAATGAACCGTGAGGTGTTTATCACCGCTGCCGTTACTGGATCAGGTAGCACGCAAGACCGGAGCCCGCATGTGCCGCGGTCACCCAAGCAGATTGCCGAGAGTGCAATTGATGCGGCCAAAGCCGGTGCTGCGATTGTGCATTGCCATGTGCGTGACCCTGAAACGGGTGCGCCTAGCCGTGATCTGGCCTTGTACCGCGAGCTGACGGACCGTGTGCGTGACGCCGAAGTTGATGTTGTCCTGAACCTGACGGCTGGCATGGGTGGCGATATCATCTTTGGTGGTATTGAAGCACCGTTTCCGACGGTTGCCGGTACAGATATGGTTGGGGCGACTGAGCGTGTGGCCCATGTGGCCGAATGTCTGCCGGAAATTTGCACGCTTGATTGTGGCACGATGAATTTCGCCGAAGCCGATTATGTCATGACCAACACGCCGGGTATGTTGGTGGCGATGGGCCGGATGATGACGGCTTTGGGTGTGAAGCCCGAGATCGAGGCCTTTGACACCGGTCACCTTTGGTACGCCAAGCAACTGGTCAAGGATGGCGTCTTGGATAGTCCCGCGCTTGTTCAGCTTTGCATGGGCGTGCCTTGGGGCGCGCCTGATGACCTCAATACATTTATGGCGATGGTTAACAACGTGCCTGACGACTGGACGTTCAGTGCGTTTGGTTTGGGCAGATCACAGATGCCGTATGTCGCTGCATCTGTGTTGGCTGGCGGGAATGTCCGTGTCGGGTTGGAAGACAACCTGATGCTGGATCGCGGCGTCTTGGCGACGAACGCGCAATTGGTTGAGCGTGCCGCTGGAATTGTCGAAAACCTCGGGGCGCGGGTGATTGGGCCTGACGACGTGCGCGAGAAGCTTGGTTTGGTCAAACGCGCACCGGTTCATAAATGAGGGCGCTTTGGGTGCTGGCACTTCTCGC
Source organism: Yoonia sp. (assembly GCA_023955335.1). GTDB lineage: Bacteria > Pseudomonadota > Alphaproteobacteria > Rhodobacterales > Rhodobacteraceae > Yoonia. Next base: position 10,108 of record JAGSGF010000007.1, read on the forward strand.
GGCGTGTTCGGAACCGTTTGAGGGTGAACAGATTGGTGGCTTTGGTGATGTCTACCGCGATTTGGACGCGCCAATTGCGTCGAAGGCTGTGTTCGATGCCGAGCAGTATTTGGGAACTTGGTACGAGGTTGCCCGATATCCGGTGTTTTTTGAACGCGGATGCATCGGTGTGACCGCCACATACGGCATGCGTGCTGACGGAGCGATCTCCGTGCTGAACATTTGCCGGAACCCTGACGGGTCTGTCAAAAGCCGGATTGAAGGCAAAGCCGAGATCGTGGGTCCTGCGCGCCTGAAGGTAAGCTTTCCGTCCGTCCCGTTTGGTGCATCCGATTACTGGGTACTTTGGGTCGACGAAGGGTACCGTACAGCTGTTGTTGGTGCTCCGAATGGTAAATCCGGCTGGATTCTGAACAGAGATCCACAGATTCCGGCCGATCGGCTGAATGCAGCACGTGAAGTTCTGGATTTCAACGGGTATGATTTAGATCGATTGATGGAGGTGCCACAATGAAGCGTTATGTTTTCGGATGTGTATTGGCCTTGGCCGCTTGTGACGAGGCTGCGATGACAACTGCCGGCGGTGGCGGGGGCTTTCGTGAGCTCCTGGTGATTGGGTCATCTATGACGTTTGAGCAATGCCGTACGCGTGGTGGCTTGATCATTCGTGATAGCGGCAGCCCGATGGTTGCCTGTGATCCAAATGTCATTCGTGCGCCTGTTCCTGTTGATGATTTTGACAACCCGACATCAAATACTGCTGCGTCTGGCGCATAAATAAAGGAGAACACGATGGGGAAATCGGCAGCCATAATCGGCGGCGGAGTCATTGGTGGTGGCTGGGCAGCGCGTTTTTTGTTGATGGGGTGGGATGTACGGGTTTTTGACCCTGACCCGGATGCGCAGCGTAAAATCGGCGAGGTGTTAGACAACGCGCGGCGGTCTTTGCCCGGCTTGTCCGATGTTGATCTTCCGCAAGAAGGTACGTTGTCGTTTCACGACGTAATGTCCGAGGCTGTGGACGGCGTTGCCTGGATTCAAGAAAGCGTGCCTGAGCGTCTGGAGTTGAAGCGCAAAGTCTACCAAACCTTGCAGGAACACTGCCCTGTTGATGCGATCATCGGTTCGTCCACCTCTGGGTTTAAGCCGTCTGAATTGCAGGGCTGTGCGACACGGCCAGAACAGATTGTGGTCACCCATCCGTTTAATCCGGTCTATCTTTTGCCTTTGATTGAACTGGTTCCGACGGATCAGAACCCGCCCGAGATGGTGGAAAAGGCTAAGGATATTCTGACCAGTGTTGGGATGTACCCGCTGCATGTCCGCGCCGAAATTGATGCACATATTGCTGATCGTTTCCTGGAGGCGGTATGGCGCGAGGCGCTTTGGCTGATCAAGGACGATATTGCGACCACGGAAGAAATTGACAACGCGATCCGCTATGGGTTTGGCTTGCGCTGGGCGCAGATGGGCCTGTTTGAAACCTACCGCATTGCAGGCGGCGAGGCGGGCATGCGCCACTTTATCGAACAATTTGGCCCATGCCTGTCATGGCCATGGACCAAGCTGATGGATGTGCCAGAGCTGACAGAGGACCTGATTGATAAGATCGCAGGCCAATCTAACGACCAATCGGGCCATATGACCATTCGAGAGTTGGAACGCGCACGCGACAATAACCTTTTGACGATCCTGCGCGGGCTTAAGGCGCAGGACTTTGGTGCGGGCGCGTTGCTGAACGCGCAAGATGTCCGCTTGGGTCAACCTGCCGCGATGCCCGCTGATGTATCCGTGCCGTTGGAAACCATTCGCCGTGCCATTCCGTTGGATTGGACCGATTACAACGGGCACATGAGCGAGGCGCGTTATTTACAGGCCTTTGGTGATGCGACTGATCGGCTGATGGAAATCGTGGGCTGTGATGCGGATTATATCGCCAAAGGCGGCAGCTATTTCACCGCCGAGACCCACATCCGACATTTGGATGAAGTCCACGCTGGCACGCGCATCCACATCGACACCCAAGTCCTTTTGGGGGCTGGCAAAAAGATGCATCTGTTCCACCGGATGTATGCGGATGATCGGTTGCTTGCGACGGGTGAACACATGCTGATCCATGTCAGCCTTGCAACGCGCCGTGGGTCTGAGCCGGCGCCAGATATTGCTGCCAAGCTGGGCCAGATCGCTGACGCACATGCGACACTGCCCTTGCCCGAAGGGGCAGGCAAAGCCATTGGTGTCAGGTGACCCGCGCGTTGATCACTGCAGGTGCGTCGGGTATCGGCCGCGCGATGGCGCAGGCTTATGCGGACGCCGGATTTGAGGTCTGGGTCACAGATATTGATACCGATGCGTTGAATGCGTTGCCGGAGGCGTGGCACTGCCATGCGGTAAGCGCAAATGATGAACCGGCAGTTGCCGCATTGTTTGCGCAGGTCGATGCTGCTGGCGGGCTAGATGTGCTTTGCGCAAACGCGGGCATTGCAGGACCAACGGCAGCGATTGAGGACGTGGACCTGACTGACTGGCGGGCGTGTGTTTCTGTCAATTTGGAAGGCGCGTTTTTGGCGACCAAATACGCGGCTCCGATGATGAAATCGGCGGGCAAGGGGGCGATTATCTATACGTCGTCGACGGCGGGTATCTATGGATATCCGAACCGTGCGCCATATGCTGCGGCCAAATGGGCGATCATCGGGTTAATGAAAACCACTGCAATGGAATTGGGCCCGTTCGGTATCCGGGCCAATGCAATCTGTCCCGGTGCCGTCGAAGGTGACCGCATGGAAGGCGTGCTGGCGCGCGAAGCTGTGGCTAAAAACATGACCCGTGATCAAGTCTATGACGGCTACGCGGCAGGGACATCCATGCGCAGCTTTGTCGACGCATCTGACATCGCCAACATGGCTGTTTTCCTCGGCACGGATGTATCACGCATGGTGTCAGGGCAGGTCATCTCGGTCGATGGTCACACCGAAAACCCTGACCCAAAGGTTTAGGAAAGCGCGACGAGCAGTTTGTCTATGAACAGCCCGACACCACGCGACGGAATGGATGCTGCGCGGACGAGCCCGTCAAAGTGTTCCGTCATCGCGGCAATCCTGTCGCGGTCGCGGAACACCAAATAGTTTTGCCCCAAATATATCACAGCCAAGAGCGGTCCAAAGACGGTGACGGGCGCAGAAAATAACTGTCGGTGGTCAAACAGATGAAGCCGCATTGACGGATACAGTTGGGTATTCAAATCGCGCAGATTTTCCAATTGTGCGCGGCGCAAGGCCACGGGAATTCCGGTATAGTACCCCTCGGCACGGGCGAAACTGGTCAACTCGCATTCTGAAAATGCAATTTCATAGTCTGACCTTGCCTGACGCATCCATTCTAACCGATCACGGCTGGCACCGACCGCCTGATCGGTGGTTTTGCCCAACGATGGCGCGTATTCCCACCGCAGCATCGCATCGATTTTGAGCATATCAGGCAAACCCGCAGGGACATGCCGGATTTTGTAGCCTTCCGCCTCTTGGTGCCACGCAAAAATCGCATCATCAATTAAAGTGCGGGGCGCGTGGGTCATCGACATGGCCGCGGCGACCAACTCTGCGGCTTGTTCGGGGTGATCGGACAGGCCCAAAAGCCAATCGGCGCTTACACCTAAAGCGGCAGCACATCCGGCAACAAGCTGGGCATTGGGCAGTCGTGCTCCGGTGTCTTTGAGCAGTTGAGACAGCGTGGATCGATCCACACCTGCTTGTCGCGCCAATTTGCTTTGATTTGATCCGGCAAGCGTAATGGCCGTTGCCAACCGACTGCGAAACAAGGCAGCTCGGGCGTTTTTGTCGATATTTGTCATCATTGGGGTATTTATGCACAAACTTTGATATTTGTGAACTGCTGTCTAACTGCGCATTTGATTGGTGATGGCATAGGGTAACTTATGGATCACAAATTTGCTTGGCCAACTCTTGCGCTTATTATCATTGTTTACGCGGCTTGGGGGGGATTGCTTTTTGTGGACCCTTGGTGGATCGCCAGTCCAGTTTTGGGGGTCACAATCGCCCTGCAGGCGTCGCTTCAGCACGAAGTATTGCATGGGCATCCATTTAAAAGTGCGCGTAAAAACATGGCACTAGTCTGGTTGTCCTTGTCGGTCGTCATCCCGTTTACGCGGTTTCGCGATACGCATTTGGCCCATCACCAAGATGCGCTGCTGACTGACCCCTACGACGACCCCGAGACCAATTTCCTTGATCCGCTGGTTTGGAATAGATTGCCGCGATTGGTGCAAGGCGTGCTGCTGTTGAACAATACATTGTTGGGGCGGTTGGTCATTGGGCCGATCATTGGGTTGGTCGCGTTTACGCAAGGCGAATGGCGCAACCGGACCCCCGCAACGATGCGCCAATGGGCCGGACATTTACCTGCAATTGGTGGGGTGCTTTGGTTTGTCAGCCTTAGTCCGTTGTCATTGTGGACCTATGGTTTTGCGGTCTATCTGGCGTTGTCTATCCTCAAGCTGCGTACGTTCTTGGAACATCAATCGGCCGAGCGGGCATCCCACCGAAGCGTGATCGTTGAAAGAGGAGGCCTGTTCGGGTTTCTGTTTCTGAACAACAACCTACACGTCGTTCATCATATACACCCAAAGGTACCTTGGTACCGGTTGCCACAGCTTTACCGCGCCAACAAAGCGCATTATTTGCGTCGTAATGGAGGGTATGTTTACCCGTCTTATGGCGCGATTGCCCGCGCCTATGCGTGGCGCAGAAAAGATCCGGTTGCGCATCCGCTCTGGCAAAAGAAGCCCTAGGCGCGTTAAGAGCGATCATGGAATTATGGATACCGATCACGCTCGGTGCGGCGCTGGCGCAGACCTTGCGGTTTATGTTGCAAAAGCAATTGAAAACCACACATCTGTCGACGGCAGGCACGACATTTGCGCGGTTCGTGTATTCGGCACCGCTGGTGGCGCTGGTTGCTTGGGCCTATGCCGCCATTTCAGGGCAGGGCGTGCCAACGGTGCCGACACAGTTTTTCGCCTATGCAATACTTGGGGGCGTCACCCAAATCCTAGGCACGGTATGTGTGGTCGCCTTGTTCATGCACCGGAACTTTGCCGTCGGGATCACGTTTAAAAAAACCGAAGTTTTGCTCAGTGCGCTGATTGGTTTTGCGGTGCTCGGTGACGTCATAAGCTTGCCGGCTTTGGGGGCGATTTTGATTGGGCTGGTCGGTGTTGTGTTGTTGTCTGACCCGCCACGCGCACAAGGATCTTGGCTGACACGTGTGTTGAACAAAGGAACAGCACTTGGGCTGATGTCCGGCCTGATGTTTGGATTTTCGGGCAACGGATACCGCGGTGCATCGCTGTCTATTGCGGATGGTGATGTGCTTTACCGCGCGTTGATCACCTTGGCATTTGTCACAGCATTCCAAACTGCGATTATGACTGTCTGGCTGGTTTGGCGAGAAAGCGGAGAGATCATGCATGTGTTGCGTGCATGGCGGGTCGCGGGACTTGTCGGGTTGGCATCGATGGCCGGATCGCTGTGTTGGTTTACCGCGTTTACCTTGCAAAACGTGGCTTACGTCAATGCGCTTGGACAGATTGAATTGCTGTTCTCGCTGATCATTGGCGCGTTTGTTTTTGGTGAAAAGATTGGGCCACGGGAATGGCAGGGATTGCTGATTTTGACAGCAAGCATCGTTGTGCTGGTGCTTGTCACCTAAAGCGGTGACGTGCCGTTCAGCCGATGAACAAGATGCTGTTCGTCTTCATTTGCAAAAAACGGCACTGACGTGGGCGGCCCGACGTTGGGCAGGTATCCCATCAATTCAGCAAGCACGACTTGGGTGATGAATGGCAGATCAAAGTCGCGGGCTTTTGCGAGTGGCACCCATTGCAGATGAGAAAGCTCGTCTTCTGCCCCTGAAAAATCGTCAGGATCGGTGCAAAGATCATTTGCATCGGCCAGCAAAAACCGCGCATCAAATCGGCGCGGTGCGCCGGTTGGTGTCACTGCGCGAAAGAAAAATGTAAGTGCGGCGGCGTTGGGTATGTGACCGGTCGCGGCAAATCCTCGCCAGCCTTGGGGTGGTGTGGGCCAAGGTGCGGCGTACCCCAAAACCTGCCCTGTTTCTTCCCAAAGTTCCCTTACCGCAGCAGCCGCAATGGCCGTGGGCGACAAGGTTGAGCGGTCGGATAATCGTGATGCACAGGCGATAGGCAGGGCTGTTGTTGCTACACTTGCATCACTTGGGTCGATTGCTCCGCCGGGAAACACGAATTTACCTGGCATGAATGCGGCTTTTGCACCGCGTTGGCCCATCAATACGGCAGGGTCTGTTGACCTGTTGCGCACGATGATCATCGTGGCGGCGTCGCGAATGGGCACGTCGGGGGGCATGCTATGTATGGCCAAATCCATGCATCCGTCTGGACCACTGGATGGCGACAACAAGCCCTTTCATGCGGGGCAAAAGATATAAAGACAGGCCGACACAAAAAACGCTGAACACCGTTGCCATCACCAACGGCTCTGGCCGAAAATTGGACCATGTGATGTGGATGAGGACCGCAAGCAGGTGGCCGACCACAAGAATCGTCAAATATGCAGGGCCATCGTCCGCGCGGTGATGGTGGAAATCTTCGCCACACACAGGGCATTCATCCACAACCTTAAGGTAACCATCAAACAAATGCCCTTCACCGCAATTGGGGCAACGGCGGCGAAGCCCGCGCAATATGGCAGGTTTGGTCGGACGGTCGATGATGGCGTGATCGGTCATGGCGGGCCTCATTGTGGAACCTTGGCAGTTGATGAGCCTTTTAATCCCGTTTGGAAAGCCCGTTGCGGTCAATTGCGGCCCAATGCCGCAAGTGATCAAAACTTTTCAAAGAAAGTGCGACGGAAAGTTTTCGGGGCTGCGTTCAAGGAGGGTCAACAGCGCAAACGATGCGCAAACCTACAAAGGATTGAAAAATGAAATCGACAGTATTGATCGCCGCAATGGCCGCAGGCCTGACTTTAACCGCGCTGGACGTCTCGGCTGCGGGACGTGGCCTGCAACATGATGCACCTGATTTTGCGACATTGGACATTGATGGCAGCGGAACAGTAACCGTGGCCGAAATTGAGGCTGCAGGCCAAGCCCGCTTTGACGCGGTAGATACCGACGGCAACGGTGCTTTGTCAGTGGAAGAAATGGTTGCAGCACGCGACAATGGCGCATCTCGACGCGCTGAGCGTATGATTTCCCGGATGGACGAGAACGGCGACGGTGAATTGCAAGCCGACGAGATGACCCGTCGTGGGCCAGATGCAGAGCGCATGGTGTCGCGGGCTGACACCAACGACGACGGCGAAATTTCTGAAGAGGAATTTGATGCGGTCGTCAAAAGGCATGGCGACCGCGACCACAAGGGCCACAGAGGTGGCAAAGACCGCGGATAATGAACCAAAGGGTGAGGCGCATCAGTGCCTCATCCGTTGCTGTGTTGGACGAGTGTGGATAAGATTATAACATATGACGACCCAACTGGGATCTTGGCGCGACGCACCCGACGCCGCATTGCTGCTGGCCTATGCCCAAGGGGACATGGATGCAGCGCGCGTGTTAACGGCGCGTGTGTTGCCACGGGTTCTGGCACAAGCAACGCGGATGTTGTCGGATCGCGCTGAAGCCGAGGATGTATCACAGGACGCGTTGATGCGGCTGTGGAAGATCGCGCCCGATTGGCGTCAGGACGAGGCACAAGTCACAACGTGGTTGTACCGCGTGACGGCCAATCTGTGTACGGACCGGCTGCGCAAGCGGCGCAATGTTCCGCTCGACGAGATTGCGGAACCTGCCGACCCACAGCGCAGTGCGCCGGGCCAGCTTCAAGACAAAGCACGATTTTCGGCGTTATCGGATGCGCTGGCCCAAATGCCAGAACGGCAAGCGCAAGCAGTGTCGCTGCGACATCTCGAAGGTTTGTCCAACCCGGAGATCGCCGATGTAATGAATATCAGCCTGCGATCGGTCGAAAGCCTGACCGCACGTGGTAAACGGGCATTGACGGGCATTTTGCAAGGGCGCAAAGCTGAGTTAGGATATGATGATGACTAAATCTGATAGCGATATGATTGATGCCCTGTTTGCGCAGGCCCGAACGCAGTCGCCTGCGGTGTCTGATGATTTGATGGTGCGTGTTCTGGCGGATGCTGCTGATATGCTTGTGCACCCCGTCGTCGCGCCCAAACCAGCCTTATGGCCTACGTTTATGGAATTGATCGGCGGTTGGCCGTCTGTGGGCGGATTGGCGATGGCAGGCGTCGCTGGTATTTGGGTGGGCGTCGCGCCACCTGCGTCCGTGACAACATGGGCCGCTGATCTGATCGGGTCGCCTGTTTCGATTGATTTGCTCAGTGACACCAGTGACTATTTTGCGGAAGGCTTGCTTGATGGATAATGAAAAATCGAAACCTAGGACCCTTGCGCGGATCGTATTGGTTGTATCACTGGCGTTAAATGTGGCGGTCATCGGGGCTGTTGCCGGGCTTGCAGTGTCGGGGCGTAGCAACGACGGACCACCACAGCGGATGTCGTTTGAATTTGGACCTTTGGGGCGTGTTCTTGACCGCGATGATCGTCGCGCAATCAGCGCCGCAATGCGCCGCAATGGACCGCGGCCATTGTCGCGGGACGCAATGAAGGCGCAGCTTGGGGCGATTGCGCGGGAATTGAGAGCAGAACCGTTTGACCCTGTCGCGCTTGCTGGGTTGATCGCCGAGTTGCGTGATCGGTCAACGCGCGTGCAGCAAAATGCACAGACTGCTTTTGTCACGCATTTGGCCGCTATGTCAGCGGCTGATCGGGCAGCGCTTGCCGACAAATTGGAACGCCGCAAGCCTTAGGATGCGAGCCGTTCGCTCATCGCGACCTTGTCACGTCCGGCTGATTTGGCTGCATAAAGCGCCTCGTCCGCATGGTGGCACATCGTGTCGATTTGGATGCGATTCAGCCGTTGAAGCCCACCAACCGCAACGCCCACGGACATGGTGACATTCAGCTCTGGCTGACCGGACCCAAGCGAGAATGGGCGCGCCGAGATCAATTTACGTAGCCGGTCGGCGGCAACATGGCCTTGTTCGTTATTTGTATTTGGCATGGCGACCATAAACTCTTCGCCACCAATCCGCGCCACAAGATCAATCGCACGTAAGTTTTCGCGCAATCGACGGGCAATTTCGACGAGAACTTTATCCCCTGCGGGATGCCCGTAGCTGTCGTTGATCGACTTAAAGTAGTCAATATCTAACATCATCACAGCAAATTCGCGTTGTGACACGCGGGCCTGTTCGGCCATGCGGGACAAATGCGGTTCAACATAGCGCCGATTATAGAGCCCCGTAAGCGGGTCGGTAACAGCCGCATGCAAGCCGTCGCGCACTGTGTCGCGTAATTTGTCATGCAACAGCTTTTGTCGCACCAACGCCTTAGCCCGCAACACCATTTCACCATCTGAGATATCAAGGCTCACGGCGTCATCTGCACCAAGGTCCAAAACCATTGCTGCGATATCGGGCTCGTTGTGCGGCAGAATTACAAACAGTGTAGATAGACGCGTTTCTGCGCGCGACCGCAGGTCAGAAATCAGCCGGAAAACAGCCCGTCCACCGTCATTGTCTTTCGTGCCATCAATCACAAATAGGTCGGGAACCGGTGCGACTGAATTGGCAAGGACGGTGTCGGTTTCAAGCCGCGTTACTGGAACCGTAAGACCGCTGTTCAATTGGGCAGCAAGGGCATCGCTGCTCACGACATGACGCGACAAAAGCGCCACATGCGCGGTCGCATCAAAATTCCCACGGGCTTCTTCAAAGCCAAGTGCGCGACTGGTGCCGTCCCGCAGCATCAATTCGTGGCGTGCATGTCGCACGCGCAGTAACGACCGAATGCGTGCTAAAAGGAGCGCGTCATGGATTGGTCGCGGAAGAACATCATCGGCGCCGGCATCAAGGGCAGCAAACCGCGCCCGCGCTGTATCGGCCACCCCAACGGAAATAATTGCGATCTCAGCGGTGTCCGGATTCTCTTTTAACTCGCGACAAAATCCATGCCGGTCTTCGACTGGGTCGGACAAATTGATCAGGATCAGATCGGGTTTTTGGCGTGCAATCGCCTCTTCCGCGTCTTTGCGTGATCCACATGCTTCCACGCTGAATTGAGCGGCAAGCATTTTGACTTTCAATACGATCCTGTTCGTGGGAACAGTATCGACAATTAAAATGCGACCGGTCATATCTATGATCCTTCCAAGTGATTTCTACCACGCTGACGAGGCCACTTTGGGGTCAAAAAGTTAAAGAAGAGTTTCCGTAAACGTAAGGTTTTAATCATGTCACCAGAAAATGCGCAGACAATTGCCTTGCAAGCCCTTGGTTGGCTGGTTGGCAATGACGAGCTTTGCCCCGTGTTTTTGGGTGCCACTGGCGGATCTGTTGACGATCTGCGCACACAAGCCGCCGTTCCCGCGTTTCAGGCGGCTGTCCTCGATTTCTTAACGATGGACGATTCGTGGGTGATGGAATTCTGCGATTTGCATGGCTTGAAATATGACCAGCCCCTGATGGCACGCTACGCATTGCCCGGCGCAGAGGCCGTACACTGGACCTAAAGCTGAACGGTGATTTCACCATCTGGGTCTGCGGCGCGGCTTTGACAAAGGATCATCGTGTTTTGCCGCTGTGCCTGTGACAGTACAAAATCGCGATGTTCCACGTTTCCATCGATTACGGTGCATTTGCACACGCCACACAGGCCATCGGCGCATTTCACATCGACATGAACGCCTGCGCGCTGCAGTGCGTCTGAGGCAGCTTCATCGGCAGTGACGTCAATTCTACGCCCGTCGGGCAGCCGTATCGCAAACGGGTGGTTTGCATAGTCAGGCGCGTCAGGCACAGCGAAATATTCCAGGTGTCGCTGGTCTTCGGGAAACCCGTTCTTGCTGGCGGCATCGATAACGGCCGACATATACAGGTCAGGACCGCAGGTATAAACATGCGCACCAACATAGGGCTTGAGCGCGAGGTTTAAGTCAGCGCGCGAGCCTTCATCGCTAATATGAAGATGAACGTGCGCAGCCCAAGACTGTTTTTCCAGCAAGGCGACAAATCCGGCATCGGCCCGTGTGCGCACGCTATAGTGCAGGTCAAATGGGCGCCCCAATGCATGCAAACGATGCGCCATCGCGATCATGGGTGTGACGCCGATCCCACCACCCATCAAATAGCTGTGCACCGCGTCCTCAATAAGTGGGAAATGGTTGATCGGCTTGGACGTAAACACGCGACGGCCTTTTGTGAAAATGCGGTGCATAAGCTTTGATCCACCGCGCCCCGTGTCCTCTCGCAGGACGGCAATCTGGTACGATTTGCGGTTCGCGGGGTCACCTGACAACGAATACTGCCGAAAAAATTCGGGGGCGACGACAACGTCAATATGTCCGCCTGCGGTGAACGGAGGCAAATCTGCGCCGTTTGGGTCGGACAGTTCATAGAGCGTGATACCGTCCGTCAGCGGATCAGCTTTGGTCACGATCAACTGCAAAACGGGGGTATCGCCGGAATCTGCCGTATAGACATGCTCTGGCGGGGTGCCAGCGGCGCGGCGTACGCGATGTTCATGGGCTGTGATCATCCCGGCATAGGCTTGAATGCCGGCCTCGCGGTCCATCGGGAATGGCCACGGATAGGGGGGCGGCGCAAGCGGTGCGGGGTAAACCGCCAGCGTTTGGTCCGCGAACTTTAGGTCAAGATCAGGCTGCAAGTCGCGCGCATTCACCGGATCGCGGGCAGGGTGGTATGCGCCATCATCGACCATTTCCAGATCCCACCACCATTTTTTCACGGCATTGATCGACCCGTTACCAAACTTATCATCCAATGCGGCCAATGCTTTGGCCGCTTTGGGGACCGCCATCGCAAGCTTGCGAAAAGGGGCTTCGGCGAACAGACCTTCAAGGTTCCACGGGCAAGTTTTCATACAGCGCCCACACATCGCACCATTCTTTTGGCTGACGCGGTAGGTTGTGCATTTCTGGCTGTCGGATTTCCAAATCTCGTATCCGTTGAACATCAGTTTCGGGCCTGCGGTGATCGCACCTGACGGGCATTCACGGGCGCATTTGTTGCAGGCTTCACAGAACTTTTGCAGCCCAAAATCAATCGGTTTATCATGGGCCATCGGCATATTTGTGGTGACGATGCCGGATTTCAGTCGCGGGCCAAGGAACGGATTTAGGATGACCTCGCCGATACGGCTGACTTCACCGAGACCGGAAAGCAACAGCAGCGGCGGGTGCAAAACCTCGTCATCCATCACCGAATGGACGCGGGCTGTATAGCCGAGGGTGCGAATGTGTTGGGCCAGAACGCCCCCAAGCAGCGAAAACCGAAGGTAAGCCCGCATAGATTGGGCGCATGCGATCCAGTCGTCGCCAGACGCGCCTTCCATTGTCTCGTGACCTTGGTCGATGATCATGGAAATGGCGTTGGAGTGGTAAGGCGTGATTACCTCGCCCGTCGCATCGTGGCTGTAGTAGGCGTAATCTGGACAAGCAGACAGGCCGACGGCATCAACGCCAAGAAAATAAAGTGCAGCTTTGATGTTTGTGGCATTTTCTTCGGGATTTTTAGCGCTTTTTTGTGTGGCAGCTTCACCGTCTTGTAGGACCGTCAGTGCGCCCAATGATGGGCGAAAGGCAAAGGCACTTGCGGATTTGCGCACGTAGTTGCCGTTCTTTGTGGCCTCTTGCACAGGTTTTCCCAGATCGCCGAACAAGGCGCGGGCAAACAGATTTGCGCGTTTGGGGACGCGGGCCACATTAGGCGCATCGATATATGTGGTGGGGTCGTCTACACGTTTGAGGGTTTCAAACGGATGCGGGCCAGCCTTAAAATCCCGTTTGGCATAGACGTCGGCGGTGCGGGCTGATTTTGCATGATCGCCAGTGCCCATCCGGTAGCTGACGGTTGGCTTTTGTCCCGCAACGATCGGTTTATCGGCCGCAAAATCCAAAGTGGTCGTGACCGCGGCTAAGCCAAACCGGTCACCGGTGAACGGATTGACCAGATTGCCATCTTGCCCCGCAACAAGGCCAGCACATACCGCCAATGCACCCAAATGCACGTCGCTTGCCGCCATCGAATGGGCCCGCGCGTCGTGTCCCAACGTGCGGATATAACTGGCCAAGGTCACAGCCGTTTCGATCCCGCGCAGGCAGCTGCGTTGGGGCAAAGCATCTTTGATCCAGTCCGCGCCATCTTCGTCTGATCGCGGGGCGCGCGGGTTGGCATATAAAAAGACGATTGCGTGGGTATGGTGCCGGCAATCGGCGGCGGGCAGCGCCATGCTTTCGCGCAAACCTGCCATGATGACGTCGATACCAGCGGCCAGCGTTTTGGGCTGCATTATGCGCAGTCTATCTGCCAAACGGCCCACGTCAGGGTTGATAATCGGGGCGTCCAGCCATGTGGATGCAGGGATTTCACATGTCCCAACCATATCGGCATCGCAGAAATAGCCAAATGATTTAAGGTGGTTAGCCCGTTCTTGCAGATCAGTCGGGATCTCTGCGGCTTCTTTCTTGACCATCCCGTCGCGCGTGGCATCCAGCATCGCTTGATAATCCTGCATCGCGTTCACGATACTGGCAGGGTCATCCGGGCGTCTGAACGACAGACCGGTCATGGGCGCCAGATGCGAGAGGTCGCAGACATCCGTCCGGTGAAGTTTTTCCAACGGGTAGGGACCAAGATGCATAGGGCGGGAACGGTAAGACCTGAGTTTGAGCATGGTGTTGACACCGTCCGCGCTCCGTTGCTTGGTGTCAACAACGACCCTGCCCAAAAGGACTGCAAAATGATCAAAGGCATCATCTTTGACAAGGACGGCACCTTGTTTGATTTCAACGCGACTTGGGGGGCATGGACACGGGGTATGATCGCGTCCGAAGTGGGGGGTGATCCTGCGCGCATTGCCGCGATGGCCGACCTGTTGGGCTATGATCTGGACGCCGGTGTGTTTTTACCAAGCAGCATTGTGATCGCCGAAACGGTATCTATCGTTGCGGATGCGATGTTGGGGCTTTTGCCTGATGTGACAAAGCCGGAGTTGATTGGGCGCATGAAAGACGCGACCAAACATGTGCCTCAGGTGGAACCGACGCCGTTACGCCCTGTGTTAGAAGCATTGCGCGACATGGGTTTGACGCTTGGCGTTGCCACCAATGACGCTGAAGAGCCTGCACACGCCAATTTGGCCCATGTCCGTGACATGTTTGATTTTATCGCCGGTTTTGACAGTGGCTTTGGCGGCAAACCTGCGCCGGGTCAGTTGTTGGGGTTCTGCGCGCAGACAGGCCTCGACCCTGCGGCGTGTATTATGGTTGGCGACAGCTTGCATGATTTGGACGCGGGTCGTGCGGCGGGCATGATGTGTGTTGGTGTGCTGACAGGACCTGCGGACCGGGCCGAGCTTGCGCCGCGCGCGGACGTTGTGCTGGGCACCATCGCGGAATTGCCAGCGTGGGTTGCTGGGCAAAACACCATCCGATAACAAAAACGACATATCTTGTCGCTAGCGCGATGTGAAAACTTCCTAGGCCTGCCAAGCTTGGTGAAACGGGTTTGAGCAAGAGGCAAGATCATGGCTGATACACCACGCAAACGGGGCGGTGGCCGCGCAGGGAACGCAAGCCGCAGAGGGTCTGCTGTGATCGACCAGATGCCGTGGCGCATCCCCGTCAATACGGACAATCCGACAGAACCGCTTGGCCCCGAAGGTGTCGCCGCGATCCACAATGGTGCGATGACTATTCTCGAAGACATCGGCATTGAGTTTCTGAACGAAGAAGCCCTTGCTCTGTTCAAAAAAGCAGGCTGTACCGTCAACGGAACCAACGTGCGTATGGGCCGCGACTGGGTGATGGAAATGTTGGGCCACGCGCCTGCACAATTTGACATCACACCGCGTAATCCAGACCGTAAGATCACCATTGGCGGCAAACATATACTGTTTGGCAACGTGTCGTCGCCTCCGAATTATTATGACCTTGAAATCGGCAAAAAGGTCACGGGCAACCGCGAGCAATGCGCCAATCTGCTGAAGCTGACGCAGTACTTTAACTGCATCCATTTTGCGGGCGGGTATCCGGTTGAACCACAAGATATTCACGCCTCTGTCCGGCACTTGGACGTGCTGTATGACAAGTTAACGCTGACTGACAAATCCATGCACGCCTATAGCCTTGGCCGCGAACGCGTCGAAGACGTGATGCAGATGGTGCGTATCTCAGCGGGGCAAACCGAGGACGAATTCGAAGCCAAGCCGCATATGTACACCAACATCAACTCGACCTCGCCGCTTAAGCACGATGTGCCGATGATCGACGGATGCTTGCGCTGTGTGCGGCGTGGGCAGGCGGTTGTTGTGACACCATTTACGCTTGCGGGTGCGATGGCCCCTGTGACGATGTCAGGGGCGGTGACGCTTTCGATTGCCGAAGCATTGTCCGCCATTGCGCTGTTCCAATACGTCCGCCCCGGTGCGCCCTGTGTCATTGGGACGTTCACCAGCAACGTGGACATGAAATCTGGCGCGCCTGCCTTTGGTACACCAGAATACATGCGGGCCACCCAAATGACGGGGCAGATGGCGCGGTTCTACGGGCTTCCTATGCGGGCATCTGGTGTCTGTGCGGCCAATGTGCCTGACGGACAGGCCATGTGGGAAACATCCAATTCATTATGGTCTGCCGTGCAGTCCGGCACCAACATGGTCTACCACGGCGCGGGCTGGCTCGAGGGTGGGTTAATCGCCTGTCCGGAAAAATTCATCATGGATTGCGAAGTTATCCAGATGATCCAACGCTACATGGAACCAGAAATCGTGGCGACAACGCCAGATGACATCGCCATCGACGCAATCCGCGAAGTGGGGCCAAACGGCCATTTCTTTGGGATACAACATACCCAAGATCGATACGAAGACGCATTTTATGCACCGATTGTGTCCGACTGGCGTAACTTTGAAGCATGGGACGAGGCTGGCGCGGAGTGGACAGCCGAACGCGCCCATCACAAATTCAAAGACATCATAAACACGTTTGAGGCCCCAGCTATGGATGAAGGTATCCGCGAAGAACTGCAAACTTTTGTGGCAAAGCGCAAAGAAGAAGGCGGCGCACCGACGGATTTCTAAGCGTTACCGGCCAGTCACGCAGGCCACGACCGTATCGGCCATCGCTTGTAACGTGTTGATATAGTGATCGGCCCCAAGCGGAATATTGGCCCCCATGAGGTCGATCATGCCCGTGTTGGCAGACGTGCCTTCCACAATAACGGCGGTCCAGCGGTCACCAATCTCTGGGTCAGCCAAAACGCACGCCACGTCGGTGCGTTCACGAAGCTGCGCTATATGCGCTGGACCGGGTGAATTGGCGGCGGCATCGGCAATCGTGGCAACGCTCATCAGGTCAAACGCGTCCTCGAAATAGCCGTAAGCATCGTGGGGCCAAATGATGGACTGTCCGGCGGCTGGTGCAAGCTGTGCTTTGAGCGTGTCGCGCAGCTGCTCAAGCTCGGTTGCGTAGTTTTTGGCGTTTGCTTGGTAGGAGTCAGCATTCGCAGGATCAATATCTGCAAGTTGGTTCGCAATGTGCCCGACCCAGACGGCAGTGACCGCAGGATCAATCCACGCGTGTGGATCATAATCCCCATGATCATGGTCATCTTCGCCGTCATGATGTGTCAGTTCACGGCGGTCCCAGCCCGTCGTTTCAAGCAACTCAAGTGTGGTTGCACCCGTTGCCAAAGTTGCAATCGGATCAGCCAACCAAGGGGTCAAATCGTGGCCAACCCAAATGATCAGCTCTGCGTCCGATAAGGCCCGCGCATCGGATGGGCGCAGGGCATAGCTGTGGGCGTCTGCGCTTGGCGGCAACAACAGCGTTGGCGCGCCAATGTCGCCCATTACTGCCGACACCAACCCATGTATTGGGGCCATGTCGGTCAGAACACTGGGCGCTGCCACACTTTGTGAAGCGCAGGTCAATACGGCGAAAATGGCTGCAAGGCGCATGTGATCTTGTCCTTCGGGTTAAATCTCAGTAAGGGGTGTATGTTATAACATAACGGGATGCGCAAGATGTCTTCAGACCCAATCGGATTCACGGCCCATGATCACACGCATTGCGTAAAATCGGCGCTTGCTGCAGCCCAAGCGGTTTGTATCCAGCGCGGTGTGCAAATGACGCCGGTGCGCTTGCGTACGCTCGAGATTATGTTGGAAGAACACGCAGCTATGGGAGCCTACGATGTACTCGCGCGCCTGAATGCAGAAGGGCTGGGGTCCAAACCACCTGTGGCATACCGTGCGCTGGGATTTTTGGTGGATCAAGGGTTTGTGCACCGGATTGAACGGCTTAATGCGTTCATCGCCTGCGCCCACCCAGAGGACGCGCATAATCCAGCATTCATGATCTGCCGTAGCTGTGGAACCGTGGCCGAGGCGCAGGCCCAGTCTGGCACATTTGTACAATCAGCGGCCCAAACCGGCTTTCAAATCGAACAGACCGTGATCGAGGCCGAAGGGCTTTGCCCGTCTTGCCAGCCTCAGGTGCAGCCATGACCGCGCTTTTGTCAGCGGCCGGGATCACGCTGCGGCATGGTCAAAATGCGGTTCTGGAAAACGTGAGCCTTGAGATAACTGCGGGCGAGATCGTGACAATCGTTGGGCCAAACGGGTCTGGTAAATCGTCATTGTTGCGGGTGCTAATCGGGGCGCTAACCCCGCAGGCGGGGACAGTGACGCGCAAGGCGGGGTTGAAGATTGGTTATGTCCCACAGAAATTACACATCGATCCTACGATGCCGATGACGGTGCGCCGGTTCTTGGATCTGCCAAAGCGGGTCGATACGGATGCGGCGATGCAAGCATTGATGACGGCGGGAGTGCCGGAAACAGCCAATCGGCAGATGACTCAATTATCAGGCGGACAGTTCCAGCGGGTGCTTCTGGCACGCGCACTGCTCGGCAAGCCCGATGTTCTGATGCTGGACGAGGCAACGCAAGGGTTGGATCAGCCGGGGTCGGCACAGTTTTACCGTCAAATTGAAGAGGTGCGCCGCGACCTTGGTTGCGCCATTTTGATGGTCAGCCACGAATTGCACGTTGTCATGAGCGCGTCTGACCGCGTGATCTGTCTGAACGGGCATGTATGTTGCGAAGGGACGCCAGATGTTGTCTCTGCGGCGCCTGCGTACCGCGAATTGTTTGGCACCGGCACAGGCGGCGCGCTTGCGCTTTACCGGCATGAACACGACCACCATCATCATCACGAGGATGCGCAGTAATGCTTGATGATTTTATGTTTCGTGCGGGGCTGGCGGCCCTTGGGGTGGCGATGGCCGCTGGGGTGTTAGGGTGCTTTGTCGTTTGGCGACGGATGGCCTATTTTGGCGATGCAACGGCGCATGCGGCGGTGCTTGGTGTGGCAATGGCGCTGATGTTCGGCTGGTCGATTTTTGCAGGCGTTGGTCTTGTGGCACTGACAATGGCTGTTTTGATTTACGGGCTGACGGGACGAGGTCAATCGGTCGACACGATACTGGGCGTTTTGTCCCATGGGGCACTGGCGACGGGACTTGTGGCGGTCACGCTGATCCCAGGTCAACGGATTGACTTGGATGCATACTTATTCGGTGATGTTCTGACAGTGACGCGCATGGACGTTGCGATCATCTGGGGTGGGGCCGCGTTGGTGATGGGGGTCTTGTGGGCGCATTGGACAGCGCTTTTGACCGCGACATTGAACCCTGATCTCGCAAGCGCATCGGGGATAAATCCGCGGCGCGAGCACTTGATCCTAACGCTTTTGCTGGCCGCCGTGGTTGCTGTTGCGATCAAGGTTGTGGGGGCGTTGCTGATCACGGCATTGTTGATTATTCCAGCCGCTGCTGCGCGCGGTTTTGCACGCACGCCTGAACAAATGGCGGGCTTGGCTGCGGCGCTGGGGGCGATTTCGGCGGTCAGTGGGCTGCGGGTCGCCGTGATGTTGGATACGCCTGTGGGTCCGACAATCGTCTGCGTGGCAGCCGGGCTTTTCGGGGTTGGTACAGGCGTGGTCAAGCTACGGTCGGTCGGCGTCTAGACGTCCAACCAAAGTGTGACAGGGCCGTCGTTGACCAACTCAACCGCCATGTCGGCGCCGAATTCGCCCGTCGCGACCGTGATATCCAACGCCTGCATGTCAGCGATAAACTTTTGGTACAGCGCACGGCCGTCGTCGGGTGAGGCGGCCATGGAAAACCCCGGCCTGTTGCCACGCGACGTATCGGCCGCAAGCGTGAACTGAGACACGATCAGCGCGGACCCACCTACGTCTGTAAGAGATAGGTTCATCTTGTCTGCGTCATCTTTGAAAATGCGCAGCTTTGAAATTTTGGCAGCAAGCTGTGTCGATTGGGCGGGCGCGTCACCCTTCATTGCGCAGACAAGGACCAAAAGGCCCTGTTCAATCGCACCGATTGTTTGACCATCGACGGTCACGCACGCGCGGGTGACGCGTTGAACCAGAGCTCTCAAAGCTCGGATGCCCAGGGCGGATTGGCACCTGCGCGGGACACGGTGATGGCTGCGACCTTTGCACCAAAGGCGGCGGCTTGCGTCAAATCGGACATCGCTGCACGGGGCAGGGCTGCTTTGGTCAGCAGGCCTGCGGCGTGCAAATCGGCCATAAACCCTGCGCTGAACGTGTCGCCTGCACCGACGGTATCCACGACCTCTGCCTTTTGGGCTGGCACATGCGCAGTGTCATCGCGCGTCAGAACGGTCACACCTTCGGACCCACGTGTAAGCAGAATAACCTGCACGTTGGTGCCTTCAAAAAGAGCGGCGGCATCGGTGCCACCAGTGATCCACTGCAGATCTTCGTCGGATGTTTTGATGATGTCGGCGGATGCGAACACGCTTGTCAGACGGGCGCGATATGCGGCTTCGTTTGTGATAAAACCGGGGCGGATATTGGGGTCGATCATCGTGACAGCGGTGCCTGACACGCGGTCCATTAACGCGGCATAGGCACTGGCGCAGGGTTCAACGACAAGGCTGATCCCACCAAAGAAAACAGCGTCGGTTTGCGTTTCAGGCAGATCGGCGGGCTGCAACATACGGCCGGCTGTATTTTCATCGTAAAATGCATAAGACGCATGGCCATCGGTGAGCGTGACAAAGGCCAAGGTGGTCGGACGATCCGCGATGTGTGCCGGGCTGCTGTCGACTTTTGATGCGGATAGCTCAGCGCGCAGAATGTCGCCAAACAAATCCGATGACAGACCAGAGAAAAATTGCACCGGCGTGCCTAGTCGGCCCAAAGCAATGGCCGTGTTAAACACCGACCCACCCGCATGGGGGGCAAAGGCTGCGCCACCAGTCGTGGCCGCGCACGGCAACATATCGATTAAGGCTTCGCCCGCACAAAGGATCATTTCAGCTCTCCGTTATTCACTGACTGTTAGCGATAACATATCCTGCAATAAGCGCAACAATCAGACCAAGCAGAACTGCAAATGTAATTTTCCAAGCGGAATAGGGGCGTTCACCCTGCACGCGGCCAGTGCGGCCATTCACGACAAACCGAAACGTGCGGCCACGGTATTTATACGCAGCCAACCAGACAGGGAGCAGGATATGCTTGAAGGTCACATCGGCCACGGCGGTGTCCACCTCTGACACGCGCTGTTCGTCCCCGCCAATGTCGTATTTGACGTCGCGCAGGATCATGCGGTCCATGAAATCACGGGCCTCAGTGAAACCATCGGTCAGCTCAACCTGATACCCTTCTGCACGAAAGCCTGCCAGATAGTCTGGTTTATAGGGTTCTAGCGCCGACAAATCCCACGGCTCTAAACCGTCCGTATATTTCTTGGGTAGGCTTTGGGATGCAAGCACGAGCACATCGTCAAAGAACCGTCCAACACGGCCCGACGCAGGACGCCAGCGTGTTTTGCGCACGCGGACTTGCCGGGGTTTGCCATCGCGCATGACCGTGCGGGTTTCGTAATAATGGGTGCCGCGTTGGCCACTGTACTTGCTTTTGGTGTCGGCATCGAATGTCCAATAAGGCACGTAAATACCGTTCATCTTGCGCCCCTTTCGGGCGTACTCCATCAGGCCATTTGGCGCGAACCACAGGCTGCCAAGCCAGTCGGTCAAGGCTACACCTGCAGCTGTCTCATCCATCGCAAAAGGAAGCAGTCCTCGTGGTTTGATATGGCGGTGTGTGCCTGTACCGCTAACCACGGGGGTTGCGCAGAACGGACATTCGGCGGCGTGCATATCGGCGTCAAATTCGGTCGTCGCCCCACAATTTGGGCAGGTTGAGACACGCGTTTCTTCGATCTCTTCTTCTGATAGCTGATTGGCGACAGCGACACGAAAATCCAGTTCTTTGATGCCGCCGCGCGCATGGCGTGTGCCCTCAATCGGCTGTGCATTGCCGCAGTGATCGCACTGCAATTGATGTGCAGTGGGATCAAAGCGCAGGTCAGACCCGCAGGTGTCACACGGGAAGCGATGTTCAACGGTCATAGGGGGGGCGGCAGTGCCTTTGGAGCTTTGATCCACGGTGGTCATTTACCCGGCAGGGGGAGGTGGTGGCATAACGGTGAACAGTTGCGCCAGTTCAGATACATCCTCGGCGCGCTTCCAGCCGTCTTGGCCTTGCGTCCAGACCATGCTGTCGCGGGTCATGCCGCCGTCGGTGACTTTGCGGCCCATTGCCGCCTTGGAAAACGGCCCTGTGATGTCGCCTGCAACGGCAATATGCCAAACATGTTCAACCGGCGGGGGCGGGGGCGGCGGCGTTGGGGCCGCACCCCAAGGACCAGATTGCATTTGCGTGCCCATCGCCATGCCCATTCCCATGCCAAGACCAGCCCCCATGCCGCCTCCGCCATTGGGGTTAGACGCTGCAGCTGTCATCGCCTCGGATGTGGAATACTGCATAAAGTTGCCCAGATCACCGGCGATCCCCATGGAGGTCCGCTTGTCCAAAGCCGCCTCAACTGCGGGAGGTAGGCTGATGTTTTCGATATATAGCTCGGGGATGGTCAGGCCGTATTGCGCCATTGTCGCTGAAATGGCCGTGGCAACCAGCTTGCCCAGATCAGCAGTATTTGCAGCCATATCCAGAACCGGAATGCCAGACGATGCAATTACGCGGCTGAATTCTTGCACGATGATGTTGCGAACCTGAAAGCTGATCTCATCCATCGTGAACTCACCGTCGGTGCCGACGATTTCGCGCAAGAACACGGCCGGATCAGACACTTTGACCGTATATGTGCCATATGCACGAATACGTGTCGGACCAAATTCAGGGTCGCGCAGCATAATCGGGTTTTTAGTGCCCCATTTCAGGTCAGAAAAACGGGTCGTGTTGACATAGTAAATTTCGGATTTGAACGGGCTTTTGAAGCCGTGATCCCAGTGGTTCAGGGTCGTCAGGATCGGCATGTTGTTGGTTTCCAACATATACAGGCCGGGTGTGAATACATCGGCGAGCTGGCCTTCGTGGATGAAAACAGCAGCCTGTCCTGTCCGCACGGTCAGCTTTGCGCCGTATTTGATCTCGTGGGCTTCGCGTTCAAACCGCCAAACCATTGTGTCGCGCGTGTCGTCAGTCCATTGGATGACGTCGATGAACTCACCGCTTAGAAAATCGAAAATGCCCATGTGTTCAGGCTCCTTTGGTCAAATATGGGGTTAGCTCGTACTGCCGTCCACCAATTCAGTTGCGATTTGGCGCACAATGGGTGCGGCCTCGGCGGCGTCCATGCCGTTGCGCAGGCGTGGGTCGTAAAGCATGCGCAGCAACATTTCGTCATGTGTGGTCAACAGGCCAAACTCTTCGTCATCATTAAAGATCGACGGACGGGCCGCTGGGCTATCATTGGGCAGGCCAAGCCCTTGGGCCAATTCTTCGTGGATGCACGATTTGCGCAACAGATCAGGGTGTTCGCCGCGAATAACGGCAATTGCTTTGCTGTAGGTCGATTTGCCGGCCTCGGAAAATGCAACGACGATGCAAAGCTGATTGGACGGCAAACCAAGGATTGCGCGCATGGAGCTTGGTGCGATACCGGGGACCAATTGGCGCAAACGGGCTTCTGATCCGCGCCGGTCGCCTTCGTTTAAGAACATGACGTAGAAATTTGGATTTGCGTCCGACATCGTAATCGGATGCCCCGTTACGCGCGCCAGACGCTTTGCGTATTTAGTAACTTCAGCGCGGTCGGTCATGCGTCGATCGGCAGGGATCGTATCGCCAAACTCAACCGTCATGCGGACGGGGCCAGTCCATCTGCTTAGGTTTGACGCGGTCGCCTGTGCACGCAGAAAGTTGCCATCGCTGACGTATTCATCAAACAATGCGATCCGCACAAAATTGCGTGCAAGCTGGGTATCTGTGAACGGGGTATCAGGCCCGCCGCCATCAACCCGCAGCAACCCGCGACTGACCAGACCATCTTCGATCCGTGTGTAATATGTGCGTAGCGCGTCACTTTGCGTTGATGGGGCGGCAATGATCGGGGCGGGTGGGGCGACCCTGACTTGCGGACGAACAACTGCCGCCTGCACGTCAGGCGCAGGTGGCGCCGTACACGCAGACAGCGCCAAAAGGCCCGCCAGTACAAAAGAACCGCCCCGAAGCGTCATTTATGCGCCCGCCGCTGTGCCGATGGTGTCGCCAGTGCCAGTCTTTCGGGCTTTGGCGGATGCCAGCGTTGTCTTTAACTCTGCCTCCATCTTTTTCAGCTCTGCTTCGGCCTCAGCGCGCTTGCGCTTACCTTCGTCAGCGATCTCAAGGCTTTCGTTGATCGTAGCGATCAAGTTGGCGTTGGCGTCTTTCACAGCGTTGATATCGAATACACCACGTTCCATTTCCTGACGGATAACCTTGTTGGCATCGCGCAGGTTTTGGGCGTTTGACGTAAGCAGATCGTTCGTCAGGTCATTGGCATCGCGCACCGCTTCGGCAGCTTCGGCAGAGCGTTGGATGGTGACGGCTTGGGCCAGTTGGGTTTCCCAAAGCGGGACCGTGTTGACCAAGGTGGAATTGATCTTGGTCACCAGCGACTTGTCATTTTCCTGCACAAGACGGATTGATGGCAAGGATTGCATCGTCACCTGACGGGTCAGTTTAAGATCATGCACGCGGCGTTCCAGATCATCGCGGGCAGAGCGCATGTCGCGCAATTCCTGGGCCATCATGACCGCCTTATTCTCGGCGGCCTTTGATACCTGTAATTCCTTTTTGGGAATGACTTTGGTGTCCAATTCGTCGAGCTTGGCTTCGCCTGCAGCGATATAAAGCGCCAATTCGTCGTAGAACTGCAGCGTTTTGTCATACAGAACATCAAGGCTTTCGATGTCTTTAAGCAGCACATGTTCGTGGCGCAGTAGATCATCGGTGATGTTGTCTATCTGGCCCTGAACATTCTCGAACTTAGCAACAAACTTGGCCATTGGGGCTGCGCGGCCCAACAGTTTCTCCCACCAAGACCGCTTGCGGCGGACGTCCAGCTCGGACACGGAAAATCCGCGAATTGTGCTGACGATGTTGCGCAGGCTGTCACCGGCAGGGCCGATATCTTTGTTGCGTACACCGGCCAACATGGCTTGGCTGATCTCTTGCAGTTCGGCCTGAGCACCCGACCCAAAGGACACAATTGAATGGGTATTAGACATGTCGACTTCGGCCATACGGCGCTTAATCTCAGCGGTCGTCGGCTTGTCAGCAGCAGCCATTGTGACCAGCTCGCCCTTTGGTTCTGCCAAAATAACAGCTGTTACTTTTTCAACTTCGGCCAGCGCGGCCTCGGCTTTTTTACGGATCGTATCAGACATATATTGTCCCCTTTACTATTTTATACGCACGCCTTCGCGGCGCAAACGGTCGCGCAGCACTTTGATTTCAATATCCATGTCGCTTTTGTCATCGAGCAACATCTTATTTGTGCGGGCCGCGAAATTCTGCTCAAGGTCGCCAAGTAGCGCCTCGTAGTCAGTGCGGGCCGCTTGGTTTTTTGATCGGCGGTAGACATCGACAAACTTGATCGTCGCGTCCTTCGCACCCATCAAATAGACGCCCAAAAACTTGCGGGCACCGGTTAGGTCACGCGGATCTTCTTCGACCGTGCGGATCATCTTGCGAGCGGCGGCTTGGAACGCGCCAACGCGGATGTCGAGCGCGCGGTCGCCCAACCCGTCAATCTGGTCTTTCATAACCGACAAATGCAGCTCGGCCTCGTCCACGACGCGGGCGACGCGGTCTTGTTGGAATGTGTCAATGCCTTCCATGCGTTTATCGCGCATCGGGTCCAGGCCAAATGCAGCGACATGCACGGCAACACCTGCCGCACCGTAAAGCAGCGCAGATAGCATGTTCGCATCATGGGCAAACGATGCCAGCGCTATGCCGACCCCCGTCAATGCAGACGCGAGCATCTTGCGCGGAACGGCAGGGCGGCGGGCGACCTTGCGGGCGTTGTACGCCGCCTCGGCGCGCAGACCTTCGCCCAGCAACCAAGCGGCTGCGACCAGCGCGCCAGCGCCCATAAGCCCGGTTATCAAGGCCACCGGTCCGTCGGAAAACGTCGTCGCCACCAGCACAATCGCGGGCGGGAACAACACGCCAGCACGGCCAGCGCTTGCATCTACCTCGCGGTCATCAATCACCACTTCAGATGCATCCGACCCGTCAGGGCTAAATTTTCCACCGAATTTTTTGGCCATATTAAAGCGCCCCCAGCCAGCCAGAGGTCACGCCGTACAGCAAAACGATCAGAACGACATATGCGCCGCGTTGGATGGATTTGGACATGTCGACCTCCTAGGCTAAGCAGTTAAGCATGAATGCGCGCGATTACGAATGTTTCTGCAACGCTTTGCGTTCCAAGTTCAGCTTGCGCGAATACCCAGACTGAATGATTTCCACGGCGACCAGCACGACCACAGAGAAGTAGAACGTCGATTTGGACATCGGAATGATTTCCTTGCCAAAGACTTTTATATTCAACGCCTCGTTATGCATCGCGTGACCAGCCGCAGGGCCAGATTCACCCAGCAGAACAACACCGACGATCAGCAAGATGAACAGTCCAAGCACTTCGTACATGCGGTTCTTTTCTAAAAACTTTGTGACGCCGTCAGCCAGCAAAAGCATTGCCAGGCCCGATAGGATGATCGCTGTTGCCAAGATCGGGAACACATCGGTGATTGCCAATGCTGATAGGACACTATCGAACGAAAAGATTAGGTTCATAATCACAATCATCATCACAACCCGCGTCGCTGACTTGCCGGTTTTCCCCGAGACGTCGTGATCTAGTTGATC
Source organism: Yoonia sp. (assembly GCA_023955335.1). GTDB lineage: Bacteria > Pseudomonadota > Alphaproteobacteria > Rhodobacterales > Rhodobacteraceae > Yoonia. Next base: position 36,557 of record JAGSGF010000007.1, read on the forward strand.
AATCGACAGCATGTGACCGATCTCTTTTACAGCCGTATACATGATGAAAATACCGCCGATGATGAACACGCAGGTGGCAAAGTTCACGCCGCCTTCGATCACGCCTGTCCAGTCAAAGATATGGAACGGTGCGGACATCGCATCAATTAGCTGGATCATTGCAAACAGCAAGACGACCCGCAATGCGACGGCAATTAAGATGCCCCACATACGCACAGATTTTTGCTGGGCGACTGGTGCGCGTTTACTCTCGATTGAGATATAAAGCAGGTTGTCAAAACCCAAAACCGCCTGCAAAAAGCAAAGCATGATCAGGTTGGTCGCATTTTCGAGTGTTAAAAGGTCAGCCACGGTCGTTTTCCCCAGTAAATTTGTTGCCATATAACATGCACAACGCGGGGCGCGCAGCAAGGTTCAACCTTAGCGCTTTTTCCCCGTTGGTACGTTGCGCTTGGGCCGATTGACCACTCTGCGCTTGGGTGCGGGCTCCGGGCGCGCGCCAAGGCCAAGCTGGTCGCGGACGACACGGCTTTTGACTTCTTCGACATCACCTTGCTTTAGGTCACCCAATTGGAACGGGCCATAGCTCACACGGATCAAGCGGTTCACGACCACGCCGATGGCTTCCATCGTGCGGCGGATTTCGCGGTTTTTACCTTCGCGGATCGACACAGTCAGCCAAGCGTTGGCCCCTTGTTGGCGATCAAACGTGACGATCATCGGCTGATAATGGATGCCTTCGACGGTTATGCCTGCGCGCAGTTCGTCCAGACGCGCCTCGGACACGGACCCGTTGATACGCACGCGGTAACGGCGCAGCCAGCCCGTGGATGGCAACTCTAGTTTTCTTTTGATTTCCCCGTCGTTTGTCAGCAACAACAACCCTTCGGAGTTGATATCAAGACGACCGATCGACATGACGCGCGGCATGGTTTCGGGCAGGGCGCCAAACACCGTCGCGCGGTCTTTTTCGTCGCGCTCCGAGGTCACCAAACCAGCGGGTTTGTGATAAATCCAGATGCGGGCTTCTTCCGGTGCGCCGACGCGTTTGCCGTCGACAACAATCTTGTCATCAGCGGTCACGTTCAACGCAGGCGATGTGATCGTCTTGCCGTTGACCGATACGCGGCCTTCGATGATCATTGTCTCGGATACGCGGCGGGATGCGATGCCTGCGCGGGACAATACTTTGGCGATACGGTCGCCCTTTGGGGTGTCATTTGTCATATATAATGCCTTACGGGGCGGGCGCGTCCGGCGCAATCGGCTTTGTTCCCGCCACAGACGTCGCACAGCCAAAAAAGTGGCGTTTGAACGAAACATTCAAGCCTGCGGCACGCAAAGCATCAGCCATATGGGCGCAATCGCCAAAGTTTCGGGTATACGTACCAATCATGCTAAAGTCTTGGGCACCTTGCAGAAAAACCCGCTCCAACCGGGGCAGGACACGATCAAGGTAGGCACGATAAAGCGGGCGGAGCAGCCATCCTTTAGGATCAGACGTCTCGATCAAGGAAAAGCAGCCGCCCTCGCGGAGAATGGAGAATGCGGGCAATTTGGCGGGCAAGCACAGTTTGCTGATCCGCGTTGAATGTTTTTAGCCCAAATGTCGCGACAACCATATCAGTCGAAGTCGCGGGCAAGTCAGTTTCCAGTGCATTGGCGTTTAAATGGGCAACCTGACGGGACCGAGTTTGTTGCAGGCGGGTCACAGCTTTTTTGTGCACAGCCGCCGAAATATCGATTGCAGTAATCTGAGCGCGTGGAAACGCATCAAAAATATGCGGCCAAATTTCTCCAGTTCCTGCCATAAGATCAACGACTTGCGGGGATTTGTTGGCATGTTTCGTAACCTGACCATTTTGGATGCGGGCGATCTGAGATTGACCACGCAGACGGTCCACGCATTGCCGTCGCCAAAGCCAGACAAAGCCAAATGAAGATACCGCGCTCCACCGCTGATAGCGCAGGGAACAGCGGTCAAATAGGGCGGCGACGTAGGTCGGGTCATAGATATCGTCGGTCATTGGACCACATTGGCTGCGCAATTGGGGGGTTGCAAGGCAAGGTCGCCATAAGGCATGAAAACCTATGACATTTACCAGCCATATGGATGCGGCCATGGCCGAGGCAATCGCGGCGGGGGACCGTGGCGAAGTGCCTGTTGGTGCCGTGATCGTCGGACCGCAAGGGGTTGTTTCCAAAGCCGGAAACCGAACAAGAGAGCTGAATGATCCGACGGCTCATGCCGAGGTCTTGGCGATCCGTGCGGCGTGTCAGGCGCTGGGGCAGCGGCTATCGGGCTTTGATCTTTACGTTACCTTAGAGCCGTGTCCGATGTGTGCCGCCGCCATTTCCAATGCGCGGATCGGCCGACTGTATTACGCAGCGTCAGACCCAAAGTCAGGAGGCATTGCACAGGGCCCACGCGTGTTTTCCCATGCCCAGTGTCATCACAAGCCCGAGGTTTACGATGGCATCGGCGCCGCAGCGTCAGAGGCGTTATTGCGTGATTTCTTCGCCAAACAGCGCGGATGATCGGCGGAAGTATCGCATGCGGCGCTAAGTCGCTTGTGAATGTGCGCTTGCTTGTCATATCCCGTTTTTGGAATGTTTAACTTGATAGGATGGCCGTAATGCAAAAGCGAACAGTCGGGCTCGTGGCCCTTGGTGCGGTCGTGCTGATTGCGGGCAGCGCGTTTGTCGGGGTGCGGTCCATGGGTGGCATGCATAATACGATGTCAAACCTGATGGGTGAAAAGATGATACATAATGTCATCGGCACCCCGATGCTGAACGGCGTCGATACGCAAGATCACGAGGTTGCTGAATTGCGTGCCATGTTCGAGAACCACAAAGAACTGACACGGAAGGTTGAAAATCTGCCCGACGGTATCCGCACAGTGACCGAGACTGACAACCCAGATTTGCGCGAATTGCTTGTCAGCCACGTCGCGGGCATGATCCAGCGCGTCGATGACAAGCGTGACCCTCAAATCCCAATCCAAAGCCAAACCTTGGATGTGTTGTTCGAAAATCCAGAGGCTCTGGTGACCGAGATTGAAATGACGGCGACGGGGATCGCCGTTGTGCAAACGTCAGATGATCCTGCCGTCGTCGCAGCCTTGCAAACACATGCCGCTGAGGTCAGCGACTTGGCGGCGCGCGGTATGCAATCGGCCCATGAGGCGATGCAAGCGCGTAACCATTAAGGGCGCGTTACGGCCTTATAGAGGTGCCATGTTGCGTGGCCCAAAATCGGCATCGCGATGAACAGGCCTAAAAAGGCGGGAATCATCGCGATGATCGTGACTGTGCCGATGAATGCACCCCAGCCAAAATAGATGACCGGCCGTGCACGCACGGCTTGGAAGGATGTGATCATCGCAGTCACAAAATCCACGTCGCGGTCAAGAAACATGGGCATACCCAGTACGGACAGCGCAAAGGTCAGACCTGCGAAAGCCGCACCAACAACGGTACCAAACCCGAACATTTTTAAACCGTTAGTGGAAAAGTAGACTTCTGTGGACCCGGACACATTTGTCATGGGCGAGAGTCCCAAGAACAGAGCAAAGATCATATGGCCAAGGAAAAACCAAAACAAAAATAAGATCACGAGGATTACTGCAAGCCACGGCAATTGCCCAACTTTATGTGCCCAGACGACGCCTGTAATTTCGCGCAGGTTCAACGGCTCACCTGCGGCGCGTCTGCGGCTGGTCTCGTAGAGCCCAAGGGCCGCAAATGCCCCGATAAGTGGGAAGCCCATGACGGCCAGTACGAGCCAGAATGTTGTCCCTGTGGTATAGGTAATCCATGCCATGATTAGACCCACAAAGACGTAAAAACTGGCGAAGAACAGGCCGGGTACAGGGGCCGCTGCAAAGTCTTTTGCACCGGCGCGCAGGCTTTCGCGGATATCTGCCGTCGTGATGGGTCGCACCGATGGCGCACCGTTTGGTCTGTCGTGCATTGCTGGCCTCCCCGATGTTGCAGCTATGCGATTTGACCCTGATGCGGGCGTCTCTGCATTGACCTGGATCAAGGTGGTGGGTGCCAAAACGGGCAGCACGGGGTGGCCTGTTTCGATTTGCGACCGCAGCCAAGCGATGTACGCTTGGGGTAGAGTGCGCAGTATCTGACCTGGATAGATCTTGTCAGGGTGTGTCAGCATTGGCTTTGCCCATGGTTTCTTGATCACACGCTTTGCCCGCATCTTTTTGCAAGGCTCCAAAGCCCATGGACGTAACCGCGCAGTATTCAGTTCCGGCGATATTTGCCAAACATGGTTAATATTGCTGAACTGTCCCGAAAATACACAGTGTGCGTAATGATAAACTTGCGCCAAAATTCCCTGTCCAACCCTTGCAGGGCGGGGGCCGCGCGGGTAAACGCGAGGTCAAACTTATCCCCCATCCGGAGGCCCGCCCATGTCGATCGACACCGAAACCGCCCGCCGCGTCGCCAAATTGGCCCGCATCAAGGTCGAAGATGACGCGTTGCCAGCACTGGCGCAGGAGTTTTCGGCCATTCTGGGCTTTATTGAACAACTCAACGAAGTTGACGTAGAGGGCATTGAGCCAATGACGTCTGTCACCCCGCAGCGCCTCAAGCGCCGCAAGGATGTGGTGACGGATGGCAACCAGCAGGCCGCCGTGTTGAAAAACGCCCCTGATGCCCGTGAAGGGTTTTTTGCTGTGCCTAAGGTGGTTGAATAATGACTGATTTGTCCAAGCTAACGATCGCCTCTGCCCGTGACGCACTGCGCAAGGGTGATATGTCTTCCGCCGAATTGACCAATGCCTATCTGGGCGCGATTGAAGGCGCTGGCGCATTGAACGCCTATGTCCATCACACGCCCGAGATCGCAAAAGCACAAGCCGCCGCTGCTGACGCAAGGATTAAATCCGGCGATGCGCCTGATATGTGCGGTATTCCACTGGGCATCAAAGATTTGTTCTGCACCAAAGGTGTCCCGTCGCAGGCCGCGTCGGGCATCCTTGCCGGCTTTAAGCCCGCGTATGAATCCACAGTCACAACCCAGTTGTTTGACGCAGGTGCGGTGATGTTGGGTAAGCTCAACATGGACGAATTCGCCATGGGGTCTTCCAACGAAACTTCTGTTTATGGCGACGCCGTGAACCCGTGGAAGTTTGATGACCGCGAATTGACCCCGGGTGGATCGTCCGGTGGGTCTGCTGCTGCTGTTGCGGCTGATCTTTGCCTTGGTGCCACAGGGACCGACACAGGTGGGTCGATCCGTCAGCCTGCTGCCTTCACGGGCATTACCGGCATTAAGCCAACATATGGTCGTGTGTCCCGTTGGGGTGTCGTCGCGTTTGCGTCATCCCTTGATCAGGCTGGTCCGATGACCAAAGACGTCCGCGACAGCGCCATTATGCTCGAGGCGATGTGTGGTCACGATCCAAAAGACAGCACCAGCATGGACCTGGCAGTGCCTAATTTCGAGGCCGCTTTGACGGGTGATATCAAAGGCAAGGTCATTGGTATTCCAAAAGAATATCGCATGGACGGTCTGCCTGTAGCGATTGAAAAGCTATGGGAAGACGGTACTGCAATGCTAAAGGACGCGGGCGCGATCATTCGCGAAATCACGCTGCCGCATACCAAGTACGCTTTGCCTGCGTATTATGTGATTGCCCCAGCTGAGGCGTCGTCGAACCTTGCGCGCTATGATGGTGTGCGCTTTGGCCACCGTGCCAAGCTCGACGCTGGTGACGGTATCACCGAGATGTATGAAAAGACCCGCGCCGAAGGCTTTGGCGCCGAGGTGCAGCGCCGCGTGATGGTTGGGACTTACGTTCTGTCTGCCGGGTTCTATGATGCCTATTACAACCGCGCCCGTAAGGTCCGTGCGTTGATCAAGCGTGACTTTGATCAGGTGTTTGCGGCTGGTGTCGATGCAATCCTGACGCCTGCGACGCCGTCTGCTGCGTTTGGACTTGGTGAAATGGTCGATGCCGATCCGATCCAGATGTATCTGAACGATGTGTTCACCGTGACAGTCAACCTTGCAGGTCTGCCCGGTATTGCTGTGCCTGCTGGTTTGGATGCCAATGGCTTGCCGCTTGGCCTGCAGTTGATTGGTCGTCCGTGGGAAGAGGGCGATCTGCTGAATGTCGCCTATGCACTTGAGCAGGCTGCTGGATTTGTGGCCAAGCCGCAAAAGTGGTGGTAGAGCCCGTAAAACCGTTGGTTTAGAATAGGTGAGTATCGTGAAAGCACTTGGATTTGCAGTAATCGGAATGGTCATTTTGCAGGCCTGTACCCCGCCGGTTCCTGCAAGCAATGCAGGACCGGGATTTAAAAGCGCTACCGATTTTGCCATGGAACGTGCCCGCCGTGATGCCGCCTTGGCTGCATCCGGCTCCACGACATTCACCGCCTCTACGCCTGTTCAAACGGGTGGGATTGGATCGTCTGATCTGGCCGCTGCTGGCATCGGTCAAGCGGCGCCTATCGGTGCGCCGTTGTCGGCGATGACGCAAACGGTTGATGTCGCTGCTACTGCGCCTGCACTGGCCGCCAACAATGGCGCCATTTCGGACGAGCAAGATTTTGACGCTGTTGCGAATCGCGAATCGATTGCGTCGGATGCGCAGCGGCGCGCAGCCCAAGCCGCAGTCCGTGAGCAGGTCCAACCAACTACACTGCCGACCCGGCCTGCAAACACGGGCCCCAATATTGTTGAGTATGCATTAAATGCACCCAACCGGATGGGCCAAGAATGGTACTCGCGGTCCATCTTTGCGACCCAAGGCCGGTTTCAGCGCAATTGTGTGAAATACATGTCGCCGGATGCCGCGCAGCGCGACTTTTTGGCAAGTGGCGGTCCTGACCGCGACCGCAAAGGCCTTGATCCTGATGGCGATGGCTTTGCCTGCGGGTGGGATCCTGCACCGTTCTTGTTGGCAGCAGGCCACTGACACGCCTTACCCACCCGTCGCCCAATTTTGGGCCGCGCAAGGGGGGGGCTGTGCCGTCGATCATCGTTATTCATTATACCGCCATGCCGGACACGGCGGCAGCCTGCCGCACGCTGTGCAACCCTGACAACGAAGTCTCGGCCCATTACCTGATCGCCCCTGATGGGGAGGTCATGTCGCTTGTCGCCGAGGATATGCGCGCGTGGCATGCGGGCGCTGGGCGGTGGGGCGATGTAACCGATGTGAACTCTGCGTCCATTGGCATTGAACTGTCGAATGACGGGTATTCGCCATTCTCTGCGCCGCTGATGGATAGCCTCAGCGATCTGCTTGCAGGCATGATGAGCCGCTGGGATATTCCGGCGCATTGCGTCATTGGGCACGCCGACATGGCGCCAGGCCGCAAGATCGACCCTGGCGTGCGATTCGACTGGCAGCGCTTGGGGCGGATGGGCTTGGCTGTCTGGCCGAACCCTGTTGATCCGGCGGCTTTGGATCAGTTTGTTCCGCTGATGCACCGTGCGGGATTTACCGCGACCAATGACCCTGATCTGGCGCTGCACTGCTTCCGTTTGCATTACCGTCCGCATGCCCATGGGCCGCTGTGTGCGGCTGATATGGCCTTGCTTACTGATCTGGCACAGCGATTCCCCGTTGACGCAAAGCCGCCCACCACGTAGCAGCGGCAATGCGGGTGGTCGGATGGTCGCGGGGTGGCAACATCTCGAGGAAAGTCCGGACTCCAAGAAAAGCACGGTGCTGGGTAACACCCAGCGGGGGTAACCCTAGGGAAAGCGCCACAGAGAACAGACTGCCTTCTATATGGAGGTAAAGGTGAAACGGTGGGGTAAGAGCCCACCGCGGATGTGGTAACACAGACGGCACGGCAAGCCCCACCGGGAGCAATGCCAAATAGGGGGCTCGTGTCGCTTGCGACGTGGGTGCTTGGACCACAGAGACCCGGGTTGGCAGCTAGAGGCTGGTTGGTAACAATCAGTCTAGATGAATGATCATCTCGGGGCGGCAACGCCCTAGACAAAATCCGGCTTACAGACCACCCGCACTTTTATACGCCGCTGTGTCGCCGTTGCGGCGCTTTGCGGTTGACTCGGCACCGCACGCGGGTAAAAGGCAGCTTAAATAGATATGAAAGCGTCGCGCATTGCGTGGCCCTAACCCAAAAGAGAGATGAGACATGGCGAAGCCTACCACCATCAAAATCCGCCTGAACTCCACTGCGGGGACTGGCCATTTCTACGTAACGAAGAAAAACGCCCGTACCATGACCGAGAAAATGGTTGTGCGTAAGTATGACCCGGTTGTACGCAAGCACGTGGAATACAAAGAAGGCAAGATCAAGTAACTGATCGCCTCTTATTCGAATTTGAAAAGGGTCGTGCAGAAATGCGCGGCCCTTTTTGCTGTGGTGTGAACGGTTGTCATTTAGCCAATCAACAAAAAAACGGGGCCGGTGCATCAGCACCGGCCCCACTATTGTTTCAAACCTGTTGGTTTGATTATTCGCGGCCACCCATGAACATCAGCAGGAACTGGAACATGTTGATGAAATCAAGGTAGAGGCTAATCGCGCCCATAACGGCCGCTTTGCCCAACCATTCGCTATCGCCATGCGAGGCGTGTGCAATGTAGTCATTCTTGATTTTTTGTGTGTCATAAGCGGTCAGACCAGCAAAGATCAGCACACCAATTGCGGACACAGCGAACATGATCGCTGGGGACTGCAGCCAGATATTCACGATCATCGCGACAACCAAACCAATGACGCCCATGATCAAGAAACCACCCCAGCCAGAAATGTCTTTCTTTGTGGTATACCCATAAAGCGACAAGCCAGCAAAAGCGATCGACGTGATTAGGAATGTCTGTGCGATCGAAATCCCTGTGTAGACGACAAAGATATAAGACATCGAGACGCCCATCATCGCGGAGAACGCGTAAAAGAACAGCTGCGCACCTGCGGCGGACATGCGGTTAAGCATCGCGCTGAACGCGAAAATCATGATTAACGGTGCAAACATCACGAGATAACGGGTCATGCCTGTGAACAGCGTTTGCATCAACGCGGCATTATTGCCCACAGCCCATGCGGCCGCGAACGTGAGCAACAGACCTACGGACATTGTGCCGTAGACTTTATTCATATGGGCGCGAAGCCCTTCATCGATCTCAGCAGTGCGAACACTGCCCGCCGTGCGGATCGTATCAAATTGAGCCATTTCAGACCTCCAGTAAGCGCTGTGGTGCCATCAGCGGCAACCTTGCTCACAATATTGGTTGAATTGGCTCTGTTTTCAAGAGGATCAGCGCATACAAGTGGCGAAAATCCTCTTGATTGTGTTCGAATGTCGCGGTTAGGTCACCGTGTCCAATGCGCTGGAGCATCCCAAACGGGCCGTGCAGCCTCTGTGGCGGCTTGTGCGGCGCTAATCCCGATGTCGCAAAGCTGCTGCGCGTCCAGTCTGGCCAGATCGCGCCGCTGCCGTCCAAGGGCGCGCCACGCGGACAAACGTGTCCAAAGGTTAGAGCGGGGGCGTGGGGTGCAGATGTTCAGGCTTAGGTCTGACATATCATGTCCTTTCGTGATGCTATTTCTGATTCATATTTGAATGCTTGATGTATTGCGTCTTTCGACATATAAGTGAAACGAATATTTGTTGGGCGATACATCAGGATAATTGATATGGCGCGAAATCTGGATTTAACGGCCCTGCGGTCCTTTGTGGCAGTGGCGGACGCGGGTGGGGTCACACGGGCGGCGGGGTTTCTGAACTTGACGCAATCTGCGGTCTCTATGCAGCTCAAGCGATTGGAAGAGGGGCTTGGCGTTGCGTTGCTAGACAGGTCTGCCCGTACCATTGCGTTGACCCCAATGGGCGAACAATTGTTAAGCTATGCCCGCCGGATGCTAGAGCTGAACGACGAAATCTATGGCCGCATGACATCAACCGATTATGAAGGCGAGATCACGGTTGGCGTCCCGCATGACATTATCTACCCCGCAATTCCGCTCGTATTGCAGCGCTTTGCCCAAGCTTACCCACGTTTGCGGATTAAGCTGTTATCGTCCAACACCAACCAACTTAAGGCGCAACATGCGCGCGGCGATGTGGATTTGATCCTGACGACTGAACCCGAAGGCACGCCCGGGCATCAGACCCTGACAACACGCAAGATGATCTGGATAGGTGCACCAAACGGGCAGGCGGGGCGGGCGCGTCCGTTGCGGCTCGCGTTTTCAAGCGTATGTCTATTTCGGACCATCGCACAGCGCAGCTTGGACGCCGCAGGTATTTCTTGGGAAATGGCGATCGAAGGCGACGGGCAAACCGCGATTGAGGCGACGGTCAGCGCGGATTTGGCTGTGCACGCAAGCCTTGAGGGGACCGCGCCCAGCTTTCTGTCGCGGATTGATGCCAGCGCTGGATTGCCGCCTTTGGGCGAGATGGAGATCAATCTTTACCGTGGTGATGCGGGCGCGGGCCCCGCGTTGGATGATCTGGTCGGGATGATTACATCTGCATACCGCATGGGTCGCTTGCCGCAGGTTGTGTCCGCCTGATCCCGGCTTACGGCGACGCCCGCATTGTCACCACGACCTTGCCCGTGGACTTGCGCGAGCGGAGCAATTCGAGCGCTTCATGTGCATGGGCTAGCGGTAAAACGTGGCTGACGTGCGGCTTTAATTGGCCCGCAGTGAACATGTCCATCAGCGTGTTAATGCTGTTCATCACGGTCTGCGGCGCAAACTTCAGGTATCCGCCCCAGTAGAACCCGAGCACGTCGATGTTTTTGACCAAGATGATATTTGCAGGCACTGGAGGTACGTCTCCGCTGGCAAACCCGATGACGATCATGCGCGCCTTTGGATTGCAGGCCCGCATCGCTGATTTGAACCCGTCACCGCCCACCGGATCGTAGACCACATCAGCCCCACCCAGCGCCTTTACTGCGTCGGTGAAATCACCCTGCGTGCTGTCAATCACGTGATCTGCCCCTGCCTCGCGTGCAACCGCAAGCTTATCTGCGCCGCGCGCAACTGCGATGACTTTTGCGCCTAAGGCCTTACCGATTTCGACAGCAGTAAGCCCGACGCCGCCAGCAGCGCCCAAAACCAAGAGCGTTTCGCCCTTTTGCAAACGCGCCCGATCCGTCAACGCCAAATGGGATGTACCGTAGGCCACATAAAACCCTGCGGCGACGTCAGAGGGCATATCATCGGGAACTGGCAAGCAGTTTGCCGCTGGAAAAACACCAAATTCGGCCAATCCGCCAGATCCTCCAAACACCGCGACACGGGTCCCTATGGCTGGTGTATCGACGCCGTCGCCAAGGGATACGACTGTGCCACAAACCTCCATCCCCAATGAAAACGGGGGCTTGGGCGTATCTTGATAGGTGCCTTTCGCCATTAAAAGATCGGCAAAGTTTAACCCGCATGCGTCGATTTTCAATAGAACCTCACCTTTAGCCGGTGTCGGTTGGTCTATGGTGGCAAGCTGTGCACCGTCTGCAAAATTATCTACCTGAAATGCGCGCACGTGATGCCTCTCTGCCAATTGCTTGACGTTTTCGATTGCGTTTTAGCTATTTTACTGGCCCGATCTTGAACAATTGTCGACCAAAATCTGTTTCGTAAGTAAGAAATTAGCTTTTTACCTGTCTTTAAGGTCAGGTAGGGCGCTGCAACCGTTGCGTGTTTTGGCGCCGGGGTGGCACACAGAATGATACCGAGGCGCTCGCTCATTTGATTTGCGATTTGTTGCTTCACCAGAAATTGAAATATTGAAGTTAGGAATAGATCTATGAAGCATCCTGTTGACGTCCATGTCGGTAAACGAATTCGCCAGCGCCGCTGGATGAATGGCACCACCCAACAACAGTTGGCAGAGGCTGTTGGGATCAAGTTCCAGCAAATCCAGAAATATGAAACAGGCATGAACCGCGTAAGTGCATCCCGTCTTTGGGACATTGCGAATGTGTTGACCGTGCCTGTGTCCTTCTTTTTTGAGGGTTTGGACGACTCCGCCGCCCAAGCCAGCACAGGCGACGTGCCAAGCGATGTCTTGACAGACAAGGAAGCGTTGGAGCTGTTGCGGTCGTATTATGCCATTCCAGAAAACCAACGTCGTCGTTTATTCGATTTGGCCCGCGTTCTGAGCGAAGCCCCGAAGGCTGCTTGACCAGCGAGGCATCTCCGCGGTACCGATTGCCGATCAATAATAAGCAATCGGGGACGCGAGATGCTCTCAATAGATAAAGCCACGCAGGAAGATATTGTACGCGTCGCGCATTTGCTTGCAGATACCGCGCGCGTTCAAACTCTACGTCTGTTTCGCGTCCCTGGTCTTGTTGCAGACAACAAATCCAAGGCAGACACCGCTTTTGATCCGGTCACAGAAGCGGACCGCGCGGCAGAAGCTGCGATGCGCGCAATCCTAGAGGTTGAGCGCCCGGATGATGGTATTTTGGGCGAAGAGATGGGCACCAAGGCTGGGACCTCTGGCCTGACGTGGGTGCTTGACCCGATTGACGGCACGCGTGGTTATATTAGCGGAACACCGACATGGGGTGTTCTGATCGCCGTGTCAAATGCTGCTGGTCCGCAATTTGGCATCATAGACCAGCCCTATATTGGCGAGCGCTTTGTCGGGGGATTTGGCCACGCCACGTTGACTGGCCCGCACGGCACAACCCCCTTGGTCACCCGTACCCGTACCCAGTTCCCCGATGCGATCTTGCTCTCCACGTTCCCCGAAGTGGGCACGCCGTTAGAGCGTCGCGCGTTTGAAGCCGTGTCCAAGGCCGTGAAGCTGACCCGTTATGGTATGGACTGTTACGGCTATGCATTGCTGGCTGCAGGGCAGGTCGATTTGGTGATCGAGGCTGATTTACAACCTTACGATATCCACGCTCCGATTGCCGTAATCAAAGCCGCCGGAGGCATTGTATCAAACTGGCAGGGCGGAGCTGCGCATTTGGGAGGTCGCATTATTGCGGCGGCAAACGCGGATGTGCACTCGGTCGCATTGGCTGCATTACAAGAAATCATTGATGGCTGACGTCATTTTGCGCGGTGCGGATGTTGTTTTGACGATGGATGATGCGCGCAGTCGCCTGCGCGGCGTTGATATTCATCTGTCTGGCGGTGTCATTGCGGCGATCGGTGCTGATCTGGCCGTTGAAGGTGCCGAAATTGTCCATGTTGCGGGCTGTGTCGTCACCCCCGGGTTGGTCAATACCCACCATCATCTATACCAAACACTGACCAAGGCTGTGCCGGGTGGCCAAGATGCGCTGCTGTTTGGCTGGCTGCAAACGCTCTACCCGATCTGGTCCCGATTTGGCCCCGAAGAGATGTATATTTCTGCCCAAGCCGGCTTGGCGGAGCTTGCTTTATCGGGCTGCACGATGACGTCGGATCATCTGTATTTATATCCAAACGGGTCCCGCTTGGATGATACCATCGCTGCCGCATCCGAGGTTGGATTGCGGTTTCACCCCACGCGCGGCGCCATGAGCATCGGGATCAGCGATGGCGGTTTGCCACCAGATTCGCTGGTCGAAGCAGAGCCCGCCATTCTTGACGACTGCATTCGGGTCATTGATGCGTTTCATGACCCAAAAGAGGGCGCAATGGTCCGTGTCGGCGTTGCCCCGTGCTCTCCGTTTTCCGTTAGCCGTGATTTGATGCGCGATGCCGCCATATTGGCCCGTGACAAAGGTGTCATGATGCATACCCATCTGGCCGAGAACGACGAAGATATTGCGTATTCCTTGGAAAAATTTGGCTGCAGGCCCGGTCAATATGCCGAGGATTTAGGCTGGACTGGTGATGACGTTTGGCATGCCCATTGCGTCAAGCTTGATGGCCAAGAAATTGATCTATTTGCAAAATCAGGCACAGGCGTCGCCCATCGTCCGTGTTCGAATTGCCGCCTTGGGTCAGGGATCGCGCCTGTCCGCCAGATGCGCGATGCTGGCGTTAAGGTTGGCCTTGGGGTTGATGGATCTGCCAGCAATGATACTGGCAACCTGATGGGCGAGGCCCGCCAGACCATGCTGTTACAGCGTGTTCAAAATGGCGCGGATGCCATGTCCGCAGATGAGGCGCTTTTTATTGCCACCCGCGGCGGAGCTCAGGTGCTTGGACGGGCGGATTGTGGCCAGATTGCCGTCGGTCAGCGCGCAGACATTGCGATCTGGGACGTCACAGGTATAGAATCAGCCGGAAGCTGGGATGCCGCTGCATTGGTGTTGGCGGGCCCTAACAAAGTGCGTGATCTGTTTGTTGAAGGCCGCCGCGTTGTCGCAGGCGGTCGCATGATGACAGTCGACTTGGGCGCGGTCATTGGCCGCCAAAACACATTGGCCAAAAAGTTGGCGTTAGGATAATTCATGCGCGTACTTGCAATGATCTTGGGGCTCGCGGCCTGTGTGCCTATCCCTATCCCTATTCCGATGGTGACGGTATCATCGTCGCAAGTGCGCACATTGGCTACAAGTCAGGCCGCTGATCCGGGCTTTGATGCCCAACTGCAAAATGTACGTGGCAAACCGATTGCCCATAATGCTCAATTGGCTGCCGTGGCCCGTGCCCATGCTGCCGATATGGCCGCGCGGGGCTACTTTTCGCATATGTCGCCCGAGGGGCGGGGCTCTGGTGCCCGTGCGGCTGCGGCGGGTGTTCCGTCCTGCGGCATCGGGGAAAACATTGCGCAAGGGCAGACGTCTTCTGCTGAAGTATTTGCGGGCTGGATGGGATCAAGCGGTCATCGCCGCAACATGATAAACCCCCGCATGGCGAGCTACGGCCTTGGCCGTTCAGGGGATACTTGGGTGTTGATGCTGTATCAACCCTGCTGACGCACGCCTGCAATCCAGACATCCCGAATGGCCCGATCATCGCCCATCATGATGGTGGGGAACAGCGCGTCCCAAACGTCTGTAGCCCGCGCGTGTCGCTGTGCGATTGCGGGGGTGGACGCAAGGTTTAGAACAGTGATGTCTGCAGCCGCCCCAGCGCCCAAATGTCCGATTTCTCCGGATTTGTGCAGGGCTGCTGCGGACCCTTCGGTCGCCATCCATATCAATTGTGCAGGATGCAACGCTGAGCCGCGCAGTTGTCCGATTTCATAAGCTGCAGCCATTGTTCGCAACATCGAAAACGACGATCCGCCGCCCGTGTCGGTGGCCAGTCCTGTGCGGATGCCCCGCGCCGCAAGCCCGAGCGTGTCGAACAATCCTGATCCGATGAACGTGTTGGATGTGGGGCAGTGGACAACGCCCGCGCCAACTTCGGACAGCCGGTCAATTTCGCGCGGTTCTAAGTGGATACAATGTCCGTAAATACCCTTTTTGCCCAACAACCCGTGGGTCTCGTAGGTATCCAAATAATCACGTGCGGTCGGGAACAAATCCCGCACCCATGCGATCTCGTCGTGCTGCTCAGAAAGATGCGTTTGCATCAGGCAGTCCGGGTTTTCGGCCCAAAGCGCGCCAAGCGCCGCCAGCTGATCTGGTGTCGAGGTCGGCGAAAACCGCGGCGTGATCGCGTAGGTCCCCCGCCCGACGCCGTGCCATTTTTCCAACAAGGCTTTGCTCTCGTCATAGGCCGATTGGGGCGTGTCGCGCAGGGTGTCTGGTGCGTTCCTGTCCATGCAGGTTTTGCCTGCGACCACGGCCATGCCGCGTGTGGCGGCCGCGTCAAAAAACGCATCCACGCTGGTCGGGTGGATCGTGCAAAAACTGGTAAGCGATGTGGTGCCATGTGCGATCGCCAAATCACAGGTCCTGCCTGCTATCTCGGCTGCATAATCTGCGTCACCAAACTGCGATTCTTCGGGGAAGGTATAGGTGTTGAGCCAATCAATTAGCTGCTTACCCCAGCTCGCGATCATCGCCGTTTGTGGGTAATGCATATGCGCATCGACAAAGCCCGCTGTGATCATGTCGGTCCCGTAATCGGTGACCTTGGCGTCAGGGTGGGCGGATTTCAACGTGCTTGCGTCATCGACCGCCATGATCTGGCCATCCACGACCAACACACCACCCGCAGTGTTTACATGTGCGCAGTCTTCCCATGCATCAACCAACGGCAGGCCTGTAAAACGCAGTGTCGTTCCCAATATAAGCTGTTTTGTCATCTTATCACCTTAGGCTGCGCAGCCGCGTGCTGCAAATCACCAGAAATTGGCTTACCCCCGCTTGTGCGATGTTCGCAAGCCGTTATGTTGCGCCAAGACATGCAAAGGATGCCCTGCAATGACTGATGTACCTGACAACATCGACGACGAGGCCTTTGGTGTCACAGACCGTCTGATCGCCGATGTTATGAGCGCGGTTGAGACGGGACAATCCATTTATGTCCAAGCCCTGCTTGATCCGCTGCACCCTGCCGATATTGCCCACCTGATTGAACAGATCGACAACCGTAAGCGCCGTGATCTGTTGAGCGTGTGGAAAGGGGGCATGGACGGTGATGTCCTGTCCGAGCTGGATGAAAAGCTGCGTGAAGAGATCATCGAAAGCCTTGATGCGTCCGAATTTGCCGACGCGGTCCGCGAACTGGAAACTGATGACGTTGTTGATCTGGTTGAATATCTAGACGAGGAACAACAAGAGGCCGCACTGGATGCGCTGGATGCTGGCGACCGTGTCGCGGTTGAACAGGCGCTGTCCTACCCAGAGGAATCCGCTGGTCGTCATATGCAATCCGAGCTGGTCCGCGCGCCGGATCATTGGACCGTTGGCGAGGCGATTGATTATTTGCGGTCGGATGATATCGACCTGCCGGATCAGTTTTACCACGTGATCCTTGTTGATCCCCGCCTTAAGGCCGTGGGTTATGTCACGCTGGGGCGGTTGCTGTCATCGCGCCGCGATGTTGCGTTGTCGGAGATTGTCGAAGACACATTTCGCACCTTCCACGTCAATCAGGACGTCGAAGATGTCGCTCAAGCGATCAACCACTATCACATGATCACCGCCCCCGTGGTCGATGACAACGACCGGATTGTCGGTGTGATCACCATCGATGATGCTATGGCGTTTCTGGAAGAAGAAGCTGAAGAAGACATCTTGCGCCTTGCCGGTGTTGGCGAAGGGTCGCTGTCTGACCGCGTGATACAGACGACCCGCCAGCGGTTTCCGTGGTTGGCCGTGAACCTTGTGACTGCGATCTTTGCGTCGTTGGTGATTTCGATGTTTGAAGAAACGATCTCGGGCTTTGTTGCCTTGGCTGTCTTGATGCCCATCGTTGCATCCATGGGCGGGAACGCGGGTACCCAGTCGTTGACGGTGGCCGTGCGCGCGATTGCGACCCGCGATTTGACCGGCTCAAACGTGTGGCGCGTTATTCGCCGTGAGGCCCTTGTTGGGTTTGTAAACGGTATGATCTTTGCCATCGTCATGGGTGTCGTAAGCGCTGTTTGGTTCGGGACTCCGATGCTTGGCGTCGTGATCGCTGTGGCGATGGTGATCAACATGGTTGTCGCCGGCCTTGCAGGCACGATGGTCCCGGTTCTGCTTGAAAGGGTCGGCGTTGACCCCGCACTGGCGTCAGGCGCATTTGTGACCACCGTCACGGACGTCATAGGATTTTTCGCATTCTTGGGATTGGCATCAGTATGGATTCTTTAACAGAACGCAAAAACGCAGCGCGCAAAGCGGCGTTTGCCCGCCGCAAAATCGCGCATGTCAGTGGGGTCGGCACGGCGGCGCATCTGAGCGCGTTTCTGGCAGGCCACCGCGGTGTACCGCTTGCGGGATACATGGCGATGCGCACCGAAATCGACCCGACACCCGCGATGGAAGAGGCGTCTGCGCACGGTCCCGTCGGTGTGCCTGTGATCCTTGGGGCAGGGCAGCCGCTCAAGTTCCGCCGATGGGAACCGGGGGTAGAGATGATTGCGGGTGAATTTGGCGCGTTGATCCCTGCAAAGGGTGATTGGATGACCCCTGAAATCGTCATCGTGCCTTTGGTTGCCTATGATTTAACGGGCGGGCGGCTTGGCTATGGCGGCGGGTTTTATGACCGTACCCTCGAAGGGCTGCGGGCGACCCAAGCCACGCTTGCCATCGGTTTTGCCTATGCGGACCAAGAGGCGGATAATCTTCCGTTAGAACCGACAGACCAGCCGCTTGATCTGATAATCACAGAGCTTGGCCAGACCACGTTTTAAAGGGCTTGTTCGACCAAGATCTGAAAACTCAAATTTCTAGTAGAAGAAATGCGCAGTTGCCCGTAACAGGGGCTTATGAAGATACTTTTCCTAGGTGATGTGATGGGCCGCGCAGGCCGGACGGCGGTGGTCGACCACCTGCCACGGCTGCGGCGTGATTGGCGACTTGATTTTGTAGTGGTCAACGGTGAAAACGCGACAGGTGGCATGGGGCTTTCGGGCGCACATGCCAAGACGTTGCTGGATGCGGGTGCTGACGTGCTCACGCTGGGCGACCATGCGTTTGATCAAAAGGACATGATGACCTTTGCGGCGGGCGAGCCACGCATCATCCGTCCGCTGAATTTCTCTAAGGCTGCACCCGGTGTCGGTGCCCGCGTATTTCCGGCCACCCAAGGACGCAAAGTGCTTGTGACCCAAGCGTTGGGCCAAGTGTTTATGAAACGCCCCTTTGATGACCCGTTCTCGGCGCTGGATGCGGTGCTGCGCCAATACCCGATGGGTGGCGCCGTTCAGGCAAGCCTTGTGGACATTCACTGCGAAGCCACATCCGAAAAGATGGCCGTCGGTCATTTTTGTGATGGCCGCGCAAGCGTCGTGGTTGGCACGCACACCCACGTGCCGACAGCCGATGCGATGATCTTGTCTGGCGGGACTGCGTACCAGTCCGATGCGGGCATGTGTGGCGATTACAATTCGGTTATCGGCATGGATAAGGCCGAGCCTTTGCGCCGCTTTATCACGGGCATGCCAAAGGAACGGTTCACGCCTGCTGCATCAGAGGCCACGCTGTCGGGTCTGTATGTTGAAACCGATGACCGGACAGGCAAGGCCACGCGGGTCGAAATGGTCCGGCAGGGTGGGCGATTGTCTGCTGCTGGCCCTGCATGAACGAACGCGCAGGTCTAACGGTCATTCTGGTGTTTCTTGGCGCGGGCTGGGGCATGACCCAACCGCTGACCAAGATCACAGTGGACGCAGGATATCTGCCGCTAGGGCTTATTTTCTGGCAACTGGCGATTGGGGCTGTACTGACAAGTACCTTGCTGCTGATCCAGCGCAAACCGCTGCCGCTATCGGCCAAGACAGTCGCGTTTTTCGCAATGATCGCCCTGATAGGGACGCTGATCCCGAATACGGCCAGCTACCGTGCCGCGTTTTTTCTGCCTGCGGGGGTCATGTCGATTGTGATCGCCACCATTCCGATGCTCGCCTTTCCAATTGCGCTTGCGCTGGGCACTGATTGGTTCACATGGCGGCGCATCGGAGGGCTGTCGTTGGGGCTTTTGGGGGTCAGTCTCATCGCATTCCCCGAAGCCAGCCTGCCGGACCGCGCCATGGTTGCAATCCTGCCTTTGGCCCTTGTCGCCCCGCTTTGCTATGCAATCGAGGGCAACATCGTCGCCAAATGGGGCACAGGTGGGCTTGATCCCGTGCAATTGCTTTGTGGTGCATCGTGTCTGGGGACTGTTGTTGCATTGCCGCTAGCATTGTCCACAGGGCAGTTCATTGATCCGCGCCCGCCCTACATTCTTGCAGATTTTGCGTTCCTTGTGTCGTCGTTGATCCATGTGTCAGTCTATATTACCTACGTTTGGCTTGTCGGACGGGCAGGGGCCGTGTTCGCGGGGCAGGTGTCGTATCTCGTGACCGGCTTTGGCGTCATCTGGGCGATGATCTTATTGGGCGAGCGATATTCCGGCTGGGTCTGGGCCGCTCTGGTATTGATGCTATGCGGGATCGCACTTGTGCGCCCACGCCACGTTGATGATAGACTGGACCCATGATTGATTTGGTTTCTCTGTCGCAGGCGCAAGGCGCCTTGCTTACGTTGGTGGTTGTCGCCGCGATGTTTGTGATGTTCCTGCGTGAAGTTTATCCAACCGAAGTCGTCGCCCTGATCGGCGTATCCACGTTATTGGTCACAGGTGTGTTGTCGTATGATGATGCGGTCATGGCTCTGGCCAACCCGGCCCCTTGGACGATTGCGGCGATGTTCATCATCGTGGGGGCTTTGGTGCGGACAGGCGCGTTGAATGCGTTGACCCAATTGGTTGAACGTCAAGCGGTTAAAAACCCAGCCCGCGCCATCGGGGGCGCATTGGTGTTTGTGGCCTTTGCCAGTGCGATTATGAACAATACGCCGTTGGTGGTTGTGATGATCCCTGTCTTTGTCCAACTCGCACGGACCTTGGGCACATCAGCGTCCAAGCTGCTGATCCCACTGAGCTATGCCGCGATTGTTGGGGGGACGATGACCCTGCTGGGAACCTCGACCAACTTGCTGGTTGATGGTGTGGCCCGTGCATCGGGGATGAAGCCGTTTGGTATTCTGGAAATTCTGCCGGTCGGTTTGGTCGTCGTCACATGGACGTTTATCTATCTATATTTCGCGGGGCCTCGCCTGCTGCCTGATCGGGCAAGCATGGCGACCTTGCTGTCCGACCGGTCCAAAATGCGGTTCTTTTCCGAGGCGGTCATTCCACCCGAAAGTAACCTGATCGGGCGCGACGTTATGAGCGTGCAATTGTTCAAACGCGACGGGGTGCGCCTGATCGATGTCATCCGTGGCGATGCGTCGTTACGGCGCGACCTGCAGGGGGTCGTCTTGCAAAAGAACGACCGTATTGTGCTCCGCACGGCCATGTCTGAATTGCTGTCCCTACAAGCAACCCCGGAACTGCGCCGCGTCGATCAGGTGTCTGCGGTTGAAGCTACAACGGTCGAAGTTCTGATTACACCCAACTGCAAGATGGTCGGCCGCACGCTTGGGGCGATGCGCCTGCGCCGCCGCTATGCGGTCTATACGCTGGCCGTACACCGCCGCGATACCAATATCGGGAGCCAAATGGACAGTCTGGTCGTCCGTGTGGGGGATACGCTGCTGCTAGAAGGCTCGCCCGAGGATATCTCGCGACTTGCCAATGATATGAACCTTGGTGATGTGTCCAAACCGTCTGAGCGGGCCTTTCGCCGCGGCCGTGCATGGGTTGCAATTGTAACCTTGCTGTCGATCGTGGTCCTTGCCGCGCTGAACGTCGCTCCCATTTTGATGCTCGCGATGGTTGGTGTGACTGTCGTTCTGATGGCAGGATGCATCGACGCAGAAGAGGCATTTTCATATATAGATGGACGCTTGCTTGCATTGATTTTTGCGATGCTTGGCGTTGGAGCCGCCCTGCAATCTTCGGGCGCAGTTGCAATGATCGCGGACGTCATATCGCCTGTGATGACCGTGCTGCCGCCGTTCTTTGTAGTGCTTTCGGTTTATCTGCTGTCATCGCTCCTGACCGAATTGGTTAGCAATAATGCGGTCGCCGTGGTGATGACACCCGTGGCGATTGGGTTGGCCACAGCGCTGGGCGTTGATCCGCGTCCGCTTGTGGTGGCCGTGATGATCGCGGCAAGCGCCAGCTTTGCGACACCGATCGGGTACCAGACCAATACGTTGGTCTACGGCCCCGGCGGATATAAATTCGCGGATTTCCTAAAATTCGGAATCCCTCTAAACCTGTCGCTCGCACCTATCGTAAGCTTTGTGATCCCGATGATCTGGCCGCTCTGACTTTTTCCGAAGTAAAAATATGTCCGCCGGAGGCATGGTTTTGGAAAAAAACCAATCAACAACACCCGCTTGATCCATGCCCCCGATGTGGCATAAGACGGACAAAATCAAAGACGAATAGGATATCGACATGGCTGGCCACTCAAAATGGGCGAATATTCAGCACCGCAAAGGGCGTCAAGACAAACTGCGCTCTAAGCTGTTTTCAAAATTGGCCAAGGAAATCACCGTGGCTGCCAAGATGGGCGACCCTGACCCTGACAAAAACCCGCGTCTGCGGATGGCCGTCAAAGAAGCGAAATCTTTGTCTGTGCCAAAGGATGTGATTGATCGCGCGATCAAAAAATCCGAAGCTGGCGAAGGGGATAACTATGACGAGATCCGTTACGAAGGCTATGGCCCCAACGGTGTGGCCGTGATCGTCGAGGCGATGACCGATAACAAAAACCGCACCGCGTCTGTGGTTCGGTCCACGTTTTCCAAAAACGGTGGCAACTTGGGTGAAACCGGATCGGTCGGCTTCATGTTCGACCGCAAAGGCGAGGTGGTTTACCCCGCATCCGTGGGCGACGCCGACACCGTAATGATGGCCGCGATTGAAGCAGGGGCCGATGACGTGCAGTCGGACGAAGACAATCACGTGATCTATTGCGAAGATACCGAGCTGAATGAGGTGGCCACCGCCTTGGAAAAAGACCTTGGCGAGTCTTTGTCGACCAAACTGATCTGGAAACCCAACATGACCACCGAACTGGACATTGACGGGTTCACCAAGCTGATGAAGCTACTGGATATTCTGGAAGAAGACGACGACGTGCAGCGGGTCACGACGAACATGGACGTGTCTGACGACGTTATGGCCTTGTTCGAAGGCTAAGCGGTGATTGCATTGTGGATATTGGGGCGTGGTCAGCGATGGCCGCGCCCTTGTTATTTGTCGTGCCGCCTGTCACGGATTGTTTATGCAACAAGCCCGCGCCTCACGCCCCATGCTGGGTATTTTCTGGATGGTCCTGACTGGCCTGATGTTCGTCGGGGTTACGGCAATTGTGAAATATGTGGGGTCTGATTTACCTGCTGCTGAAGGTGCGTTTCTGCGGTATTTGCTGGGCCTTGTTTTCGTTATTCCGATGATCCGTCCTATCTTGCGGGCGCGGTTGGACCGGCGGCAGGTCATGCTATTCAGTCTGCGCGGTATTGTGCATACGGGCGCCGTCATCCTTTGGTTTTATGCGATGTCGCGCATTCCATTGGCTGAAGTCACCGCGATGAATTACCTCAGTCCAGTATATGTGGCCATTGGCGCGGCGCTGTTCTTGGGCGAACGTTTGCCACCGCGCCGCCTGATTGCTGTGGGTGTGGCCTTACTCGGGGCGATGATCATTTTGCGGCCCGGCATGCGTGTCCTTGACCCCGGCCATGTCGCGATGTTGTTCACAGCCCTTGGATTTGCTGCGGGTTATCTGATTGCCAAACTGATGTCCGGCGAAGTGTCTGCCGCCGTTGTTGTCGGTATGTTGTCGATCACTGTCACGATCGGGCTGGCGCCGTTTGCCTACGCAGTTTGGGTGACACCGACGCTGCCCCAAGTTGGTTGGATGTTTTTGGTCGCTTGTTTTGCGACTGCTGGCCATTACACCATGACCTTGGCCTTTGCCGCGGCCCCATTGACCGTCACGCAGCCGGCAACGTTTCTGCAGCTTGTTTGGGCGGTCATCTTGGGGGCTGTCATTTTCGCGGAACCCATCGATGGCTGGGTCATTCTCGGCGGCGTTGTGATTATGGCATCGGTTAGCTTTATCACATGGCGCGAGGCAGTCGCGCTGCGTAAAAGCCGGCAGTCTGCACCTGCGACCAAAGCCGACATTCAGGCTGATGTTTTTATTGATTGACGGGTCAATAAAAATCCGAAATATGTGCGCCAGTGTTTGATGGGGTAAATTATGCCGAAATTAGGAATGGAACCGATCCGCCGCGCCGCCCTTGTTAAGGCGACGATAGCGGAAATTGGTGCAGCTGGATCACTGGATGTGACCGTGAGCCGGATTGCAAAGCGTGCGGGCATGTCTTCTGCATTGGCCCATCATTATTTTGGCGGAAAGAACCAGATATTTGAGGCAGCAATGCGTCAGATTCTGCGCGATTATTCCGCCGAGGTGCGCACCGCCTTGGCCGCAGCTACAGACCCCGCCGCCCGCGCACGAGCAATTGTGCATGCGAACTTTGCGCAGTCTTGCTTTGATCCCGCCACGGTGTCTGCATGGATGACGTTCTATGTGCAGGCGCAAACTAATCCTGATGCGCTACGCCTTTTGCGTGCTTATCAGCGTCGGTTGCGGTCCAATTTGACCCATGCGCTGCGCACGCTTTGCGATGACCCGCGCGGGGCCGCCGATACAATGGCCGCATTGATTGATGGCCTGTATATTCGTGCGGCGCTGACTGCCCCCGATGCAAACCCGGAGCGTACCGCCTTGGCCGCGCTTTCTACACTGACCAAAGGTGCCGTATGACCCAACCGAATATCCTGATTATCATGGTGGACCAGCTGAACGGGACGTTGTTCCCTGACGGCCCGGCTGACTGGTTGCATGCGCCTAATCTTAAGGCGTTGGCTGCGCGGTCGACACGGTTTGCAAATGCCTACACGGCGTCGCCGCTATGCGCCCCTGCGCGGGCCTCGTTTATGTCCGGCCAATTGCCCAGTCGCACAGGCGTCTATGATAACGCCGCCGAATTTGCGTCGTCGATCCCGACCTATGCCCACCACTTGCGCCGTGCCGGATACCAGACCTGTTTGTCAGGCAAGATGCACTTTGTCGGCCCTGACCAAATGCACGGGTTCGAGGACCGCTTGACGACTGATATCTACCCCGCCGATTTTGGCTGGACCCCAGATTACCGCAAACCCGGTGAGCGGATTGATTGGTGGTATCATAATATGGGCTCTGTCACTGGTGCAGGCGTGGCCGAGATTTCCAATCAAATGGAATATGACGATGAGGTCGCATATCACGCGACCCGCAAGCTCTATGATTTATCGCGCGGGGGCGATGCCCGCCCATGGTGCCTGACCGTCAGCTTCACACATCCGCATGATCCGTATGTCGCCCGCAAAAAGTACTGGGACCTGTACGAGGATTGCGAACATCTTATGCCTGACATCGGCCCGATCCCCTATGCCGACCAAGACGCCCATTCGCAGCGTATTTTGGACGCAAATGACCGTGATAACTTCAATATCACCGAAGATCACATCGTTCGCGCGCGCCGTGCATATTTTGCAAACATCAGCTACATCGACGATAAAGTCGGCGAGATCTTGCAAACGCTGAAAGACACTCGCCAAGAGGCTAAGATTATCTTTGTGTCCGATCATGGCGACATGCTTGGCGAACGCGGGCTATGGTTCAAGATGTCGTTTTACGATGGATCTGCGCGCGTACCGCTGATGATCTCGGCACCAGAAATGGAACCGGGCCTGACGACCACCCCTGTCAGTAGCATCGACATTTTGCCCACCCTTTGTGATCTGGCGGGCGTTGATATGAACGAGGTCATGCCGTGGACCGACGGTCAATCCATCGTGCCACTGGGGCAGGGGGCTGACCGATCCGAACCTGTTGCGATGGAATATGCCGCCGAAGGGTCATATGCGCCGCTGGTGTCGTTGCGGTATGGCAAGTGGAAATACAATCGCTGTGCGCTTGATCCTGATCAATTGTTCGATATGGACGCAGACCCGCACGAGCTGACCAATCTTGCGGATCACCCTGATCATCAAGGCACCGTCACCCAACTGCGTGCCAAATCCCAAGCCCGTTGGGATCTCGACACATTTGATGCGGCCGTGCGTCAATCTCAAGCTGGCCGGTGGGTCGTCTACGAGGCGCTACGCAACGGGTCCTACTATCCTTGGGACTATCAGCCGCTGCAAAAAGCGTCCGAGCGGTACATGCGCAACCACATGGACCTGAACATCCTTGAAGATAATAAACGTTTCCCACGCGGTGAATAATCGCCTCGCTTTTTTCAAAATACTCCCCCCGGAGGGCCCCATGATTATCCAGCCAACAGCCTCTCATTTCATTGATGGTCACTATGTCGAAGACACTGCCGGTGATCCGATCCCTGTGATCTATCCGGCGACGGGCGAAGTCATCGCGACGCTCTACAGCGCGACCCCGGCAATTATCGATCAAGCCCTCGCATCGGCCAAGCGTGCACAAAAAGAATGGGCTGCATGGACCGCCACCGACCGTGGCCGCGTGTTGCGCCGTGCCGCAGATATCATGCGCGATCGTAATCATGATCTTTCGGTTTTAGAAACTTATGACACGGGCAAACCCTATCAGGAAACATCTGTCGCAGATGCCACATCAGGGGCCGACGCGTTGGAATACTTCGGCGGTCTGGCGGCCAGTATCACCGGTGAGCATATTCAGTTGGGCGAAGATTTCGTCTATACTCGCCGCGAACCGCTTGGTGTTTGCGTGGGTATCGGTGCGTGGAACTATCCGACCCAAATCGCCAGCTGGAAAGCCGCCCCTGCATTGGCTTGCGGCAACGCAATGGTGTTCAAACCATCCGAGACAACGCCGCTTTGCGCGCTGAAAGTTGCGGAAATCTTACTGGAGGCGGGGGCTCCGGCAGGTGTTTACAATGTTATCCAAGGCTATGGCACGGTCGGCGCTTCGCTTGTCACTGACGCGCGGGTTGCCAAAGTGTCGTTGACAGGTTCCGTGCCAACGGGCCGCAAAGTCTATGCCGCTGCTGCGGCCGGTATCCGTCATGTCACGATGGAACTGGGCGGCAAGTCCCCGATTGTCATTTTTGACGATGCTGATCTGGAAAACGCTGTGTCTGGCGCGATCTTGGGGAACTTCTATTCCTCTGGCCAAGTCTGTTCCAATGGCACCCGCGTTTTTGTACAAAAGGGTATCAAAGAAGCGTTTCTTGCCCGCATGGTGGAACGGCTCAAAGGCGTGAAAATGGGCGACCCACAGGACCCGGACGTGAACTTTGGCCCGATGGTGTCAGAAAAGCAGCGCGACATTGTTGCTGGCTATATCGAAAAAGGTGTAGCCGAGGGCGCACGTTTGATCGCGGGCGGTGCAATCGTCGCGGGGGGGGGATATTTCATCGAACCCACCGTCTTTGCCGATGTGACGGATGATATGACAATCGCACGCGAAGAAATCTTTGGCCCCGTTCTCTCGGTCCTTGATTTTGACACCGAACAAGAGGTGCTAGCACGCGCCAATGATACCGAATTTGGCCTAGCCGCAGGTGTCTTTACCGCCGATCTGACCCGCGCCCACCGGATGGCCGCAGGGTTCGAGGCGGGCACATGTTACATCAACACGTATAATCTTGCCCCCGTAGAGGCCCCGTTTGGCGGGTCAAAACAGTCTGGCGTCGGGCGTGAAAACTCCAAAGCCGCAATTGAACATTATTCGCAAATCAAGGGCGTCTATGTGGCCATGGGCGACGTGGAGGCACCATTCTAATGGTACAAACAACAACACGTTTGCCGCTAAAGCCCGTTGATTACGTCAAATGGATTGCGACCGCCATCCAATTGATTGGTTACGGCTTAACCGGCCTGAACTATACTCCGTGGAACATCTATGCGTTCCTTGTTGGGATATTCTTATGGTTCGCTGTCGGTTTTATGTGGAAAGACCGCGCCATCATGGTGGTGCATGTTGGCGCATTTATATCGCTTACGATTGGGTACTTGAATGCAGCCTGATCAAGCGGATTATGTCGTCATTGGCGCGGGGTCTGCGGGTTGCGCGATTGCCTACCGTTTGGCCGAAGCAGGCAAGCAGGTGTTGATTATTGAACATGGCGGTTCAGATGCCGGTCCGTTCATTCAGATGCCCGCCGCATTGTCCTATCCGATGAACATGAAGATGTATGATTGGGGCATGTCGACTGAACCCGAACCGCATCTGGATGGTCGTTCCTTGGTTACCCCGCGCGGCAAGGTTATTGGCGGGTCATCGTCGATCAACGGTATGATCTACGTGCGCGGTCATGCCCGTGACTATGATCATTGGGCCGAAAGCGGGGCGCAAGGCTGGGCTTACGCCGATGTGCTGCCCTATTTCAAACGGATGGAGCATTGGCATTCGGGTGGTCATGGCGGCGATAAGGCGTGGCGTGGCCGCAAAGGCCCGCTGCACGTCACACGTGGACCGCGCACCAACCCGTTGACCCGTGCCTTTGTAAAGGCAGGCAAGCAAGCCGGTTATCCGGTCACTGGCGACTACAATGGTGAGCAGCAAGAAGGCTTTGGCCCCTTTGATGCGACCATTTGGAAAGGCCGCCGCTGGTCTGCGGCCAATGCGTATTTACGTCCGGCACTGAAGCGTCCCAATTGCACGTTAATCCGGGCCTTTGCCCGTAAAATCGTGATCGAAGATGGTCGCGCTGTTGGGGTTGAGGTGGATCGCGGCGGCAATACCGAAGTGATCCGCGCAAACGTCGAGGTGATCGTGGCCGCGTCGTCCCTAAACTCTCCTAAACTACTGATGTTGTCCGGTATCGGCCCTGCTGCCCACCTGGCAGAACATGGCATCAAGGTGGTCGCTGACCGCGCGGGTGTGGGGCAAAACCTACAAGACCATCTGGAACTTTACATCCAGCAGGCCGCGACCAAGCCGGTGTCGTTGTTCAAGCATTGGAACCTGTGGGGCAAGGCCAAGATCGGGGCACAATGGCTGTTTACGAAAACGGGCCTTGGCGCATCGAACCAATTTGAAAGCGCTGCTTTCGTGCGGTCCAATGCGGGTGTTGAGTACCCCGATATTCAGTATCATTTCTTGCCGATTGCTGTGCGTTATGATGGTAAAATTGCTGCGGAAGGCCATGGATACCAAGCTCACGTTGGCCCAATGCGCTCCGCGTCACGCGGCGAAGTTACCTTGCGGTCGGCCGATCCGGCAGACAATCCGCGCATCCAGTTCAACTATATGTCCGCCAAAACCGATTGGGAGGATTTCCGTACCTGCATCCGCCTAACCCGAGAGATTTTCGGTCAAGATGCGTTTGCGCCATATTCCGGCAAGGAAATTCAGCCGGGTAAAGACGTGCAATCAGACGAGGCGCTTGATGATTTCATCCGCGAACATGTCGAAAGCGCGTACCATCCTTGCGGCACCTGCAAAATGGGTGCAACGGATGATCCGATGGCCGTTGTTGATGCCGAATGCCGTGTGATCGGTGTTGACGGTTTGCGCGTCGCTGACAGTTCGATCTTTCCACGTATTACCAACGGCAATTTGAACGGGCCGTCTATTATGGTTGGCGAAAAGGCGGCCGATCACATCCTTGGCCGTCAGCCGCTTGCGCCCGCAAATGATCGCCCGTGGATCAATCCAAATTGGGAAACGTCGCAGCGCTAGTCAGGGGGGCCTTCAACGACAGCTTGAAAGTTATCAAAGAACTGGTCGGCCATTTTGCGGGCAAAGCCGCCGATAATCCGGCTGCCAAGTTGTGCGAGCTTGCCGCCCACTTTGGCCGTTGCGTTGTAGGTCAGCTCGCATCCCTCGTCGACGGCCCGTAAGGTCACGTCCGCACCGCCCTTTGCGAAACCTGCGACGCCGCCTTTGCCTTCGCCCACGATCGTGTAGGACGTGCCTGGGACAACGTTTTCCAACGTCACTTCGCCGTGGAAGGTGGCTTTCACTGGCCCAACTTTTTGTTTCACGGTCGCGGCAAATCCGGTTTCGGGGGATCCCGTCAGATCTTCGCATCCGGGAATGCAGGCCTTAAGGGTCTCTGGATTGTTCAGATGCGCCCAAACGGTCGCCGTGTCTGCGGCAATGATTTTTGTGCCAGTCAATTCCATACGCGTGTTCCTTTTCGTTAAGATGAGTTGGCCATAAACCGGTTGGATTAGTCAACCTGATAGGGCAGCACACCACGTCGGTCTGGGTTCACGCGCAGTCGTCGTTCGAGCGGCGGAACGGAGCGCTGGTGGCAGCTTTTACGTTCGCAAATCCGGCACGAAATCCCGATTGGTGCATAGGCGTCGGGGGCTGCGCGGTCCATGTGGTCGGCGTAAACAAGCGCGTCTGCATGGCGGACTTCGCAGCCCAATCCGATAGCGTACCGCCGTGTGGGGGCGTTGAATGCGCCACCGGATTTTGACACGTCCCGCGCGAGGCAAAAATACCGCGCCCCATCGGGCGTTTCGGCCAATTGCCGCAAGAACTGTCCGGGTGTTTCAAACGCGGCATGCACGTTCCACAGCGGACATGCCCCGCCGTAGCGTGCGAACTGTAATGTCGTGGCCGAATGTCTTTTGGTGATGGTCCCAGCTTGGTCCACACGCACAAAAAAGAACGGGATGCCTTTTGCTGCGGGGCGTTGCAGCGTGGACAATCTGTGCGCCACTTGTTCAAGCGAGGCTCCAAACTGCGCAGATAGAATTTCCAGATCGTGCCGCGTGTCTTTGGCGGCTTGCAGGAACGCGCCATAAGGCATGAGCGCGGCGCCAGCAAAATAATTGGCAAGACCAACGAGCGCGATGCCGCGTGCTTCCGGTGATTGAAATCGTGCCAGATCGAGCGTCGCGCTGAGCAGCGTTTCCTGACTGATCAAGGCGAGTTGCAAGAGGAGTTGGAAGGTCTGTGTGGCGGCGGCGGCCCCGCTTGCAAGGATCAGTGTTTTGGTCGCAGGATCGTAGTGTCGCAAGGGGCTATCGGCGCTGCGAACGACTGTGACGCCAAGGTCGTTTAGGGCCTGTTCTGCGGTTTTTCTGGTGCGGGCAAAATGTTCCGCAGCCCGATCCACCGCATCAATGTAATTGTCGCAATAGTGAAAAAAGTCGCGCACCTCTTCCCATGGACTGGGGGCAAGGCGGGTGTCTTCGCGGCCTAATGCCTCGTCCAAACTGGCAAGCCGTTCGTGGGTTTGACGGTAGGCTGCATGCAGATCAAGGAACGCGCGCGCAAGCGTCGGTGCATTGGCCGCCGCCAGTCGCAAATCGGCCAGTTGTGGTGCATCGCCTGTGAACACTGGATCGGCGAGCGCTTCGCGCATGTCGCCCACAAGCCGCGCCTCATCACCTGATTGCAATTCGGTGACGTCAAAGCCGAACTCTTGCGCCAGCCCCAATACAACCGATGTGCTGACAGGCCGGTTATTGTTTTCCATCTGGTTCAAATAGGGCAGCGACACGCCAAGTTTCTGCGCAAACACCTTTTGAGTCAGAGACAGCCGCGCCCGAAGCTCACGCAGCTTCGCACCAGCATAGATTTTCTGAACGGCCATTGGCGCACCTTTGCAAACTTAGCTGCCCTGTCTGTAAACCTTGCAAAGCCGGCCCGCAAGGATCAGGATTTTTTCGCGCTGCGCCAGATGACGAATAGCACGCTCAGCAATGATGCAACGGCCGTGCTAAACATCAGCCACTGCAAGGGCAGTGCGCCTGTTTCGGGGTTCAGCAGTGTGCTGGCGTATTGCGCCAAGGCGGCCCCGCCGCCAACCATTAATGCGCCGCCAAGCCCCGATGCGGTGCCTGCCAGATGTGGTCGGACTGACAGCAAACCTGCGGTGACGTTGGGCAGGGCGATCCCGTTTCCAAGCCCGAGAAAGCTGCAAAACCCAAAGAAGATCAGCGGATGCTGGATGCCCACAAGTGCCAGCGCCAGTGACGTTCCCAAACCTGCGATGATGATCGTTGTCCCGACAATTGCCATCCGGTTTATTCCGAATCTGACGGAATACCGCCCTGACAGAAAGTTACCCATCGTATATCCGACGGCTGGCGCCCCCAAGGCGATGCCGGACCACAACGGTGACAGGCCAAACACGGTCCCCGCAATGAATGATGCCCCACCCAGCAGCGTGAAAAATGCGCCAGACGCAAAGGCGGCGCAAAGCGCATAACCCCAAAACCGCGGGGAGGCGAAAAGTTCAGGATAGCTGCGCAATTGATCGCGAAACGACATGCCGCCTTGGGCCAATGTCTCGCCTTGGTCGAAATATGCTATCGCCAGAACACCGATGCCGCAAATCGTCAGGAACAGGAATGTCGCGTGCCAGCCGAACAGCTCGTCCAGCCCGCCGCCGATCATTGGCCCGACCATCGGCACCAGCGCCATGCCCATCGTGACATAACCGATCATTGACGCCGCTTGGTTCTGTGGGACCATATCGCGGACAACGGCGCGCGACAGGACGATGCCCGTGGCCACTGCGGCTTGAAGCATGCGGAAGGCCAGAAATACCGTGATGGACGTCGCAAAATATGTGCCGATGCTGGCAAATACGAAAATCACCAGTGACCCAAGCACGACTGGTCGCCGACCGATCTTGTCCGAAATCGGCCCGATAAAGATCTGCAGCAGGGCTGTCATCGCCAAATAGCCTGACAATGCGAACTGCATCGTCGCATAGTCTGTCTGGAAATAGTCGGTCATCGCCGTCAGTGACGGCAAAAATATCGACATATTGAGCGCCGAAATCCCTGCGATAAGGATCAGCGTGACAATGTGTGGCGGGGTGCTTGGGTCCAGAAATCGGACAGTGGGGATGTTTGACATAACATAGACTTAAGACGCGCCACACGGGCTGTCCATTGATAGTGGTCCATTTGGTCAAAATTAGCAGATTTGCAAAAGTGGAAATTCGCAAACTGCATGTTTTGCAAATATCCCGTTTCCTGCTTTTCCTATGGCATCTCGCAGGCTAGGGTCGTGGAAATTGAAGGGACCTGTCATGGATGTTTTGCAAGAGCTTGAAGATCGTCGCGCCGTTGCCCGCCTCGGTGGGGGGGAGCGCCGGATCGCTGCCCAGCACGCAAGGGGCAAGCTAACCGCACGCGAGCGGATCGATCTGCTGCTGGATGATGACTCGTTTGAAGAATTTGATATGTTCGTCGCCCACCGGTGTGTGGACTTCGGAATGGAAAACCAGCGCCCTGCGGGTGATGGTGTTGTGACCGGCTGGGGCACGATCAATGGCCGTATGGTGTATATCTACTCTCAAGACTTTACAGTCTTTGGCGGGTCGTTGTCGGAAACCCACGCCCAGAAGATTTGCAAAATCATGGATATGGCCATGCAAAACGGCGCGCCAGTGATCGGGATCAACGATTCTGGCGGTGCGCGCATTCAAGAAGGCGTGGCGTCCTTGGCGGGCTATGCCGAAGTTTTCCAACGCAATGTTCTTGCGTCTGGTGTGGTTCCGCAGATCAGCTTGATCATGGGGCCATGTGCAGGTGGTGCTGTGTATTCACCTGCGATGACTGACTTTATCTTTATGGTCAAAGACAGCTCTTATATGTTTGTGACTGGCCCGGACGTGGTCAAGACGGTCACCAACGAAATTGTCACCGCAGAGGAATTGGGCGGCGCGTCAACACACACCAAAAAGTCGTCTGTCGCTGATGGTGCGTTTGAAAACGATGTTGAGGCGCTGGCGGAATGTCGTCGTCTGTTCGATTACCTGCCGCTTAACAACCGTCAAAAAGCACCCAAGCGCCCGTTCTTTGATGATGTGAACCGGATCGAGCCAAGCCTTGATACGCTGATCCCTGACAACGCCAACACGCCTTACGACATGAAAGAGCTTATTCACAAGCTCGCAGATGAGGCCGATTTTTACGAAATCCAAGAAGATTACGCCAAAAACATTCTGACAGGGTTCATCCGCATGGAGGGGTCGACTGTCGGTGTTGTCGCCAACCAGCCGATGGTCTTGGCTGGGTGTTTGGATATTGATGCATCCCGCAAGGCCGCCCGCTTTGTGCGGTTCTGCGATGCGTTTGAAATTCCGATCCTGACGCTGGTTGATGTGCCCGGATTCTTGCCCGGGACGTCGCAGGAATTTGGCGGCGTGATTAAACATGGTGCCAAATTGCTGTTTGCGTACGGTGAAGCAACAGTTCCCAAGGTAACGTTGATTACGCGCAAGGCTTACGGTGGTGCGTACGATGTGATGTCGTCCAAGCACCTGCGCGGCGACTTTAACTATGCATGGCCAACTGCAGAGATTGCGGTGATGGGTGCCAAGGGTGCAACCGAGATTATTCACCGTGCCGATTTGGGTGATGCCGAAAAGATCGCGCGGCACACGGCGGATTATGAAGACCGGTTCGCCAATCCGTTTGTCGCAGCCGAGCGTGGCTTTATTGACGAAGTGATCCGTCCGCAATCAACCCGCAAGCGGATATGCCGTGCCTTTGCATCGTTGCGCGGAAAATCGTTGCAGAACCCTTGGAAGAAACACGACAACATTCCGTTGTGATGCGGACTGGGTACTTTTGACCAAAAGAAGGACGATAACTTGGGCAGTCTTGCGATCATAGCAGCACTCTTGGCGGGGCCTGCGGCCGCGTTTGAGGTCACAGTGCCGTCCGGTCATGAACTGTCATTGTTTGATGTCATCATGGAGCCGCCGATGGGCCGGTTCCGGTTTGTATTGCCAGCCGTCGCTGACAGTGTTGCGTTCGCTGATTTGGTCGATGATTTTGACTATCTGTGTGCCCAAGTTGCCCAACCGGCTTTGGTGCGGTCAGATGTGGGTGTAAATGAGATTGTAATTTCTGTATCCGCTACGGAGGTGCCGTTTGGCGAAGCCACGGATGTGGTGCAGTATTTTCAACCTTACCGTCTAAAAGATGGTGTTTGCATTTGGGACGCTTTTTAAGATGGAAAAACACAGAGGGTTTCCGGGCCGGTTAGCTGGGACAGATTTTCAATTTACAATCCGTCGTGCTCACAAAGATGGCGCGACTGAAATCACTGAACGTATTCGTTACCCTGACCGCCGGCCACCGGACCGCCGTGCGGATGCTGGGTTCATGCAAGCGTTATATGATCAGTTTGGGACAGAACCGTTTGAGCGCGGTAATCTTGACGCTGGCCGCCTTTGCTGGTTGTTCGGCCGTGAAGTGATCCCTGCAGAAGACCCGTTTGATGCATCCAGCTATACTGCGCTGCTGCGGATCGACATGAAGGTCGCTGCAGTCAGCTTTCCTGAATTGCGCGAACGCTGATGCCCGATTTGTTGCGCATATTTACCTGCCTTGGGCAGAAAATGGCCCAAAAATGGGGGGGTCAATCTGGTCGGTTTGGCGAACAGGCGGTGTCGTGCAATGATCACTTAACAGCTTTTGCCGTAACCAATCAGCGGGCTGTAATTTGTCTACTTAGTTACCCTTCCCCTGACCGGTGCCAACCTTTTGGGTTTGTACCGGTCACCCCTTATGATCGGGCGGCGGAATGCTGCTTTGAGTTGACGCGCTGTGTTGCGTTAACTGCCGAAAGCGTACAACGTGGCCCTACCAATCAAACAACAGGGGGCATTTTTTCATGCTTAAAACATCTTACATTCTCGCAGCGACAGCATTCCTTGGCCTCACGGCTTGTCTTGATAACGACGCGGAGCGTGCGCTTGTTGGCGCTGGCGTTGGCTGCGTTGCAGGTGAAACTATCGGTAACAACAACTGTGTTGAAGGCGCGCTTGCGGGCGGCCTTATCGGCGCACTTGCCAACGACCTCTAAGGTCACACGCCTAATCTATTCGATGAAAATAAATGAAACCGCCGCCGCAGGACACCCCTGTGCGCGGCGGTTTTGCTTTTGAAGGACGTCTGAAATGTTCAAGAAAATTCTGATCGCTAACCGTGGTGAAATCGCCTGTCGCGTCATTAAGACCGCCAAGAAGATGGGGATCAAAACGGTCGCGATCTATTCGGATGCGGATCGCAATGCGTTACATGTAAAAATGGCGGATGAGGCGGTGCATATCGGCCCTGCTCCTGCAAACCAGTCCTACATCGTCATTGACAACGTCATGGCCGCGATCAAGCAGACGGGCGCTGAGGCCGTGCATCCGGGATACGGATTTCTGTCTGAGAATTCCAAATTTGCCGAGGCTCTTGAGGCCGCAGGCGTCGCATTCATCGGTCCACCTAAGGGTGCGATCGAGGCGATGGGCGATAAGATTACATCGAAAAAGCTTGCTAAAGAAGCAAACGTATCAACCGTGCCGGGCTATATGGGGCTGATTGATGACGCCGAACATGCCGTCGTCATTGCGAACGAAGTTGGCTATCCGGTGATGATCAAAGCCTCCGCTGGCGGCGGCGGTAAAGGTATGCGCATTGCATGGAACGATACTGAAGCCCGCGAGGGGTTTGCATCTTCCAAGAATGAGGCGGCGAATTCATTTGGCGATGACCGTCTGTTTATCGAGAAATTCATCACCCAACCGCGCCATATCGAAATTCAGGTGCTTTGCGATAAGCACGGCAATGGCGTGTATTTGCACGAGCGCGAATGCTCTATCCAGCGTCGCCAGCAAAAGGTGATCGAAGAGGCCCCAAGCCCGTTCCTTGACGAAGAAACGCGCGCTGCGATGGGCGCCCAGTCGGTCGCATTGGCGCAGGCGGTGGATTATTCTTCCGCCGGTACGGTCGAATTTATTGTAGACGGCGACTGCAATTTCTACTTTCTCGAGATGAACACCCGCTTGCAGGTGGAACACCCTGTGACCGAGCTGATCACGGGGGTTGATCTGGTCGAACAGATGATCCGCGTGGCATACGGCGAGACATTGCCGTTCAAGCAAGATGATCTCAAAATCAACGGCTGGGCGATGGAAAGCCGCCTGTACGCCGAAGACCCGTATCGCGGGTTCTTGCCATCCATTGGTCGTTTGTCACGCTACCGCCCGCCTGCAGAAGAAGCATCGCCAACACGCGCCGTGCGCAACGACACTGGCGTGTTCGAGGGCGGCGAGATCAGTATGTATTACGATCCCATGATCGCCAAGCTATGCACATGGGCCCCCAACCGCGCTGCTGCGATTGAGGAAATGCGCCAAGCGCTGGACGCGTTCGAGGTCGAAGGCATCGGGCACAACTTGCCGTTCCTTGCTGCCGTTTATGACCACGAGAAATTCATTTCTGGCACAATGACCACCGCGTTCATCGAAGAAGAATTCCCTGATGGTTTCCAAGGTGTCACATTGCCCGACGCAGACCTTATCCGCATCTCGGCGGCCGCTGCCGCGATGCACCGTGTCGCAGAAATCCGCCGCACGCGTATTTCCGGGCGCATGGATAACCATGAACGCCATGTTGGTGCCGATTGGAATGTTGCCGTGCAGGGCCAATCATTCGATACGGTCATTGTTGCGGATAAACTGGGTGCTGATGTGACCCTTGCGGATCAGACCATTCGTGTCGAGGGCGACTGGACACCGGGCGATATGCTGGCACGGATGACCGTTGGCGGTACGCCGTTGGTGATAAAAATTGGCAAGATTTCTGGCGGGTTCCGTGTGCGGTACCGTGGCGCTGACCTTAAGGTGCATGTGCGCTCTCCGCGTCAGGCCGAATTGGCCGCTTTGATGCCTGAAAAGATGCCACCTGATACGTCCAAGCTGCTGCTGTGCCCAATGCCCGGTTTGATCGTCAAGGTCGACGTGGCAGTTGGCGACGAGGTCCAAGATGGTCAAGCGCTTTGCACAGTCGAGGCCATGAAAATGGAAAATATCCTGCGCGCCGAGAAAAAGGGCATCGTGTCCAAGGTGAACGCGGTCGCGGGCGACAGCTTGGCCGTCGACGACATCATTCTGGAGTTTGAATAGGCCATGGCCCCAATCACGCGCCAGTTTTTGATCTGCTTTGTGGCTTACGCGGTGGGGTTGGTGCTTGCGACGGCGGCGCTGCTGGGGGTCGTTGATCTCGATACGGTGGGCCTGGAGAGTGGTCTGCCGACTGTCGCAATGTTGACGCCAATGGTTGGAGTTGTCGGGTTTTGGGCCGCCGCCCGCATCGCGGGGGGACCTATTGATCCGCTGCGGACGTTCTTGTTCGGCGGGATCGCAATTTACAGTTTGCTGTACCTGTGCGGTCGGCTTGTGGCCAACGCGTTTATGTCAAATCAAGGGGCAACGATTGTTGGCGCGCTGGCGCTGTTTATGCTGGCATTCATGATGATCCGCAGATCCACGGACGGCGATATCTGATGGTCTATTCGGTTCTTAGCGCACGATGGTCGATGATCTCTTGTTGGCGCATTGGTATTTTGTCGATCGCCCGCGACAGCTCTCGAATGTCCCACGGTGCGGGTTTGCGCAAAACGGTCCGCCCGTCTTTTCCAACAAGCGTCAGCATAAACGCGCGCGGCCGTAAGGCTGTGCGTAACGCACTGGGGTTTGCAGGATCGGTATCGACAATCACGATCACATCACGCTCGGCCATCTCTTCTATTCCATCTTGTAGCATTTCAAGCTGCTCGATGAACCTTGGGTCTAGCGGGCTTTGGGCGAACACGACCAACGGACGGGCCTGCCAGATAAAATCAGCAGGCGTGATATCGGCTGCATTGAAAATTCGGGTCCGGTCTGCATGCCATGCCTCAAGCACGGTGTCTGCGGATACGGCCGAGGCCAGGCTCGCCACGAGGGCGCTGATCAATATACGTTTCATACAAGCTAACATAGGACGTCTGATCGCAAATACGAACAGCCGTCTTCCAGATAACTATAATTTTATCGCGCAGTCTGTTTAGACAGATTTTGGCGCTGTCGTGCAACGCACAACATTTGAGGGATCTCATGGGAACGAACAAAGACTGGGCTGACATTGCGGCAAAAGAATTGCGCGGCAAACCACTTGATGACCTGACGTGGCACACGTTGGAAGGGATCGCGGTCAAACCGCTGTATACCGCCGATGACACGGCGGATCTTCCGCATATGGGCGGTGTCCCCGGGGCAGCACCTTATACGCGCGGCGTTAAGGCCACGATGTACGCGGGCCGCCCTTGGACGATCCGCCAATATGCGGGGTTCTCCACGGCCGAGGAATCCAACGCGTTCTACCGTGCCGCTCTTGCGGGTGGCCAACAGGGCGTATCCGTCGCCTTTGATCTGGCAACGCACCGTGGTTATGACAGCGACCACCCAAGGGTTGAAGGTGATGTCGGCAAGGCGGGTGTGGCGATCGACAGCGTTGAGGATATGAAAATCCTGTTTGACGGTATCCCACTGGATAAAGTGTCTGTTTCGATGACGATGAACGGCGCAGTCATCCCGATCCTTGCCAACTTTATCGTTGCTGGGGAAGAGCAAGGACACGACAAATCTGTCCTTTCCGGCACCATCCAGAACGATATTCTCAAGGAATTCATGGTCCGCAACACCTATGTCTATCCGCCCGAACCTTCGATGCGGATCATTGCGGATATTATTGAATATACCTCTGCGGACATGCCGAAATTCAACTCGATTTCGATCAGTGGCTACCATATGCAAGAAGCAGGCGCGGATCTGGTCCAAGAGCTGGCATTTACGCTGGCTGACGGGCGCGAATATGTGCGTACCGCCATTGCGCGCGGCATGGACGTGGATGCATTCGCAGGCCGCTTGTCGTTCTTCTTTGCGATCGGAATGAATTTCTTCATGGAGGCCGCCAAACTGCGTGCCGCCCGTCTTTTGTGGTCACGGATCATGGAGGAATTTGAACCCAAGGTCGCGAAATCATCTATGCTGCGGACCCATTGCCAAACCTCTGGCGTGTCGTTGCAGGAACAAGACCCGTATAACAACGTGATCCGTACCGCCTATGAGGCAATGTCTGCCGTTTTGGGTGGCACGCAATCACTGCACACAAATGCGCTCGACGAAGCTATTGCTTTGCCGACTGATTTCTCCAGCCGGATCGCGCGAAATACGCAGCTGATCTTGCAAGAAGAAACGGGTGTGACCAACGTGGTCGATCCGCTTGCAGGGTCCTTTTATGTCGAAAGCCTGACCCACGAATTGGCCGAAGCCGCTTGGAAGCTGATCGAAGAGGTCGAGGAAATGGGCGGCATGACCAAGGCCGTGGCCTCTGGCATGCCCAAGCTCAAGATCGAGGAATCCGCCGCAACACGTCAGGCGAACATCGACCGCGGGATTGAAGTGATTGTCGGCGTGAACAAATACCGCAAAGACAACGAAGACCCGATTGATATTCGCGATATCGACAATGATGCAGTGCGTCTGTCTCAGATTGCCCGCATCGAAAAAACCCGCACAACCCGCGATCAAGCAGCATGTGATGCGGCATTGGCGGAGGTCACGCGCCGCGCTCACGACGGGGGCAACTTGTTGGAAGCGGCTGTCGAGGCATCACGCCACCGCGCAACCGTAGGAGAAATCAGCATGGCAATGGAAGACGCATTTGGACGCCACCGCGCTGAAGTCAAAACGCTCGCCGGTGTTTACGGCGCAGCCTATGAGGGCGACGCAGGCTTTGCTGCGATCCAAGATGCAGTCAACACATTTGCCGAAGATGAAGGCCGCCGCCCGCGCATGCTCGTGGTCAAAATGGGCCAAGACGGGCACGACCGTGGGGCCAAAGTGATCGCGACTGCATTTGCAGATATCGGCTTTGATGTGGATGTCGGCCCATTGTTCCAAACCCCGGCAGAGGCCGCGCAGGATGCGATCGACAACGATGTGCATGTCATCGGGATTTCGTCCCAAGCGGCGGGGCACAAAACGCTTGCGCCGAAATTGGTCAAGGCGCTGAACGACGCAGGTGCAGGCGATATTCTTGTGATCTGTGGCGGTGTGATCCCCCAGCAGGATTATCAGTTCCTATATGACGCAGGTGTCAAAGCGATCTTTGGTCCGGGCACCAACATCCCCAAAGCCGCCGAAGATATCCTTGATCTGATCCGCAAGGCGCGGGCCTAAATACCTGCGCCAAAAAGCAAGCGGCCTTGGCACGCAAATCTGCTTTACTTTTTGGCGGGGCAAAAGCACCAATGGGGCATGACCTATACACTTGATCACATCGCTGTCGTCTGCGCTGATCTGTCCACTGGGGCGGATTGGCTGTCTGAAAAACTAGGTGTTCCGTTGCTGAACGGCGGCCAGCATGCGCGCTTTGGGACGCATAACAAACTGCTTGGATTGGCTGACGGGCTTTACCTTGAAGTGATCGCGCCTGACCCTGTCGCTCAAACCGAAGGGCCACGATGGTTCAACCTAGACCACGCCCCGACCACGCCGCGTTGGGGGAACTGGATTTGCCGTGCAGATGAGCCTAGCGCACGCGTAGACCTCACTGGCCCTGCCATTGCGATGACGCGTGGGGATCTTCATTGGCAGATCACAGTGCCTGACGACGGTAGCCTGCCAATGGGCGGCGGGTTCCCAACATTGATCAAGTGGGGCGATGGCGCAGCGCATCCGGCAAATAACCTCCCCGTCAGCGGGTGCACCCTGACGCGGTGGGAAATCCAGCATCCGCAGGCGGACGCACTGCGCAAAATGTGCCCGATGAATGATCACCGTGTTGTGTTCACCAAGGCTGATGAGATCGGGTTTGCGGCCACGTTTGCGACACCAAACGGCACCAAGGTTGTCGCATGATCCGGCCTGCCACCGGCCAAGATGCAGCGGGCATCGCAGATATTTGGAACCATGCCATCCGGCATACGACGATCACGTTTAATCCGGTCGAGAAAACACAAGCCGACGTTGCCAATCTTATCGGCCCCGACACGCCGTGCCTCGTTTTCACTGATGGCCCACGCGTGCTTGGGTTTGCGCGCTACAGTCAGTTTCGGGGCGGCGATGGATACCGGTTTAGCGTTGAACATACGATTATGTTGCACGGCGATGCGCGTGGCAAAGGCGCAGGGCGGGAACTTATGGATGCGCTTTGCAAGATTGCCAAAGATAAGGGCAAACACACGATGTATGCGGGCGTTAGCGCCGAAAATCAGGGTGCCGTAGATTTTCACGCAAAGATGGGTTTCACCATCGCTGCTGTTCTGCCAGAGGTAGGGCACAAGTTCGGGCGTTGGCTCGATCTGGTGCTAATGCAAAAACGCCTGTAATGGGCTAGGGTGGTCAGCATGTCACTTTGGACACGCATATCAGCAGCGATTTCCGCGCTTGCCAGCGGCGAAGGCCTGTCGGCTGTGTTCGACCAATTGCGCGCGCCGCCTGACAGGACTGTTGCCTTTACGATTGCTGTGATCGCGCTTGGGGCCAAGATGGCCAAAGCGGACGGCCAGGTGACCCGCGACGAAGTGACAGCCTTTCGCGAAGTGTTTAATATTCCGCCCGAAGACGAGGCAGGGGCCGCACGGCTGTTCAACCTCGCGCGCCAAGATATCGCAGGGTTCGAAGATTACGCAGCCCGTATCGGGGCAATGTACGCTGACGATCAAGCCCCGCTGTGCGATCTGATGGAAGGGTTGTTCCACATCGCGCTTGCGGACGGTGTTTATCACCCCAATGAGGACGAATTCCTGCACCGTGTGGCGGATATTTGGGGGTTTGATGAACGCCGTTTTGCCCGTATCCGCGCGCAGTTTGTGCCCGATGCGGAGCGTGACGCCTATGACGTTATCGGGGTCGAACCGGATACGCCGATGGCTGATATTCGGGCTGCTTGGAAGGCACATGTGCGCAATAATCACCCTGATATGATGATCGCTCGTGGTGTCCCTGAAGAAGCGGTTAAGCTCGCTGAAAAGCGGATGGTCGCGATCAACAAGGCATGGGAGACGATCCAACTGGACCGCGCCTCATGAGGATTGGCACCTACAATGTAGAATGGTTTGATCGGCTGTTTGATAACAACGGTGACTTGATTGACGATAGCAGTTGGTCATCGCGGTGGGAGATTACCAAGGCAGAACAGACGGCAGCTTTAGGTCATGTTTTCAGCGCGATGGACCTTGATGCTGTTATGGTGATTGAGGCGCCTGACAGCAGCCGGAAACGCGACGGGGCGCTTGCGCTTGAGAACTTCGCGGCGCGGTTCAATCTGCGTGCCCGCAAGGCTGTGGTGGGGTTCGAGAACGACACGCAGCAGGAAATTACGCTGCTTTATGACCCTGATATTGTGTCGGCGCTGCATGACCCATTGGGTGAGCCGACGGGCAAAAGGGGGAGCAGCCAAGCGCCGCGTTTCGACGGCGTATTTCGTATCGACGTGAACACTGACGCGGCGCCAGACCTGATTACCTGGAGCAAACCGCCGCTTGAAGTGGCCCTTAAGATCCCAACAGGCCGTATCATCCGGCTTATCGGTGTGCATGCAAAATCCAAGGCCCCGTATGGCGCCAAAAACGATGCAGAAGCCGCACGGATGTCGATTGAAAACCGCCGCAAACAATTGGCCCAATGCATCTGGTTGCGCGAACGTGTGGACACGCATTTGGCCGCAGGCGACGATCTGATCGTGCTTGGGGATTTCAACGATGGACCGGGATTGGATGAGTACGAAAAACTATTCGGGCGCTCTGGTGTTGAAATTGTCTTGGGCGAAGACCATGCCCTGCGTATGTTTGACCCGCACGCCCGCATAGCGCTTGGTCAGCGAATTGGTGCCATGCCGTCCACATCGCGTTTCAAGCTTCGCGAGGGTCCGTACCTGCAAGCGCTGCTTGACTACATCATGGTATCGCCGCGTCTGCGCGATCTTGGGCCTGACTGGCAAATCTGGCACCCGTTTGATCACCCCGACTGCTATGGCGATCTTCCCCTGCGCGAGGCGTTGCTGACAGCCTCCGATCACTTTCCTGTGGTCATGAAATTGCCGGTCTAATTTGGCAAACCGACATGGCGTCCCTATATAAGGGCGATGAAACAGATCATCACAGCGACATTCATCGCGGCAATGGCCGTATCCCCGCTTGCTGCCCAAGAGGCAGAAGAGCCATCCGTGTCTGAAGGGTTCAGCCTGATGGAAGAAGGGGCCAAGCAGCTATTGCGCGGCCTGATGAACGACATGGAGCCGGTGCTTGATGACATGGGCGAGGCCATGACCCAATTGGGCGCCGAGATGGGCCCTGCGTTCACTAAGCTGTTGTCTCAGATCGATGACATGCGCAATTACGACGCGCCAGAGATCCTGCCAAACGGCGACATCATCATGCGCCGCCGCGATGACGCGCCGATCTATGACCCGGACCCTGAAACAGGTGAAGTCGACCTTTAAGTCGTCTTGGCGAACCGGACCTTGGATGTGGCATTTAGCGCGGTGGTCAGTGATGTAAGCCGTGCGTCGGCGACTTCGCCAAACAATGGTCGCGCCTCGGGGGCAAGTATAAGCGTCAGTTCGCGTTTCTTTGGTTTCCATCTCAGCTTGCCGGGTGCGCGATCAGCATCAAGCCAAAGCATCGCGCCCAAACGCATGGCCTTGCCCAACACTTCAGCGTCTTTGATTTGTTCCGCGCTGAGCATTTCGAACAGCGGATCAAACCGCGTGCCGTCGCGTTTGTTGGTGTAGCGGTTCATCAACGCCAGCCCCAAAAATACACGTTCAGAATGCTTGAGCCCGCCCAAATTGGCGCGGGTTGCGTTATCAAATACGACCTCGCCACGGTAATCGGGATGCGCGCGCCAGCTGACGTCATGGAGCAAAGTCGCGGCCTTAATGATCCGTTTGCGCTGCCAATTGGTGCGCGGGAACAGCGGCATCACAAAATTATATAGCAGACGACCAAAGCCGGGCAGACGGGCATCTTTGCTTTCAGCAAAACGGCAGGCCTCGACCAGCGGGTCGCGATTGCGTAGCTCGTCAGGCATCTGTTCGTACAGCATGCCTTCGCGGATGCCGTATGACGAAACCGCGACATCTTTGGGCTTGAACTTGCGCATCAATTCTTTGAGCACGATGCTGGCTTGCGGAACCAGCGACATGCGGCTGTCCGAAATCCCGCAGCGCTGGCGTAGTTCGGTGGGATCGCACGCCGCGATGTAATCTGCCGTTTTGCTGATCTGGCGGGCTGTCATCCGGTACTCATGCAACACGGTAAGAGGATAGCCGCGCCTGTCCATATCGATCCGCGCAATCGCGCGCCAAGAG
Organism: Yoonia sp.; assembly: GCA_023955335.1. Taxonomy (GTDB): domain Bacteria; phylum Pseudomonadota; class Alphaproteobacteria; order Rhodobacterales; family Rhodobacteraceae; genus Yoonia. Next base: position 81,122 of record JAGSGF010000007.1, read on the forward strand.
CCGCCAACAAGAAAGAGGCGCATCTTGGTTTCGCGGCCCATCTGTTCGTGCAGTGCGTTCATGGTTTCGCGGACATAGGCCTTTATGGCCTTTTTGCCGCCCTTGATTTCGCGCAGCTTAAGCGGACCAAGCGCGGACGTGACGCGTGTGCCGACTTCGCCATCTGCCAGATCGGCCAGTTCCATCGACGATCCGCCGATGTCGCAAACCAGACCGTAAGATTTCGGCCACCCAAGCAACACACCTTGGGCGGACAGGCGCGCCTCTTCGCGGCCGTCGATGATCCAGATTTTGATGCCGGTTTTGGCCAAAACTTCATCACGGAACTCTTGGCCGTCAGACGCCTCGCGGACGGCTGCCGTCGCCACCGCTGTTACCGGTGTGATGCGCATGCCTTTGGCCAATGCCGCAAAGCGGTGGATCGCAGATAATGCTCGGACGCGGCCCTGTGGGTTAAGATGGCCAGTTTCCGACAAGCCAGCCCCCAAGGCACACATGATTTTCTCGTTGTAGAAATAAGCAGGCGACCGGGCGGCCCCATCAAATACCACCATGCGGACAGAGTTTGATCCGACGTCGATCACGCCAACGCGGCCCAAACCCATTGCGGCGGCGTCTTCAAATAAGGGGCGGCCAAAGCCTTGCCATTCGTCGTTCATGGGCGTGTTCTCAGTCTTCTGTGTGTGTCAATTGCGGCACGTCAGACGCGCCTGCGGATCCGCGCCCTGACAGCGACGGGTTTTCCATGAAAAAGCGGTGGCAGTTGAACGCGAACTTGTCGTCTGGCACCGGCTCGCGGGTAAATGTACCGTCTGCGGACATGACCCAGCTTTGCGCCACGTCGGCCATATTGGCGGCCATGACTTGGCTGACGATTTGGGCTTTGACCGTTTGGTTCCCGATTTCGATCAAGGTCTCTACGCGGCGGTTCAGGTTCCGGCCCATCCAGTCAGCCGAGCTGATATATACCTTGGCCTTTTTGCTGGGCAGGGGTTTTCCGTTGGCGAAGCACACGATGCGGCTATGTTCCAAGAACCGACCGACGATTGATTTCACGCGGATATTCTCGGATAAGCCCAACACGCCTGGGCGCAACCCACAGATACCGCGCACGATCAAATCGATCTTCACGCCTGCCTTGGACGCCGCATAAAGCGCGTCGATCACGTCTTCTTCGACGAGTGAATTCATCTTTGCCCAAATGGACGCAGGCTTGCCGGCGGTTGCATTTTCGGCCTCGGCTGCAATGCGAGCCAGCAAAGTTTCTTTGAGATCAATCGGCGCGATGGCAAGGTTTTCCAAGCTGTCAGGTTGGGCATAGCCGGACAGGTAGTTGAACACTTTGGTTGCATCGCGGCCCAGTTTCGCATCGCATGTGAAAAGTGATAAATCGGTATAAACCCGCGCTGTAATCGGGTGATAGTTACCGGTGCCAAAGTGGGTGTATGTCACCAGCTTTTCGCCCTCACGGCGGACCACAATACTGATTTTTGCGTGGGTTTTGTAGTTCAGGAACCCATAAACCACATGGGCACCCGCGCGTTCCAGTCGGCGAGACTGGCGGATGTTTGCGGCCTCGTCAAAGCGGGCCTTGAGCTCAATCAGGGCTGTGACGGACTTACCATCTTCGGCGGCCTCGCAAAGGGCCTCCACAATGGGGGATCTTTTAGATGTGCGGTACAACGTCTGCTTGATCGCGACCACATTGGGGTCACGCGCCGCTTGGGTCAAAAACCGAACCACCATATCAAATGTTTCATAAGGATGGTGGAGCAGCATGTCTTTCTGGCGGATCGCGGCGAACATATCGCCTTCAAAATCTTGCACCCGTTCGGGAACGCGCGGCGTGAATGGGGGCCAAAGCAAGTCGGGACGTTCGTCCAGCACCAGTTCACCCAAATCGGCAACCCCGATCAACCCGTCGACCTCGACCACTGCGTCGTCAGTGACGTGTAATTCGTTCATGATCATACTGCGCAACGAGTCCGGCGCATTCGCAGAAATTTTGAGACGAACAACCTCTCCGCGGCGGCGCCGTTTGAGGGCCACTTCAAATTCACGAACGAGGTCTTCAGCTTCTTCTTCGACCTCTAGATCACTGTCGCGCAGAACTTTGAACGCGCAGTTACCTTTGACTTCATAGCCCGGAAACAGCCGGCTGACGTGCAACAGCAACAGTTCTTCGAGCGGCAAAAACCGGTGGCCATCATCCGACGGCAAGCAGATAAAGCGGTCAATTTGAGCAGGGACAGGCAGCAATGCACGCAGGCTCCGTTTGCCATTTATCTTGGATAACTGCAGGGCAAGCGCGAACCCTTCGTTGGGCAAAAATGGGAACGGATGCGCGGGGTCAATGGCCAAAGGCGACAAGACCGGAAACACTTGATCAAGGAAAAACCCATCAAGGAAAACTTGATCATCATCGGTCAGATTTTCGCGGGTAAGCAGGTGGATATTCTTGTCCGCCATCTGGGCATTCAACGCGATGAACACGGCCTGTTGCCGCTGCATCAATTTGCGGGCGTTGGCGTTGATTTGGACCAATTGCTCGGCGGCTGTCAGCCCATCGATGGACGGGGTCACATTGCCAGCCAGCGCCAACTCACGCAGGCCAGCGACGCGCACTGTGTAGAATTCATCCAGATTGGTGGCGGAAATGGACAGAAATCGCAGTCGTTCCAACAAAGGTACACGCGGGTTTTCGGCCTCTTCCAACACGCGCCAATTAAAGCGCAGCCAGCTAAGCTCGCGGTTCACGAACCGCGCCGGAGATGTCAGATTAATGTCCAGCGCGGTGGGCGCGGGAATTGGGCTTTCTAGAAAATTCGCTTGCATCATAACGCCTTATGCTACGCAACTGTCGCAGAATTGTGACGACTATCGCGCGTCTTGGTCCATGTTGTCCAGCAGAGACGCCGCCAAGGCCCGTCCAACGGGGCGCCCTTGTGCAAGGCTTTGCGCATCAAGGCGCGCGACAATGTCTGCTGCGGCACAAAATGACCGTTCAATCCGTGGCACAAGATACGCCACAAGGGCCGGCGGCGGCATGATTTGGCGATCGGCCATCAGCTTCATCATGAGGGCGCTAAGCAGGGCATCATCGGGGTCGTCGATAGCGGTTAAGGCGGTGCCTTGCATCCGGCTTTTGAGGTCGGGCAGGGTCAGCCCCCAATCACGCGGCGCTGTCTGTGCGGTCATCATCAGGTAGCCACCTGAGTGGCGCAAATGGTTGTGCAGATGGAACATGGCCTCCTGATCTGTGCTTGGCAGTTGGTCCATGTCTTCGACGATTACCGATCCATCAGGCAGCTCGGTCGGCAAGGCTGTCGCATGATAGATCGCTGCGTCAAGCTGCCCTTGGGCCACACGGCACAGATGGCTTTTACCGCTGCCAGACGGTCCGGTGACAATCAGTTTGCGTTCTGGCCAATTGGTCGCGGACCCAACCATCGCATAGGCCTGCGCATTGGCGTCTGAAACAAAGAAATCATCCGCTCCAAGGGCCACGCCCACGGGCCAATCAAATGTCAGTTGGGTGTTCATGGGATTAGTCCTGTTCGCCCCGATACAGGACGCTGCCCTTGTATTGCTCTATGCCGTAGCGGGCGAAAACCCCGATCATGGCCGCAACAGGGACGGCAACGAGCATGCCGACAAAACCAAACAGTGACCCGAAAACAGATAGCGCGAACAGCAACCATACCGGATGCAAACCGACTGAATTGCCCACCAGCTTGGGCGTTAGGATGTTCCCCTCAAGGAACTGGCCGACCATGAATATGCCGCCAATGATGCCGATTGACACCCAGTCGCCCCAAAACTGGAACAGCGCCAGCCCTATCGCCAAAATGCCTCCGATGAGTGCACCGACGTAGGGAATGAACGAAATCAGGCCAGCGATAAACCCGATGACCAGCCCAAAATTCAGCCCTGCGAGCATCAATGCAATTGCGTAAAACGCGCCGAGGATAAGGCAAACGGTCCCCTGTCCACGGATAAACGACGACAGCGTGTTATCGACCTGAGACGCCAATAGGCGCACGACAGGAAGGTGATCGCGTGGCAACATATCGTCGATCTTTGTTGTCATTTTGTCCCAGTCGAGCAGCAGGTAAAACGCAACTACAGGCACGACGACCAGTAAGATCAGCACGTTGATCAAGCCCAAAGCGGATGACAGTAAGCCATTTATCAGTTCGCCACCTTTGGACTGAACCGTCTCACCGATGGAAATCAGTTGCTGCCTGATGGTGCTACTTTCATCCATCAGTTCAGGGAACTGGCCGGTCAGTGCAGTCTGTAGACGGTTAAACAGGTCAGGGGCTGTTTCGACTAATTGCGCCGTTTGTTGAACAAGCGCTGGAATGACGAGCAAGAACAACAAGATAAACGTAAGTATAGCGACCAAGGTGATCACAGCGACCGCTGCGACACGGCTAAGGCCCCATCGCTCTAAACGGTCCGCAATTGGATCAAGGAAATATGCAATCGCGCCGCCCAGGATGAATGGCAAAATCACATCGCCCAATTGCCAAAGCAGAAAAAGGATCACGGCAATCGCGATACCCCAATATTTGGCTTGGTCTTTAATAGGTAACGCCATCTGCTGCAGTCCTTCGTGTTCAGGTTACACAACAAATGCGGCAAATGGCGTTGGTCTTCAAGGGTGGGCGGCGCTAATCATGCGCTGCCCGATCTTTGGCTTATTCGCAAACAGGCGCTGTGCCCGGCAGCAAGACTTTGTCGATCACGTGGATCACGCCGTTTGATGCCTCGATGTCGGCGATGACGACTGTCGCGATCTCGTCTGTGCCGTCGGCGATTGTGACGCCCATGTCAGATGTAATGCAGATGCTGCTGTCGGCCATGACAGTGCCCACAAGGGATGACCCCGCGGCCAAATCGGTGGACATTACGGCACCAGATACCACGTGATATGTCAGAATATCGGTCAATTGACCCATGTTTTCTTCCATCAAGAGTGTTTCAACGGTGCCCTCTGGCAGGGCTGCGAATGCATCATTCAGGGGGGCGAACACAGTGAACGGGCCTTCGCCGGACAGCGTTTCGACCAGACCTGCGGCTGTGACCGCAGCAACAAGCGTCGAGAAACGCTCGTCACCTGCTGCGATGTCTACGATTGTTTGGGAGTGACCGCCTGCATTGGCCGCGCCGCCAAGGGTCAGCATGACAGCAGTTGCAGATGCGAATGTCTTTAGGTTGATCATTTGATAAATCCTTTGTCAGAGTGGTAAGCATCGTTGCTTATGGTCTTTCTACGTGGGGTTGGGCGCGGTGGATGACTGCAATGACGGACATGTTAGATGCGTGAAATCTTTGATCCAAAACGCGGTGTGGATCGTTTCAAGCGCTTGCCACCGCGCGCACGCCCCCCTAAACCTGTGACAACTCTGTCATTTTGCCAAAAGGCCCCTGATCCCATGCGTATGAGCCGTTATTTCCTGCCCGTCCTCAAAGAGACCCCGCGCGAGGCGCAGATCGTGTCGCACCGCTACATGCTGCAAGCGGGCATGATCAAACAGGCCAGCGCGGGCATCTATAGCTGGCTTCCGCTCGGCTATAAGGTCCTTAAAAAGATCGAAAACATCGTGCATGAAGAACAGGCCAAGGCGGGCCACCACGCAATGTTGATGCCGACGATCCAATCTGCTGACCTGTGGAAAGAAAGCGGGCGTTACGATGCTTATGGCGACGAGATGCTGCGGATCAAAGACCGCCACGACCGCGACATGCTGTTCACGCCGACAGCCGAAGAACTGATCACTGACATTTTCCGTTCCAACGTTAGCAGCTACAAAGACCTGCCGCTGACCATGTACCAAATCCAGTGGAAGTTCCGTGATGAAACCCGCCCGCGCTTTGGCGTTATGCGGGGCCGCGAATTCTATATGAAAGACGGCTATAACTTTGATCTGACCAAAGAAGACGCGCTGCACGCCTACAACCGTCACCTCGTATCCTACCTGCGGACCTATGAGCGTATGGGGCTTAAGGCGATCCCAATGCGCGCGGACAGTGGCCCTATCGGTGGCGAAGACACCCATGAGTTCCTCGTGTTGGCCGACACCGGCGAGAGCGAGGTTTTCTACGATAGCGCCGTGGCTGACCTGACATTCGGCGACCGCGAGATTGATTTTGATGACAAAGCAGCCTGCGCGGCTGTGATGGAAGAATTCACCACCAAATATGCCCGTACCGACGAAACCCACGACGAGGCGTTATTCAATGAGCTGCCCGAAGAACGCCGCAAGACCGCACGCGGCATCGAAGTTGGCCAAATCTTCTATTTTGGCACGAAATATTCCGATGCTCTGAACGCCGCCGTCGACAACGGCAAAGGTGAAAAGGTCAACGTGCACATGGGGTCCCACGGCATCGGCGTGTCTCGCCTGCTGGGCGCTATCATCGAGGCATCACACGACGACAAGGGCATCATCTGGCCCGAAGGCGTCACGCCGTTCCACGTTGGCATCCTGAACATGAAGTCGGGCGACGAAGCCGCTGATGCAGCCTGCGAAGACCTGTATAAGCAGTTCATCGCCCTCGGCCTTGACCCGCTATATGATGACCGTGACGAGCGGGCAGGGGCCAAGTTCGGCACGATGGACATGATCGGTTTGCCATGGCGGATCACGATCGGCCCGCGCGGTTTGAAAAACGGAGTTGTCGAAGTGACGTCGCGCCGGACAGGGATCAGCGAAGAAATGACCCCCGCAGATGCCGTGGCCAAAATTGTGGCAATCTACGCGGATATCTAAATGGCGCTTTGCCGCGCGGCTGTCACCTTGGCTAAACCCTTGGGCGGGGCCACCCGTAAACAAGCGCGGCAAACAATCACAACTGACGAAGACGCCGCCGGGCTGCCGAAAAGTCATAGCGCTGAGGTCGACCCGATTGATTGCCACATCGTCTTGGCGCGCGAGAGGCTGAGGTTTTGCGCAGTTACCGAGCTTATTAAAAACCGGGGTCCCGTTGAAAAGTAAGACGTGTTATCATCGTTTAAAAGATCGCTACCGGTGCAAGGTCTGAGCAGATGTTAAAAATCCTCTCTATTGCAGGTGGGCTTGCTGGCGCGGCTAGTCTGTCGCAATACCCCGAATTTTCGCAACAATATACCCAGCGGCTTGGTGGGCAAGTGGATGCATTGTCCCAGGTTGTCGCGGATTTTGAGGCTTCGGCAATGCGGTCAGGTCTGACCCGCACGCAGGCATTTGACCAGATGACAGGCACGCAGTTTCTTGTTGATCGACAGGCGGATATGCGGCGCACGTTCACCCGCCATGCGGTATTGACCGACAATCTTGCGCGTCTGCGTGGCGCGTCTGCAATGGAACGTCTCGCGATGCCACACCGCTTAACCGACACAGAAACCCTGTCGCGGACGTGGCATGACTATGCGCCAGCCGTGCCTTTAACGGCTTCGGGTGCGGTGGCTGCGGGCGTCGGGTTCTTGGGCGGTTGGGCAATTATCGGGGCTTTGATGTTCATGCTCGCATGGCCATTCCGGCGCAGGGCCATCAGGCCGATTTGATCGTAAGCGCGCAGTCTTGTCCGCGCCGCGCAAGCCAAGGTGGCCGCAAACGGGCTGGATGTTGCCCAATTCCAAGCAGTTGGAAACCATTGGTCGCTTGACCATCGGGCCCTGACCCCCCAATTTGCCCCAAAACTAACACGCAGGACGCCCAATGGCCAGCACCGCCCCCTTTGCAAAATTTGAATGGATGATCGCATGGCGGTATATTCGCGCCAAACGGGCCGAAGGTGGCGTCAGTATTATGACGTGGATCTCGCTGATTGGGGTGACATTGGCTGTGTTTGCATTGATCGCGACGCTTGCCGTGCGGTCTGGGTTTCGGGCTGAGTTTGTCGACACAATTCTTGGCTCCAACGCCCATGTGACCGTCTATCAACAGACAGCTATCGCAGGCACGACCCAAGTTTCACGAACAATTTCCGATTATGAAACGCTCGCTGCGAACCTGGCCCAAGTCGATGGCGTTATCCGCGCAGCCCCGCTTGTGCGCGGTCAGGTCATGGCCAACCGCACCAACCGGAACGCTGGGATCGAAGTCTACGGTATCGCGCTTGAAGACCTGAAAACGATCCCCCGCATCGCCAATCCGATTGACGCGCAGGGTAGCATTGACCGTTTCAATGATGGCATCGCCATTGGGTCTGGTGTGGCACGTGAACTGGGCGCAATCGTCGGCGACCGGATCAAGGTGATTAGCCCGAACGGCGTGCGCACTGCGATGGGCACCAGCCCGCGCACCAACGCCTATGAAATCGTCTATATCTTCACCGCGGGGCGCTATGACATCGACCGGACGCGGGTCTATATGCCGCTGGCCGAGGCGCAAAACTTCTTTAATCGTGACGGGCTTGTGGATGAGATCGAGGTTATGGTCGCAGACCCTGATGCCGTCGATGACGTGCTGCCCGATATCCTGGAAGTGGGCGGCGCAGGCACCTTGATCTGGACGTGGCGCGATAGCGCAGGCAGTTTCTTGCGCGCACTTTCAGTTGAGGACAATGTGATGTTTGTGATCCTGTCGATCCTTGTTCTGATCGCGTCGATGAACATCATCTCGGGCCTGATCATGCTGGTCAAAAACAAGGGCCGCGACATTGGCATCCTGCGGACAATGGGCCTGACTGAGGGGGCTATTTTACGCATCTTCTTTATCTGCGGCGCAGGGATCGGGACGTTCGGCACGATCCTTGGGGTCATGTTTGGTTGCTTGTTTGCGATCTATATCGACACTATTTTCAGCTTCGTGAACTACGTCGCAGGCGGGGGCGTTTGGGACCCATCGATTAGGGGCATCTACGAATTGCCCGCGCAATTGCGTCTGCGCGATGTGATCTCATCCGTGACCTTGTCGCTTAGCCTGTCATGGATCGTCACCATCTTTCCCGCGCGCCGTGCTGCCCGCATGAACCCAGTGGAGGCGCTGCGTTATGAGTGACCCGATCCTAACCCTTACGGGCATCACCAAAGCCTACAACATGGGCAAACCCAACGAAGTCACCGTCTTGCAAGGTACCAATCTGACCGTCCAAAAAGGAGAGGTTGTTGCCCTCGTCGCCCCTTCGGGTGCCGGAAAATCGACGTTGCTGCATATTGCGGGGTTGCTTGATACGCCTGACGCTGGACATGTTGCCATCGCTGGTCGCGATATGACCAATCTGTCCGACCGTAAACGGACCGCCGTGCGGCGCAATGATGTTGGTTTTATCTATCAATTTCACCACCTGCTGCCCGAATTTTCAGCGTTGGAAAACATCGTCTTGCCACAGTTAGCTAATGGGGTACGTGAAAGTGATGCAACCAAACGCGCCCATGATTTACTTGCGCGCGTTGGTATCGCCGAACGGGGTGACCACCGGCCTGCAGCCTTGTCTGGTGGTGAACAACAGCGCGTTGCTTTCTGTCGTGCGCTTGCCAACAAACCGCAGCTTTTGCTAGCGGATGAACCCACCGGCAACCTTGACCCCGATACATCTGATCGCGTGTTTGATGCGCTGATGGAACTGGTGCGTGGTACTGGCCTTGCCGCCGTGATCGCCACCCACAACCTTGACCTTGCAGCCCGCATGGACCGCATGGTCCGCATGACCGCTGGAACATTGGAAACACTATGAAGATTACCGTCCAAGATATTGAAAATAAAAGTAAATCAGCGCTGATCGCTCACGGTGCGGCTGATATGCAAGCGGGTCATGTTGCCCGCGCAGTTGCCCGCGCCGAGGCGCTTGGTAACGTCATCTGCGGACTTTACTATTTGGAAAGCTACTGCACGCAACTCGCGTCGGGGCGGGTTAACGGGACCGTCGATCCCGTTGTCACAAAACCGCGCGGGTCCGCTGTTATGTCTGACGCCAAATTCGGCTTTGCACAGCCCGCCTTTGCTGCGGCCCTTGACCTTGCAGTTGAAACCGCGCGCGAAAACGGGGTTGCGACCTTGGCCGTGGCCAACGCACATACCTGCACATCACTGGGGTTCTTCACCGAACAAATTGCGGCGCGTGGCCTGATCGCAATCGGCATGACCAACGCGTCACCGGTTGTGGCCCCTCCGGGTGGGAACGCGGCGGTGATTGGTACAAACCCAATCGCCATGACCGTACCCGGGGACGGCGAACCGCTGATGCATTTCGATTTTTCAACATCCGCCGTGGCCTTGGGCAAGATCACAATGGCCAAAGCCGCGGGAGAAAAGATCCCTCTTGGCTGGGCTGTGGATGCGAGCGGTGAGCCAACAACCGACCCAGAGGCTGCTTTGAAGGGCGCTCTTGTCAGCGCGGGCGGGTACAAAGGCTGGGGCTTTGGCCTGATGGTTGAATTGCTCGCCGCGGGGATGACTGGATCGGTCAACTCGCTTGATGTTAAGGGGTTGAAATTGCCTGACGGGGCACCGCACGGGCTTGGGCAATTCTATATCCTGATGGATCCGGCGACATATGGCGACAGCTTTAACGACCGGTTCGGGCGTGTGGCCGATGCTGTTGCGGCACAAGATGGCGCTCGCATCCCCGGGGCAAACCGGACGGCCATGGATGTGATCGACGTGCCCGATGCGCTTTGGGCGCAAGTGATGACGCTTGCGGTTTAAGCAGTGAAGAGACCGAAGATGATTTGTGCGATTCTATCAATATTTTTAGCGACGGCTTGTAACGACCGCAGGCCCGCACCCACGACCGAACCCTATGACATCCGTCGTGATGGCGGCGGTCAAATCATCAGCGCCGAGGCAGATCGAGCGCGACTGATGGCGTGGGGCGGACAGGTTCGAATTCGAGAATACTGCGCCTCTGCTTGCGTTATCTTCACGACGTTGCCGAACGTCTGCCTTGGACCGTCCGCGCGGATCGGGTTTCACAGTTCGAACGTGAACGTCGGCCCTATTGGGAACCCGCAAATGGCGCGTTATCTGCGCGGTGAGATAAAGGCAAAATTCCTCGCTGAATGGCAATATGTGCCGGAAGACGAGATGCATTGGATCAGTGCGCGTGACTACGTCAGGCTTGATCCATTGACGAAGCTTTGCGAATAGCTCACGGCTGGCTAACAATTCTGTGACATCGCGCAACTTTGCGGGTGCTGCGGGCGCGGATCGCGTAGTCACATATCAACGCCAGTTGAAAAGGATACGACCCATGCGCTTCGTGCTTTCTGCCGCTCTTGCCCTTGCCACCTCAGCAGCCCACGCAGGGCCTGTCAGCTTTAGCTCTGGCTGGGCCGAACAAAAGCTGTCGCTGTTTTCATCCAACGACTATACGTTTGGCGAGTCCTTGAACATGACGTCAAACGGGTCGGTTAGCATCGCATGGACACGCGTCGACCAAGCCGACTGGGGATCAGATAGCGCATCATGGGACTGGTCGGTCAGCCAATCCGTCCCCGCCACCGACCTGTCGCTCAAAGGTGGTGATGACCGGAATATTTCGGTCTATTTTGTCTTTGTTCCAGCCTCCGTTGCGCCGTCGCTTGAAGGGGCGAACATCCGGGCGCTTTTGGGGCGCAGTGACGTGCGCGTGTTGCAATACGCATGGGGCGGCAACAACCCCAAGGGGGCCGTGATCCCGTCGCCCTACGGCAAAGCGGGCACAGGCGTGACGATCCCATTGCGTAACGCAGGCACAGGCAGCGCGTCCGAAAACGTGGACCTCAGCGCCGATTTCGCCCGTGCCTTTGGCGGGACCAAGGGCGCGTTGATCGGTCTTGCAGTGTCAGGCGACAGCGACGACACGAATTCGGTTATTCAGGCGGCGGTCAGCACCCTAAACCTACGTTGATTGATGTAGGTCATTGAATGCTATGGCTTTCGCCCGCTATGTTGAACGGAACAGTAATTTCGTGGAGGGCATCATGCGGACAATCATCATCCTAGGGGCAGTGGCATTGGCTGGTTGCGTGGAGGTGGCTGAACCCGATGGGCAGCGCACTTTCGTGGAAAACTGCGCATCTTGCCACGGGCTCGACGCCAAAGGGTCCGGCCCCATGTCGCGTAACCTGATCAAAATGGCCCCTAACCTGACGACGCTTGCATCCCGCAACGGCGGCGTATTCCCCCGCGACTACGTGATGAGCACGATCGACGGGCTAGACAGGGGATCGCACTTTTCGGGTGCCATGCCAGAGTTCGGCGCAGGCGACATGGGCGACACAATTATCGTCGAAGAAAACGGGATCGGGACGCCAGTGCCCGCAGATTTGCTCGCGCTGACCGCGTATTTGGAAGGGTTACAGGGGTAACGTCTACCCGGCCAAATCAAAGATTTAGCAGCGCCCGACCCTCCCCCACGGGGCGGGCGCTTTCAGCACCGCCCCCTCGGTTTGGGCGCAACGCCTTATTTCTGGGTCACGATATGGACGGTACGGTGTCATCGAAGGAAAATGGGGTCAGTTGTGCCGAATTCTGGTTTCGATTGAGCATTTGGAAGTGGTCAGAGGTAGGGTCACTGAATTTAGTCAGTTTTCCCGCACCAACACGCTTCTTACCAATTTTTAACTAATCAAATTTCTGTTGCTGACGTTAGATTGCGATGCCACTTGGTTTTGACATGGATGGAAAGTGTTAGATCGGAGGTGACATGACC
>JAGSGF010000069.1 GCA_023955335.1 Yoonia sp.
GACCGAATGGCTCTGGACTTACAATAACGACAGACCCAATATGGCAATAGGCGGCATCACACCCGCTATGAAACTGAAAATGGCCGCGTAATTCTGCAGGCGGACCCCACTAAAAATGGGGGGATTACCGGGTCAGCAATGATATTCGCAAGTGATCTTCTGGCCAGCCGCCAACATTGCTGGAAGCAAACCGTTGATATGTCAGGAGATGGCGAAGCCAACACAGGCCCACGCCCACAAGACGTCGCCCCGCCTGACGTCGCCGCCAATATCACAGTCAACGCGCTGGTGATCGGATCTGCGGATCGATTTAACCGCGATGAACGGTCTGCAGACATCAAAGAACTATCATCCTATTTTCGCGAATACGTCGTACGTGGACCAGATGCATTCGTTGAAGTTGCCTTGGGCTTTGAAGACTATGCCAACGCTATGGAGCGCAAGCTGCTGCGCGAATTACAGTCCATCGCGATTGGCGCCGCACAAGTTGACCGGGCGATCACACAAAACTTGCCAATATCAAACATGCCGCGGCAGCGGCCCCTTTGGATCAAGCCCCGTTAATAGATATACCGGATTTGTTCGGTCCAGTACCGTTCCACCCGCCGCAATGCCGTGGTGATGTCATCAATGCCTTTGTAATCTAGCACACCTTTGCCCATCAATCCGGCCGCGTGGGTCGCAAATAGTTCACCGACGACTTTGCGCACTTCGCGCCCCTTTGGTGTTAGGCTGACCCGCACTGATCTCCGGTCGATTTCGGATCTTTGGTGGTGCATAAAGCCAGTATCGACCAGCTTTTTCAAATTGTAGCTGACGTTAGATCCTTGATAGTAGCCGCGTGTTTTCAGCTCGCCGGCCGTCACCTCGTTGTCGCCCACGTTAAACAGCAGCAACGCCTGCACCGCGTTAATTTCAAGCATTCCTAGCCGTTCAAATTCATCTTTGATCACGTCCAGCAACAGCCGGTGAAGCCGTTCAACAAGGGTCAACGAATCCAGATAACTATTCATGAAGGCCGCCGCATGCGCGGTCCCACCGGGTTCGTTATCTGGTTCTACGTCACTGTGAATGCTCATAATTCAAAATCTCCGACAATTACTGCTCGAAGATAGGTTTGAACTAGATTTACGAAAATTCGGTTAAGTCAAAACTGTTTTAACTTACAGACGGCTTGGTCAGCCCAGTTGCCCCTGCCCCGATTTGCGCGATCAAGTCGGCATATTCAGCGGGTGCAGGTACTGTACCGCCAACCCACGCATACAGATCATGATCATTCTCGGCCAAAAGTCGATCGTAATGCGCAAGCCCTGCGTCATCCATACCGTCCAGTTTACGCCCCGAGAAATCTGACAGGATCAGATCCATCTCTTTGATCCCCCGCCGCATCGACCGCATCCGCATCCGTTTGATCATCACGTCCCGTGTTTCCGTCATGATCAGCTCCGCAACATCAGGCGCAGCTGCTTTTCAAGCTGCCCCATGTCTTGCGCCGCGCGGGCCATTTCAGTCCGTAGCTTGCGCATTTTGCCCAAGATCGCTGCGATATCTGCATCATCAGTGTGCAACACTGTCGGCTCTTCGGGCCCGTCCCCTTCGCCTGTCAGCAACCACACCAGTGATACGCCAAGCATACCTGACAGCATTGACAATCTGTTTGCCCGTGGTTCCTTAAGATCATTTTCCCAAGCCTGCATCGTGACGGTTTTCACCCCCAACTGCTTGGATAAAGTGGCTTGGCTATGCCCCGCCGCTTCGCGCGCGCCTGCAAGCCTGTCGCCGAAAGTTGCTGCCTCGTCGCTGAACCAGCCTTCGTCACTCATGGAAGTCGTCATATCAATCATCCTTCTTGCTTGCGTCACTACCTTTGCACACCCTATGACATGCTTAGTGAAATTTTGCCACCGGATGACCAACATGACCTTTCTGTCTGCGACACTCGACCGCGTCAAACCGTCCCCCACAATTGCTGTGACCACCAAAGCCGCCGAGCTTAAGGCCGCTGGCCGTGACGTTATCGGCCTTGGTGCGGGCGAGCCGGATTTTGATACCCCTGAGAACATCAAAGATGCCGGTATTGCTGCCATTACTGCGGGTAAAACGAAATACACGGCCGTTGATGGCATTCCGGAACTAAAAGAGGCGATCTGCGCCAAGTTTAAGCGCGACAATGACCTGACCTATACACCTGCCCAAGTCACCGTTGGCACTGGCGGCAAGCAGGTTCTCTACAACGCATTCATGGCCACCCTCAATCCAGGCGACGAGGTCATCATCCCTGCCCCTTACTGGGTCAGCTACCCGGATATGGTCCTGCTTGGTGGCGGCGAACCTGTCTTCGTTGAAGGCGACATGGCCCGCGGATATAAGATCACCGCAGAGCAGCTTGAAGCCGCAATTACGCCCAAGACAAAGTGGTTTTTGTTTAACTCTCCATCCAACCCCACGGGCGCAGGCTATTCGTGGGACGAATTGACGGCGTTGACCGATGTCTTGCTCCGCTATCCTGACGTTTGGGTTTTGACCGACGATATGTACGAGCATCTGGCTTACGGCGATTTCAAGTTCTGCACCCCCGCCCAAGTCGAACCCGCACTTTATGACCGCACGCTGACAATGAACGGCGTGTCAAAAGCCTATGCCATGACAGGCTGGCGCATCGGCTATGCCGCTGGTCCTGAAATGCTGATCAAAGCGATCCGCAAGGTCCAGTCCCAGTCCACATCCAACCCCTGTTCAATCAGCCAATGGGCCGCTGTTGAAGCATTGAACGGCACCCAAGAGTTTCTGGCCCCGAACAATGAATTATTCGTCACTCGCCGTGATCTTGTGGTCGATCTGCTGAACAAAGCACCCGGTATCGTTTGCCCGAAACCTGAAGGCGCATTTTATGTGTATCCGTCCATCGCGGGCTGCATTGGCAAGACGTCCCCGGCGGGCACCAAATTGACGAACGACGAAGTTTTCGCAACCGCCTTGTTGGAAGAAACTGGCGTGGCCGTAGTGTTCGGCGCAGCCTTCGGGCTGAGCCCCAACTTCCGCGTCAGCTATGCGACATCGAACGACGCACTGCGCGAGGCCTGCAACCGGATCATAACGTTCTGCAAGGGGCAGACCTAAGCCATAGTCTTTGCTAGAGTTCATCCAACCAAGGGGGCGACATGGGCGCT
The DNA here is from genome assembly GCA_023955335.1 of Yoonia sp. Classification (GTDB taxonomy): domain Bacteria; phylum Pseudomonadota; class Alphaproteobacteria; order Rhodobacterales; family Rhodobacteraceae; genus Yoonia. Next base: position 3,171 of record JAGSGF010000069.1, read on the forward strand.
GAGCTACCAGATTATTACTTTCGCATCCGTGAAAACGGGGCTGCTGTGTTTCGTGTTGATACCGAAAACCGCCAGCGCCGCATTGAGATGGACCAGATCGCGATCGTCAACGTCAACAAGGGCGAGGTGAAGCCGCATGGTGACCGTGATCTGACCGACGAGGACATTACCGCCATTCAAAACTGGCTGGACAAGCGCGTCGCACTACTTGCCCAACGCGATATCGACGATATTCACCGTGCTGTGGACTATATGAATGTCACGACCCAATGGGTGCAATCCAAGGCCTCAGAGGCCCAATTGGACGACATCACAGATGCTCTGTTGCTGGCAATGCACGACCTGCGATCTGTGCTTGTGCGCAAGAAAGCCGATCGCTTGATGAAGCAGCATCAGGCCGAAAACCGCTAGTCTCGAACCTTGCTCAATGCGCGGATGATGTCGCAGGTTTTGTCAAAAACACTGACCGTCGCCAGAACCGCCACATCATCAGCACAGCGGCCACTGACAGCCCGACGACAAGCCCCAGCCAGATCCCCACACCGCCCATACCAAGCGTAAACGCCAGGACATAGCTGACCGGTAAACCCACGCCCCAATAGCTGATTGTTGCGATAACCATCGGCACGGCCGTGTCTTGCACACCGCGCAAAAGGCCAAGCGCGAGAACTTGAACCGCATCCACAACTTGGAACAGCCCTGCCATCGCCAAAAGCGAGATACCAATGCGCAGCAGTGTCTCTTTTTCAGGCTCACTTGGGTCGATGAACACCGCAATAAGCGGTTCAGGGATCAACAAGAACACCGCCATCGTCGCAAAGGCAAAGACTGTCGACATGCCAATGGCCATTTTTGCCCCACGCCGCAGGTTTACTTCGTCGCCACGCCCTAACGCACGCCCTGCACGCACAGTGGCCGCTTGGGAAAACCCAAGGTGAACCATGAAGGTCAGGCTTGCCAGTTGAATGGCGATTCCGTGGGCCGCCAGATCAAGCGGGCCGATCCAGCCCATCATAATCGCACTTGCCGTGAACAGCCCGCCTTCGGCCAAAGACGTCAGCCCGATGGGCCAGCCAAGTTGATAGACGCGGCGCAAGATTTCGCCGTCCGGTTTCCAGACGTTTTGTAGCAGCTTGTACTGCGGCAGCTTGCGTAGACCGTATAGGACAAGGATCACCAACGTAGCAAACGTCACCAAAAGCGACGCGATCGCTGCGCCTTGGATGCCCATTTCAGGGGCACCAAAGTTCCCGAAAATCAGCGCATAGTTGACAATCACATTCATCAACGCCGTCCCAATCGTCGCCCATAAGATAATCGCCGTGTGTTCCAACGCTGCCAGATAGGATTTCAGCGTCATCGCCATGAGCGCAGGCACCAACTGCCATGCAGCGATGATCAGATAATCATGTGCCATAGCCGCTACGACCGGATCTTGGCCGATGGCCAGCAGGATCTGTTCCGCCCACATGAAAGGCAGCGTAAACAGCAACCCGTAGGCAATCGACAGCCACAATCCCATGCGCGTGACGCGGCGGACGTGAACCTCGTCGCCGGCCTCTGCGGCGGCGGCCACCATTGGGGTCACCGCAAAGGCAAAACCAGCGCCAACAATGAAGGTCACAAAATACATCGTCGACGCGAGTGTCAGTGCCGCCAGTGCCGTCACATCATACCAACCGAGCATGATCGTATCTGTTATTTGGATCAAAAACTGCGCCACTTGTGATGCGATCAAGGGGCCACCCAGAATCCAGATCGCGCGCCGGTGTTCAAAATAGGTTTGTGCGGTGTGTTCCATGCTTCTAGGCTTAGGGCCGAACCGCTTCCCCGTCTAGCCATGCGAAAGATCCCAATGTCCGAAAACCTGATCCAAACCGCGCAAGTGTTTTACAAAGACCTCGCGGCCAACAACACCAAGGCATGGTGGGACGCGCATCGCGGGACCTATGACGATGTTCTAAAACCTGCGGCCTTGGCGCTGATGGGTGATCTGGCACCTGCCATCTCGGATGTTGCCGATATGCCTGTAAAGCTCAAGCTGTTTCGCCCGCACCGGGACGTTCGGTTTTCCAAGGACAAGACCCCGTATAAGACGCACCTGCATATGATGTGGACGCTCAACGGTGACGGACGACAGAACCCAGTGTTCTTCTTCGGGATTGGGGAGGACTATGTGACCGTTGGGTCGGGCATGATGGGGTTCGACAAGCCAGTGTTAGAAGACTGGCGCAAATTTGTGGACCTTGATGCAAAACGGATCATCGGGATCGTGGACGGCGTTACGACTGACGGATTCAGGCTGCGCGACCCTGCGCTCAAACGTGTGCCAGCTGCGTATCCTGCCGACCATCCCGCCGCGCATTTACTGCGGATGAAGGGCTGCGTCGCGTCCAAGGACATCGGGCAGCCTGCCGATTTGCATGATGCGATATTGAACGCCTGCAAACAAGTAGCCCCACTGACCGCTCTGCTCGTACAGATCGCAGAAGCGTAGGATGGGTTTTAACCCATCATCCTTTTAGGATGTCGCGCCAACTGTGCTGGGGGGCAAACCCCAGCATCTGCTTGGCTTTGGTGCTGTCGTAGAACGTCTCGAATTCACCCATTGCGCGGCGTAGCGGTACATCACGATAGAACCGCTCGCAGATTTCAGCGCTCGGAATACCAACAGAGCAATCATCATTGGCGACGTTGAACACTTCATATCCCAAACCATCCACGACCAAACACCGCTCCACCATCTGGCCCAAATCGCGTGCATCGATATAGGCAAAGATGTTGCGGCGTCGGCTCGCTGGATCATCCATAAACGCTGGAAAATTCTGCGCGTATTCATGCGGTTCAATCACGTTGTTCAACCGCAAACCGTAAATGTCGATCCCCGTGCGCGCCTGAAATGACCGCGCTGTGGCCTCATTACAAACCTTAGACATGGCATAGCTATCGTGTGGGACTGTCGGGTGCTCTTCGTCCACAGGCACATAATCGGGCAACACCTCACCATCGGCAAAGCAAACGCCATATGTCGTTTCTGAACTGGCAAAGATCACCTTGGGGATGCCAAGCTTCACCGCCGCCTCAATCACGTTGTAGGTTGACAGAGTGTTGATCCGAAATACCTCACCATCGGTGCCGATCATCACGCGGGGCGTGGCTGCAAAATGCACAACGGCGTCGTATTTCGGCACGCCAGTGCCCGCATCCAATTCGTGGAAATCAACAAACTGCGACATGGCCCCAATGACCTGCCCGGCATCCGTCAAATCAAGGATCAGCTCTGGCCCTGCGTCCCCCGACGACACCTGATCAGCGTTGACCACATGATGCCCAAGGGCCCGCAAATGCGCCACACTGTATTTACCCGCTTTACCGCTGCCGCCTGTGAAAAAGATACGCATGTCATGCCCCTCGCTGTATGATTGCATCATGGCGCAGTGTTTGCGTGTCCACAATGGGCGATGCCTCTTTCCCCGCAGCAAGCCGCCTGTCATACTAGATGAAACATCAAGAAAATGAGCAGCACGCAATGACCGACGATCTTTTGTCCGCCTCTGGCCCCGACGATTACAACGCCGACAGCATTGAGGTGTTGGAAGGGTTAGAACCCGTCCGCAAACGCCCCGGTATGTACATTGGCGGCACCGACGAACGCGCGCTGCACCACCTTGTGGCCGAGGTGTTGGACAACTCAATGGACGAGGCGGTTGCAGGTCACGCCAACCGGATCGAGGTCGAACTACACGCCGATTATTCCGTGACCGTGCGCGACAACGGGCGCGGCATTCCGGTTGATCCGCATCCAAAGTTCCCTGAAAAATCCGCGCTTGAGGTGATCCTGTGCACGCTTCACGCGGGCGGGAAATTTGGCGGCAAAGCGTACCAAACATCCGGCGGCTTGCACGGCGTTGGGGCGTCCGTTGTAAACGCGCTGTCCGACCTGATGGTCGTCCAAGTGGCCCGCAACAAGGAACTGTACGAACAGCGGTTCAGCCGCGGTATTCCGCAAGGCCCAATCGAAAAAATTGGTGCGGCTCCCAACAGGCGCGGCACGACCGTAACGTTCCACGCGGATGACCAGATTTTTGGATCACACCGGTTTAAACCTGCACGTCTTTTCAAATCGATCCGGTCCAAAGCCTATCTGTTCTCGGGCGTTGAAATCCGGTGGAAAACCGCAATCGACGACAACGAAACCCCGCTTGAGGCGACGTTCCATTTCCCGGGTGGTCTGGCAGATTACTTGGGTGAAACGCTTGGGTCCGCGACGACCTATTCGGAAAAGCCGTTTGCTGGCACCGTCGATTTTAACGAAAAGTTCGGCCAGCCCGGCAAGGTCGAGTGGGCGATCAACTGGACCCCTGCCCGCGACGGGTTCATCCAGTCGTATTGCAACACCGTCCCCACGCCAGAGGGCGGCACGCATGAGATCGGGTTCTGGGCGGCTGTCCTGAAAGGCATCAAAGCCTACGGCGAGCGGGTCAACAACAAAAAAGCATCCCAGATCACCCGCGAAGATTTGAGCGCGGGCGGCTGTGCGCTGGTGTCCTGCTTTATCGCGGAACCGGAATTTGTGGGCCAGACCAAGGACCGCTTGGCCACAACCGAGGCGCAAAAAATGGTCGATCTGGCCGTGCGCGATCACTTTGACAACTGGTTGGCGGCCGACACCAAATCCGCGGGTGCGATCCTTGATTTCCTTGTGCTGCGCTCCGAAGAACGCCTTCGCCGCAAGATGGAAAAGGAAACCGCGCGCAAGACGGCGACCAAAAAGCTGCGCTTGCCCGGCAAACTGACCGATTGTTCAAGCAAAAACCGCGAAGGCACGGAGCTGTTCATCGTGGAGGGCGACAGTGCGGGTGGGTCTGGCAAGGGCGCGCGTAACCGCGTGAACCAAGCCTTACTGCCGCTTAAGGGTAAGATTTTGAACGTGCTGGGGGCCGCATCCAACAAAATCCACACCAACGCTGAAATCAATGATCTCTGCGAGGCATTGGGCGTTGGTATGGGCACCAAATTCAACGTCGACGACCTGCGCTATGACAAGATCATTATCATGACCGATGCGGACGTCGACGGGGCGCATATCGCGGCCCTGCTGATGACGTTCTTTTTCACGCAGATGCGTCCGCTGATTGACCAAGGGCACCTGTATCTGGCCTGCCCGCCGCTGTACCGCCTGACCCAAGGCGCGCACCGGATTTACGTGCAAGACGATGTCGAGAAAGAGGCTGCCATGATAAAAGGCCTCGGTGGTAAGGGCAAGATCGACGTGCAGCGGTTCAAGGGGCTGGGCGAGATGGACGCAAAAGACCTTAAGCTGACAACAATGGACCCCACCACCCGCAAACTGATCCGCGTCACGATCCACGACGACGAACCCGGCGACACAGCCGATTTGGTCGAGCGTTTGATGGGAAAGAAGCCGGAACTGCGGTACCAGTATATCCAAGAGAACGCGCAGTTTGTTGAGGAGCTGGATGTTTGAGTGAGCAAGACGCCAAACTCAATGAAGCGGTAAGGGATATATTTCAAAGCTGGGCGGTTTTGGAAATTGGCCTATCCATGTATATGGGTAGGCTCCTTATGACCGACCAATTTCGTGGCAGGATCGTCTGGGATGGGCTAAGAAATTTTTCTCCTCGACTGGATTTGATTAGGAAACTTGTAACTACCTATGTTGATGGTTCAGAGTGCGAAGAGGTTTTGGCAAAGCTAAAAACCTGCCGAACACTGTCAAAAACAAGAAATAAGCTTGCTCATCAAATTTTTTACATTCCAGAGGATAGCCCGCACCACGTTGTTTTTCACAAGACTGAACGGTTCACTGATGCGCAGGGTATGGAGTTTTTAGATGATGAAAAAATTCAATTACAGTCACTTGTAAATTATCCAGATCAAATCAAAGAACTTGGTGCCTTTTTTGGTACTCGTGGCAACCCTGGTCATGTCACCTCCGATCTAACACTTTCCATCCATGTCAAAACCAAGTGGCATCGCAATCTAACGTCAGCAACAGAAATTTGATTAGTTAAAAATTGGGTAACTCCCAAGCA
>JAGSGF010000043.1 GCA_023955335.1 Yoonia sp.
AATCCACCCGGCGCCACAGAATTCTGCGCAAAACAAAACCTTTATCCGCGGCCCAATGAAAAATTGGTTTCAACCCAGAACTGAAAATAATCACATAACTCGGAGGGGTGCTTGGGAGTTACGAAAGACAAAGCCTATGACCGCGCCAATGTTCGACGCGTTATAAGACGGCCCGATCAAGATCGTCATAGACCTGTCTCAAGCCAAGGACCTATTTGCGGCGCTTACCTGCGTTATATGATCGGGTCTTTGATTTGGTTGGGGGGCTGCACGATGTTATGGACGGGGTTCAATAGTCGCGTTCAAAGAAGATACCTATGCTGGTTTCACCGTCTGCGTCGACCGTGCCTTTTGCCGTAATCTCGGAGGTGATGTCGAGGTTAAGGTTTACCTCTGTCGACCCATCACTGGATACAGTCACGTCGGTATAGATGTTTTCGGACAGGTATTTCCCCGCACGCACGGCTGCGTCGCCGTCTTCGTCGGTCGTGACGTCAAAATCATCCAAGCCAATATTCTGGCGGAAGTTGTCGATCAATCCACCACCACCACGGCCCGCCAATGTGCCCACAGCCGCCGCCAATTGAACAGCTTGAAGCGGGCTGATGTTCTGCAGGTCGCGCCCAAAGATAAGTTGCGACAAAACCTCATCTTGGGGCAGGGACGGGGTGGAGACAAAGCTGACTTCTGGCTCGGTCGCGGGGCCTTCCACGATGATGGAAATGACGGTGCCCGTGCGGGCCTCGGTTGTTGCGACAAGGCGGATGAAGGGTTCAAAATCACCCTGAAGCGAAGCGCTGCCTTCGGTCAAATCAAAGCGTTGTTGCAGAATGTCGATGCGGCCACGGGTCAGCTCGAACAGACCAATAGGTTGGATGTCCTTCGTCGTGCCACCAATCCGTAATGTGCCGCCAAGTTCCGCATCAAGCCCGCGGCCACGGATGAAAATGCGTGACGGTGCGCTGATAGTGATATCTAGCGGGAAGGGTGGTGCGTTACTTGAGCTGGCGGTTTTATCAGTGCCACTGGCCAAAAGGCCGGCCCGATCAAGCGTGGTTTTGACGGCGGCGTTTGCGCCGATGTGGGTCACATCCGGAAGGTCGCCCAATGCACCAACGCCTGAGGACGGCACCTGAATATCGGTCTGGCCGAGGGTCAGTTGACCAGCAATCCGCGCGCCACCTGTCAATGGTCCTTTGACAGTAAGGCCGCCTGATATGCTTGTTTGGAAAAGTTCAGGATCCTTTATGATCACCTCATCGAGATCGATTTCCAGATCAGCAGTCTGGGGCGACGTCAAAGATACAGGGCCACGAACAGCCAGGCTGCCGCCTGACGCTACATTACCTGTGATACCAATCTGCGCCGTTCCATTTGAAAGCGTCACGCCGCCCGCAATGTTCGATAAGCCTTGGGCCAAAGTGGGCGCAGTCAAACGGGCATCACGCAAATCGAGGCGGCCTGACAGAGCGTTCAGGCTTGGCTGACCGTTGATCGCAAGATCGAACACAGCGTCGCCAGAAATCCGTCGCGGTTCAAGCAAGGTGTTGGCCAAGCCAAGCGGCGCCTCGCCTGTGGCGGTTAGGTTCACCGTTCCGTTTGCGCCGACCTGACCACCTGCGCGTACCGCGATACCACCCGGTCCATCCGCTTGCGCATCAATACCCCAGTTGCCCGCACCATCCAAGGAGGCTGTGCCATTGGCCGTGATTGGACCGCTGAGCTGATCGGTTAAAACGCCAACATCGCGCAGGCGCGCGGTGAACGTGCCGCGCCCTGAACCAGACTGCCCACCCAGATTACCGCTGGCGGTTACATTGGCCGTGGACAGGGCCAGATCGTTGACGACCAGCTCACCGTTCTTAAATTGGGCCTGTGCGGCCAGCTGGCCGTTTCCAGCCAACAAGATGTCTACGGTGCTGTTTCCAATGCTAATATCACTGGTTTTCATTTCCAAGCTTGCGTCAAATGCGGATAGATCAACCATCATGCTGCCAGCTAACCGGGCAGACAAGCCACCTGAAATCGGTTGTCCAATCAAGGTGCGGTAAGGTGCGAGGTTGGCTACATCGGCGTTTAAGATGCCGTCGATAAGGTAGTCCGGGCTGATACCTGCGCGCATGTTCACGTCTGCGCCAGGTCCGGCCAATCGCAGGGTCACTTGCGCTTGATTGCTCTCGTCTCGGGTTGCGCTGAATGCGGCTGTCACGGGACCGGTTAAGCCTTGGTCCAAAACGGAGGCGTCATTGATGGATGCATTGAGCTTTGCGGATGCGTCGCCTGACATGCCGCCAATCGCGTCGGCAGTAAGTGTCGCCGCGTCAGTGCGTAGGTCGAAATCGGACAAGCGAAACCGATCGGCAGAGGTACGCGCGATGGCTGCCCGAAGCGTACCATCGCCACGCAAAAGTGGGTCCAATTGCATGATGCCAACCGTGAGGTCAGATGTCTGCGCTGCGATGTCCATACTAAAGCGCGTGCTATCCCCAAGGATGACGCCGCCGACATCAACCGTTGCGGCACCCGCCAAGTCGCGCCCGACGAGGGCCGCATAGGTGGCCAAATTTGTGACCTCGGCGTTGGTGGCAAAGTTGATAGTACGGCCCGCTTGTGTCGGGTTTATCTCTGCAGTCAACGTGAAGTCCGTATCTTTCGCGTCACCTGTCACATCGACGATAAGAACGCCGTCTGCTTTTTGGACTGCTGTGCCCTTCATCGTGGCCGGACCAGATAGGCGTGGCTCGATCAAGCCGACGTCAGACACCGTGGCGTCAAAGATTGCATTGCTGCCTGCGCTCGTCAAATTCGCGTTTGCAGTCACAAGAGCAGCGGGGGTCTTGATACGTAATGCGTCAAGCCGCGTCCCTTCTGTATCTCGCACGGCAGATGCGGATATCGCGCCGCGCCCCGCCAAAACGGCATCAACCTGATCAATGCCAATGACCAAATCTTGGGTCGTGCCACTGACGATGACGTCAAAAAGGCCTTCCAATGGGACAATCGTGCTCGCAATTGCAAGGTCACCAGAGCCCGCCAGATCGCGCCCCGCAAGGGTCGAAAAACGCCCCAATGCGTCGACCGTCAGTACAATGTTACTTTGGGTGCGCAGCCCTGATGCGATGCCACCGATTGTGGCTTCAGCCAAGACTTCAAGTCCGGGGCCGGTGAGCGTCAGTTTTTCAATCTTTGTCGCGGCACCTTCTGAGCGGTTGGCTTGTAGTACACCAGAAATAGTATCGCCGAATGCTTGGGACGCGCCCGCATCATCCAGTTCCAGCCCAGAGGCGGTGTAGGTCAGGTTTGCGGTCAGATCGCCAATTGCATCCCCTTCGCCTGCGACAAGAATACCGCCGCCCGCAAGTTTGAGTTCACGCATAAACAGCCCGGGTCGATCAAAACCCAAGAGCGATAGATCGGTTACCCAATTCGGAGAGACCGCAGTGTCAAAGCTCAGGTCAAAGGCCGCGCTATCGACATAGGTTTTGGGGCCCGACAATGGCAGCAAAACAGTCCCCCCCGACATGTCGGTGATCTGTCCCGTAAGGTTTAATTGCTCTGGCCAACCTTGCGCCCCAATTTTCGCGGTGCCTGACAATTGCAGTGCCTTGGCGCTTAACGTGAAGTCTTCAAGGTCAGTTTCGCCATTGGATCTCGTGCGCGCTTGAACGGTCAAAGCTACGTCATCACCAAAGAAATCTTGATATTCTGGTGCAAACAAAGGGGTAACATCGCCACCCACATCAAGGCTGATCAGCTGCCCACTGTCGTCAGAAACCAGCGCGAATGTGCCGCGAATACGGTCCGTGCCATCGGTCGCAAGCGACAAAGTCGCCGCATAATCATCAATTGGCGCGGTCCCCGAAATGGTCAAATCTGTGGACGGCTGACCCGGCAGATCAATTAACCGGGCCGCAATACCGCCTGGCCCCTCTGATACATTCAGGTCGAGCGCCAGAATGCGGCTTTCGTTTCCATAGCGTCCATCAATTGCGAAGCGTCCCACCTTTGGACCCAACCGTGTGGCGATGATTTCGGCACTGCCTTCGCCACCAGCTAGCGCCGCACTGCCAGTCAAGCTAAGCGAGATTTCCTCGCCCAAGAACGGGGCGCCCAACGTGATTTCTGCGATGTTTAATTGGCTGAGCTGAATGCCAACGGGCAGTTCGGGGAGCGAAAATCCTTGCGCTTCTGGCGACGGTGCGCCGCCTTCGGAAATTGGCGCGCGCGCCACGAAAATCCGGTCCGCGCTTAGCTCTTCGACATCAATACGTCCGCGCAGCAACGCAGACCTGTTCCACGTAAGAACCACGCCTTCAAGCGTAAGCCATACACCGTCCGCATCTGCGACAGTCAGCATATCAAGCGTTGCCGCAGAGCTTAACGCGCCTTGAAAGCCAATGATGTTAACATCGCGGGAACCGCCAGACAGATTGTCCTCGATCAGTTGCGTCAAATAGCTTTTGTCGGCGTCTTCTTGGGTCTGTGCCGTCGCCGCAATAGGGCACACTGCCAATGCGGTGCAAAGGATGATCTGTTTCAAAACGATTGTCCGATCCCGATATAAACTTGGACGCTGCTTGCGATATCGTCACCGCTGGCTGGGGTGGCAATATCAAGCCGGATAGGGCCGATACCGGTATCGTACCGCAAACCTAGACCGGCCCCTGCGTGCCAGTCACTGTTACCGCCAAAGCTTGCATCAGCACCGACTTGACCAAAGTCATAAAACCCGACCAGTCCGATTTTGCCGGTTACGGCATAGCGGGCTTCAAGCTGCGCGCCGAGAAACGACTGCCCGCCCGTCCGCACGTCTTCACCTGAAATAATACTGTTAACGCCAAGCGTTTTATACGGCTGTCCGCGCACCGTTCCGCCCCCACCAGAATAGAACAGGAAATCAGCGGGTGCGTTCTCAATTGTTGTACCAACAACACTGCCAATCTGGGCGCGCCCTGCAAACGTAATTTTGTCATCAGATCCAAAGCTGCGATAGGCGCGCGCATCAGCAAAAATTCGACCACCAAAAAGGTCGTTGGTAGTGTCGTAAAATGGCGTCGCCTCGAGGTTAATGTAGTATCCTTCGGTCGCATTTGTAGGGGTGTCGCGTCGGTCCAAAGTGGCTGCCAGCGGTAAAGTTATCAGCGTATATTCACGGGTGCCTGAAGGGGTGACTTCGCGGGCTGTCAAAACACCGACCCCGATTTGCGTCGCCAGTTCATCCGCAATCAGGCGGTTAAGACCAGTTTCGACCGAAATTTTGTCCACCAGATAGTCAGGCTCATCTTCGCGGCTGATTTGAGCGCGCAAAAAGAAATCGGTGTCAGGGCCATAGACGGCAGGCCGTTCAAAACTCAGACCCAATGCGTAATCGGTTCCGCCGGTAGATCCACCAATGCCCGAAATCCCGGCGTCGACGCGGAACCGTTCTGCGCCGCTCATGAAGTTGCGGTGCATCCAATACGCCGACACTTCCAGCCCTTCGATGCTGGACAGATCCAGACCAAATCCAAATCGACGTGGGGCGCTTTCAACAACCTGCAATTCGATCGGCAGCGTGTTGTCGGGACCAATCTGATCTGCCTCAACCGCAGCTATGCTGTCGAACGCGCCGGTTTTGCGCAGCCGGCGTTCTGCCCTGGTGATTTCTTCGGGAGAATAGATTTCGCCTTCGGGAAGCCCGGCAATCTTGGCAATACGGGCCGTACGCACGGCGGTGTTTCCGGTAATCGTCAGCGTCCCAAATGTGAGCTGCGGCCCCGGGGCCAATGTTATGGCGACATCGAGTGTTTGTTCAGCGTGTCTGGCCGTGACCTGCTGATCAATCGCGGCGGCCTTGGCGTATCCGTTGTCGCGCCATGCGCCGACACCTTCGGCCACGGCTTGCACGATGACCTTTGATGCGGCCACTTCGCCGCGTGCAAAGCTTTCGGGCAGCAACGTGCCAGAGGGCAACGGATCAACCGTCGCATTACCAAAGGTAAATGATGGTCCGGGGTCAATGCGGAGCGCAATTTTATCAATCCGGCTGGGTGCGGCAAGAGGGGCAATACCAGCGGCTTCGCGGCCATCAACAAGGATCGAAACGGCACCACTATAGCGGCCTTGACCATAAAGTGCTGTCAAAATGCGGCGGTAATCAGCGCGCGCCGCCGCGATATAGTCTTGCGGATCAGGCGTTTCATCGGCGTTGATAGATAACACAAGTGACGCGGACCGCACGGCGTTTGCGATAACTTCGTCGTCGCCCACGATGTCAAAATCGATCGTTTGGGCCATCGACATTGTTGGGCCAAACAAAAGAGCGGCAATGATACGTTTAGAATAATGCATGTGGTGCCCTTTTTGGTCGATATCGACTAAATATGCCCTGTTCATCTGGTAACGCCTCTGCACCCAAAATCAAAGACTCGGTTGATCACTTTTTCGAACATGAGCAAGGAAATGGCGGCAATTTGCTGAACGCCGCAAAACGAGGCTGAAATGTCCGATTTTGATAGGGGGAGGAGCCGCGATTGTGCTAACTTCACCATAAACGTCTTCCCTCCTTCTTTTTGATAAAGCTTCGCACCCCATGAAAGATATCGCACCGCCTGCCCAAACACCGCTCCGTCCACCGTCGCAGGTGATGCGGCTGCGCCGTATGGGGGCCTCGTTTCCGCATCGTTTGTCATTCTTGCGCAGCCTCATGCGGGCGCTTGCCGCCGAGGATACGAAGGTCAAACGCACCGTATGGGCGATGGATGATGCAGGGTACGGGCATGCCGTGTATCAGCTGCAATTTGGCGGTTTCGACTATGCTTTGGTCGCGGTTTCAACTGATTTGCCGCCTGATATGCGGACAGACCGCGTGATCGCGACGGCTTGGGACACGACTTATGTTCTATATGACGGTGTCCCAACGCAGGCTGAAATTGATCGGATTGTCGCCGCAGCCCCCCATCAAGAAGCATCGCGCTTCACCCAAGACGACCTCGTGCTCAGCCGTGCAAATAAATCGGTTCGCTTGTTTGATCATGTGATCCAATGTTTGCGTGAAGGTCGCCAACCTGACCCTGATCTTGTCAGATCAACAGGGTATCTGATGCGGACAACTGCGGTTTACGGCAACGGCAAATTCGGAATTGCAGATCGTGGGCGCATTGCTGATCGGGCGGGCATGAGCGGGCCGTTTGCTGCTGAAATGTTGACCGTTTGGCTTATTCGCGGATTTACGCATGATCTGGCTGAACATGTTGGGCGTGGAACGCTTGATCGGCAGACGAAACGGTACCTTGGGATCGGCAATTCAACGGGGCTTGGCATGGCACCATTTCTGGTTACCCACCCCATTTTGCTGGATGCGTGGATGCAGGTGCGCGAAACGGCGATTGCGCGGGTGCGTGCAATCCAGCTGCTGAACGCGGATCAAATTACGCGGATCTATGACCTTGCGACACGCGCTGCGGATCATTTGGCCGAGTGGAATGTGCCGGATGCGATAGCTGCGGACCGGATCAACACATTACGTCGGGAATGGCCGCAAGTGACCGCGATGATGACGCCGGCGTTGATGACGGGCACACAGCCGCTTGATGCCCTGATTTCGGCAAGCAGTCGGTGGTCGATTGACACACAAGAGTTATTGGCGGCCATGCTGTTGGAGCCGTTTGGCGACCTGATCGACGGGCTGACCGACTGCATGGCGACACCGTTCGTGCCGCAAATCGAACCGGCGATGGCCTGTGCTGCGCTTTCAGACCTGATTAGGCGAGACTGGGATTGGGCTTGCAACGCAGACTATACCAGTCCCGAAAATTGCGCCCAATTTTGGTATGTGTCAGAGGAAAAGCTTGAACCCCGCTTGGGCCATCGGCATGCAGAAGACGGCGCCGATCTTGAAAGTCCTCTTGATATCGCACGGCAGGTTCAGCGGTTGGCCAAAGCCGTAGCCGGACAGGGCGGCAACGTCGCTGCATTTCTTGCAGCACATCCAGAACACCGTGCAGCGGTCAAGCGGGTGCAAACCTTGGGTATTCATCCTTACGCTGAAATTCGTGACAATCTGATTGGGAAAGATTGCCTGCCGATTGATATGCTGCGGTGCAAATTATCGTTCTTTGGGGCAGCCAAATTTGACCCGAAATCAGACCGTTGGACTCGTATCACATTGGCCCAAGGCGCACCGCTGTGGGATGAATTGGACGGTGCAGACGACTGGTGGCTGCCGGTGTCCAACCTATGATGCGGTCATTGAATGAAATTAGTGGCATGGTGATGAAGGCCGCACGCGGTGCGGGCATCCCATTGGGCCACTGCGAAGATATGGCCTTGGCTGCGGGGTATCTTGCGGCAACCGACCCTGTGCGTTTGGATTGCATTGAGGCGGCTTTGACCGGGCCACATACGCCTGTGGCTGCCGTCTGGACAGATCATACGTTGCAGATCGCGGCCGCCCGTGCGGCGATGGCAGGGCCGGTTGCCGTGGATGCTTTGCGGTCAGGCTATGATAATGTTGTGCTCAAAGACCTCGATGCGCCGCGTCTCGTGCTGGCACTTTTTGCCGGACAAGGGATATGCGTCAGCCATCATTTTGCAGGGGCTGATCTGACTATCAGCCGCGATGATGGACCGACACCACCCGCACCGATGGCAGCTGCAGTAACGGTCTCGGGGCACCTGTGGACCTATTTGGGCGACTTAGCCGCGCGCACTTACGTACGTGCAACAGATGCATCACGTTTGGCGGGCGCAGGCGCGGGCCTTACGGATAATGATTAGGTGCCGAATGGATCTGTCGGGTAAGTCACGCCCGCAAGATACAGTCCATCTGGCGGGCTGACGGGCCCACAGGCCGTGCGATTGCGGGCTTCCAATGCAGTTCTCACGTCTTCTGGCGACCAAGCACCACAGCCGACACGTTCAAGCGTGCCGACAAAACTGCGGACTTGATTGTGCAAAAATGATCTGGCGTGGATATGGAACCGATACTCAATCCCGTTTGCATGATTAATCTGTTCAACGCGCAATTCATCCAGTGTTTTCAAGGGGCTTTTAGCCTGACACATCGTTGATCTGAACGTCGTAAAGTCATGCAACCCGATCAGATAATCAGCACCCTTTTTCATTGCAGTGACATCAAGCGGGCGGTTAACGCGCCACATCTGACCCTTTTCAAACGTCAGCGGTGCGCGGCGGCTGATGATACGAAACACGTAGTGGCGCGCGCGCGCATCGAACCTTGCGTGCCAATCATCCGCAACCACAGCGCAGGCGACAATCGCGACCGGACTGGGTTTTAGATGGAAATTCAATGCCTCCGACAGACGAAACGGATCCCAGTCGCGGGTCAGATCGCAATGGGCCACTTGGCCAGTTGCATGAACTCCCGCATCAGTGCGCCCTGCAGCGGCAATTTTATGCGGGCCTGTTTCCAGCCTTGCCAAAGCAGTCTCAATCGCGCCTTGCACGCTGGACTGTTCATTTTGGCGCTGCCATCCAGAGAATGGCGCGCCGTTATATTCAACAAGAAGGGCATAACGTGGCATGTGTTTGGGCTTATGCGGGGAAAGTTTCGAAATCAATCCCTACACAAGCGGCAATTGCGGCCTTATCTTAATCAAAGCCGTTTTAGACAAAGGAATGCCACGTGGTCATTGCCGCCCTTGCCGACCAAATTATCCGTGGTGCTGAAGCCGTGACAGATACGCTCAGTGCGCCGTTTTCGGATCCAGTGATCCGGCTGGGCGTGACGGGGCTTAGCCGCGCAGGCAAAACTGTGTTTATCACAGCGCTTGTTGCGAACCTGATGAACCGTGGGCGGATGCCGCAACTGGTGGCTGCTGCGAACGGCGCCATTCGGACAGCATATTTGCAACCGCAACCTGATGATACGCTGCCGCGATTTAACTACGAGACGTATCTTGGCCAACTGACATCGTCGGACCCAAGCTGGCCTGACGGGACGCGGCAAATTAGCGAACTGCGCTTATCTTTGCGGGTTCAGCCGACGGGACTGCTGTCTGGGCTGACCGGGCCGCGCACGGTGCACATCGATATTGTCGATTATCCCGGCGAATGGTTGTTGGACCTTGGCTTGTTGGATCAGACCTATGAAGAGTGGTCTGCTGCCGCGATCGCACGTGCGGGTGGTCGTCCCCAAGGGGATGCATTTCTTGCGGCGTTGGCAGACATTGATCCAAATTGCGCCTTGGATGAAGCAACCGCAAAGGCGCTATCAGAGACATTCACAAACCATCTATATGCGGCACGCGAGGCAGGGTTTTCAGACTGCACGCCCGGTCGGTTCCTGTTGCCCGGCGACCTTGCGGGGTCACCTGTGCTGACATTTGCACCGCTTACTGGAGCGTCAGGGACGCGTGACACATTGGGACGCGAGTTCGCCCGTCGTTTTGAAAGTTATAAACGCAACGTGGTAAAACCGTTTTTCCGAGATCATTTCTCTAAGATCGACAGGCAAGTCGTTTTGGTTGATGTGCTGGGCGCGATCCATGCAGGGCCGCCCGCTGTGGAAGATTTACGCAATGCGATGGCAGCGATCCTTGGGGCGTTCCGTCCCGGGCGCAACGCATTCCTAAGCCGCATCTTTCAGGGGCGGCGAGTCGAGAAAATCCTGTTTGCCGCGACCAAGGCCGATCATTTGCACCACACGCAACATGGGCAACTGACCGCGATCACCGAGGCGCTGTTACGTGACGCCAAGGACCGTGCTGATTTTGCAGGCGCGACCACGGCAGCCATGTCGATTGCATCCCTACGCACGACGGTTGAGGAAACTGTTGATCACCGCGACGGACCGCTGAATGTTGTCCGCGGGCGGTTGCTAGATAGCGGCAAACAAGCGGCGTTTTATCCGGGGAAATTACCCAGTGATCCGGCGCATTTACTTGGGCCAGCGCGGGCAGGGGCGGCTTCTTGGTTAAATGATGATTATGCCGTGATGCGGTTTGCACCCGCCCCGCTTGATCTCAAACCGGGTGATGGGCCGCCGCACATCCGCTTGGACAAAGCCGCACAATTTCTGATTGGAGATCGCTTATGACCGATGCGCCACGCGGCCCGATCCTGATTGATCTCGAGAACCAAGACGCAGCCCAACCTGCGACCGCGCCAGCCGTGCCCGAGGCCGCGCCGCAACAAACAGCAATGCATCAAGTCGCAGCGCTTGCCGCGCGAAAACCGTCACGACTGGCGCGGTGGTTTTGGGCGCTGTTGATGGCTCTTGTCAGCTTTGTCGTGTCATTGGCAACTTATGATTACGTCAGCGGCTTGCTCGCGAGGTCACCTGTCTTGGGGGCAATCGCGCTGGGCCTTTTGGGTTTGTTTTGCATCGTTTTGGCGGTCATCGCTTTGCGCGAACTGGCTGCATTTGCGCGCCTGCGCCGGCTTGACGGCGTGCACAGTTCCGCGACAACAGCCTTGGCGCAGAACGATCTTGGCCAAGCCCGCGACGCCATTGCCAAGCTAAACCGCCTTTATGCATCCCGTGATGACACAGCGTGGGCCCGGGCGCGCTTGGCCGAGCAATCAGGCGATGTCTTGGATGCGGATGGCCTTTTGGGTCTTGCGGAGGCGACTTTGCTGGTCCCGCTTGATGCGGCCGCAATGCGAGAGGTCGAAGCTGCCGCACGCCAGGTGGCCACTGTAACGGCTATCGTGCCGCTGGCATTGGCGGATGTGTTCACCGCGCTCACGGCAAACCTGCGCATGATCCGGCGGATCGCCGAAGTGTATGGCGGACGGTCTGGCGTGCTTGGAAGTTGGCGGCTAACGCGCACTGTTTTGACCCATCTGGTCGCGACCGGCGCGGTGGCTGTTGGTGACGACTTGATCGGGTCAATCGCAGGCGGTGGCGTGCTGTCCAAAGTGTCGCGCAGATTTGGCGAAGGCGTCATCAACGGCGCATTGACCGCACGTGTTGGCGTTGCCGCCATCGAGGTTTGCCGCCCGCTTCCGTTCCGCGTGGCTAAACGGCCATCGGTCACGGCGCTGGTGCGTCGGGCGCTCGGTGGTATGTTTGGACAGTCCTAAAACAGGCGGGGTGCGGGTCCAAGCGGCAATGGACCGAGCGACATTAAGCCATTCTTGAATGTAATTGGCACCGACAGCTCTGCACTGCCGCCAGCCAGAAGGGCACCCATATTTTGGACCGTATTCGCAAGGCCTTGGTCAAGCAGGCCTGCGTTGACGGCCAAGCCAATCATGTCACGCCAGTTCTGCGCTGATAAGGTAATCCGGCCCGTCGGAACGCCGGATCTGTCGACCGTAACCTCGCCCTTTCCGCGCAACTGCAAAGCACCCCATGTGATGGTCATTCCGTTCAGGGTGATCTGCGTGGGGCGGGGCTGGATAGTTAGCACATTGCGGTTGAGCGGCTGATCCAAATCAACGGTGCCATCGATGGTGATTTGGGAAAAGCTGTCTGGAAAATTGCCAGTAGGGTCAAGAACATGGTGCAGATCGTCGGGCAGCGTAAAATCATCAAGATCAAGATAGGCGTCATATTGATTTGGTTCTGTGCCAGACAGGCGCAAGGCGGCAAGGCCCTTGGTCATCGAGAATAGCGCCGATTGCGGGCCGCTTATCGTGACTGGGCCAGTTTGCGCGGTCAAGGTCGCAAGGGGCAGCGTAGGGGTTGGCGCGACAGCAAGACTGGCGAGTAATCCGTTAGATTTAATCGTCAATGTGAACCCGTCACGGCTGAGCGTTTGTTGGTCTGGAAAGGCCAAGATCACTTCGTTTGGTTTGTAAGACATTGACAATGCTTGTAAAAATGGTGCATTCCACGCGGTGCGACGATCCGGGCTTTGCACACGGATGTCAGTGACTGACGTATCAAACCGCGATGGATATCCCGCTGTGGACACATCAGAGTAATCAACGTTCCAGCCAGCTGCGCCAAGTTCATCTCGTTGTGCAGCCACGGCCCGTTCCGTCGCAGACGCGCCAATGAACCAATAGGCACTGTAAATCCCAGCAAGGACGATCACGATCAATGTAAGTCTACGCATGGTTCCCCCTTGGCGCGTTCCATTGGGCGTGTTTATACAGGGCATCGGAAAAGGACCAGTCACATGGCGTTATGGGTATTTGGATACGGGTCACTTTTGTGGAACCCAGGGTTTGAACCCGCGCAGGTCAAAACGGCTGTGTTACGCGACTACACCCGCAGCTTTTGTATGTTGTCGATCCACCACCGCGGGACTGAAGACGATCCGGGTTTGGTGCTTGCGCTGGATGCAACGACGGGGGCGCAATGCACGGGTGTGGCTTTTCAGGTCAAACCTGAACAAGAGGGTGCGGTGCTTGCGATGTTGCGCGAACGGGAATTGATTTCGTCGGCTTATGTCGAAGAAATCGTACAGTTGCAGGTCGGTGAAACCACATTGGCGGCATTGGCTTATGTGATTGACCCCGACCATGTGCAGTATTGCCAATTTGATCTGGAAACGCAGGCCAAGATGATCGCCCGTGCGGTTGGTGGACGCGGTCCAAACACCGAATACCTTTACAATACTGCGGCACATTTAACCCAAATGGACATTCGCGATGACGATATGACGTGGCTGGTGGACCGTGTTCGCGTGCTGAGCGCCCAGTAACGTTCCCGTGGCCCGAATTTATTTGGGATTTCCGGTTGGCTTCACTAAGGTGGCGTTAACAATAATGACAAGGACCCTTTGTGGTGACAGAAACAAGGGAATCCGAGGCCGAGCCGCAGTTCACCCAACCCGTTCGTCAGATCATTTCGATGCTCTTCGTACTGGTATTGGTGGGCGCTGGTCTGTACCTTGGATTTGCACAAATCAAAGCGATCTTTTGGTCGAACGTTTACCTGAACGGAGCCATTTTGGCTGTGTTCATTTTGGGTGTCGGGTCTTGCTTTGGGCAGGTTGCACAGCTGATGCGATCTGTGCACTGGATCGAAAAGTTCACCAATCATAAAACGGCAACTGATGCAGCGCTGGCGCCGGGTCTGTTGGCCCCATTGGCGACGCTTTTGCGGTCACGCGGCGCGCGGATGCAATTGTCTTCATCCTCTAGCCGCTCGATTTTGGATTCAGTCGCTCAGCGCATTGACGAAGACCGAGAGATTACGCGCTACATCGGTAACACACTGATCTTCCTTGGCCTTTTGGGGACGTTTTACGGACTTGCGACGACAGTTCCTGCGCTGGTTGAAACCATCCGCTCGCTAAATCCCGCTGATGGCGAGGACGGAGCAGACATTTTTGCACGGCTGCAATCGGGGCTTGAAAGCCAATTGGGCGGTATGGGCACCGCGTTTTCATCCTCCCTGTTGGGGCTGGCAGGATCGCTTGTTGTGGGCTTGCTGGAACTTTTTGCATCTCACGGGCAAAACCGATTTTACCGCGAGCTGGAGGAATGGCTGTCAACCATCACGCGCCTCGGCTTTTCGTCAGGCGACGACGGCGGCTCTGAGACGGGTGTTATGGTCGAATTCATGAACCATATGGCGCAGCAATTAGAGGTCCAGCAGTCAAGCTTGAACCACCATCTTGGGGCCTTGACCCAAGCCGTGTCAGAGACAAAGAGCAGCGGCAGCAGCGACACCACAGACGCGCTTTTGACCCGCGTGGCCGAAGGCCAAGATCGTTTGATCGAAAAGCTGCGTGATAGCGGTGTTGACGGTATTGATGCCGAAAGCCGGATGCGGTTGCGGTCCATCGATGTGCAAATGTTGCGTATTTTGGAAGAAATGTCAGCAGGGCGCCAAGAAACTGTCGCTGATCTGCGCGCCGATATCGCCGGGCTGACACGGGCCATCCGGTCTGGGCGGGGCCGTCCGCCTAACGATCGCGCCTGACGATGGCCCTAAGCCGTCGTTCATCAGGGCGTTTCCAAAACGCCATCTGGCCGGGCTTTGTGGATGCAATGACGGGGCTATTGTTGGTCCTGATGTTTGTGCTGACGATCTTTATGGTCATCCAATTTGTCTTGCGAGAGACGATTACCGGGCAAGCATCTCGGCTGGATGAACTGGCCGCCGAGATTTCGACACTGGCATCAGCGCTTGGTCTGGAACAAGATCGCAGTGCGTCGCTCACAGCTAATCTGGCCACGGTGACTGACACAGCGAATGCGCAGTCAAATCTTATCGCGCTGCTGACCAAACAGCGCGATGATACCGAGGTGGCGCTGGTCGCCGCACAAAACCAGATCACTGGATTTGAGGCGCAAGTCGCAGGCCTGTTGGCAGAACGCGCTGATGCCCGCGCCGCGATTGCTGACTTGGAGGGCGCGCAAACACAACTTTTGACCGATCAAGAGGCGCTGAACCTCGCGTTGGCCCAAGCGCGCACCGAAATCGATGCAGGCGCCGAGGCCGCTCGACTGGCCGCCGCGCGGCGCAACGCATTGGAAGCATTGATTGCCGATCTGGAAACAGGTCGTGACACGAACACCACGCGAATTTCCGAGCTTGAGGCGACCCGACTGGTGGATGCCGCCGCAGCGCAAGCCTTGCGCGCGCGTCTTGAAAACGCAGATGCGGAATTGACGGCCATGTCGCTTACGCTCGAGGAAAAGCGGCGTGAGGCGGAAAATACGCTTACGTTGCTTGCCGCAGCGAATGCTGCCAATGCCAATTTGGATATGAAGTTGGCGGCGGCTCTTTTGGCCCAACAGAACGCCGAAAATGACATGACCCGTGCCTTGTCTGAGGGGGAAGATCTGGATGTGCGCTTATTGGCGGCACTGGGCTTGCAGCAGACGACGGCCGCAGAATTGGCCGAAGCACGCGCTCAGCTCGATACTGCCGCCGCGAATGCACAAGACCTCACGGTGCGGCTTGCCGCGGCTTTGGCTGACGCGGAACAAAGCGAAACCGCGTTGGATGCAGCGCGGATCGCGCTTGCTGATGCTCTCGAAAGTGGGCGGCAGACCGAGGCGGACATTCAAGAACAGCTTGCAGCCGCTTTGCTCGCCAAACAGGCGCTCGAAGTTGAAATGACTGCTATTGTGCAAAGTGGCGTGGCGGATGACGCAGCGCGTTTGTCGCTCGAAGACCGGCTCGCAGCCGCTTTGTTAGCCAATGAAACCCTGCAAGCGCGGGTGTCATCGCTGGCGGACGGTGCATCCGAGACAGCTATTGAACGTGCGTCGCTTCAGGCACGTCTGGCCGAGGCGCTTGCTGCAATGGCCGCCACTCAGGCTGCATCGCAGGATCAATTGACCGCGCAAGAACGTCAGGCTGCGTTGCTGGCAATCGCCAACACGGCGCTGTCTGACGAAAAGGCACTGTCAGCCGAAGCACAGCGGCGGGTCGCAGCGTTGAACGCGCAAGTGGCTGGGTTACGCAATCAGGTCGGCACATTGCAAACCCTTCTAAACCTTGCTGATGAAGCGGACACAGACGCCCAAGTCCAAATCCAAGCCTTGGGCAATCAGCTCAACACCGCACTTGCGCGGGTCGCGGCAGAGGAACGGCGCCGGCTTGCGCTTGAAACAGCGGAACGCCAGCGGTTGGAAGAAGAGGCTGCAAGGCTAACTGCCGAAGCGCAAAATCTGGAGCGGTTCAAATCGGACTTTTTCGGCCAGCTGCGGGATGTCCTAGAGGGCCAAGACCGCGTGCGCATCGAAGGCGACAGATTTGTGTTTTCGTCGGAGGTTCTGTTTGAACCGGGACGTGCGACACTGTCTGATCTTGGGCGTGGCGAGATTGCGAATGTTGCAGGCATTTTGCGCGGAATTGCAGATGACATTCCCGCAGGGATTGATTGGGTCATTCGGGTTGATGGGCATACGGACAACGTGCCGCTGTCTGGCACGGGGCAATATGCGAACAATTGGGAACTGTCCCAAGCGCGCGCCTTGTCGGTGGTTCTATATATGGTTAATTTCCTAGGTATTCCGCCTGATCGCTTGGCTGCAAACGGGTTTGGACAATACCAGCCCCTGAACCCCGCTGACACGCCTGATGCGCGCGCCCAAAACCGTCGCATTGAGCTCAAATTAACAGAGCGTTAATCGACCACATATTCGGCTGTTGCCTGATCAAGAATTTCGTCAGCACGCAGATGAATGACATCCAAACGATAGGTGCCATGCGGCCAACCGCCTTGCGGCGTGCGTTTACCAAAAGCGCGCATAATGCTGGCTTGCGTGCGTTCAAGCACCTCAGACCTATCAAATACGGTTCTGTCAGGGCGCGTAATGCGTGTGGTGACTGTATCACCCGCGCGCACACCAAACAGATATCCCCATCCGACCATAGCAGGCCCGTCAGCGTCCACGCCGGTGTCAGCCCAACCTGCTTTGATGTCGTCAAATTTCGGGATGGCATCGGTCAGGCCGATGGTCACAATACCACCAGCGGGCGTCGCGATCCGAGTGTCCCAAA
This sequence comes from Yoonia sp., assembly GCA_023955335.1. Lineage (GTDB taxonomy): Bacteria > Pseudomonadota > Alphaproteobacteria > Rhodobacterales > Rhodobacteraceae > Yoonia. The sequence goes on from JAGSGF010000043.1 coordinate 17,360, forward strand.
GCGACGGACGGGTTGGATCGGGACAGGTTTGTACGCCGTCAGTATTAAACGGATCAATATTTTGGCCGTTTTGACGCACGGTTAGATGAAGATGGGGGAATTGCGTTTGGCCAGAAAGCCCCACGCGGCCAAGAACAGTGCCCGTCGTAACAACTTGACCTGCACTTACGCTGATCGAGCCTTTAGCCATGTGGCAATATTGGGTCTCGTACCCATCTGCGTGCTGCATAACGAGGCCGTTACCGCATTCGCGGTTGCTAATGTCTGGTGCGTTGGGGCCGACTTGCATGATATCCAACATATCATTGCGCACACCCACAACAGTGCCGGTGGCTGCGGCTAAAACATCGACGCCTGCGGCTTGATCTGAAAGGGACGGCAATGCAAAATCCGTGCCGGAATGTGCATCATACGTTAGCGACCCACAGGCGAAATCATAGTTACCTGATGCAGGATCGTGATCCATGTACTGCTGAATATAGCAGGTGTCCCCCAAACTGCAGTCTAACGGGAACGTCAAAGAAATATCCCCCGCCGCAGGTGTTGCGGCGAGGGATATGATCATAAGCGCTGCGCGCATTACTCTGCTGTCAAAAGCGGCGGTTTGTCACCGCTGATGCGGGCCTGTCGCGGTGCTTCATACTTGATATCAAGCGCGCCATTTTTCACGCCGACCTTTACAAGGCCGCCTTTGACCAATGCGCCAAACAGCAACTCTTCTGCGAGCGGCTTTTTGATGTGTTCCTGAATGACGCGGCCCAACGGACGCGCACCCATTTTTGCATCATAGCCTTTTTCAGCAAGCCATTCCGTGGCCTTTGGCGTCAGTTCGATATGCACGTTGCGGTCGAGCAATTGCGCTTCGAGCTGCAGCACAAATTTCTCGACGACTTGCATGATCACAGGCTTCGGCAATGCGCCAAAGCTGATAACTGCATCCAACCGGTTGCGGAATTCTGGCGTAAACGTCCGTTCAATCGCAGCGGTGTCTTCGCCTTCACGGGACTCGCGACCAAATCCAAGCGCGTTCTTGGACATCTCAGCAGCGCCTGCATTTGATGTCATGATCAAGATCACATTGCGGAAATCGGTTGTCCGACCGTTGTGGTCAGTCAATTTACCGTGGTCCATGACCTGCAACAGGATGTTGTAAACATCCGGATGTGCCTTTTCCATCTCGTCGAGCAGCAACACGCAATGCGGGTTCTGATCGACGCCGTCGGTCAACATACCCCCTTGGTCAAAGCCGACATAGCCGGGAGGCGCGCCGATCAGACGGGAAATTGCATGCTTTTCCATGTACTCTGACATGTCAAAACGCAGCAGTTCCACACCAAGCGTATCCGCCAATTGTTTGGCAACCTCGGTTTTACCCACACCTGTTGGTCCGGTAAACAAGTAGTTGCCGATTGGCTTTTCAGGTTCACGCAGGCCAGCACGGGCCAGTTTGATCGCGGACGCCAATGCCTCGAGCGCGGGATCTTGACCAAACACAACCCGCTTGAGCGACTTTTCAAGGTCTTTGAGAACCTCTGCATCGTCCTTGGTCACGTTCTTGGCCGGGATCCGTGCGATTTTTGCGACAACGCCTTCGATTTCTTTGACGCCAATTGTTTTGCGACGCTTGGATTCAGGCACAAGATGCTGTGCCGCGCCTGCTTCATCGATTACGTCAATCGCCTTATCGGGCAATTTGCGATCATTGATATAGCGTGCGGACAATTCAACAGCAGTCCGAATGGCATCGGCTGTGTATTTGATGCCGTGGTGCTCTTCGAAGTAGGGCTTCAATCCGCGCAGGATTTTGACCGTATCTTCGACAGAGGGCTCGTTTACGTCGATTTTCTGGAAACGACGCGCCAAAGCGCGATCCTTTTCAAAATGCTGACGGAACTCTTTGTAAGTTGTCGACCCCATGCAACGCAGCTTGCCACCCTGCAACGCAGGTTTTAGCAAGTTGGATGCATCCATCGCCCCGCCGGATGTTGCACCAGCGCCAATCACGGTGTGAATTTCGTCGATGAACAACACGGCATCGTCGTGATCTTCCATCTCGGTCATCACGGCCTTCAGGCGTTCCTCAAAATCGCCGCGATAGCGGGTGCCTGCAAGCAGGGCGCCCATATCAAGGCTATAGATTGTGGTATCAGCCAGCACTTCGGGTGTGTCGCCATTCACGATTTTATAGGCAAGCCCTTCGGCAATGGCCGTTTTACCAACACCCGGATCACCCACTAAAAGCGGGTTGTTCTTACGGCGACGGCATAGCACCTGAATGCAGCGTTCCACCTCGTGGGCGCGGCCAATCAACGGATCAACGTCGCCTTCGCGTGCTTTGACGTTTAGGTCCACGCAGTATTTGGCCAATGCGCTTTCTTTGACGTCACCACTTGTATCAGTGAAGTCGTCGTCGTCTTCTGGCGAGCCAGTGACGGGGCGGCTTTCACCGAAAGCGGGGTCTTTTGCGACGCCGTGCGCAATGAAGTTTACCGCGTCATAGCGGGTCATATCCTGCTCTTGCAGGAAATAGGCGGCGTTGCTTTCGCGCTCTGCAAAGATCGCAACCAAGACGTTCGCGCCCGTAACTTCGGTGCGGCCTGATGACTGCACATGGATCGCGGCACGCTGGATTACGCGCTGGAACGCGGCTGTTGGCACAGCTTCGGACCCTTCGACGTCTGTGATCAGCGTGGAAAGATCGTCTTCAATAAACCCTTCGAGGTCTTTGCGCAGCTTGTCCAAATTGACCGAACAGGCCTGCATCACACGGGCGGCTTCCGGCTCGTCGATGAGGGACAGCAAAAGATGCTCTAGCGTGGCCAATTCGTGTTTGCGTGCGTTTGCAAGGGCCAAGGCCCCGTGAATGGATTGTTCGAGTGATGTCGAAAAAGATGGCACGTTCGTGCTCCTCTGTAGATCGGGGTTAGCAGTTGCGTAACGCACCTTAGCCAACCGTGGCCTCTTATCCTTAAAGTTTGGTTTTATTGTCCAAGCTTCAAGGACTTTTTTGTAATTTTTGATCACAAAATTCGGAAAATCGTGTGATCGGTCCGCAAATTGCGTTTTCAGTGGGCGTGCGCCGCTTAAAATCTGTCCTTGCGGGCGCGGATTTCTGCGTAAACGGTCGTACTGTCAGCGTTGTCCATTCCGATTGCATGCTTCAGCGCAGGCACGTCAGCCCGCAGGAATGGATTTGTTTGTTGTTCAACAGCGAGCGTTGAAGGCACCGTTGGCTCACTGTTGAGCCGTGCAGTTTTGATTGTTTCTACACGTGATCTAAGGTCCGCATTGTCTGGTTCAAGGGTGAGCGCGAAAGCAGCATTCGATGCCGTATATTCATGGCCGGAACAAATGAGGGTCTCAGGCGGCAATGCACGCAGTTTTTGCATGCTTTCCCACATTTGCGCAGGCGTGCCTTCGAACAGGCGACCGCAGCCAAGCGCCATAAGGCTGTCGGCTGTGAATGCAAACCCGCTTTGCGCAAAGTGATACGCGATATGGCCAACAGTGTGGCCAGACACATCCAGGATTTGCGCGTCTTCACCGCAGACATGAATGGTGTCGCCCTCGGCCACAGCGGTGCGCAACGCAGGCAGCCGGTGGGCGTCGGCGGCTGCCCCGATGATATGCAGGTCCGCGCTGTTGGTTAGGCCGTCCAATCCATCAATGTGGTCCCAGTGGTGGTGGGTCAGCAAAACGGTTGTCAGATGCCACCCGCCTGCCAATATCGCTGCATTAATAGGCGCTGCTTGTGGTACATCTATGACGGCGGCCTCTTTCGTTGCAGGGTTGCCGATGATGAACGCATAGTTGTCGGCAAGGCATGGAACGGTTGTCAGCGTAAGGGTCATGGCAATTCGGTCCTGTCTTGCTAAGGTAGATTTAAGTTTCGCCCAATCAGGAGAAAACTGCAATGCATCTGGACGTGCTTGATCTGCGCAATTTTTATTACCGCAGCGCCCTTGGGCGGGCGGCGCAAAAGGTCATTCGCGATGAGTTGACCCAAATCTGGCCAGAGGCCAAGGGCCAAACCGTGGTGGGTTTCGGCTTTGCGGTCCCATTGATGCGGCCCTATCTGGCGCAAGCGCGCCGTGTCATCGGGCTGATGCCGGGGCCGCAGGGGGTTATGCCGTGGCCTGCGGGGCGGCCAAATATCAGTGTGCTATGTGAAGAAACGTTCTGGCCGATCCAAACCGGACAGGTCGATAAGCTGGTGGTGATGCACGGCTTGGAAACATGCGAAAACCCGACCGCGTTGTTAGATGAAATCTGGCGGGTGCTTGGACCGGGCGGACGGGCCGTGTTCGTTGTACCCAACAGGGCTGGGCTGTGGTCCCGGTCAGATAAAACCCCATTTGGGTTCGGGCGGCCTTATTCGCTGGGGCAGCTGGAAGCACAGCTGCGCAAACATGATTTTATCACCGAGCGAACCCTGTCGACATTATTCCAACCGCCATCGCACAAGCGGGTTTGGCGCAAGACGGCCACGTTGCTAGAAAAGATTGGTCATAGCCTCCCTGTGGTCAACGCAGGCGGTGTGCTGATGATCGAGGTCAGCAAACAGATGGTGGCACCGACAAGGCCCGGCTTGACGGAGGTGGTCAAACGCAAATTTCGCGCCTTAGAGGGCATCACCGCAGCACCGGAAACAGCGCGGAATTCCTAGGGCGACTTAGCCGGGTTTCCACCAGAATCGTCCGATGGCATCTACATCTATCGTTGGTTCGATTTTCAAATTCGTCGGAATCGCGGCGCCAGCTGTAATTTGGACCCGTTAGACCCTCGATCAGCAAACCCGAGATTGTATAATTAAATTACAGGGTTAAACGACGCGGTCAGAGCGATCAAATATCGCACTTAACGCGGTAAACTCTAGCAATCAGAACAGATTAAGAGAGCATTAATGCTTCACCGGGCTTAGCGAATTGCGCGGTGAATGCAGCGTCGCGGCGGGTTTTGATGTTTGGCATGCGACAAAAGGCGTCAATTTGACGACGCAAGGCGGTTGCGACAGCCGAACTGCTCTGCTACATCGACGCTGATTTTGCCGCTTACGCATGTTTGTGTAGGGGTGTGTAAGCAAGCCCTCCTGAACGTCGGAATAGTCCGGCGGCTGGGACCGGGCTAAAGACATCGGAAGGGTGGACGTGTCCGAAACAGTAGGAATTTCCACAGGCATCGCTGCGCGCTACGCGACAGCCGTGTTTGACCTCGCCCGCGAAGGCAAGGCAATCGCTGGTCTTGAAAAAGACATAGACGTGCTGGACGCCGCAATGGCCGAAAGCGACGACTTGCGCGTATTGCTGTCGTCACCGCTTTATAGCCGTGATGAACAAGCCACTGCGATTGGTGCAATTGCAAAGAAAATGAAGCTGTCTAAGACGACAAGCAACGTGCTGGCGCTGATGGCGTCTAAGCGTCGTTTGTTTGTGCTGCCGCAGCTTGTGGCGACGCTGCGTGCCAAGATTGCAGAACACAACGGCGAAGTTACCGCTGAAGTGACATCTGCCAAGGCACTGACAAAGGCGCAGTCTGACAAGTTGACAAAAACACTTTCGGCGCAAATGGGCGCCGATGTGAAGATCAAAGCGACCGTGGATGAGAGCATCATCGGCGGTCTTATTGTAAAAGTTGGCTCGAAGATGATCGATACGTCGATCAAATCCAAGCTGAACGCACTCCAGAACACTATGAAAGAGGTCGGATAATATGGCGATCCAAGCGTCTGAAATCTCTGCGATCCTTAAGGAGCAGATCAAAAACTTTGGCCAAGAGGCCGAAGTGGCCGAAGTTGGCCGTGTGCTTTCCGTCGGTGACGGTATTGCGCGCGTCTACGGGCTGGACAATGTCCAAGCCGGTGAAATGGTTGAATTCCCCGGTGGTATTCGCGGAATGGCCTTGAACCTTGAAACTGACAACGTTGGTGTTGTTATCTTTGGGTCCGACCGCGACATTAAAGAAGGTGACGTTGTAAAACGTACCAACTCTATTGTTGACGTACCAGCTGGCGAAGAATTGCTTGGCCGTGTTGTTGACGGCTTGGGGAACCCAATTGATGGCAAAGGCCCGATCAACGCGAAAAAGCGGTTGGTTGCTGACTCGAAGGCGCCAGGTATTATCCCGCGCAAATCTGTTCACGAACCGATGGCCACTGGCCTGAAGTCCGTTGACGCGATGATCCCGATTGGCCGTGGCCAGCGAGAGCTGATCATTGGTGACCGTCAGACTGGTAAAACAGCGATCGCACTTGATACGATCCTGAACCAAAAGACAATCAACGACGCCGCAACAGACGAAAGCCAAAAGCTTTACTGTGTGTACGTTGCGATTGGCCAGAAGCGGTCAACCGTTGCGCAGTTGGTGAAAAAGCTCGAAGAGTCCGGCGCGATTGAATACACAATCGTTGTGGCTGCAACAGCGTCCGATCCAGCACCGATGCAGTTCCTTGCACCATATGCTGCGACTGCGATGGCAGAGCACTTCCGCGACAGTGGCCGCCATGCGTTGATCATCTATGATGATTTGTCCAAGCAGGCTGTGTCCTACCGTCAGATGTCCTTGCTTCTGCGTCGTCCACCAGGACGTGAAGCTTACCCAGGTGACGTTTTCTACCTTCACTCGAGACTTCTTGAGCGGTCCGCAAAGCTGAACGAAGACAACGGGTCCGGATCTTTGACGGCGCTGCCGATCATTGAAACACAAGGTGGCGACGTTTCTGCGTTTATTCCAACAAACGTGATTTCGATCACCGATGGCCAGATCTTCTTGGAAACAGAATTGTTCTTCCAAGGTATCCGTCCAGCTGTGAACACAGGCCTGTCAGTTTCGCGTGTTGGCTCTGCTGCACAAACAAACGCGATGAAATCTGTCGCTGGTCCAGTCAAGCTTGAGCTTGCTCAGTACCGTGAAATGGCTGCGTTCGCGCAGTTCGGCTCCGATCTTGATGCATCCACGCAGCAATTGCTGAACCGTGGTGCGCGTTTGACTGAGCTGATGAAACAGCCACAGTATTCGCCACTGTCCAACGCTGAAATCGTCTGCGTCATCTATGCAGGCACCAAGGGTTACTTGGATAAGGTCTCCGTCAAAGACGTGGGCCGTTTCGAGGCTGGTTTGCTCAAGCACCTGCGTACCAACGCAAAAGACGTGCTCGACATGATCACCAAAGAAGATCCAAAAATCAAAGGTGAAGCAGAAGACAAAATCAAAGCGGCGATCGATGTATTCGCCAAAGATTTCGCCTGAACCCTTCGCTGAAGATAAGGAGACTTAGCTTTGCCTAGTCTTAAGGACCTTAAAAATCGGATCGCGTCGGTCAAATCGACCCGCAAGATCACCAAGGCGATGCAGATGGTCGCGGCAGCAAAATTGCGCCGCGCCCAAGACGCAGCCGAGGCGTCCCGCCCTTACACTGAACGGTTTAACACCGTGATGAGTGGGCTGGCGTCTGGTGCAGCAGGCTCTGCCTCTGCGCCACGGCTTCTGTCGGGCACCGGCAGCGATCAGACCCACCTTTTGGTGGTGATGACTGCTGAACGTGGCCTCTGTGGCGGCTTTAACGGCAACATCGCCAAACTGGCACGCACCCACGCAAAACAGCTTATTGCTGCGGGCAAGACGGTGAAAATCCTGACTGTCGGCAAAAAAGGCCGCGACGTGATTAAGCGTGAGTTCGCAGAACAGATGGTGGGTCACGTTGACCTGACAGCTGTGAAGCGGGTCAGCTACGCAAACGCACAGGACATCGCGCGCGATGTACTGACAAGATTCGATGCGGGCGATTTCGACATCGCCACATTGTTCTTTGCGCGTTTTGAAAATGTGGTCACGCAGCATCCAACGGCCTTGCAGGTTATTCCTGCCAAGTTCGAGCAAGCTGATGACGCAGATGTTGCACTGTACGACTACGAGCCGTCCGAAGATGCCATTTTGGCCGATCTTCTGCCGCGCGGTGTAGCCACGCAGATCTTTGCAGCCCTGCTGGAAAATGCGGCGTCCGAACAGGGCGCACGGATGTCCGCCATGGATAACGCGACACGCAACGCTGGTGACATGATCGACAAGCTGACAATCGAGTTTAACCGCTCACGTCAAGCCAAGATCACCAACGAGCTGATTGAAATTATTTCGGGCGCGGAAGCGCTCTAGAAACCCGGAGAAAACCACTATGGCAAACGCTAAAGGTAAGATCATTCAGATCATCGGGGCTGTCGTTGACGTGCAGTTCGGCGATGACCTGCCACAGATCCTTAACGCCCTGAACACAGACAACAACGGCAAGATGCTGACGCTCGAAGTCGCGCAGCACCTTGGTGAAAACACCGTGCGTACCATTGCGATGGATGCGACTGAAGGTCTGGTTCGCGGTCAAGAAGTGACAGACACAGACGGCCCGATCTCGGTGCCAGTTGGTGACGCGACGCTTGGTCGTATCATGAACGTTGTTGGTGATCCGGTTGACGAAAAAGGCCCGATCCTGACGAAAGAGCGTCGGTCTATTCACGCTGAAGCCCCAGCTTTTGAGGACCAGTCCACTGCGTCCGAAGTTCTGGTAACAGGCATCAAGGTTATCGACCTTTTGGCACCATACGCCAAAGGTGGTAAAATCGGTCTGTTCGGTGGTGCCGGTGTTGGTAAGACGGTTCTTATTCAGGAATTGATCAACAACATCGCGAAAGTGCACTCTGGCTACTCCGTATTTGCGGGTGTGGGCGAGCGGACACGTGAAGGTAACGACCTTTACTATGAATTCATCGACTCTGGCGTTATTAACGCAGAAGACCTGACAAAGTCCAAAGTGGCTCTGGTTTACGGTCAGATGAACGAACCTCCCGGTGCGCGTATGCGTGTTGCCTTGTCCGGCCTGACAATGGCGGAATCGTTCCGTGACCAGTCCGGTACAGACGTTTTGTTCTTCGTCGACAACATCTTCCGCTTTACACAAGCGGGTTCCGAGGTGTCGGCGCTTTTGGGTCGTATTCCTTCCGCTGTGGGCTACCAGCCAACATTGGCAACAGACATGGGCCAGATGCAGGAACGCATTACATCCACTACGAACGGATCAATCACGTCCGTTCAGGCGATCTATGTGCCTGCGGATGACTTGACCGATCCAGCACCTGCGACATCGTTTGCGCACCTTGATGCGACAACCGTTTTGAACCGTGCGATTTCCGAAAAGGGTATCTACCCTGCGGTTGATCCGCTCGATTCCACATCGCGTTTGCTTGACCCGGCCATCGTTGGCGACGAGCACTACGGCGTGGCAAACGACGTGCAGCAGACGCTGCAGCGGTACAAGTCGCTTCAGGATATCATCGCGATTTTGGGCATGGACGAATTGTCAGAAGACGACAAATTGACCGTGACACGTGCGCGTAAGCTTGAAAAGTTCCTGTCGCAGCCGTTTGACGTTGCTCAGGTCTTCACAGGCTCCCCTGGTGTTCAGGTGCCGCTGGAAGACACAATCGCGTCCTTTAAGGCCGTAGTTGCTGGCGAATACGATCACTTGCCAGAGAACGCGTTCTACATGGTTGGTGGCATCGCTGATGTTGTTGCCAAGGCAGAAAAAATGGCGGCTGACGCCGCTTAAGGAGGCCCTCTATGGCAAACGTACAATTCGATCTGGTCTCTCCCGAACGCCTTTTGGCGTCGGTAGGGGCAAGCGAAGTGCAAATTCCAGGCGCTGACGGTGACATGACGGCAATGGAAGGCCACGCGCCAACCATCACCACATTGCGCCCCGGTGTTCTGCGGGTCGTGCACAGCGGCGGGACCGATGAATATGTCGTGTCCGGTGGCTTTGCGGAAATCACAGCAACGGGTGTGTCTGTTCTTGCTGAACAGGCGCTGCCACGCGGTGAGATGACCCAAGAGGTGTTTGATACGATGATCGCTGACGCAAAAGCCGCGTTGAAGTCTGCTGAGGAAGTGTTCAAAAACGAACCTGGTCCAGTAGATGACGCAGCCAAGCTGATTTCCGACATGGTCGCGATGGGCGGTCACATCGGTTTGTCGTCAAGCTAAGACCTCATATCGTAAATCTGACAGAAGGCCCTGCATTGTGGGGCCTTTTTTCTTGGCAAAATCGTATTGATGCCCCATTGTTAGTTTATATTTTATAAAATCAGTTATTCATCAGGCCGCGACTATGCGTAAATTAGAGAGCAATGTCATCGGGATCGACCAAGGCGACGTCGTCTTGTTTTCCGATTTCGAACATGACGGTCAAATGTGGACCGGTGACGGGC
>JAGSGF010000014.1 GCA_023955335.1 Yoonia sp.
CGCGGCCCCTGGCGCACCGTCTCCCGTATCTGGCATGCGACCCATCAGCCGTCCGGGCGGCTGACCCTGCGCGCACGAAGCAGTGTGAACAGTCCTGCGGCCACAACGATGCAGGCTCCAATGGCCACGTTGGTTTCCAGCTTTTCCCCAAAGACGCTGATCCCGATAGATGTGGCGAATACCAATTGCAGATAGGCAAATGGCTGCACAGCAGAGGCCTCGGCTACTTCGTAGGTTTTGATTAAAAGAAAATGTCCCGTCACCCCTGTGATGCAAAGCGCACCCATCCAGATCCAGTCGGTCCCGATCATCGGTTCCCAGAACCAAACGCCGACGCAAGTCATGCCGACGGCCCCAACAACGCCCGTCCAGAAAAATGATGTCGCCGCTTTGTCGCGCCGCGCCGCATAGCGCGTGAGCAAGCCGTAGATGGCAAACAAGATAGCCGACGTCAGGGGGATAATTGCAAAGGGTGAAAATACGCCCGCGCCCGGTTGCAAAATGACAAGCACGCCGACAAAGCCAATCCCGATGGCTGTCCAGCGTCGCCAACCGACGGTTTCACCCAAAATTGGCCCCGACAGTGCCGCCACTAACAGCGGATAACTCGCAAAGATCGCGTGGCTTTCAACCAACCCCAGTTTCACGAATGCAAAAACCATCACGCAAATCTCGGTCGCGAGTAACAGTCCCCGCGTGATTTGCAGGATCGGTTGACTGGTGGCTGCTGCAACACGGATCGACCCTTCGGTGCGGGCGGCGATTGCGATCACAAAGGCGGCAAAGAACCAATACCGGATCATCACGATCATCAGCACGTTGTATTCAGAGGCCAGATGCCGCGAGATCCCGTCTTGGATGGCGAAAACAAACGATGTCGCACACATAAGCCAGATACCAAGCCGGATGTTATTCTGCACCGCGTAACCTCGCCACTGTCATATGCCACTTGCGCCCAAAGCCAGGCACGCGCTTTACGTCAAAGCCTGCGGCATCCAGTGACTTTCGCACATGTCCCGCCGCTGAATAGGTGGCTGCGGTCCCGAGGGGGCCTGTATGTTTTGCGACCTGAGCAAGCAAGGCCGGTTCCCATAGAGCAGGGTTCTTATCCGGTGAAAACCCGTCGAGATACCATGCATCTGCCGCCCCGTTCCAGTCACGCAAGGTCTGGCGTGCGTCCCCAATAATGACGTCAAGGGTTACGCCATCTGCCAATACGACCACACCCGCATCCGGGTGCCACTTGTCCAAAAGAACTTTGGCCAGATGTGACAGCTGCGGGAATGCGATCAGCGCTGCCTGCATGTCGGATTTTGCCATGGGGTAGGCCTCGAACGACGTAAATCGCAGGTGCCCTTTGGTCCCCGCTTTGATCCACGCATCCCAGGTCACCAAAAAGTTCAGGCCAGTCCCAAACCCCAGTTCGCCAATGTGAAAATCGCCGCCAAACCGGTCCGGCAGATCGTTCCCTGCAAGGAACACATACTGCGTTTCGGCAAGCCCGTCTTTCAGCGAATAATACGGGTCGTCGAACTGCTCAGACACAGGCACGCGGCCCGCGTCGGTGTCTTGCCATGTCAGGGATGCCGTCTGGTTGATCATTGCGCGATGCCTTATGCAGGCCCCATCCATAGGGCGGAAGGAACGGATATGGCAATGGCTCATGTAACAGTGATGGGTGCAGGCGTTTTTGGCCTGTCGGTCGCCTATGCGTGTTTGCTGCGCGGGGCAAAGGTTCAAGTGATTGATCCGGCGGGCGTTGGTACTGGCGCCAGTGGCGGGATCATTGGCGCGCTTGCCCCGCATGTGCCTGAACAATGGAACGCGAAAAAGGCGTTTCAATTGGACAGTTTGTTGATGCAAGCTGCGTTCTGGGAGCAGGTTGGCGCGCAATCTGGAATGCCTACGGGGTATGCCCGTCATGGCAGGCTTCAACCGCTGGCAGATTCTGCGGCTATCGATCTGGCCCAAACCCGTGCGCAGGGTGCACGTTCGCTTTGGCAGGGGCAGGCCACTTGGGATGTGATCCCCGCACCAACCGCTGATTGGGCGCCGCCAAGCCCAAGCGGAAAGGTCGTGTTTGATACATTGTCGGCCCTGATCCACCCGCGTCAAGCAACGCTGGCGTTAGCGGCTGCCGTGGCATCCCTCGGCGGCCTGATTGACACCAAGGGCGTGCCGCAAGGCAAAGTTGTTTGGGCAACCGGTTGGGCAGGATTGGACGATATGACCGCACAGCACCACCGGTTGGTTGGCAGTGGCATCAAAGGGCAGGGTGCATTGTTGGATTTTGATGCCCGCGGGTTGCCACAGCTATACGCTGATACGCTGCATATCATCCCACATAACAACGGAACGGTAGCCGTTGGGGGCACGACCGAACGAGAGTTTGATGATCCCACAGGCACAGACGCGCAACTGGAAGATATCATCGCCCGCGCCCACCGTGCCGTGCCGATTTTGGCGAATGCGCCGATCATTAAACGCTGGGCTGGTGTGCGCCCGCGCAGTCGATCACGCGCCCCGATGCTGGGAGTACACCCGTTTATCAAAGATGCATTTGTGGCGAATGGCGGGTTCAAAATCGGCTTTGGAATGGCCCCTAAAGCGGGCGAAGTCATGGCCGATCTGATTTTGGATGACCGCGACACCATACCGGATGATTTCATGCCGGACCGCAGCCTGTAGCCTAGGTCGCCTCTGCCGCCATGCATTGGCGTCCATCAGGGCCACGAACCCATGCGCGCCCGTCTTTCCAGCATAACGTCGCAGTCTCGTGATGCATCAGCGGCGATGTCGCGCGGTACGAAAAGGCCTCAAGTTGGCCCAGCTGGCGTTGCGCCAGCCCCATCAGAAGATGCGCCAAAAGCGGGCCGTGCACGACCAAGCCGCCGTAACCTTCGACCTCGCGGGCGTAGGTTTCATCATAATGAATACGGTGCCCGTTGAACGTGAGCGCGGAATAGCGAAACAGCAGTGTGCTATCAAAGGTCACATGCTCTGCGACGCTCTCGTCGGTGCTGGCCATTGGCGGTGGCGGGGTGCTTGCGGGGGTTGGTTCACGGTACACCAGTTCTTGCCATTCGGTGAGCGCAAGTGTTTGCCGTTGCCGGATGTCATGACGCATGCGCACAAATGCGAGCGGGCCGCTGCGCCCGTCTTTGCGGGTCACGCCTTCCATGGTAGATGTTTTATCGGCGCGGATGCCGGCCAGAAGGGGACGGTGGAACACCAGTTTTCCTGCCGCCCACATGCGCCGCGCGCGTCCCATGTCGGGGATGAATTGTCCGGTCGCAGGATGCCCGTCTTCACCGAGTACATCTGGCGTTTGCGGATCCCAAAAGTAGATATGATGCGCAAAGGGCGGCAATGCATCGCCCATCGCAATCGAAGGAGCCTTTCCCAGCGCGGCCTGAAGCGCTTGTGCTCGTGCGACATCCATCGTGTCGCTTTGCGTGTGCATACGGGGAGGCTGGTCAATCATAGCAGGACGGTATCCGAAAAGACGGGGCGCGCAAATGCGCTGTGTTTTGCATCTTGCAAAAATACTCACTGTGCGGTTGCCAGTCGGCATGGTCTGACACATGCTGTGTCCAGATTTGGCAGACCAAGGGCAGACAGACATGCAGCGGCACGGCGGAAAAATCCTAAGCGATCATTTGCAGGCATTGGGTGTGGAACGTGTATTTTCCGTTCCCGGAGAAAGTTTTCTTGCCGCCCTTGACGGGCTTTACGACAGCGGCATCCCGAACATCGTGTGTCGCCAAGAAGGTGGCGCTGCGATGATGGCGGAGGCCTATGGCAAAATGACGGGCAGGCCCGGTGTCTGCTTTGTCACACGCGGACCGGGGGCTACGAACGCGAGCGCGGGCGTGCATATCGCCCAGCAGGACAGCACGCCAATGGTGCTGTTTGTCGGCCAGATCGACAATCGCTTTACAGACCGTGAAACATTTCAAGAGGTCGATTACCGTGCGATGTTTGGTGGCGTCGCCAAATGGGTGGCCCAGATCGACCATACTGACCGCATTGCCGAATATGTCACCCGTGCATTTCAGGTAGCTACGTCCGGCCGTCCGGGACCGGTGGTTTTGGCTTTGCCGGAAAATATGCTGAGCGCTGTGTCTGAGGCGCCTGACCGCCCCGATTTGCCGGATATGAAGGCACCTGACCTCTCAGGTGTCGCGGCCGATATCTTGGCCGGTATAGCTGCCGCGGAACGCCCGTTGGTGATCGTCGGCGGCCCCCATTGGTCCGACAAAGCTGCTGCTGATTTGGCCGCCTTTGCTGAGGTGCAGGGGGTGCCCGTAGCGCTCGGGTTTCGCCGTCAGGATTACCTTGATAACCGCCACCGTTGTTATGCAGGTGACCTGAATGTGGGAATCAACCCGCGTCTTGCCGCGCGAATAAAGGCCGCTGATTTGTTGGTCGTCATCGGGTCCCGATTTGGGGATATCGAATCCCAAGGGTATACGAACCCTGATCCGACTGACGCGGTGCCAATGATCCACGTGCATGCGGATGCGGATGAAATTGGCACGGTGTATCCGGCACAAATGGGTGTCGTGACCGATGCGCCAGCGATGATCGCGGCCCTTGCCGCATTGCCGCCCTGCGATGCGGATTGGTCGTCATGGACCGCTGATGCGCGTGCTGACTATGATGCGTGGTTGGTTCCAGCTGTCAGCCCCGGAGAATTGAAGCAAGAGGACGTCATTGGTTGGCTGTCTGATAACCTGCCCGAGGATGCGATATTAACGAATGGTGCAGGTAATTATGCGGCGTGGCTGCATCGGTATTTTGTCTACAAACAATATGGCACCCAATTGGCCCCCACATCTGGGTCGATGGGCTATGGGTTTCCTGCTGCGATTTCCGCATCCTTGCATCACCCTGAAAAGGTTGTGGTCTGCTTAGCTGGTGACGGGTGTTTTCAGATGACCTGCAACGAGCTTTCGACCGCCGCCCAGCATGGTGCTGCGCCGATTGTTGTGGTCATGGACAATGGTCGCTACGGCACGATCCGGATGCATCAGGAAAAGACCTATCCGGGGCGCGTGTCCGGGACGGCTTTGGTGAACCCTGACTTTGCGGCTTTGGCCCGTGCATATGGAGGGCACGGCGAACACGTCACGCGGTCGCAAGACTTTGCTGACGCATTTGCGCGTGCCCGTGCGTCAGGCACATTTGCGGTCATTGCTTGCAAGGTGGATGACGAGGCGTTGTCGACGGGGGCCACATTGTCGGCTGTGCGCAAGGCGGCTGGCGGGTAATTACACTGTGTCCCAACGGGTTGGTGTGTTTTCTTGCCAGTCTTTGCGGTGCAAAAGCGGCGTGTCGTCTTGGGTTTCGGCGATCCCGAGGCAAAGGTAAGCCGTGAGAGACCACGTGGCAGGTGCATCTAATATCGCGCAGATATTGGCTGGGTTCACGATGGATACCCAGCCCATGCCGATGTTGTCAGCGCGCGCTGCCAGCCAAAGCGTATGGATCGCGGCGACAGTCGAATAATCCAGCATTTCAGGCATCGTTTGTCGCCCCAACCCGTGCCCTGCGGCAGGCGCGTGATCGGTGAAGACGGCGAGATGTACAGGTGCGTCGTGCAGCCCTGCAAGCTTCAACTTCATATAGGTGTCGCGCTTTGCCCCGCTGTAGTTGCTGGCGGCTTTTGCGTTGGCATCCTCAAAATCAGCGATAACAGCGGCGCGTTTGTCCGGGCTTTGCACCTGCATAACCCGCCAAGGGCGCGCATTCCCGACAGAAGGCGCGAGGTCCATTGCTGCGCGCAAATGTGCCAGTCGGTCGTCTGCGATCGGGTCCGTTTTGAAATGCCGCACGTCGCGACGCCATTCAAGCACGTCTTGCAGCGCGTCACGGTGGGATTGGTCGAGCTTCACGCAAGTGTCCAGTTAGCGGCTTGGCTTGGCAAAAATGCCTCGACTGCAGCAGTAGCGATCACGGCGGTGTCGCCTGTCGCCGGGTTGGCCACGTTTTGGCCGCCTTTGACAGCTTTGACTGTCGCCCGCCCACGTGGCAGCATAGAGGTCAGAGCATCGGTATCGAGCTTGTCAGGGTCTTGCACACCGACGGTCACCTGTACGCGCATCGCGTCCGTTGGGATGTCGAGGGTTGCAAAGATTGGCAGGGTCGAATGCCGGAATGCGTCCTCAATGGCGCGGCGTGCGGCCTTTTGATAGTCCATGCCGTGCAAGTCGTTGCCCATGCCCATCTCGATAATCATGCGCTGGTCTGTTTTAGGGTCAGTCATGTGCGCTCCATGTCAAAGCTAACGTTGATGGCCGCGTTTGCGATCACGGTCGGGTTGCCATCGGGGCGTGGAATGTCGAGACCGCCGTGGGTAACCGTGACGTTTGGTTGCCCGTAGGGGAAGATTTCGAGCAGCTTGGACGTGTCCACCGCATCAGGGTTCTGCACCGCAATTTCCACATCGATGATCATCGCCTCTTTGGGAAACCCAAACAGTTCGGCCATGTTGATCGAATTGTGCCACAGCGCGTCTTGCAACGCGCGGTGGGCGGCTTGGGTATAGTCTTGGCGGCGCAGGCTGGTACCCATGCCAAATTCAGTCAGGACGCGGTGTTTGGGCATTACAATATCCTAATGGTTTGTTCGATTGATGCTTGCGAAGAACGATCATTAAAGTCACCAATTGGCACACCGCAATCACTGTCATGCCGAATTCTGATTACACCTCGCTTGCGGTCGTAACTAAATGCGTACTTCTTACCACTTAATGTGCTCAGGAAGGCGGTCGCATTTGGTCCGTCGTCTTTCGTAACACTTTTAAAGTGGGATCGGGCGCTACGCTCCTTCGCGACGAGTGAAACTGTTTTTCGGACATGAGGAGCATGATGCCCCGCGGCCCAATCGGCGAGCTGCGCATAGCTACCTATCTCTTGTGTTTGGGTTACTAACATTTGTTTGCGCCTAAAACTCCACGCCAATCTGCGCCTTCACGCCGGACCGGAACGGATGCTTGACCAGTTCCATTTCGGTTACGAGATCCGCGATTTCAATGAGGTCGACGTGTGCGTTCCGGCCTGTCAGGACCACATGGGTCATGTCGGGTTTTTGCGTGGCGAGGAATTCGACGACCTCGTTGATGTCCACGTAATCATAGCGGATCGCGATGTTGATCTCATCCAAGAGCACCATTTTGTTGCTCTCATCCAAGATCAACTCCTTGGCCTTTGCCCATGCGGCTTGGGCCATTTCCGTGTCGCGGGATTTGTCTTGGGTTTCCCACGTGAAGCCCTCGCCCATGGTGTGAAACGCGCATTCATCAGAGAATTTCGACAAGATCAGATCGCGTTCACCAGTGGACATGCCGCCCTTGATGAACTGGACCACTGCGCATTTCATATCGTGCGCGATGCACCGAAAGATCATGCCAAAGGCGGCGGAGGATTTGCCTTTGCCTTTGCCCGTGTGCACGATGATCAAGCCCTTCTTGTCGGTCTTGGTCGCCATAATTTTATCGCGGGCGGCTTTCTTCTTGGCCATTTTCATCGCGTGACGTTCGTCACCTGCGGTTGTGTTTTCATCGGTCATGGTGCGGTATCCTTTGCGTTTGGTCTAATCTGGAGGCAACGGGTCTGTCGTGCAATGCATAGTAACGCTTCATTAACCACTTTGACGCCCAATGCGGGTAATTCTTGGGAGTTTAACATGAAGAAAATTGGCGCGATCGGCGTTTTACTATTGGCTTTGGCGGCCTGCAATACGCCGCCCTTAGGGTTTATGGGAACCGAGCCCACACGGGTAACGATTGATGACAGCGTGTTTGACGTCCGGATTAAGGATGGTCAGGCTCATGCGCTGCGCTTGAACAAAGAGTTTGCCCCGAATATTTCGTTTGTCGCAGGCCGCGCCGCCACCGCTATCACCCAAGTCAGCGGGTGCGCGATCGTATCAGGGAGTTTGGCCGGCGATCCGATATTCATCACCGCCGACCTTGATTGTGCGTCTACTGACTTGGAAACACCAACGTAATCGGGTTGTAGCCGAAATCATCTGTTTCATTGTCGCGACGGGCTTCGTTGACTGCGCCAATGATGATCGCCCCAAGGAGGCCTGTTCCAGCCGCTGATGCATTGCGTGACTGGTTTGTCAGGTTTACGGCGTTCATGGTCAGTGATTTTGTTCTTCTGTCTGGTGCGGTGCACATGACAAATAGTGCAGGGGAGTTAGGGCCATAGTCAGGCACCACAATATTCGCTGGCGTTTGGAAAGTGGCGGTGTAAAGACCGGAATCCAGTTGGCAAGTCGACCCGATGATTTCGCCAAATGACTGGTCTTTACGGGATCCATTCGTGCGCACTGCGACAGTTTCTTGTCCGCGGAAACGTGGCACTGGGTTACCTGCGGCACGGGCTGCGCCATAAACATCAATGCCGACAGCGCCGCGTGCATCCTTGGGGATTACCGCGATGGGTGGCTGCGTAATATCGGCAGTTTCACACCCTGCTAGAATTGTTGCTACCGCTGCAAGCGCCATAAATTTCTTCATAATTGTATCCCGTTTTGTCGCACAATATTAATGACTTAATTCCAAAGTTATTAATACTTGGATTACTTTTGCGGCAAAGTCACCCGCCAAGCAGCCACCGCGCGATTAAGGGTGCGATCAGGGCCGTTAGAAGCGCGTTGAGCCCCATGCCGACACCTGAAAATGCCCCTGCGGTTTCGTTGACCTGAAATGCACGTGCCGTCCCGATGCCATGACTGGCGACCCCGACCGCAAAACCGCGTGCCCGCCAGTCAGTGATCCCAAGCAGGTTCAACAGTGGTGTCGCGACGATCGCTCCTGTAATTCCGGTTGTGATGACGAAGACGGCCGTCAGGGACGGTGATCCGCCGATGGCCTCTGACACGCCAAGTGCGACGGGGGCGGTGGCTGATTTTGGGATGAGCGCCAGCAATATGTCGGTGTCCAACCCAAGTGCTGCGGCGATACCGACCGCGCTCAGCATGGCCGCGAGCGACCCCGCAACCAAGGCAGCGATCATTGGCAAAGCGGATTTTTTGATGTGGTTCAGGTTTGCGTAAAGCGGGATTGCTAAGGCTACGGTCGCAGGTCCAAGCATGAAATGCACAAACTGGGCACCCGCAAAGTATGTCCCATAGCTGGTCCCTGAAAGCTGAAGCAAAACTGCCAGGCAGGCCACAGTGATCAAGACTGGATTGACGAATGGCTTGCGCCCTGATGCCTTAAAAAGTGCGTCGCCAACCCCGTATGCCGCAAGCGTCAGGGTGAGCCATAGCAACGGATCGGTGGAAAGGTAGGTCCAGATCTCGGCAAACTCAGTCATGGCTGGTGGCCATCAATTTGCATAGCCCGACAAAGGTCAGCGCGCCGATCGAGATGGCCACAACCGTTGATCCAATGATCGCAACACCAAGGGCTGCACCGTCTGATCCAAATTTGTCCAAATGCCCCACCACGCCTACGCCTGCCGGAACGAACAAGAGCGAGAGGTGGCCCAACAATACAGTTGTGGTTGGCGTGATAGTTTGCGCCAATCGCGGCCACATCACGCAGCTTATAAATAACAGAGCCATGCCGATCACTGGTCCGGGCAAGGGCAGGTCCAAGCCACGCGATGTGACCTCGCCCAACAATTGAAACGCGAGGAGTGTTGCTAAGTGAATAATCATAAACCCTAGCTTACGCGGGCGGGGCCGGTCTGCCCAGACTTATGGGCGACATCCGCCAATTTTCCCCGCGTTTTCTTGCATGCGTCAGTTTACTTGCACTTCATCAACACGAGGGTGCATGCCATGAAGCTTTTTTCAATTAGTCTTTTGATCGGATACTTAGGTATTTCGGCTGCAGTTGTTGGTGTTTAGTCCAACAACCCTGCGATCCTTGCGCGTGCCGAATTTGATTTGGGCTGCCACAGGTCGCGATCGATTGCTTCTTGCAGCCGTGCGGCTATTTCCGCAAGGGCGGGTGCGTTGACGTCAGCAATGAATTCACGGGTGTCGTCATCTGCTAAGAACGCTTCTTCAACCAAATCAAAGTGGTGGTTTTTGACGGCACCTGTCGTTGCTGCAAAGGCAAATAGATAGTCCACAGTTGCCGCAATTTCGAACGCTCCTTTGTAGCCGTGCCGTTTGACACCGTCGATCCATTTTGGGTTGACCACACGTGACCGCACAACCCGCCCAATTTCATCCTCAAGCGTCCGTATAACGGGTCTTTCTGGTCGCGAGTGGTCGTTATGATAGATCGGTCGGTCGCGTCCTTGCAAGGTGCTGATTGCCGCTGCTGCCCCACCTTCGAATTGATAGTAGTCATCGCTGTCCAAGATATCGTGCTCGCGGTTGTCTTGGTTTTGCACGATGGCTTCAGTTTGGGTTAGCCGTTGTTCAAAAGCATCGCGCGCAGCCCGTCCTTCGGCCTTTGCGTCATACGCATAGGACCCCCAAGTCAGGTATGCATTGGCAAGGTCGGCTTTGTCCGCCCATAGCTTTTCGTCGATCATTGCCTGCAAGCCAGCCCCGTATGCACCGGGCTTGGACCCAAAGACCCGAGCGGTGTCTTCGCCCGCTTTGGTGCGGGCTGCTGCGGGGTTGAGGTCCGCGGGTTCGTCAAGGACTTGAACCGCCCGTGCGGCGCTGTCGACCAATGCGATAAGTTGCGGAAACGCGTCGCGGAAGAAACCTGAGATGCGCAGAGTGACGTCAACGCGCGGGCGCCCAAGCACGCCTTTCGGCAGGACTTCAAACCCAGTGACCCGCCGATTTGCGCTATCCCATGTAGGCTTCACACCCATAAGTGCGAGCGCTTGAGCAATATCGTCCCCACCTGTGCGCATGTTCGCAGTACCCCATGCGGTGATCAGCATCGTGCGTGGCCAATCGCCATGGTCTTGTAGGTGCTTTTCGATCAGCAAGTTCGCGGATTTCCAGCCGAGTTTCCATGCGGTTGGCGTTGGTACTGCGCGGCTGTCAACGGAATAGAAATTGCGTCCGGTTGGCAGAACATCAAGCCGCCCGCGGGTGGGAGCGCCGGACGGCGCCGGGGCGACGAAGTGCCCTGCAAGGGCGGTGAGTAGGCCCGCCCCTTCGTCTGGGCCGCATTGCGCAACTGTTGGGATGATCCGGTCGAATATTTCGTTAAGAACGGGTTGTGACGCTCGTGTGCTGAAGCCCACATCGCCCCACCCCCCATCCCGCAACAGGTTCTGGCTGATCAGTTCCAACCGCTCAACGGTGTCCCCTTGGGTTCGCCAGATGTCGTCCGTGACAGCTTTCAGCACATCCGGCTTTTCGGTTGTCGTTTGTCCTAAATCACAATCAAGCGGGTCAAAAGAGATGTCGAGATCACTTGCAATTGCCCGCAGTAGCGATGCGTTTTGTTCTTTTCCATCCCCCCGTGGTACCCGCGCCAATGCAATCGTCAGATCACGAGCAAGATCTCCTGTTGGGGATTGCCCAAAGATATGCAGACCATCACGAATTTGGGATTCTTTGAGCTCGCACAAATAGGCGTCGAGTTTTGCAAGGTCGCCATCTGCATCCCCGTCAAATCCTGCATCTTTGCCAAAGCCCGTGACGTCGGACAGCGATAGGATTTCTTGGCGCAAGAGTTTGATCCTGCGTGGATCAACGCCCGCTGCTTCGTAGTATTCGTCCACAAGGGCTTCGAGATCCCGCATCGGCCCATAGCTTTCGGCGCGTGTCAGCGGCGGCGTCAGGTGGTCGATGATAACTGCGGATGTGCGCCGCTTGGCTTGTGTCCCTTCGCCCGGATCGTTCACGATGAACGGATAGATGTGCGGGGTCGCCCCGAAAACAGCCTCGGGCCAGCATGTTTCGGACAATGCCAGCGCCTTGCCGGGGAGCCATTCGAGGTTCCCGTGTTTGCCCATATGCACAATGGCGTCCGCACCCCAGTGGTGTCGCAAGTAAAAGTAAAATGCCAGATAGTTGTGCGGCGGGACGAGGTCGGGCGAGTGGTAGGTCTCAGTCGGGTCGATGTTGTATCCACGTGCCGGTTGTAGCCCGACGACGGCGTTTCCAAATTCATGGATCGAGAGTTTGAAGCCTTGCGCCGTCTCCGGCGGGAGTATTTCGGAAAAAGCGAGGAAAGGATCGTCTTCAGGTCGACCCCATCGCGTGGTAATTTGCTTCTTTGGTTCCCAAGGAAGTGCATCGAAATGTTTTTTGTAGATACTGAGAGGGAGCGTAACGCCGCCTTTCGTGTCCGCTCGGTCAGTCAACCAGTTAGTCGGGCCAGCCATCATTAGTTCCATGAGCGCTTGGGCGTCTGCGGGCGCTGTCGTCGTGTAACCGTTCTGTGCAAGCAGGTTGAGCGTGTGAATTGTCGCTGCAGGTGTGTCGAGGCCGACGCCGTTGGCAAGCCTTCCGTTTTTGTTGGGGTAGTTGGCGAGGATGAGTGCGACTTTGCGGTCTTTAGTGGGCGTACTTCGTAAGCGCGCCCATTTTGCGGTCAGGTCAGCCACAAAATCGATCCGGTTGCCGTGCCCTTGGTAGGTCGCGATGGCGCATTCGGTCGCGTCGTCAAAGAAAGCTTCACCCTTGAACGACACTGCGCGCGACAGGATGCGCCCGTCGACTTCGGGTAGGGCCACGTTCATCGCGATGTCACGGGCAGAGAGCCCTTGGACGCTTTCGGCCCATGCGGAGTCTGATGCGCTGGATAGGATGACTTGGAAAATGGGGGATTTGTTTGCGGCTTCCATCGTTAGTGGGTTTTGTGGGCTGTCGTCGCCGTCATGTGGGGAGCCAACCGCAAAGGCCGTGCAGTTGAGGATCACGCTTGGCGGCGCGGATTGGAACAGGTGTTGCAGGGTTGCTGTGCTGAGCGGGTCTTTGAGAGAGGCCACGAAGACCGGCAGCGGGTTGAGGCCACGGCGCGATAGGCTGCGCACCATGCGGTTAATCGGGTTCAACCCGCCGCCTTGCACGAGGGCGCGGTAGAAGATTATGGGGACGACTGGTGCGTTCGGCGTCCATCCCGTTTTGGCGGTGTCGAGGTCAGTAATCCCTGATCCGGGCCAGTAGACACCTGCCCGTAATAAAGGTGTAGCTGCTGTTGGTTTATTTGTATTCTTAAGTATTGCGCCGCAATAGGATAAGAAATTGGTGCTATTTTGCGGACCACCTTCAACGAGGTAGGACCAAAGCGCGTCGTAATCTTCGTCTGATACGGTGGACAAGCCGCGTAGCTCTGCGTCGGGTTTGTCGTCACCGGGCAGGGCTGCAAATGGAATGCCCGCAGCGTGCAGCGATGCCGCGTATTGCGTCAGGCCGTATTTCCAATAGCCCATGCCGCCCAATACGCGAGCTACGACCAGTTTGGATTTGGACGCGCAGTTGTCGATGTGCAGGTCCACAGACATCGGGTGCGTCAGGTGCATCATGTTGGCCAGCCGCAAGGTTGGCGGGGCCGCCATTTCATTGCGTGCTTCGGACAATGCAGCCAATTCCGTGTCAGCCGCCGAGATGAAAACCACATCTGCAGGCGTTTGCCCAAGGTCGAACGGTTCGTCCCCGTCAGAGATTGCGCCGGGGGTAGCAGCTAGCAGGTGCATAAGGTTTGGCCTCGTGGTAGTGACGCCTCAAATTGAAGGAATCTGTTATGGATTACAAAGCATCTGGAGCTCCGAAATTGGGCAAGAACGCACCGAAACATGTCGAGCATAATGCCGTTGGATCGAAGAAAAAGCCATTTGGCACACGTCCGAGCAAAGAAGAGCTGCTTGCCCGCATGAAGGCGGCGGCCGATGCGGCCAAGTCCGAAAGTTAAGATCACAGCGCCTTTTTCATGAAAATGGACGAGGGTGCGTCGATGTAGTCGCCGAATGGCCCGCAAGGGACAAATTCGTGCCGCGCGTAAAGCCGATGGGCGGCGTATAACACGTTGCCGGTTTCCAATTTCAGCATGCGTAAGAATTCGGTCTTGGCGTGGTCTTCAAGCTGCCGCAAGATCGCGTCAGCGACTCCACGCCCACGCGCATCTTCGGATACGAACATTGATTTGATCTCGCCGTAGCCGTCTTTGACCATCAGCGCGCCTGTGCCAAGGACCGTGTCCGCTTCACGAGCGGTGAAAAAGTGGATGTTGTCGGCGCACAGATCGTCGATGGACAGGTAGAAGTTATCCTCCGGCGGAAACAGGCTTTGCATCAATGCATGGCTTTGCTGAAGCAGCGCCGTTGCCTGTGGGTCGTGTGGATCTGTGCGGCCGACGATGATCATGCTTGAAGTGCTGCCGTGATTGCAGCGTGGTCGAGCCCTGCTTCGCCAATGACAACCAGTTTGGTTTCGCGATCACCTTCAAATTGTTGGTCGAAATAACTGTCAACGCGCGGGCCCACGGCTTGTAACGTCATCCGCATTGGCTTGTCTTGGATGGCCACAAACCCCTTTAGGCGCAGGATGTTATGGGCGCGGATCACGTCGGCGACTTGGGCTTTAAATGACGGTGCATCTGTGACTTCGCCGCGTGTAACGATGAAGCTTTCAAACTCGTCGTGTCCATGCGCGTGTTCGTGCACATGGTGATCGCCATGGTCGTCGTCGTGGTCATCATCGTGGTGGTGATGGTGGACCTCGTGACGCACATCAAGGTCGTTTTCTGCGCCAATACCTTGACCGAGCAGTACATCAACGGGCAGGGCGCCCATCGTTGCTTTGAGGACTTGAACGCCATCGCGTGCATCTGATTTCAGGCGCGCAAGCAGGGCGTCAACTTCCGCGGTGTCCAGCAGGTCGGATTTGTTCACGACGATCATGTCAGCGCAGGCGATCTGGTCCTCAAAAAGCTCGGACAGCGGCGTTTCGTGGTCGAGATTTTCGTCCTGCGCGCGTTGCGCGTCAACTGCGGCCACGTTGTGCGCGAATTGGCCGTCATGCACTGCGCGTCCATCAACGACGGTGACAACGCCGTCAACAGTGACTTTCGTTGAGATACCTGGCCAATTGAACGCGCGGATTAATGGCTGCGGCAACGCGAGGCCGGATGTTTCGATCACGATGTGGTCAGGCCGTGGGTCACGCGCGAGCAGCTGTTCCATTGTCGGGATAAAATCATCGGCCACGGTGCAACAGATGCAGCCATTGGACAGCTCTACGATGTCGTCTTCTGTGCAGGTTTCGATCCCGCAGCCCTTAAGGATATCGCCATCAACCCCAAGATCACCAAATTCGTTGATGATCAGCGCGATCCGCTTGCCGGATGCGTTTTGCAGCATGTGCCGGATGAGTGTCGTTTTTCCGGCCCCAAGAAAGCCTGTAACGACGGTGGCGGGAATTTTAGCTGGCATTTTTTTGGTTTCCAATTCTGGGCGGCGTTGGCTAAGGCTTAGGCCATGACAAAGCGTGTGACAATCTGTGAGACTTGCGCAGGGCCGGGAACGGCGCTGGCGGCGGAGCTGGGCAAAATAGACGGATGGGATGTCGTGATGCATCCATGTTTGTCCGTGTGTGACGCCCCCGTGGCGATAGCTGTGCAGGCAGATGGGGCGGCCACATATGTCTTTGCAGGGCTGACGGATGCGGACGCGGATGATGTCCGTGCCTTTGTCACGTTGTTTGATGACGCACCAGCAGGCTGGATCGCAGATGCCCGCCCGGCGGGACGGCTGCGGTTTTGCCTTAAGTCACGGGTACCGGCGCTATAGGTCATGGCACGGTGATCTCGGCCACGATCGGTTGGCCGTCGATTGCCCAGCCTGTGTGATCATTCGCATTCAACGTGACACGCACCACTGATCCGCTGGGCGCACCGGTTAGATGCACCCAAGGGCCATAGGCCCGGAGGATTTTGATCCCGTCGACATAGATATGCGTGTGGCCAGTGCCTGCGACTGGTACGGTGTTCACCGTTTCAGGCGTAAACGTAAACCCCGCCACATCGATGAACAGGTTCTTCCCATCGCCAGTGTCGTCAGTGATGGTCAATGCAAGGCTTGGCGCGGGGCCGGTCCATTCTGTGAGCACTGAATGGTCGTGACCTGTGTCGCTATGACCCGCGTGATCATGGCCTTCCATCGGCGCGCTGATGATGACGCCAAGCCCGGTGCCAAAAACTATGCCGATCACAAAAAGGATGAGCGCGCGCATCGCCTAACCCTCTGCCAATTTGCTGTGCCAGACCGACCCAAGCAGCAGACCGAGTGTCACCCATACCGCCAGTGCCACGCCCAATGTGCGAGCCGCGAATGATGCTGCCAGCTCGGGTGGTGCGACTTGGGTTAACATGTCGGGCATCGGCGCGCCGATCAAATGCGGCGCAGCGAGCAGCACAATGGCAGCCCCCCACATGGCCCAGTTTTGACCAAACGCGATTAGCCAAAGGGCGATACCTGTGCAAGCGGCAGTGCCGTACCACCAAATTTGGCGCGCTTCGACGTCGGCACCGTTTAAGCCGGGCATGTCGGGGGCAAGTCCGAACGCAGGCGCCATGTGCATCGTGATGAACCCGGCGGCGCCCCATACGATACCCGCGCGCGGAGAAATTGGCTCGCCGCGTTCTTCGGCCCAGACCATCGCCGCAAGCAAAACAAATGCATACCCCGTATAGATCAGCGCAGAAAAGACGATGTTCAATGCTTCGCGGGTCACATCAAACGGCCCGCGTTGTACCGTCACAAAATCAAGTGCGGTGTGGGGGTCAATTTCAAACAGTTCGGCATGAAGCAAAAGCGGCTGCACGAACGCGAATTGCAACAGCGCAGCCATAAGGCCTGCGCCGAAGCCAGCGATCAACGCGCTGACGGCAATCTTTTGAAACATCGCTTAGTGGCAGGGGAAGCCGGTTGTGTGACGCACGTCATGTGCGGCGTCATGCAGTGTGGCGGCTTGCACGTGGCCTGCAACAGTGATGATTCCCAAACCAAGGATACCTGCGGCAAGAACCGACAACACCGTGGAGGAAGTCTTTGTTTGTGTAGGCGCAGTGGTTGCGATTGTCTTTGTCATTTTATCGTCTCCAGTTTCCCGTCACACCCGACGGGATGGTTTCATTGCGCATGGCTGGTCTCCTGGCTTGCGGATCGATCATGCTTTGCGGCCTTCCCGGTTGCCCAGTGGCGTGTTCGCAAAGCACTCTCCGCATTACAGTCGCGGGGGCGGCTGTGGTTTTTGGCCTCCCGATTTGGATCGGCCTTCCCACATTCCCATTTCATCCCCCTAAAGCTGAGCTTCGTCGGCGGGGAACCGTGCGTGTCCGTTGTGCCTGTCTGGGGCACGGATCGTCAAGCCTGAAACCGACGCGCCGCGATGCTGCGCCGTCACAATTGGTGAAATTACAGGGCTTTCGTTGGGGGTATTTGTAATCCAAACCCCGTAAACGCGCGGAAAATCGCAATATCTTGTGGATAAGTCGCAGGTTTTGTCCATATGCGGGGCGTTTTCGTTGACTCGGCCCGTTCTGCTGGGTGACAATTTTGAACCTAAGGAATCAATGGGCTGAATATCGGTGCGCTTTAGCAAACTACGTCTTAATGGCTTTAAAAGCTTTGTCGATCCGACAGATTTGATTATCGCGGATGGGCTGACAGGCGTTGTCGGTCCCAATGGCTGTGGCAAATCGAACTTGCTGGAAGCCCTGCGCTGGGTCATGGGCGAAAATCGTCATAAGGCCATGCGCGGCGGATCGATG
The DNA here is from genome assembly GCA_023955335.1 of Yoonia sp. Classification (GTDB taxonomy): domain Bacteria; phylum Pseudomonadota; class Alphaproteobacteria; order Rhodobacterales; family Rhodobacteraceae; genus Yoonia. The sequence continues at coordinate 17,657 of JAGSGF010000014.1, forward strand.
GAGGATGTCATCTTTGCCGGCACGTCGACCCGACCTGCGCGCAACTTTGCCGAAGTCAGCCTGATCATTGATAACGCTGAACGGCTGGCCCCTGCGGCGTTTAACGACAGTGATAACCTAGAGATTACCCGCCGGATTACCCGTGATGCGGGGTCTGCTTATAAGGTGAGCTCCAAAGATGTCCGCGCCCGCGATGTGCAGATGCTGTTTGCCGATGCATCCACCGGCGCCCATTCGCCCGCGCTTGTCCGTCAGGGTCAGATTTCCGAATTGATCAACGCCAAGCCAAAGGCCCGCCGCCGGATCTTGGAAGAGGCGGCTGGCATTTCCGGCCTGTATCAGCGTCGCCACGAAGCAGAGCTAAAGCTAAAGGGTGCCGAGACCAACCTGACCCGGGTCGATGATGTGGTTGAGCAGTTGGCCGCGCAATTGGCGACACTGGCCCGTCAGGCCCGTCAAGCCGCACGTTACCGTGAGATTGGCGAAAATTTACGCCGTGCCGAGGGCATGTTGTTGTTCCGCCGTTGGTCAGAGGCCGATGCTGCGATGCTGGCCGCTGTTGCCCAATTGCGCGAACGCACGACGGCTGCGGGTGCCGCAGAGACGGCGGCGCGTCAGGCGGCCAAGGCCCGTTTGGCTGCCGAAGGTGTTCTGCCTGCACTGCGCGAGGAAGAAGCGATTTCGGCGGCTGTTTTGCAAAGGTTGCAGGTGCAACGTGATACGCTGAAGGATCAAGAAGTCCGTGCGCTTGAAACGATCGAAACGCTGCGTGCCCGCATTGATCAGCTCGCCCGCGATATGGACCGCGAAGGTGGTCTGAACAAGGACGCTGGCGAAACGATTGAGCGTCTCGAATGGGAAGCCCGCGAAATTGGCAAGGCTGGCGAAGGTCATGAAGGACGCTTGGATGAGGCTCAGGTTGCTTCGCGTGAGGCCGCTGGCGTTTTGCAGACCCGTGAGGCAGATTTATCGCAATTGACCGAAGATGTGGCACGGCTTGCGGCCCGTCACCAATCTGCGCGGCGATTGATGACAGACAACCAGACAACATTGGCAAAATCCGAGACTGAGGCTGAAAAGGCCAAGGTGTCGATGGCGCAAGCGGATGTCGCGCTGAAAAAGGCCGAGGCGGATTTTGCGGCGGCTGGTGAGGCCGAAACGCAGGCGGTGGCCACGGCTGAAAAGGCCGATGTGACGTTGGCAGAGGCCGAAGAGGCCCGTGCGCAGACGCAGATCCGCGAAAGCGATGCGCGCGTGAAACGGTCCGAGGCAGAAGGCGAGGCGAATGCGTTGCGCGCCGAGGTTGCCGCATTGGCCCGTTTGGTGGAACGAGATACGGCGGAGGGCGGGCAAGTCTTGGACTTGTTGCGTGTTGAAAGCGGATATGAAAAGGCGCTTGGCGCGGCATTGGCTGACGATTTGCGCGCCCCTGCGATTGGGCCGGATGCAGCGTCTGGCTGGGCGACGCTTTCTCCGTATTTGACAGCGCAGCCGCTGCCTGATGGCGTGGCCCCATTGACGAGGTTCGTGGAAGTGCCCGATGTCTTGGGCCGCCGCATGAACCAAGTGGGTCTTGTCCGGCAAGAAGAAGGCGCGCAGCTGCAGGCGGTGTTGAAACCAGGGCAAAGGCTTGTGTCACTTGAGGGCGATGTTTGGCGTTGGGATGGGTTCCGCGCCGCGTCAGAGGATGCCCCGTCTGCTGCCGCGTTGCGATTGCAGCAGCTAAACCGCTTGGTCGAATTGAAGCGCGACCTCGAAGAGGTCAATGCAACGGCGTTGGGTGCCGCCCAAGCCCACGAGACGTTGACGAGGTATCTGGCGGATTTGTCTGCGGCCGATCAAGCAGCCCGTCAGGCGCGCCGTGATGCTGACCGTTTGGTGGCTGAAGCGAACCGTGCGGCCAGCCGTGCCGAGGCGGATCGCAACTTGTCTGAAGGTAAGCTGGAAAGCTCTGGTCTGGCGGTGAAACGCCACGAGGAAGAAGCCGTCAATGCGCGCCGTGCTTTGGTCGAAGCCGAGCGGGCGGTTGCCGATTTGGGTGATCTGGGCACCGCGCGTGCGCAGGTCGAAGACATTAAGATGACAGTGGAGGCCGCACGGATCACGATGATGTCGCGCCGGTCCGCCCATGACGAGGTCCGCCGCGAGGGCGAGGCCCGTCTGCGCCGTTCGCAGGAAATTACCAAAGAAGTTTCCGGCTGGAAGCACCGGTTGGAGACCGCCAATAAGCGCAGCGCGGAATTGGCAGAGCGCAAGGATGTGTCAGAGGCGGAACTGCTTGAGGCCACGGCTGCGCCTGAAGAGATTGCAGCCAAGCGGTCCGAGCTGGCTGATGCGATTGACGAGGCGGAAGTGCGCCGCCGCGCGTCTGCGGATAAGCTGTCGTTGGCCGATACCGCGTTGCGCGATGCCGCGGATGCCGAGCGTGATGCGGAGCGTGCAGCGTCCGAGGCCCGTGAGGCGCGCGCGCGGTCCGAGGCCCGTGCAGATGCTGCCCGCGAAACTGTGGCTTACGCCGAAGAGCGGATTATGGAGGCCCAAGAGGTTACGCCTGCGCAATTGTTGGAAAGCCTTGCAACTGATCTGGAAAAGATGCCTGCGTCCGAGGTTGTCGAGGGGCAGGTCAATGCGTTGAAACGGCAGCGTGATAGCCTTGGTGCGGTCAATTTACGGGCTGAGGAAGACAGCAAAGACGTGCAGGTTGAGCATGATAATTTGGTCTCCGAGAAAGCCGATCTGGAAGCTGCGATTGCGGCGTTGCGTCACGGGATTGCCAGCCTGAACAAGGAAGGTCGCGAGCGGCTGTTGACGGCGTTTGAGCAGGTCAACGAGAGCTTTGGCTTGTTGTTTAGCCACCTGTTTGGCGGTGGCGAGGCAAAGTTGGTTTTGGTGGAAAGCGATGATCCGCTGGAAGCGGGCCTCGAGATTATGTGCCAGCCTCCCGGTAAGAAGTTGTCCACGTTGTCGCTGCTGTCAGGTGGCGAACAGACGTTGACTGCGCTTGCCTTGATCTTTGCGGTGTTCTTGGCGAACCCTGCGCCGATTTGTGTGCTTGATGAGGTCGACGCCCCCTTGGATGATGCTAACGTGACGCGGTTTTGTGATCTGCTCGATGAGATGACCCGCCGTACGCAGACCCGTTTCCTGATCATCACCCACCATGCTGTCACCATGAGCCGGATGGACCGGTTGTTTGGTGTCACGATGGGTGAGCAGGGTGTGTCGCAGTTGGTGTCGGTTGATTTGAAGAAAGCCGCAGCGATGGTGGCTTGACGGTGAGCCGCGCGGCTGCGCCGACGGCCATCCCGTGATTAGTGTGGCAGATCGTCCGGGTGTTGATTTTTGAAATCTGGCGCGGGCAAATCGATTTGATGTGCCCGAATTGTGGATTTACCTTCGCTATAGGCTTTCATCACCCTGTGCATCCCGTCGATGATTTTGTGGTCTTCGCAAATCAGGATCGGATAACTGAGATCGGCCCGCATTGCTTGGGCCGCATGTTCCATCACACTGATGCATGTGGGTGTCATGTCGCCGTACCAATAGGGTTCGTAAATTTCACTGACCTTGCTGAGCATCATGTCGAACGGGGTGAATTTGCGTTTGAGCAGGGGTTCCACCCGCCAGATATGCGTGTCGTCGCCAACTTTGCGAACGTGGTATTGTGGGCGTATCATAACGCGCTGAGTAATGCTGTGGTTGGCCAAGCGTCTGCTGGCAACCCAAGGCGGGTTTGTTCCGCTTGGACTGCTGACCGTGTCATTGCCCCTAAGATGCCATCGATCCCACCCACATCATGTCCGCGTGCCGTCAGTTTCTTTTGCAGCGACTGCATTTGGGGGCCGGTCAACGGCGGCGTTGGGGTGCCTGCATTGTAGACGGATGCCCCGCTAAGCCGCGTCGCAAAATAGGCGGCGGTGGTCACATAGACAAAGCTTTTGTTCCACTCAAAATAGACGTCGAAATTGGGGTAGGCGAGGAACGCAGGACCGTTGCGTCCCATGGGCAGCAGGACGGCCGCGTTAAGATTGGATGCGATTGATCCGCCGCGCGCGGTGACGCCCAAAGCCGCCCAGGCCGCGCCTGATTTGCGCGTGTTTAGGCCAGTTTGCGCCCAGTCCAAATTGGCTGGCACGTTGATTTCTTGCAGCCACGGCTCGTTTGGCCGCCAGCCGAGTGACGACAACACGTTGGCCCCTGACATCAGCGCGTCGGGTGAGGATCCTTTGAGGTCCACAACCCCGTCACCGTCTCCGTCCTTGCCATTTTCGATGATATCTTTGGGGAGCATTTGGACTTGACCGATCTCGCCTGCCCAGGCGCCTGTGGTCGTGGCCGGGTCCAAGCCACCGCGCGCCGTCAGTTCAATCGCAGCAAGCAGTTGTGGCCGGAACAATTCGGGCCGGCGACAGTCGTGGGCCAGCGTCACAAGCGCGTTGCGTGTGTTGAAGTTGCCTTGCACTTGGCCAAAGTCAGTTTCGAACGCCCAGAACGCCAAAATGACCCCGCGTGGGATGCCGTATTTTGCCTCGATAGTGTCAAATGTACGGTCAAACCTGTTGCCATAGACACGCCCGTTGTCGATCCTGTTTTGGCTGATAAGCGCCCGCGAAAAGGTGATGAAATCTTTTTGGAAGACGCCTTGGGATCGATCTGCTCTGAGCACCGCTTGGTCGATCGCAGCACCCCGTAGGGTTCGTTCTGTCGCAGATGCATCGAGCCCCATGGCGGCTGCTTCGGCTCTGATCCCGTCCAGGAACGCAGGCAGGGGTCCGCCGCAGGTTTGTGCGAATGCGGGTGTCGTTAAAAGCGAAAGGGCGAGAGCGAGGCGCATAGGTCTGTTCCTTGGGTTGTGTTCGGGTAGCCTAGCAGCGGGATCAGAGGCGCACAAACCCGATCACTAGGGCTGCGCAAAGTGCTGCCACCCATGTCTGCCAAAGCACGCGCACAGCGCGGTCGACATCGCTTGGCCCAAGGTCTTGGTTGCCCAGCGGGTTCACATAGGGATCGTCGGTCAGTTGGCCATCGTACATGCGCGGGCCTGACAGCGCAATGTTCAGATTGTGCGCCATCGCCGCCTCTGGCCAGCCTGCGTTGGGGGACCGGTGCAGGGCCGCCTCTGACCGGATTGTGACCAGCGGTGTGTGTGGGGCGAGCGCCCAGATGAGCAGCCCCGTGATCCGCGCCGGTATCCAGTTGACCACATCGTCTAGCCGCGCTGCTGCCCAACCGAATTCCAGATGACGCGGTGTTTTATAACCGATCATGCTGTCGGCGGTGTTCGTTATTTTGTAAAACAGCAGGCCAGGCAGGCCGCCGATTGCAAACCAAAACGCAGGCGCGATAACCCCGTCTGACAGGTTTTCTGCGGCGCTCTCAATTGCCCCGCGTGCGACGGCGCTTTGATCCATTTCGCCTGTATCACGCCCAACGACCATCGCCACAGTCCGCCGACCATCCCCGACGGACAAGCGCAGTGCGTCACCGACGGCTTTGACATGCTGGGTAAGCGATTTTTGTGCCAAAAGGATTGCGCAGATGATCATGTCTGCGATCCAACCGAACAGCCCGTGCAGGATGATTCCAAGGGCACATGCCCCAAGGGCGAGCACCAGCATCACGGCGACCCCTTTTGTCCGGCGGGCAGGGCCGGTGTTGAACCGTTTGTCCATCGCCCCAATCAACCGCCCCATCGCGACTGCAGGGTGCGGGGCGCGGTCCCACAGTGCCTTGGGTTCACCAAGAATGGCGTCGAGAAGCATGGCGATCACAAGGGTCAAAATGCGGTTTCCAGTTGGTCCCAGCGGTCAGGGGCGGGCAATCCGAGGCGCAACCAGTTATCCGCATACGGGAAAATCCGGCTCCAGACATGGTGCTCTGCAAGCTGCGTTTGGGCGGCTTTAGCATCGGCGACTTCATAGAGGCGGAACAGGGTTGTACCGCCGACAAGCGGTGCCCCCTTGGACGCCATGAGCGCATCAAGCCGATCGCTGTCTGCGGCGAGGCGTGCACGCGTGTCGTCCGCCCATGCGGGGTCGGCCAAGGCCTCTGCTCCGATGCACAGGGCCGGGCCTGAAACGTTCCAAGGGCCAAGCACATCGGACAGCTTTTCGATGATATCAGGATCGCCGATTGCGAAGCCAAGACGCAATCCAGCCAGCCCCCAAAACTTGCCGAAACTTTTCAAGACCACCGTGCCGGGACGTGTGGCCAGATGCATCAGAGATGCGTCGGGCATGACGTCACAAAAACTTTCGTCGATGACCCGCAGCGGGGCTGTCAATTGATCTGCAGTCCACGTCAACCCGTCTGGATTGTTTGGGTGCACGGCGACGATGGCGTCGTGCCCGGCTTCATTCAATGTCCAGCCCGCGGCCTTAAATGCAGCGCCGTGTTCGTTATACGTCGGCCCCGGAATGGCGACTTCGCCAGCGTCAATAAGCCGTGGAAGGGCCGCAATGATCGCACTTGCGCCCGCCGCTGGCAGGATCGCCACCCCGTCTGGGACATTCCAGAAACTGCGCGCAAAACCGATCAGTCGGGCATAGGCTGCCTTGTCGGGCAGCGCAGTCCATGCGTCGGCAGGAAGCTTGGGCGCGGGATATGGCAGGGGGTTGATTCCTGTGGACAGGTCCAACCAATTGGCACGCTTACCGCCAAATTGCGCGATGGCTGCGTCTAATCCGCCGCCGTGGTCTCTTTTACTGGCTTGCATCAGACGTCTGCATCCGGAATCGGCGGGTGGCGGGTCACAAAGTGCCCTTTGATTGCCTGAGGCCATTCGCGGTAAGGGACTTGGCCCTTTTCAGATGCCGCGTGTTTGGTCGCGTAGTCAACGATGCCAGCAGCTGCGTCTTCCAGCGGTTCAAAGTTGCCGATAGTGTAGGACAGTTTGCCGTGGCTTTGGATCGCGACGTTGCAGCCTTGTTTGCAGCCCATCAGGCAGGAAACGCGCCGCGTGCGTACATCAGCCGTGCCTGCGGCTGCGGTTTCAACCAAAGCCGCCAAAACCTCTCCGTCGGTTGTGGTTTTACCGGATGTATCCCAGTCGTCGCGTTTGCAGGTGTCGCAAATTGTAATCCAAGTGGTCATGTGTGGGCCTGTTATTGGGGCGTTTTAAAAGCGGATATTTGCCAGAATCGGGCTGGCTTGGGCGGGAGCCTGTCTTTTAGGTCAGGTCTGTGTAGGTGTTAACACTTCGTTAGGAATTAAGGCGGACAGAGTTGATATAGTGTTAACAACGCCCTCATTTCTGATGAAATATGGGCAATTATGTACCGGAGCATTTATGCGCATCCTTATCGTTCAAAGCAACTACGATCTAGGTCAGGTTTGGGTCCGTCATGTTGAACGGTTGGGCGCATGCGTGCGCCACGTGCAAACTGGCCAAGCCGCGTTAGCGTTGCTTGAAGTCGAACAGTTTGACGCCATCGTGCTTGATCTGGTGTTGTCCGAGGGCAGCGCGCTGACGGTCGCCGACTTTGCGCAGTTTAATCAACCGACTGCAAATGTGGTTTTTGTGACAGACACCACGTTCTTTTCTGACGGATCAATCTTTACCCTATGTGCTAACGCGCGGGCATTTGTGGAAACCGCGACCCCGCCTGACGACTTGGCCGCAATTGTTCATCATTATGCGCAGGCCGCTAGCCGCGCTCATGCGGCGCTGTATAGTCAAGGGCCGGGTTCACAGGGATAATCCGGTGCGGATTGATTGTCTCATGGCTGTAGTGATAGTGCCGCACAATATGGGCCATGTTCACGGTTCCGGCAACGCCGTCCCGCTGGTATAGCTCGCGGGTGTAGGCCCACAGGTTCGGGTAATCCACGATCCGGTTCCGATTGCATTTAAAGTGTAGATGATAGACGGGGTCGAACCGGATAAGCGTTGTGAACAGCCGCCAATCTGCTTCTGTGATGACATCCCCGATCAAATAGCGGTTTTCGCTCAGCCGCGCCTCGAGCCAATCCAATGTGTCGAACAACGGGTGCACCGCGGCGTCATATGCAGCCTGCGTTGTCGCAAAGCCGGCCTTGTAGACCCCATTGTTAAACGTGTCGTATATCCGGTCGTTCACTGGCGCAATTTCGTCACGCAGTGCGATTGGCCAGTAGTCATCCGTGTTTCTGGTGATCCCATCAAAGGCACTGTTGAACATGCGAATGATCTCGGACGATTCGTTCGACACAATTGTTTCGCGCTCTTTGTCCCACAGGATCGGGACGGTTACGCGTCCCGTCATGGTCGGTTCAGCCCGCAAATATATATCGCGCGCAAATGGCAGCCCAAACAGGGCGTCGCCTGTTGCCCCGTGGTCGTCTGTTTCAAACGTCCATCCGTCAGACAACATATCTGGATGCACAACCGAGATGCTGATGTGATCGGTCAGCCCTTTGATCGCCCGAAAGATCAGCGTCCGATGTGCCCACGGGCAAGCGTCAGACACATAAAGGTGGTAACGCCCTGATTGCGCTGCAAAACCATCCGCCCCCGTTGGCCCTGCAGACCCGTCTGCAGTGATCCAATTGCGGAACTGGGCGTTGGTGCGCTTAAACGCCCCGCCTGTGGATTTCGTGTCATACCAAACGTCATGCCAAACGCCGTCTACAAGCTGACCCATCGGGATCTCCTTTCGTTTTCTAAGTTGATCAGGAGGTAGCCTATCTTTGTGTGAACACAAACCCCTCCCTGCGCGCAAGTTTGGTGCATCCATGCACAGATGGGTCAGGTGTCGGGAAACCGCTGTCCGATGCCGTTTAACCGTTTGCAGGCGGGCCGCTGCCCTCATATACACGGCCCAACGAAGCCAAATGGCCAGACAGGTTGAAGGCGCAGGGTTGACCCAAACGGGGACCAGATGCGTCTTGTCGTTGACCTTCCCATCTTGCGTCCGCGCAGGCCGTCTGGCTGTGATATGAAAAAGGACCGCGCCATGCGTTACGTGCTGACAGTTGTGTTTGTTTTGACCGGTGGAGCTGCGGCTGCGGATCCGGGACATTTGATTGAGCTTGCAGGACACGACCATTGGGTCGGTGGTGCTGCGATTGGTCTGGCTATTTTGGCGGGCCTTTGGGGTGTTCTAAAGGGGGGCGACGACGCAGAAGAAGAAGCCCAAGAAGAGACGGAAGAGGAAGTCGCATGAAAACGGGTGTTATGATTTGCGGGCACGGCTCGCGGTCCCAATCTGCTGTCGATGAATTCGCGACACTGGCGCAAAAGCTGCCTGCGTATTTGCCGGACGACTGGCTGTGCGACTATGGCTATCTGGAATTTGCGAACCCTGTGATCCGTGATGGCCTTGATAACCTGCGTGACGCGGGCTGCGACCGTATCCTAGCGGTTCCCGGTATGTTGTTTGCGGCCATGCATGCCAAAAATGATATTCCAACGGTTCTGAACACATACGCCACCCAGCACGGTGTGACCGTCAGTTATGGCCGCGAATTGGGCGTTGATCCCAAGATGATCGCAGCCGCCGCAAGCCGTATCCAAGACGCGGTCGCTGCTGCCAATTTCAAACACGGCGACGTATCACTGCATGACACCTGCCTTGTTGTCATTGGCCGCGGTGCGTCTGATCCTGATGCCAATGGCAACGTCGCGAAAATCGCGCGTATGCTGCACGAAGGTATCGGCTTTGGCTGGCATGAGGTTGGCTATTCTGGCGTGACGTTCCCGCTGGTTGAGCCTTGCCTGACCCACGCAGCCAAGCTGGGCTACAAACGGATCATCGTATTTCCGTATTTCCTATTTTCGGGTATCCTGATCGACCGCATTTACGGGTTTACCGATCAAGTTGCAGCGGAAAATACCGACATCCAATTTATCAAAGCAGGTTACTTGGGCGACCACCCCAAGGTGCTGGAAACCTTTGCAGAACGGATCATCGAACAAACGGGTAAGAACCCGCCACCAAACTGCGGCACCTGCGCCTACCGGACCCAAGTTCTGGCGATGGAAGGCGGCAAAGAGGTCACTATTCCGGCGGACATGCGCGAAAAACACCCAGCGTTTTCCGACACACCGCCGCCGACTTGCGTGCTGTGCAAATACCGGACCCAAGTCTTGGGCTTTGAGGGTGAAGTCGGTGCCGTGCAAGAATCGCACCACCACCATGTGGAAGGTCAGGGTGCATCTGCCCCCGGCTCTAACGTAGCGGACTGCGCGTTCTGCGACACGTTTTGCACAGGCGTCTGCCGGCTTGAGGCCGCGAAGGATCACCATCATCATCACGATCACGGGGAGGGCCACCATCATCACCACGACCATGATCACGCGCATCCTGTGTATCCACACGCCCAACACCCGCACGGCCCCGAAAGCGCACGCAAAACCAAGCGGTCCTGACTCCTCGCTTTTTTCAAAATACTCCCGCCGGAGGCTCCGCCACCTGCATCATCCAGAAAGCTCACGCCGTGCGCACATATGAAAAAGACCCAAGCGCCATTTACGCGGCTAGCTTTGCCACCGTGCGCGCAGAGGCGCGGCTGGACCGATTTCAGGCGGACATGCATCCGCTGATCACACGGCTGATCCATGCGTGTGGCATGATCGAAGTGGCCGACCGGCTTGCTTGGTCAAAAGGTGCTTATGGCGCGGGGCACGCCGCTTTGAAGTTGGGTAAGCCGATTTTGTGTGATTGTGAAATGGTCGGTGCGGGCATTATCCGTCGGTATCTGCCAGCAGATAATGACGTGATTGTCAGCTTGAATGACCCATCTGTCCCTGACCGCGCAAAGGCGATTGGTAATACGCGGTCCGCTGCGGCAGTCGAGCTTTGGGCCGATCATTTGGACGGCGCGGTGGTGGCGATTGGCAACGCGCCAACCGCTTTGTTTCATTTGCTTGAATTGATCGATGCAGGTGCCCCAAAACCGAGTGTGATCCTTGGATTTCCAGTCGGCTTTATCGGTGCGGCTGAAAGCAAGGCCGAATTGGCTGGCAACCCGCGCGGGTGCGATTTTGTGGCGTTGCGTGGCCGGCGCGGTGGGTCGGCAATGGCGTCCGCTGCGGTGAACGCGCTGGCTGCCGGATTGCCGGAGGATAAATGATGACCGCTCCGTGGCTTCATATCGTTGGGATCGGCGAAGACGGTTTGGATGGATTGATCCCAGCAACCCGCGCCGTTGTAGAAGCCGCTGAGGTCATCTTGGGTGGTGACCGTCATCATGCGCTGGTTGACGGGATCGGGGCAGAACGGATCGCATGGCCATCGCCCTTCAACGCGATGATTGAAACCATTGAGGGCATGCGCGGACGTCGTGCGGTCATTTTGGTTACGGGCGATCCGCTTTGGTTCTCGGTTGGGGCGCGCATTGGCCAGTCAATTGATCCGTCCGAAATTGTGTATCACCCGCAGTTGTCTGCATTCCAGCTGGCCGCTGCCCGTATGGGCTGGTCATTGCCGGATGTCGAAACCCTGACCGTGCATGGCCGTCCGGTTGAGCAGATGATTGCGTTCATTCAGCCCGATGCGCGTTTGTTGGTGCTAACGACTGGGGCCGAGACACCCGCGCAGATCGCTGCATTTTTGACGGACCGCGGGTTTGGTAAATCCGCCATGACTGTGCTGGCCGCGATGGGTGGCAAGGATGAGCTTCGTTTTGATGGTTTGGCCGAAAGATGGGGTCACGAGGTGCCTGCGTTCAATACATTGGCGGTGGAGTGCATCGCGGCCCCTAATGCGGCGCTGCTACCCCGTGTGCCCGGTTTGGCGGATGCATTGTTCCAGTCTGATGGCACGATGACCAAACAAGAGATACGTGCGGCCACGTTGGCCAAACTGATGCCAATGCGCGGTGCGCTGTTATGGGATATCGGATGCGGGTCTGGATCTGTTGCCATCGAATGGATGCGAGCGGCTCGCTATGCGCGTGCTGTTGGGATCGAGCCTCGCGCAGACAGGCGAGCGATGGCCGGGGCCAATGCGCTCGCTCTTGGTGCGCCGAAGTTGGAATTAGTGGATGGGTCTGTCCCTGAAGCACTGGACGGTTTGGCTGCACCGGATGCAATTTTTATTGGCGGTGGTTTGAGCCGTCAGACGTTTGAGGCTGCATGGGCCGCGTTGCGTCCGCTTGGTCGGCTTGTGGCCAATGCTGTTACGTTAGAAAGCGAAGCCGTCTTGATGGAGTTGCACGCTGCTTATGGTGGCGACCTTGTTCGTATTTCGGTGTGTCGTGCAGAGCCCGTTGGTCGGTTAACCGGCTGGCGTCCTGCGATGCCTGTCACCCAATGGAGCCTTGTAAAACGATGACGACTGATGACGCGCGGCTCGCGCCGACGCCCCACCCGCCGATCCAAAACCCGGCTGGCCAAGGCACGTTGTACGGCGTTGGTCTTGGACCAGGTGCTGCTGATTTGATGACGCTGCGCGCTGCCCGCTTGATCGAGAAAGCATCGGTTGTTGCATACCCCACGTTGGCTGGTGGTGATAGTTTCGCCCGGTCTATTGCGGCCGACCTGATTGCCCCAGCCTGCCGCGAGATTGTCATGGATGTACCGATGACCGTTGCGCGTGCCCCTGCGCAGGCGGCCTATGACAAGGGTGCTGCTGATATCGCGGCGGTCTTGGATGCTGGCGAGGATGTCGTTTGCTTGTGCGAAGGCGACCCGTTTTTCTATGGGTCGTTCATGTATGTGTTTGCCCGTCTGTCGGATAAGTACCAAGTCGAGGTTGTCCCCGGTGTGACGTCGATCACGGCCTGTGCGGCAAGCGCCGGAATGCCGCTTGCTGCCCGCAACGAGCGGCTGACCGTCTTACCCGGCCCGTTGCCCGAGGATGAACTGCGTGCCCGTATTGACGGTGCCGAAAGCGTTGTCATCATGAAAGTTGGTCGCCATATGGCCAAAATTCGCAGTGTGATTGACGGTTTGGGACTGACCGACCGTGCAGTATACGTCGAGCGTGCGACGCTCCCGCAAGAGGTGGTCGTGCCCTTGGCCGATGCCCCTGAAAAAGCCCCCTATTTTTCGATGATTTTGCTCACCAAAGGAGCCGACCCATGGCTGTAGCCCCCGCAGTTCTTAAGCCCGTCGTTTTGGCCTTATCCCGTTCAGGCGAACCGGTCGCCCATAAGATTGCCGCATTGCTTGGCGCACAAGTCCATGGCCGCGAGGGTCGTGTGGATACTGCTGATGCATTTTTCGCCAATGCATTGGATCACACCCGTGATCTGTTTGCCGCTGGCGTCCCGGTGATTGGTGTCTGCGCAAGCGGTATTTTGATACGCGCTGTGGCCCCTTTGTTGATGGACAAAATGGCCGAACCACCTGTTTTGTCGGTGTCAGATGACGGCGCCGTTGTTGTCCCATTGCTGGGCGGGCACCGCGGCGCCAATAAATTGGCTGCTCAGATTGCGGGTACGCTGGGCGCTATTGCCGCTGTGACGACTGCTGGCGATGTCGCCTTGGGTGTCGCACTTGATGAACCGCCAAAGGGCTGGGCGTTGGTCAACCGGTCTGATGCAAAGGGCGCTATGGCTGCGCTTCTGTCTGGCGGTGGTGCCACGGTCATTGGCGACGCGCCATGGCTTGCAGATTTACCTGCCGGTGATGCGTTGCAGATTTCAGCTACGATGGACCTTGTCGCTGATTTGGGCGAAGCGCATTTGCAGTTTGCCCCCCAACGTCTGACATTGGGCGTTGGCTGCGCGCGCAATTGCGACCCCGCGGAGCTGGCTACGTTGGTCCATGATGTCTTGCTTGCGGCTAATGTTACGCCTGCGGCGATCCATTGTGTAAATACGATCACCCTTAAGGCGGATGAACCTGCGATTATTCAGTTGGCAGCGAGCTTGGGTGCGCCCATGCGATTGTTTGAAGCGGATGTTCTGGACGCAGAGACGCCGCGTTTAGAAAATCCATCAGATGTAGTTTTTGCCGAAGTCGGGACGCACGGCGTATCCGAGGCGGCGGCGCTTGCTCAAGCAGGGCCAGATGCCACATTGTTGGTTGCTAAGAAAAAGACGGCCAATGCGACCTGTGCGCTTGCGATTGCACCTGCACCGTTGGTCGAGTTGAAGGGCCGCGCTCGTGGTCGGTTGTCGGTCGTCGGTATCGGCCCCGGCCAAGCGGCTTGGCGCACGCCAGAGGTGTCGCGGTTGGTCGCCGAGGCCGAGGAACTGGTCGGCTACGGGTTGTATATCGATTTGCTAGGCCCCTTGGCCGTTGGAAAGGATCGGTCTGATTTCCCGCTGGGCGGGGAAGAGGCCCGTTGCCGCTATGCGTTGGAGCAGGCTGGTAAGGGCAAGAACGTTGCCTTGGTTTGTTCGGGTGATGCAGGCATTTACGCGATGGGCGCGTTGGTGTTTGAATTGCTGGACCGGTCCGAGGCCGAGTTGGGCGTGTCTGACGCTGCCCGCCGCGTCGACGTTGTTTGCTCGCCCGGCGTGAGCGCCCTTCAGGGCGCCGCCGCCCGAGCCGGCGCGCCGTTGGGCCATGATTTCTGCACCATTAGCTTGTCCGATCTGTTGACACCACGCGATGATATCATCCGCCGCTTGCATGCCGCAGCCGAGGGCGATTTTGTCATCGCATTTTATAATCCGGTGTCGAAAACCCGCCGCACGTTGCTCGCCGAGGCCCGCGATATCCTGCTGCAACACCGCCCTGCGGACACGCCTGTGATGCTTGCCAGCTCGCTCGGCCGCCCAGAGGAACACGTGCGCTATCGCCGGTTGGACCAGCTCGAGGTCGATGAGGTTGATATGCTGACCGTCGTTTTGATCGGGTCCAGTAACTCGCGCCTTGCCCAAATGGGCGAGGGCCCTCGTATGTTCACACCGCGCGGCTATGCCCGTAAAATTGATGGCGATTTGGCCAGCGCAAAGGATCAGTCATGACAGTCTATTTTATCGGTGCAGGTCCGGGTGATCCGGAACTTTTGACAATCAAAGCCGCCCGCGTGATCGGCGAATGTCCTGTGTGTTTATACGCGGGATCACTGGTGCCAGAGGCCGTTGTCGCCTGCGCCCCCGAAGGCGCGTTGGTTATGGACACCGCTCCAATGACGTTGGATGAAACCCATGGCCAGATCGTAGAGGCTCATGCGAAGGGCCAAAATGTGGCCCGTGTGCATTCAGGTGATCCGTCGCTATATGGCGCAATCGCCGAGCAAATTCGTCGGTTGAAGGTCGCTGGAATTGACTACCAGATCATTCCCGGAGTGCCTGCCTATGCCGCCGCCGCTGCGGCGTTGGGGACCGAATTGACCGTTCCAGAGGTCGCGCAGTCGATCATCTTAACACGCATGTCGATGAAATCGACCGGCATGCCAGCGGGTGAAACGCTCGAGAATTTTGCCAAGACCGGCGCCACGTTGGCCATTCATCTTGGCATCCGTGCAATGCGTGAGATCGAGCGGCAATTGGCCCCATATTACGGCGAAGATTGTCCGGTTGCGGTGATCTACCGCGTTGGCTGGCCAGATCAGTTGATTATTCGTGGCACGTTGATGGACGTCCGTGAAAAAGCGCGGGCCGCCAAGATTACACGCACGGCACTGATTCTGGTTGGTCCTGCTTTGGCCGAAAACCACGGATTTCCCGATAGCGCGCTTTACGACGCGGCCCGTCCGCATGTTTTGCGCCCAAAGGCTGCCGTTAATTCATAGGGATATCGCCGGTTTACGCTGCAATGCGGCGGATTATGTCACTTGATCTTCATACTTTGCGGTCCATTGTTGGGCCAAAGGGGAAGACCGATGAATGACTTTTTACCAGAGGCCGTGCGCAACGGTTTGGAAGCCGCCCGCAAAGAAGCGCTGCGCCGCAAGGACCGTTTGTGCGTGCACGACGGCGATAATGTGTACCGCGTGCGCCGTTTTTGGGACGCCGGGTTTTCGCTTGATGTTGATGTGGCAGAAAAGCTGCGCGGCCGTGTCGAAATTTTCGACGGTGCCCGCCATCTGTATCAGTGTCTGATCGTTGGATCATCGGTCGAAGGTGACGAGCGTGTTTTTGAATTCAAATGGCTGCACCCTGTAACAGATGCAGCCCCTGTCGATTTTGTGCGCCCGGACTTCGTGCCAGCGGGCCTTATCACGACCTAAGCTATTGCAGGTCGCGAAAGGCAGCTTGCAGGCGCGCAACGGCGTCTTCGATCTGCGCGCGTGTTGTCCCAATGTTAAAGCGCAAGAAATTGTTCCCGCCTTGCCCGAATGTCGGCCCATGGCTGGCAGCGATTTTGGCATTTTTTTGCACGCGTTCAATCACCTCGTCCATCGACATACCTGTGCCAGAAAAATCCACCCAAGCCAGATAGGTCGATTCTAGCACCATTGATTGCACACCAGGAATTGCGTTGACGCCAGCGTCGAATGCTTTGCGGTTATCATCCAGATGGGCGAGCAATTCATCGAGCCATGCGGCGCCTTCGGGCGAATAGGCAGCTGTTGCCATGAATAGACCAAAGCTGTTCGGCGAGATGCCCATCGCCGCCATTCGTCCACCAAACCGTGCGCGCAAATCAGGGTCTTGGATGATCACGTTTCCTACGTGGCTGCCCGCGATGTTAAACGTCTTGGTTGTGGCGGTCATCGTCACCAAGCGGTCGGTGATCCCGTCGATATTGGCCATCGGGATATGCGTGTAACCGGGCATGGTCAGATCGTGGTGGATTTCGTCGGATACCAAGATCAGCGCGTGCCGTTTTGCGAACGCGGCGACGGCTTGCAGTTCTGTTTTGGTCCAGACCCGTCCACCGGGGTTGTGGGGGGAACACAGGATAAGCATACGCTCATTGCCTGTCATCTGCGCTTCGTAGGCGTCAAAATCGAACGTGTAGTGGCCTGCGTCATTGACCAATTCGCACGACACGACTTTGCGGCCTGCGGCGTCTATCACTTTGGCAAATGCGTGATAGACGGGCGTAAACAGAACGACCCCGTCGCCTGCAGATGTATAGGCATCGATGCAAAGTGCTGTGCCATTGACCAGACCGTGCGTTGTGAAAATCCATGACGGATCAATCTGCCAGCCGTGGCGTTCGGACATCCACCACTGGATCGCGGCGCGGTAATCACCTTCGTCGCCATAATAGCCGTAAACACCGTGATCGTGCATCGCTTTGACCGCGTCTTGCACGCATTGCGGCGGTCGAAATTCCATATCCGCGACCCACATCGCAAGGCCGTCATCGGGGGATACGCCATAGATGGCTTCCATGCTGTCCCATTTGCTGGAATGGGTGCCACGGCGGTCGGGGGTGTTGTCAAAGCTCATCGGGTCTCTCCGGCGTTTTAATTCAGATTATGGTGCGACTTGCACGGCGGGGATGCAAGCGCTAGATCGTGGCTTATGACTATTCGCAATATCCTGATCCATCCCGATCCCCGCTTGAAAAAAGTCGTCGCCCCCGTGGTTGACGTGACTGATGACGTACGCCGTTTGGCCGATGATATGTTGGAAACAATGTATAATGCGCCGGGCATCGGCTTGGCCGCCCCGCAAGTCGCGGTGATGACACGCATGTTGGTCATGGATTGCGCCAAAGAAGAGGCCGCAACGCCAGTGCCAATGGTGTTGATCAACCCGTCCGTCATCTGGTCATCCGAGGATCGGTCCGTCTATGACGAAGGCTGTTTGTCGATCCCTGATCAATACGCCGAGGTCGAACGCCCCGCATCGGTCAAAGTCAGTTGGACTGGCTTGGACGGCAAGGTTGTCCAAGAGACGTTTGACGGGCTTTGGTCAACATGTGTGCAACACGAGATCGACCATTTGGATGGTAAGCTGTTCATTGATTATCTTAAGCCGCTAAGGCGTCAGATGATCACCCGTAAGATGCAAAAGCTGAAGCGTGAAATGGCCCGTGACTGATTTGCAGCTTCGCTTTGTGCCTGATCCGGTGTTGCGCGCTGTGTGCGCACCCGTGACAGTTTTTGATGCTAAGCTGGCTGCATTGGCCAAGGGCATGTTGGATGTGATGTACGCCGCACCCGGGCGCGGGTTGGCTGCGCCTCAGGTGGGCATCGCAGAGCGCATTTTCGTGATGGATGCGACTTGGAAAGAAGGCACGACGGACCCGCATGTGTTTGTGAACCCTGAAATGGTCGCGTGTTCTGACCAGGTTGCTGTGTTGTCCGAAGGCTGTCTTTCGATCCCTGATCAGACATCTCGCGTCGCGCGTCCGGCGCAAGTCACGCTGCGTTGGCACGATTTGAACGGCACGCCGCAGGCGGGCACATTCATCGGTTTTGCCGCTGCCTGTGTGCAGCACGAGCGCGACCATCTAGACGGTATTCTTTGTACCGATTACCCGGAGGCCCCATGACACACCGCCCATTTGTGATGTACCCGCACAAAGCCCTACGCACCCCTGCCGCCCCGGTGACCGAAATTACCGATGATATTCGTGCCATTTGGGACGAGATGATCGGCGTGATGGATGCGATGCCCGGCTATGGGTTGGCTGCACCGCAGTTGGGGATCGGGATGGCTTTGGCGGTTGTCGATGCCAGCACAAAACGTGGCCAAGCGATGCGTTTGGCCAATCCCGTGATTTTGCACAGCTCGGTTGAGCCGCGCGCGCACGAAGAAGCATCCCCAAATTTGCCCGGTGTCGGTGCCAAGATCACGCGTCCGCGCGCCGTGACTGTCCGGTTTATGAACGCCGATGGTGTCTGGGATAGGCATGAATTTGTCGGTCTTTGGGCCACGTCTGTGCAGCACCAGATCGACCATCTTGCGGGTAAAATGTATTTTGATCACCTTAGCCGGACCAAGCGCGATATGTTGATCAAGCGCGCAGCTAAACTGCGCGGCTAGGCCTACAGTCGACAACCAAAAAGGAAAATCCATGCGGATCATTTTCATGGGAACCCCCGAGTTTTCGGTGCCCGTTTTGGATGCGCTTGTGGCTGCAGGTCACGATGTCGTCGCGGTCTACTCGCAGCCGCCTCGCCCTGCGGGTCGCGGCAAAAAAGATCGCCCAAGTCCTGTGCAGGCGCGCGCCGAAACTTTGGGATTGCCAGTTCGCCATCCGGTGTCGTTGCGCGACGCTGATGCCCAAGCTGAATTCGCAGCGTTCCAAGCCGATGTCGCAGTCGTTGTGGCCTACGGTCTAATCCTGCCGCAGATCGTGCTGGATGCCCCGCGATTGGGATGTTTGAACATCCATGCGTCGTTGCTGCCGCGCTGGCGCGGTGCCGCACCGATCCACCGCGCGATCATGGCTGGCGACGCCCGGACGGGTGTCTGCATCATGCAGATGGAGGCGGGGCTGGATACGGGGCCGGTTTTGTTGCGTGAGGCCACGGACATCGGTGCGGCCGAGACCACAGGGGCATTGCATGATCGGTTGTCACAAATGGGAGCAGGATTGATCGTGCGGGCGTTGCGGGGGCTTGGTGATTTGTCACCGCAGGTGCAGCCGGATGATGGTGTGACCTATGCCGCGAAAATCGACAAGGCAGAGGCTCGGGTTGATTGGACCTGCCCTGCGGTCGAGGTTGATCGCCAAATTCGAGGGCTATCCCCGTTTCCGGGTGCTTGGTGCATGGTTGGCGATGAGCGCGTGAAACTGCTGGCGTCACATGTTGCAGATGGATCAGGTGACGCAGGCACAGTTTTGGATGGATTCACGATTGCCTGTGCAGATGGTGCCATAGCTGTGACGCGTGTCCAACGAGCAGGCAAGACCGCGATGGATGCGGATCAAGCCTTGCTTGGGTTGGACCTTGGCGCAAAATTAATCTAGCCCGCTGAGCTGCGTTTTTATCACCTCAACAGCCCACGCGGCAACGCCTGTGCCAAGGCGATTTCAATCGGATCGTCGACGCCCGAAGCAGTGTCGGTAATCAGCTTCACGGGGCTATCTCATCGGGTCAAATTGGGCGTCAGTCAGCGTGCAGTCGCGGATGACATCACGCCCACAGGTCCGGAATTCAAGATCTCGTGTCAGGCAAATGCGGGCCTCTTGGATGTAGCCCGCCTTGCAAGTCACGGTGACCCCGTCAGGGCTGAGGCCCGGGTTTTCTTTGACAAAGGCTTGTTCGATCAAAGACGCGGGCAGGGTGATTGTTTTGCTTAACTTGCGGAACACTTCGGGGCGGTTGATCCGGCTGTAGGCGTCGCGCGATAGGCCGTAGTAGTCGTCTGGGTCTAAGCCGGAACAGACGCCGTGTTTGTTCCACTGGTGCCATGCGAGCCGTGATGTGCCCATGATGTCGGCCATGTCGCTGGTTTGTCCGCGCGATGGAGGCCGTAAAGTCGTGCGACAATTGGCAGGATAGCCCCGTTCATATTGCGGCCACAGCCCGTGCAAGACCCAGCCGTTTTCCGTGGTCTCATCGCATTGAGGCGATTGCCGCGCGTCCCCTTCCAGCGCACACCAATTGGCGGACCACGACAGGGACATGACGTAGTAGTCAAATGCGCCAGCCTTATCCTGCGCGTTAGCAGGGGCGGCGAGTAGAAGAAGGGCGGCAATCAGGCGTAACATTTTGATCTTTCCTAAACGTATTCGCCCCCTTATAAGGCTTCTAAGTTCCCCGACAATGCGAACCGGCCCAATAAGGGGTCAGCCCAAATTAAGGGCGCTGGATAGCTATGTCTGATGACAAAAGGAGACAGAAATGTCGAATGTACCAATTATGGCGAAAGCCACGGCCGTCTGGCTTTGTGACAACACAACAATGACGTTCCTGCAGATTGCTGATTTCTGCGGCCTGCACGAGCTGGAAGTTCAGGGCATTGCCGATGGCGATGTGGCTACCGGCGTTAAAGGCTTTGACCCGATCGCCAACAAACAGCTGCTCCAATCAGAAATCGACAGCGCCGAGGCTGATCCTAAGTACAAGCTTAAGCTGCTGTATAACCCTGCGTCCGCAGGCGAAGAAAAGCGTCGCGGCCCACGGTATACGCCGCTGTCCAAGCGTCAGGACCGCCCTGCATCGATCTATTGGTTGGTTAAGTTTCACCCAGAGCTGTCTGATGCTCAGGTATCCAAGCTGGTTGGCACGACCAAACCAACTATTCAGGCGATCCGCGAGCGGACCCATTGGAACATCAACAACATCGACCCGATTGATCCGGTTGCCTTGGGTCTGTGCAAACAGATAGAGCTTGATGCCGCTGTGCAAAAAGCCAATGCCAAGAAAGCCAAAGAAGGTGGCGTAATGTCCGACGATGAGCGTCGCAAGCTGGTCAGCACCGAGCAATCCCTTGACATGCCAGCCGAGCCGAAGATGCCAAGTGCGATGACGGGTCTTGAGACATTCAGCCTTGCTGATCCGCGCGACGATGAAGATGATCTGGAAACAAAGGCGGGTAATCTGGACGTGTCAGACGCTGACAGCTTCTTTAACTTGCCCGATGATGCGGACAAGGACGATGACGCCGATAAATAAGTTGTCCGATTACTAAACCGAAAAACGCCGCCTTGGTTGCATCCCCAAGGCGGCGTTTTTTATGCGGCAGATACGGTGCTTGATCCGCGGCGGAACAGCCCTTTGAGCCATGCCAATAACCGACGAATCCGGCGGCCCATCAGTTCGCCCCAGATCAGCATCGCGGGGGTCACGACCAGCGTGATGACCATAGTGATAATCACCCCACCCGCGATCGCGCTGGACAGTTCGGTCCACCACTGCGTCGATGGCGCCCCATAGACGATTTCACGCGTGAAAAAGTTGATGTTCAACCCGATAACCATCGGCATAAGCCCAAGCGCTGTCGTGATGGATGTCAAAAACACAGGGCGCAGACGTTGTGCGCCGCTGCGAAGCGCCGCCTCGAGCGAGGGCTTACCGGTCTTTTTAAGCTCGTTATAAGTATCAATCAGAACGATGTTGTTGTTCACAACAATCCCCGCAAGCGCAATCACACCGATCCCACCCATAACGATCCCGAACGGGCGGCCTGTGATGATCAACCCGATCAACACCCCACCGATGGAAAAGATGATCGCGGACATGACCACGAACGCTTGGTAGAAGTTGTTGAATTGCGTCAGCAAGATCACGAACATCAACAAAATAGCAGAGGCAAACGCTCCCCCAAGGAAGATCATCGTTTCAGCCTGATCTTCGGCCTCGCCACCGAACGACCAAGTAACGTTGTCGGGGATATCCATGTTTTCAAGCGCAGTGCGCAAAGCCACGTTCTTTTCGTTTACGTTTATGTCGGGGCCGACATTGGACTCAATATTAACGACGCGTTCTTGGTCTACGCGGTTGATCGTGCCTGTGCGCGGAGCTGGTTCAAATGTCACAAAGTTGGAGATTGGAACAAGGCCCGTGTTTGTCGGAACTCGGAGACTTTGGAGGTCTTCCAGTGTTCGGTCTTGGGACGGGAAACGCACACGAATGTCGACCGACCCGTCAACATCATCGGGGCGATAATCGGCAACTGTGATCCCTTGAGTCAAAAGTTGCACCGCTTGCCCAAGTAGAGACACATCGGCACCAAAACGTGCGGCTTCTGACCGGTCAACGCGCAGGCGCCATTCGACACCGGGCAAGGGGCGGGTGTCAGTCACATCGGTGAACCCTCCGATATCACCCATAATGCGAAGCACTTCGTTGGTGACGTCCCGCCGCGCATCATTGTCATTGGAGTTAATCTTGACGCTAATTGGCTTGCCCGATGGTGGACCGCCCGCGGCGATTTCGACCTGAATATCAATGCCTGCGATGTCGGACATCGCGGCGCGGATATCCTCGGTAATGACCGCAGCTTTGCGGCGTGTGTCCCATTCAGTCAGCTCAAGTTGAATTGTGCCGATGATTTCGGCGTCTTCATTTTGGGCGGCGACAGACCGCGCATAGACGGACGCAATTGCGGGGTCTTCAAATAGCCGTTCTTCCACACGTCGCACAAGTGCATCGCGTTCATAGATCGAGAAATTGTCGCGGGCACGAACTTGCACTTGCATGAAATCAGGTTCTTGATCGGGGAAGAATGTGACCCCGTTACCCAATTCGCCATATGCCTTAAACCCACCGAGCAGCATGACGAGCGCCAAGACAACAGTGACGCCGGGACGCAAGATCGACCAATTCAATACGCGAACATACATGCCTGTCAGGCCCGGCAGGTCGCGCGGGTCACCTTGTTCGGTTTCATAGAAAGTCGCTTTGTCACGCGATGACAGAGGGCGCTTTTTGCCGATGATGCCACCTGTTACGGGGATAAAAATCAGCGCCATGAACAGCGATGCCGTCAACGTAAGGATCACGGTGATCGGCAGGAATTTCATGAATTCACCGATCATACCCGACCAGAACAACAAAGGGAAAAACACCGACAATGTGGTCAGGGTGGATGCGATGATCGGCCATGCCATCCGCTTGGCAGCGTCCGCATACGCGGCTTTTGGTTCGGCGCCTTCTTGCAGGTTCCGGTCGGCCAGCTCAACCGTCACAATGGCCCCGTCAACAAGCATTCCAACGACCAAGATCAGTGAGAACAGCACAATGACGTTCATAGTGTAGCCCATAAACCAAAGGGCCGCGACGCCTGTCAAGAATGCGCCGGGAATGGCCAAGCCAACCAGAAGTGCGGACCGTAGCCCAAGCGCCCAAACGATCACGATCATGACCAAAAGGATCGCGGCGATTACGTTCGCTTCGAGGTCGGCAAGCATGGATTTGACCTGCTTGCTTTCGTCTTGAAGGTAGTTGATCGAAACGCTGTCAGGCCAGCTGGCTTGCGCCTTGGCGATCACCGCTTTTGCGTCGGCAACGGTGTTGATGACATTGGACCCTGACCGTTTTTTGATCTCAAGCGCTAGGGCTGGCTGGCCGTTGATACGGGCAAAGCTGGTGGGGTCTTCAAATGTACGCCGGATTGTCGCCAGATCGGCAAACGTAACGACGGTATCGCCACGCACTTTTACAGGCATTTCCATGACGTCATCGATGTTTTCAATCAAGCCAGGAACCTTAAGCACAAGACGCCCTGCGCCGCTTTCGATTGCGCCGGCGGCGATCAAACGGTTGTTCCGGCTGATCTGCCCGATGAGTTCGTCAAACGAAATATTATAGGTCTCGAACACGGTGGGATCGATAAGGATTTCTAACAACTCCGTGCGGGATCCGCCCACGTCAACCTCAAGAATACCAGACAGGGCTTCAAGGTTGTCTTGCAGGTCGGTCGCCAAATCGTTGAGCGTTCGTTCTGGAACAGGGCCCGAAAGAATTGCTGTGAGGATCGGGAAAAGGGCTGTGTTAATCTCGGTGACCGTGGGATCGCGGGCGTCATCGGGGAGGTTCGCCTTGGCGCGGTCAACGGCTTCGCGAACTTTATCGATAGCCTCGTCCACGTCGCCGCCCGGTTCAAATTCAAGCTGCACATTTCCGAACCCTTCGCCCGCGTGGGACGTCATGGTCTTCAGGCCAGTAAGCGACCCAAGCTCTGCTTCCAACGGGCTGATCAAAAGACGTTCGCTGTCTTCGGGTGAAATACCGTCGATGCCGGTGGACACATAGGCAATCGGGATCGAGATTTCCGGCGTGCTTTCCTTTGGGATGCCACTGTACGAATAAGCACCGACCATCAAAATGGCGACAAAGATCAGGAAAACCACGCGCGTGCGTGAAAATGCGGCGTCGATGATCGCGTTCATTGAGATGCCTCCGCTGTGAGGGTCGCCTCTGACTGCGGGTCAACTGTTTGGCCGTTGTTCACATAGCCTTGGCCGATGGTAATGATGTCCACGGCGTCAGGCAGGCCGCTGACCCAGATACCGTCGGTTTGCGCGCGTTCAATCCTGACTTCGGAAAATACAACCACGTCGTCAGCATTGACCGTTTTCACACCCAGCGTGCCATCAGACCCAAGCGACAATGTTGCGGGTGACATGAAGTGCGCGACCACGTCGCCAGTTGGGATACGGATTTCGGCGCTGATGCCCGCAGGGACCTCGCCGCCTTCGTTTTCGACCGTGATTTCTGCAAGAAACGTCCGTGTCGCCTGATCAGCACTGGTGCCAACAAAGGCGACGATGCCGTCACGTTCTTCACCGGTAATGAACGTCACCTTGGCCTCTTGACCAGACTTTATGTTGCGCAAAGATTGCTGCGGCACCTGAATTGTCACAGACAACGGGGTGTTATCGACGATCTGGCCCACCTCTGATCCGGCTGAGACGAACTCGCCTGCGTTCAACTTCAACGCCTCAAGGCGGCCCGCAAAGGGCGCAGTAATTTCGGAATTCGCGAGCGACTGTTCGGCATTGATCACCGCTGCTTTTGCACTGGCAAGAGCTGCACGGTTCTCGCTTAGCGTGTCGTTGGTTGCGACGCCGCGTTCTACAAGCGTTTCGGAGTTGTCAAAATCGCGTTGCGCGCGCGCCAGTTCTTCTTGGGCGCGGGCCAGATCAGCCTCGTTGCGGGTGACATCAAAACGGGCAATCAGTTGACCTGCGCCAACGATCTCCCCTTTTTCAACCATAACTTCGGCAATCTGTCCGGTTGCTTCGGCACGAATTGAGGTCATCCGGTCTGGAATTGCTTGGCCTTCGGCGACGAAATATTGCGTGACCGTTTCTGCCCGCGATGGGGCGACGGCGACAGACATGAGCCGTGCGACGGAGCCAACGGGTGTCGCGACGACGTCATCTTTGGCGGGCAGGACAAACCCGCTCCCCATCCAAGCGCCAACCCCGATCAGAAGGAAGCCAGCGACCCATTTGGACCGCCCCGCCCCGCGTTCTGTATCAAAGCTAAGTGTGGTGCTAGCGGGTTGCTTGGCCATGTGAGACTCCGCGCGTGAATTTCACGCAAAAATTTGATATATTGCAGTTGATACGCTACATAAGAACGATTGGACCTGTTTCCAGTGTCAAATCGGCTTGCGCGCGTTCAATGCGGCAGTAATTGTGCCGTCATCCAGATAGTCTAGTTCTCCGCCGACGGGAACACCTTGCGCAAGTGACGTTACGATGACGCCGGGCAGTTGGTCTGCGATGTAATGTGCGGTCGTTTGGCCGTCGATGGTCGCGCCAAGCGCGAGGATAATCTCGGTAATGGATTCGGACGTGATCCGGTCAAGTAATTTGGGGATGCGAAGTTCGTCTGGACCAACAGCATCAAGTGCCGACAATGTTCCACCAAGCACGTGATAGCGCCCTTTAAAAACGCCGGACCGTTCCATCGCCCAGAGGTCAGC
The DNA here is from genome assembly GCA_023955335.1 of Yoonia sp. GTDB lineage: Bacteria > Pseudomonadota > Alphaproteobacteria > Rhodobacterales > Rhodobacteraceae > Yoonia. The sequence continues at coordinate 43,766 of JAGSGF010000014.1, forward strand.
GACGTCTTCGACCACGCAGATTTGACCGATGCTGCGTTTGTCAGCGGTACAGATATCGCAGACATCCGTGGTGCCGATATTACCACAATTCAGGCATTCGCGCGCGGTTGTCCCGACCCTGTGCATGGCGTCGGCCAAGGGAATAAGCACAAGGCTGCGTTTCTTGATCAGGTGTAGGACGGCGCGTCGTGCCGACCGTGGCCCAAGACCCGGCAATTTCGCGAGCAGTGCGATCAGATTATCTAAGTCTTGGGTGCCTTGCGTCATATCAGAACGGCAGGTTCATGCCTGGTGGCAACCCGAGCCCTTCGGTCATCTTTTGCATTTCTTCAGCGGCCCGATCATTGGCTTTTTGCTGCGCGTCTTTGATCGCCGCAAGGATCAGGTCTTCGACGACCTCTTTGTCGTCACCGTTGAAAATGGACGGGTCGATATCAAGCGCTTTAAGCTCGCCTTTGGCCGTTGCGGTTGCTTTCACAAGCCCCGCGCCGGACTGGCCTTCGACCATGATGTTTTGCATGTCTTCTTGCATCTGGGCCATCTTACCCTGCATGTCTTGCGCTTGTTTCATCATCTTGGCCATATCGCCAAGGCCGCTCATACCTTTGAACATCGGAGTCTCCTTTACGTGTTGGCCTTTAGATATGGGTGGCCGCTTGGTTTCGCAAGGGACGCGGCGGTTTAGGCGTCGTCGAATGGGTCCCATTCTTCGTCGACTTCAGGCAAGGCGTCGACCATCGCGTCTTGGGCTTTGTCGGCCTCGGTTTTGATGTCGATGATCTTGGCGCGCGGGAATGCGGCGATGACGGCCTGAACCAGCGGGTGATCCTCGGCTGATTTGCGGAGCGTGTTTTCTTTGACGTCACGGGTTTGCGCAATTGTGGGTGCGCCGCCTTCGTTCACGACCGTAATTGCCCAGCGGGTCCCTGTCCAAGATTGAAGCCGCGATCCAAGCCGTCCGACAAGGTCGGGTGCGGCGTCGCCCGTGGGGTTCACTTCGATCCGGCCGGGTTGGTAGTTGACCAGCTGCAGGCCGGTTTCGACTTCGACCAACAGCTTAACGTCGCGGTGTTGGCGGATCAGCTCAACGACATCTTCGAACCGCGCGTAATGTGCCAGCGCGTCAGTCGCAAGAGCCACGGCAGTTTGGGCGCCTGATGCAGAAGGGCCTGATGGTCCGCTATGTGTCGGGGCCTGCGCGTGGGATTGGGCCTGCGTCACCCCACCATTTGGTGCGGGTCCCCGCGAAGATGGGCCGCCGCTGGTTGGTGGCGGTGTCGCATCCTTGAGCTTTTTGACCAGTTCTTCGGGGGACGGCAGATCGGCCACATGGGTCAACCGGATCACGGCCATTTCGGCGGCCATCATGGCGTTGGGGGCCATAGCGACCTCTTCCAATGCTTTCAGCAACATTTGCCACATCCGGCTCATGACGCGCATCGGCAGGTCAGCGGCCATGGCTTGGCCACGGGTACGTTCATCTGGGCTGATGGTCGGGTCTTCGGCGGCTTCTGGTGTGATCTTAATGACGGACACCCAATGGGTAATCTCGGCCAGATCGCGCAGCACGGCCATCGGATCGGCCCCATCGGCGTATTGCGCAGATAATTCGGTTAGTGCGCTAGCGGCTTCGCCTTTGAGGATCATGTCAAACAAGTCGAGCACGCGGCCACGATCAGCAAGCCCGAGCATGGCACGCACTTGATCGGCAGTGGTTTCGCCTGCGCCGTGACTGATCGCTTGGTCGAGCAACGATTGCGCATCGCGCGCAGACCCTTCCGCGGCCCGTGTAATCAGCGCCAGTGCATCGTCCGAGATTTCGGCACCTTCCGCTATCGCGATTTTCCGCAGCAGGGCGATTTGGTCTTCTGGTTCAATCCGGCGCAGATCAAACCGCTGACACCGCGACAAGACGGTCACCGGAACTTTGCGGATTTCTGTCGTCGCAAAAAGGAATTTGACGTGCGCGGGCGGTTCTTCAAGCGTCTTCAACAGGGCGTTAAATGCACCTGTGGACAGCATGTGAACCTCATCGATGATATAGATTTTATAGCGGGCCGAGGCGGCACGGTAATGTACACTATCAATGATTTCGCGGATGTTGGCGACGCCAGTGTTGGACGCGGCATCCATCTCGATCACATCGACATGGCGGCCTTCCATAATGGCGACACAGTGTTCGCATGTGCCACATGGTTCGGTCGTGGGCTTGCCAGTCCCGTCAGGTCCGATGCAGTTCATTCCCTTGGCAATGATCCGCGCCGTCGTTGTCTTACCTGTCCCCCGGATACCCGTCATCATGAACGCTTGGGCGATCCGGTCTGCTGCGAACGCATTGCGCAGGGTGCGCACCATTGCGTCTTGGCCAACCAGATCAACAAAGGTCTCTGGGCGGTATTTGCGGGCAAGGACTTGATAGGCGGGGGTGTCGGTCATGGGCGCTTTCATCTGGATTCGGGGGCCGACTGCGAGGGTACGGTGCACAAGTGGCCCCGTCCACCGTGATTACAGTGGTGGTCTTGTGTAAGGTCAATTTTATAGGTCACTGTCGGAAGATAGACCAGAACAGAGCAAAGGTCGAAAATGTCGGATTTCGCGTTCTATGAAATCGCGGTTGGCAGTGGCGTGATCGCACTGTCACCTATGCCGGGTCGCAATGGCGACTTTGGGCGCGATTTGCGTGCCATCATTGCATGGCGACCTGATCTTGTTGTCAGCTTGGTTGAACAGGCCGAGTTGGATGCGAAGGGTGCCGGTGGTTTGAGCGCTGCACTTGCGCAGGCCCGTGTGGATTGGGTTCATTTGCCAATGGTGGATTTTGGAACGCCGTCTGCCGATGATGGCCGCGATTGGGATGATGCTATTGCGAACGCGGTGAAGCGTTTGTCCGAGGGCGCGCGCATTCTGGTTCATTGTCATGGGGGCTGCGGGCGCTCTGGCATGGCCGTGTTACGGATCATGATTGCAGCTGGAGAGAATGCCGATGCTGCCTTACACCGACTGCGGACCATTCGGCCTTGTGCCATCGAGACCGACGCACAAATGCTCTGGGCGCGAAATCCGTAGGATGGGTTTTAACCCATCTGCCTAGTTTTTCTTGCGGGACTTGGCTGCTTTGACGATTTTACCAAACTTGCGACCGCGTGAATGCGCCTGCGCGATGGTTTCTGTGGCTTGGGCATCTTCGCGCACAAGCTTTTGAAATCGCTTGAGCCGTTCTGGGTCGATATCCCCTGCAGCAATGCCAGCCTGAATAGCACATCCTGGTTCGCTGATATGCTCGCAATTGCGAAACCGGCAATTGCCTTCGACCTCAGAAATTTCGGGGAATGTCGCGGCAATTCCTGCAGCAACATCGGCTACACCAAGGCCACGCATACCGGGCGTATCAATCAGCCAGCCACCTGTTGGCAGATGGTGTAACGATCGCTTTGTTGTGGTGTGCCGCCCGCGCGCGTCATCTTCGCGGATGCCTTGGGTCGCCGCATTGTCGCCTGTCAACGCATTGGCGAGCGTGGTTTTGCCCACACCCGATGATCCGGCAAGCGCGACAGTTTGGCCGTTCCCGATCCATGGGGCCAGCACGCCTGCGACATCGCCATGCAGCGCATCAAGCGTGACAACGGATAAATTGCGGCCCAATGCTTGGGCTTGGACCTTATAGTCATCGGGGTCGTCTGTCTGATCGGCTTTCGTCAGTATAATGACTGGCGTGATCTCTGCATCATGCGCAAGCGCAAGGTACCGCTCTAATCGGGCCACGTTAAAATCTGCATTGCAGGATGTGGTGATAAACAGCGTATCAATGTTGGCCGCGATTAACTGGCGTTCGCCGTAATGGTAGTCAGACCCACGTTGCAGCGTGCTTTGGCGGTCCAAGCGGCGGATCATGCGGGCCGCATCAGGGTCGCACAGGACCCAATCGCCAACGGCAATTTCACCCGACGACATACCTGGATCAAGCGTTAGGCTGATCGGGCCTGTTTCGGTCAGGGCTGCAATCTGGGTCCGGTGCACGGCGCTGACACGCGCTGGCGTCGCGGTCTCAATTTCGTCGGTCTCAAGCTGGGATGTATAGAACGCGGACCAGCCAAGGTCTGCTTTGGTCACTTCAGATGTCATTATGATGCCCTCGCGTGGGGATACGTTTTGCCACCAAAAAAGCGGCCCAAAAACGGCGATCTGAGCAGGGCCAGAATTAGCGCGCGCCTGCCAGAAGGTGTGTGATTGCAGACATTATCAACCCTCCAGTGGCTGGGCGCGAATCAGGTGAGAGGCTGGACATCGACCCAAGTGGGGCTCGTTGTGGCTGCTTCCTTCCGGACCTGACCAAGTTGGCGAGGCACTCGCCCGCGCCAACCTCTCAACGTTCATATAGGCCGATGTGCGATGCGGTGCAAGGGATCACATCTGCAGCCGAAATTCAGCGAATCCATCGACTTTACGACCGGTCGGAGAGGTTTTGTCTTGCCCGCTCGGCGCAGTTGCATGTGGTGCGGTCACAAACAGGGCGCTTGTGTCTGGCAACGGTGCGAAGCTCCAATTGCTATTGGGTGCTTCCCGCAATTCGCCACAATTACGCAAACTTTCGATCAGGATGTCGCGCGTACCATTCGCTGTAACGTGCAGAATGTCTTGCCGTGGGGCGGCAAAGAAACCGCCACCTCCATTTGCCCGATAGCTGTTCGTTGCAACAACGAAAGAATCGTCTGCCAAAACTGGCTTTCCATTAAGACAAAGGTCGCTGACCCGATCTGTGTCGCGCCCGATATCGATTGAATATGTTAGTCCAAATATTACATCAAAATCATATGGCGCGACACCGACACGGAATAACTCTTGATTTGCCATCCCGCGTTTCAATGTCTGAAACAGTCGGGCCGATTGATTGAGCCAAGCAAGGATCTGCGCCCCAGTGCGGCGAATGACATAAAGGCGGTTGGAAAACGGATAGATCGCAGCGGCGTCGCGCAGGGTTAGGGGGCCAGGTTTGATATCGATGTAGTGTCCAGGTCCGCCCCGCCCGCCGGCACGAAATGGTGCTGCGGCAGATAGAATTGGCAGGTCTTCCCACTCTGATCCCTTTGCCAGCTTTGTGGCTTGATCAAATTGAGCCTGGGCCAAAATCTGCAGAGACAAGTTCGGCGCTACAGTCGCAAAATGACTGTTAATCGGAACTTCAGTGGCCGCAAATGGTTGCCGGATGTAGTTTAGCGTTTTGGTATGTGCGGGCATGACGTCTTTGATCATGCGGTCTTGCAGATCCGTTGTCGCTGCATCCGGATCCGCGCGGGCAAGGTCAACGCGCGAGGCGCCGATCGTGAGGCTGCCTTCGGACCACGTTATGTCCAACGATACGACCCCAAGATGAGACCCGTAAAATCCGGCCATCACCGCCGGTTTACCATGCAGTTTGCCGATTGAGGGATCAATGTTGACGCTGGCTTGATCACGATTATTGGGGAACAGGTCATGCGTATGCCCCGTCAGGACGGCGTCGATCCCGTCAATCGCGGCCAGTGGCACTGCGGCGTTTTCCATGCCCTTGGACCAATGATCTGCACCGATACCCGCGTGGCACAGCGCAACAATGACATCCGCACCCTGCGCCTTCATGCGGGCCACCATGGTTTGCGCGGTTTGCACAATATCGGTCGCAACGATTTTGCCGTCTAAAATGGTTTTGTCCCAGCTTACAAATTGCGGTGTCACGAGCCCAAGAACGCCAAGATTTATCGGGCGGGATACGCCATCACTGCACAGCACATCGCGTCGGATGATGGTGTAGGGCGGGTGAAATTCGCTGCCATCAGCGTAGGTTACGTTGGCGCAAACGACATCAAAGGGTGCGGATTTTAGCGCCTTGGATAGAAATTCTAAGCCATAATTAAATTCATGATTTCCTAAACAAACGGCATCATAACATAATGTCGACATCGCTGCGATCATTGGGTGTGGTTCGTCATCAAGGTTGTGGGCCGCGATGTAGTCGGCCAAGGGATTTCCTTGCAAGAAGTCCCCATTGTCAAAAAGAAACGTGCCAGTTGGATTTTCTGCCCGGATGGCTTCAATTTTCGCGGCCAGTGGGATCAATCCGTTTCCCAGTGTCGGGTGGTCAGCAAAGTAGTCGTAGCCCAACAGCTGCATGTGCAAATCTGTTGTCTCAAGGATGCGAATCGTCGCCTGCGGCTCGTTTTGCATTACAAATAGATCACTCTAATGAGGTGCCGATATTGGCACAAAATGCAACTTAAAGATGTTATTTCGAAATAGCCACGGCGCGGGGAACAATCGTTTGAAAAAGTTACATTAAAGTGGCATTGACGACAGAATGAAAAATGCAGAAAAAGTGACATTTGGTGGTTCCGGTCTTGATCGGGCTGCGCATCTGCGCGTGCACGCAAACAAACTGTCGGAACGGCAAGACGCACGCGCGATCTTATTGTGGCGCGGCAAAATCCTGATGACTGGCGACGACCAATTGTGCCGCTTGCCACTAACCGCTGCGATTTTAGATGGCGCATCGGCAGAATTGATCTTTTTGGGCCTTGAAGACGAGAGCCCGCTTTTCGCCGCAGATTTATCCGCGTGGGTACCTGATGGGTTTGATGCCTCCGTTGGGTTTTCGTTTTTCGATGACACGCGACAGGAGCATCCTGCTGCACCTGATGCTGGTTTTGCAGATATTCGTGCCGTGATGACGCGCCTGTCTCCTCGCGATGCTGAACTGGCCGCGACGGCCAAAGCCGTGATGGAATGGCACCGGAGTCACCGGTTTTGCGCACGCTGTGGCGCCGAAAGCACCGCCACAATGGCGGGATGGCAGCGCGACTGTGTGGCCTGCGGATCGCATCATTTCCCACGCACAGACCCTGTTGTTATCATGCTGATAACGCATGGAAATAATGTGTTGTTGGGACGTTCTCCTCATTGGCCAGAGGGGATGTATTCGCTGCTTGCTGGCTTCGTTGAACCGGGCGAAACAATGGAAGCAGCCGTGCGCCGCGAAGTTTTCGAAGAGTCCGGCGTGCGCGTTGGTGTCGTGCGTTATTTGGCCAGCCAACCTTGGCCATTCCCTGCATCATTGATGTTTGGATGTGCGGGCGAAGCGCTGGATAGCAAAATCACAATCGACCCGTCAGAGATCGAAGATGCGCTTTGGGTCAGCCGAGAAGACATGACACTTGTTTTTGCGGGGCAACACCCAAAGATAAATCCGACCCGAAAGGGCGCAATCGCACATTTTTTACTGGAAAATTGGCTGGCAGACCGCTTGGATCGAGCCAAATAATAATAACCAGCCACGCGATGCCGTGGCGATTGAAGGCACGATAATGAAATTTAGTACCCGCGAAGATATTGAAGCCCCAATTGACTACGTGTTCTCGCGGATCACCGATTTTCAGGGTTTCGAACGCCAAGCCTTGCGACGTGGGGCAGATGTTCAGCGAGTTGATAATGCGGGTGTTCCTGCCGAAGGGTCGGCGTGGGATGTGGCGTTCAAATTTCGTGGCAAAGATCGCAAGTTAAATGCGATGATCACACGCCTTGATGCGCCGACTGAGCTCCGTATTGATACGGCTGGCAACGGGATTGATGGTGTTACTTACGTCGAGTTGGTGCCTCTTTCTCGTAATCGGACGCGAATTGCAGTGTCTTTGGAATTGGCGCCCAAAAGCCTGTCTGCACGGCTTTTGCTGCAATCACTAAAGCTTGCTAAAAATAACCTGACCCGCCGTTTTAAGATGCGTGTGACCGAATTTGCCGAAGATGTCGAAGACTCATACCGCAAACGTGCCTAGCGTTCGTGACGCCGTGCCGCAGCTGGATAAACACCCATCAAGTGCAAGTGATCCGTGAAATAGGACAGTTCTTCGAGCGCGAGTTGGACGTTCCGATCATCCGGGTGCCCTTCGATTTCAGCATAAAACTGTGTCGCCCGAAAACTGCCACCGACCATATAACTTTCTAGCTTGGTCATGTTGACCCCATTGGTCGCAAATCCACCCATCGCTTTGTAAAGTGCCGCAGGAATGTTGCGCACCCGAAAGACAAAGCTGGTCATCATGCCATGTTTGCCGCGCTTTTTGTAATCAGGCTCGCGGGCCATGACCAAAAAGCGGGTTGTGTTATTGTCTGCGTCTTCAATGTGCCGCGCAATTACGTTGAGCCCATAGATGTCAGCCGCCAATTCCGATGCAAGTGCTCCGACGGTCAAATCATCGCCTTCGGAAACTTCACGTGCAGCGCGGGCATTGTCTGACGTGGCGCGTCCTGTGATCAGGTTTTCGCGCAGAAATCCGGCACATTGTGGTAAGATAACAGGGTGGCCATAGGCCGTCTTAATGGAGGCCAGTTGTGCACCGGGTTTTACCAAAAGGTTGACGTGCACCCGCACGAAAACCTCGTCCACGATATGTAAACCACTTTCCGGTAACAGCGAATGCACATCGGCCACGCGCCCATAAGTGGAGTTTTCGACAGCAATCATTCCCAGATCAGCATTTCCTTTGCGCACAGATTCGATGGCGTCATCGAAAGTTTCGCAGGGCAGGGGCGAAAAATCAGGTCGCGCTTCGGCGCAAGCTTGGTGGCCGTAGGCGCCTAATTCGCCTTGAAATGCGATATTTGATGACATCTGGGGGACACTTCCTGTGTAAAGTCGAAAAAATGGGCAATTGGTCGCGGCACTATACCTTGCATAAAGAGGTGTGAAGCGGATAGATAACCGCAAAACTGCGAACGGAATGGAACGCGACATGTTCGACACAATGACGATGACGAAAGTAATGGGCGGCGCTTGTGGTGCTTTATTGGTGTTTCTTCTCGGAGGCTGGGCCTCTGAGACGATTTATCATGGCGGCGCAGGCGGCCATGGCGACGAAGTGCAAGGCTACAAAATCGAAGTCGCTGAAGCTGAAGGCGATTCGGCTGAGCCAGAAGAAGAAATCGACTTTGCCGTTGTGATGGCATCCGCCAGCGCGTCAGACGGTGAAGGCCTGTGGCGCAACTGTCGGTCTTGCCACGCGCTTGACGCTGGCAACAACGGGGTAGGTCCATCGCTTTACGGCGTTGTAAATCGCGCTGTTGGCGAAGAACCCGGGTTTTCTTATTCCGGCTCTTTGAAGGCTGTCGCCGACGTTTGGACACCAGAAAACCTGCAAGCGTTCTTGGAAAATCCCAAAGGCTACGCACCGGGCACCGCGATGGGCTACAACGGGATGCGCAAAGTTGAAGATCGCGCCAATCTGATTGCATACCTTGATAGCTTGGGCGGTTAAGTCTGTCACATTTTTGAATTTTGGGCCGCCTCAAGCAATTGGGGCGGCCTTTTTCATGCGTGTTGCCGGGGTCACCGCGTGCTGCGTTCACGCGGCGATCACGCAATCTCAACTTGAATGTTTGCCAATCTGGCCGTTAGCTTCATGTAAGTGTAACAAGACCGTGTCCGCCACCTTGGGAGAGAACCATGCAATCACGTCAAAATACCCGCGTAGCTGCCAAATCCGACACTGCGTCGACACGGCTGATCCTTACGGGGTCCGCGATTTTGTTGGGCGCTGTTGTCTGGGCAGGGCAGGCGCGATCCGATGGGCATGATCCGGTGACAGTCAGCCACGGCTATTCCAACTTTGACGAACTGATGTATCCCGCAGATTTTCCGCATTTCAATTATGTGAACCCAGACGCCCCAAAGGGTGGTGAGATTTCGCAGTGGTCCCAAGGCACGTTCGACAGCTTTAACATGTCCACGCGCAAGGGCACGCCTGCTGCATTGGCCACCATCGGATACGAAGCTATACTGGTGGGGACGGCTGACGATCCCTACGGCAGCTACTGCTATTTGTGCACAACAATGGAATACCCCGAAAGCCGCGATTGGGTTATCTTTAACCTGCGCGACGATGTGACGTTTTCAGATGGCACGGGGATGACTGCCGAGGATCTCGCGTTCAGCTTTAATCTATCTCTTGAACAGGGCATCACCGAATACCGCGAAGTCTATTCCCGGTTTCTCAAAAGCGTTGAGGTTCTGGGCCCCTATAAGATCAAATTCAGCTTTACCGAAGATGCGCCGCGCCGCGACGTGGTCAATTGGGTTGGCGGGACATCGGCGTTCTCCAAAGCATGGTGGGAAGAAACCGGCACCCGACTTGATGAATCGTCCGATGCGCCGTTCTTGGCCACTGGCCCGTATCTGTTGGATAGCGTCGATATCGGCCGTCAAATCGTGTACCGCAAAGATCCAAACTGGTGGGGCGTTGACCAACCTGCCAACATTGGCCGCAACAATTTTGAAACCATCCGCGTTGAATACTTCGCTGACAGTTCTGCTGCATTTGAAGGGTTCAAATCGGGGGCCTACACGTTCCGTGTTGAAAACAGTTCCAAACAATGGGCGACGGGGTATGAATTTCCAGCAGTGGAAAAAGGCTGGGTGAAGGTCACGGAATTGCCCGACGGATCCATTGGTTCTGCGCAGGCGTTTGTCTACAATCTTGACCGCCCCCAGTGGCAAGACCCCCGTGTCCGCGAAGCGGTCGGCCTGATGTTCAACTTTGAATGGTCAAACGAGTCGCTGTTTTACGGGCTTTATGCGCGGGTAAATTCGTTCTGGCAGAATTCTGACCTTGAAGCCAAAGGCACCCCTTCCGAGGGGGAATTGGCCATTTTGCAGCCACTGGTTGACGAAGGGTTGCTGCCCGCGTCGATGCTGACAAGTGAAGTCGCGATGGCGCCGCCATCTGCAACATCCCAGCGCCCATTGGACCGCGGGAATTTGCGTCGCGCCACTGCTTTGCTTGATGATGCAGGTTGGGCCGCAGGCGCTGACGGTATCCGGCGCAAGGACGGGCAAACGCTGGACGCTGTGTTCTTGCAGTATTCTCCGCAATTTGACCGGATCGTGAACCCGATGATCGAGAACCTGAAACGGCTTGGCGTGAATGCCGTATTGGACCGCGTTGACACGTCGCAATATATTGAACGCCGCCGGTCTGGTGATTTTGACGTGGTCAACCACACGCTGACCCAAGGGTTTGAGCCGGGTCAACAGCTGCGCCAATGGTTTGGCTCCGAGGCCGCTGATGACAGTTCGCGCAACATCATGCGCTTGCGGTCGCCCGCTGTGGACCGGATGATTGACGCCGTCGTGGCAGCCGAAGGATTGGACAACATCCAAACCGCATCAAAAGCGTTGGACCGCGTGTTGCGCGCCGAAGGGTTCTGGATCCCGCAGTGGTTCAAAGATGTGCACACGGTCGCCTATTACGACCAGTATCGGCACCCCGATGCACTGCCGCCGTTTGCATTAGGCGAGCTGGATTTCTGGTGGTATGACGCCGATGCGGCTGCGGCGTTGAAAGACGCTGGCGCGTTCCAATAGACCGTTAGCAAGGACACCCCCCAATATGGGCGCTTATATCCTGCGCAGGCTGCTGCTTGTGATCCCGACTTTGCTTGGGATCATGATCCTTAATTTCGCACTGACACAGTTTGTGCCCGGTGGCCCGATTGAGCAGATCATCGCTCAGATGGAAGGCGGCGGTGATGTGTTCGAAGGCATTTCTGGCGGTGGCAGCGAGATCGTCGAAGGCGCGAGCGATGACTATATCGGCGCGCGTGGTTTACCCGCCGAATTTATCGCCGAACTTGAAAAGGAATTTGGCTTTGATAAGCCACCGCTTGAGCGGTTCCTGACGATGATGTGGAACTACATTCGGTTCGATTTTGGCGAAAGCTATTTCCGGTCGATTTCTGTGGTTGATCTGATCCTTGAAAAGATGCCTGTGTCGATCACGCTTGGCCTGTGGTCCACGCTGATTGCCTATATGATCTCGATCCCGCTGGGCATCAAAAAGGCGCTGCGCGACGGATCAAAGTTTGACACATGGACATCGGGTGCGATCATCGTCGGTTACGCTATTCCGGGGTTCTTGTTCGCGATCCTGTTGATTGTGCTTTTTGCGGGCGGTTCGTTCTGGCGGTTCTTCCCGCTGCGCGGTTTGACGTCTGATAATTGGTCAGAACTGTCGATGATCGGCAAAGTTTTAGATTACTTCTGGCATATTACGCTACCTGTTCTGGCATCCACCATTTCCGCGTTTGCGACCCTTACGCTGCTGACTAAAAACAGCTTTCTCGACGAGATCAAAAAGCAATATGTCATGACCGCCAAGGCCAAGGGATTGACTGAAAACCGTGTGCTTTACGGGCACGTGTTCCGCAATGCGATGCTGATCGTGATCTCTGGTTTCCCCGCGCTGTTCATCGGCGTGTTTTTCGGCGGTTCGCTGATTATTGAAACGCTGTTTAGCCTTGATGGGCTTGGCCGTCTTGGGTTCGAGGCCGCCGTGGCCCGTGATTATCCGGTCGTGTTTGGCACGCTGTTTGCGTTTTCCCTGATGGGGTTGGTTATTGGGATCATCACCGATTTGACGTACGTCTTTATCGACCCCCGCATTGATTTTGAGAGGCGTGGCTGATGTTTAGATTGTCCCCGCTTAATCGCCGCCGCATGAGCAATTTCAAACGTAATCGCCGTGCCGTGTGGTCGTTCTGGATATTTGCAGTGTTGTTCGGCCTGTCGCTGTGTGCCGAATTCATCGCCAACGACAAGCCGATCCTTGTGTCGTATCGCGGCGAATTGCGGATGCCGGTGATGTCGTTTTATTCGGAACAAGACTTTGGCGGGGATTTCCTGACGGAGGCCGGATATTCCGACCCCGAGGTCAAATGCCTGATCGTCACGGGCGGGCTGGTCGACTGTTTCGACACCCCCGAAAGCCTGATCGAGGCCGTGGCTAACGATGTTGCGGTGCAAGTTGACGGCTTCAGTGCGGGTTGGATGCTGTGGCCCGTTATCCCCTATTCGTATAACACGATTGTCGATGTTGCAGGCGTGGCCCCCGCACCGCCGTCTGCCACCAATTGGTTGGGCACCGACGACACCAAGCGCGATGTCGTTGCCCGCGTGATCTATGGTTTCCGGTTGTCGATTGTGTTCGCGTTGATGGTTACCACTGGCGCGTCCCTGATCGGGATCGTCGCAGGGGCAGTGCAAGGGTACTTTGGCGGCTGGATTGATCTGGTGTTCCAGCGCTTCATCGAAATTTGGACAGGCATGCCGTCGTTGTATGTCATCATCATCGTGTTTGCGATTGTGGGGCGAAGTTTCTGGCTTTTGGTGTTCCTGACGATCTTGTTTGGTTGGCCATCCCTTGTCGGTGTTGTCCGTGCTGAATTTTTCCGTGCGCGAAATCTGGAATATGTTCGCGCGGCCAAGGCGCTGGGCGTGTCTGACCGTGTGATCATGTTCCGCCATATGTTGCCCAATGCGATGGTGGCGACTGTCACGATGCTGCCGTTCCTGATCACAGGTGCGATCGGCGGGTTGGCGTCGCTTGATTTCTTGGGCTTCGGGTTGCCGTCGTCGGCCCCGTCATTGGGCGAGCTGACGTTACAAGCCAAACAGAACCTACAAGCCCCTTGGCTTGGGTTCACCGCCTTCTTTACCTTTGCGATCATGCTGTCGCTTTTGGTGTTTATATTTGAGGGCGTGCGCGATGCCTTTGATCCGCGAAAGACATTTTCATGACTGCACTTTTGAAGGTCAAAGACCTGACCGTCGGCTTCCGCCAAGACGGCGCCATCAGCCATGCGGTGCGCGGTGTGTCGTTCGAGGTCCATAAGGGCGAAACAGTCGCCTTGGTCGGTGAATCCGGATCGGGGAAATCGGTCACGGCGCTGTCGACGGTGCAATTGTTGGATGACAACGCCCAAGTTGGTGGCTCGATCACTTATGCTGGTCGTGAAATGGTTGGTGCGTCCGAACCTAATCTGCGGGCCGTGCGCGGCAACGACATTAGCTTTATCTTCCAAGAACCGATGACGTCGCTGAACCCACTACACACGATTGAGCGCCAGTTGACCGAAAGCATTGAACTGCATCAGGGCTTGCGTGGGCCGCAGGTGAAAACCAAGATCATCGAACTGTTGAGCCAAGTTGGCATCCGTGACGCCGAAAGCCGCCTTGGCGCGTACCCGCATCAGCTGTCTGGTGGGCAACGCCAGCGCGTGATGATCGCCATGGCGCTGTCGAATGGACCAGAGCTGTTGATCGCGGATGAACCGACGACAGCGCTTGATGTGACCATTCAGGCGCAGATATTGGACTTGCTCGCTGATTTGAAGCGCGACGTGGGTATGTCGATGCTGTTCATCACCCATGACTTGACGATTGTACGCAAGATTGCGGACCGCGTTTGCGTGATGAAAGACGGCGAGATTGTCGAAGCAGGCCCCACGGCGGAGATTTTTAGCAACCCGCAGCACCCCTATACCCAAATGTTGCTGTCGGCTGAATCTGCGGGCGTGCCTGCACCTGTGCCGGACGGTGCCAAGGTAATGATCGAAACTGATCAGTTGAAAATCTGGTTTCCGATCCACGCAGGTCTGTTGAAACGCACCGTTGGCTATGTGAAGGCGGTCAACAACGCGACCCTGACCGTACGGTCAGGGGAAACGCTTGGCATCGTTGGTGAATCCGGCTCTGGGAAGACCACACTGGCCTTGGCAATCATGCGCCTCATCGGGTCCGAGGGGCGGATAACGTTCGAAGGCACCGATATTCACGCATTGTCACCCAAGCAGATGCGTCCTTTGCGCGGCGATATCCAGATTGTGTTCCAGGACCCGTATGGGTCGCTGTCGCCCCGCATGACCGTCGCCGAAATTATTGCCGAAGGGCTGGCGATCCACGGCCTTGCCCCCGGGAAAAACCGCCGTGATATGGTGGCCGAAATTATGGGTGAAGTTGGCCTTGATCCTGCATTGATGGATCGTTACCCGCACGAGTTTTCAGGTGGCCAGCGACAGCGCATCGCGATTGCACGCGCTATGATCCTGCGGCCCAAACTGTTGGTGCTGGACGAGCCGACGTCTGCGCTGGATATGACTGTGCAGGTCCAAATCGTGGAATTGCTGCGCGATCTTCAGGTTAAATTCGGGCTCGCATATCTGTTCATCAGTCACGACCTGAAAGTCGTCCGTGCGCTGTCCCACAAGGTGATGGTGATGAAAGAGGGGGATGTGGTCGAAGCTGGCGATGCAGCTGATATTTTCGATGCACCCCAAACTGAATACACCAAGGCGTTGATGGCTGCGGCGTTTGAAGGCCGCAGTATCTAGCCTTCGTTCCCGATCATGAAACATGGTGTACCGCGCGCGACAAGGCGGCGGCAGGCGAGGTCGGCTGTTTCACGGCTTAGTCCCATGAAATTCGCATCAAACCCACCAGAGCGGCCCACAACGCGGCGTACGGACCCATCAAGCGTGCTCATCTCATTGAGCGCGACCTTTAGCAGCACGCGTTCGGCTTGGTACCTTGATCCGTAGCGGCCGATGTTCACGCCCCATTGGCGGCCACCGGATGTGGAAATGCGGGTCACGATCTCAGGTTCAACGACTTGCGAGATGTCTGCGGAAGCAGGGACAAGGTTCGTTGGGCGGACTTTAGGCGTCATGTTTGCATCTGCGGTGGCAAGCGCAAGGGCGACGGCATCTTGGGCCTCGGCTGCACCTGCGCTCAGTGCTTCGGCCAAGACGGAATTGATGTCGTCGGCGTTTACGGCCAGCAGACTTTCGGGGACGCTGCGCATTTGCGGGCGCAAACTGCGGCTGACGGACCCGGATACGCGCACGGTTTTGCCGGCCCCGCCGTTGGTCGCGGCCTGACTGTTGCCTTGCACGGTTTCAGGAAGTGCCACTGCAACCATATCGGGCCGTTTAAGCGTGGCGCGTGATGGCGCGCGGTTGAACCCAAGGTTCATCAGTTCGGTCACTTTAACATTGCGCGATGCGGTCGATGCACCGCCAAAGACGGTCGCAATGATACGTTCTTGCCCGCGCTGCGCTGATGCCACAAGGTTGAACCCGGCAGCCCGTGTGTAGCCCGTTTTGACCCCGTCGCCGCCTTCATAGCTATTCAGCCAGCGGCGGTTCGTGTGACGGACAGTTGCGATGCCTGCATCAGCCGTCCGGCGCGAGAACAGGTTATAGTATTGCGGATAATCGTAGATCACATGGCGACCAAGAATAGTCATATCGCGGGCCGTGGACATGTGTCCGTTTTGTGTCAGGCCGTTGGCGTTGCGAAATGTCGTGTTGCGCATGCCCATCGCGGCAGCAGTGCGGTTCATGCGGGTTGCAAATGCGGATTCGGACCCAGAGATCGCTTCGCCAATCGCCGTGGCCGCATCGTTGGCGGATTTGACAGCAGCCGCACGGAGCAAATAGCGCAGTTTAATCGTCTGACCTTTGCGGAGGCCCAATTTTGACGGAGGCTCTGCTGCGGCGTTGGCCGTGATCTTCACTTCGGTATCAAGTGTGATCTCACCACGCTGGATCGCTTGGAACGCGATATAAAGCGTCATCATTTTGGTCAGCGACGCCGGATGCAGGCGCGTGTCGGCGTTGCGTGAATGGAGCACTTCACCCGTACGCGCATCCATCACCATGGCGGCATAGGGTGCCGCATGACTTTTGGATCCCGCAAAGGATACCCCAATCAAACAGATGCACAGAAATACCCAACGAAGGGCCAATTGTCCCGGGCGATTTTTCACGTCGCTTGCCTCTTATCTTTACTGCCTCTGGCCCCAGATTAATTCCGGGTGCCATTTATCGTTGTTTCCAAATCTAGCACAAAGCGGATTTTCAGAAAATACCCTAATTTCAAAGACTTTTGGTGTGGTATTCGTGTTGTTGTGGGCAAATCTAGCGGTTGGGCGGCCGAATTACCCCTAGATGGGCCAATGTGGCAGGAATGTGGCAGAAAGGTTAACGGCAAGCATGGGAACCGATTCACCCGAACCACGCGAGATTGGGGGGGTTCCATGTTGGTCTCGCTGCCCTATATATTCCATCTAATCCATAGAGGTGTTGGTGATGCTTGCTGACTTTTACATGATGGCGGACAAGACGGACGACGATGACGGTGATGTCGGTGTCGTTCTTGAAACCACGCCAAAGACAAAGCGGCCCCCGCTTTATAAGGTTCTGATCCTGAACGACGATTTCACTCCGATGGAATTTGTTGTGATGGTGTTGGAACGGTTCTTTGGGATGACGAGTGCCCAATCCTATGAGCTCATGTTGATCGTTCACAAAAAAGGCGTTGCTGTGGTCGGTGTTTATAGCCATGAAATTGCCGAGACCAAAGTCGCCCAAGTCATGGATTACGCACAACGCCACCAACATCCGCTGCAATGCACGATGGAAAAAGAATAGCGCACACCGCTGTTCGGAAAATTACATATGTCCTTATCCCGCCTTTCAACTGCCATCACTGACGGTGCGTTGGTCTTGCCCTCCGGCAAAATCACCATCATGCGCCCTGCCGCTGATTATGACATCAGTGCGCTGCCCCGCGACGATGTAATTATCGCCCAAGGGTTTTATCCCGATTTCGCCAGCTGGAATGAGGCGGGCTATACTGTCACCGCCAAGGCCGAGCCTGCAGACATCGCCATTGTTGTGGTGCCGCGGTCCAAGGCATTGGCGCGGTCGATGGTGGCTGCCGCCGCGTCATGGGCCAAACTGGTGATTATTGACGGGTATAAAACTGACGGTGTCGACAGCCTGTTTAAGGAGTGTCGCAAACGCCTTGGTGACCTGCCTTCGATCCCAAAGGGCCATGGCCGTATCTTTTGGTTTGAAAGCACCGATGTATTTGCGGATTGGGCTGCCCCGCCACCTGTGCAAGGCGAGCATGGCTACTTTACAACCGCTGGCGTGTTCTCGGACGGGGCTGTGGATAAGGGATCTGCCTTGCTGGCCGGGGTCTTGCCGGAAAAGATGCCGTCGCGGATGGCTGATCTGGGCGCTGGATGGGGTTATTTGGCTGCTCCGGTTCTTGCGCGTGCTGGCGTGACATCGCTGGATTTGATCGAGGCAGAGACCCTATCGTTGGAGTGCGCGCGTTTGAACGTGACGGACACGCGGGCCAATTTTCACTGGGCGGACGCCACGACGTTTAAGCCACGCAATGCCTATGACGGGATCGTCATGAACCCGCCATTCCATTCTGGCCGCAGTGCAGAGCCATCAATCGGGCGGGCGTTTATCACAGCGGCTGCGCGGATGCTCGCGCCCCATGGCAAGCTGTGGATGGTCGCGAACCGTCATTTGCCCTATGAACAGGCCCTGCGGGAAAGTTTCCGCAATGTTGACGAGGTTGCTGGCAACGGCGCGTTCAAAGTATTTCACGCAACCCGACCGCTAAGGCTGGAGAAAAGTTAGATGTCTTTTTCGATTGCAGGAAAAACCGCGATTGTCACTGGCGCCGCAAATGGCGTTGGCTTGGCAATCGGGCGTCACTTTATCAACCAAGGCGCGAATGTTGTCTTTGCTGACATGGACGAAGACCGTCTTATCGCCGAGATGGGCGATGACGCCGCCAAAGAGGAAAACGTGCGCATCTTTGCGGGTGATCTGCGCAAAAAACTAACGATTGCCAACCTGCTGTCTGCGACCATTGATGCATTCGACCGCGTTGATATTTTGGTGAATGCCGCGCGACAAGTTTTGCCAACCGATAGCCTGTCAGTCGATGACACATCCGTGGAAGAGCTGTTGCAGCAAAACTTGATGGCCGGGTTGCGGCTTAGCCAGTCTGTGGCGCGCAAGATGATCAAACAAGCCAGTAACCTGTCTGCCGAGGATGCCGATGGGCCAATTGGGTCGATTGTGAACGTCAGCTCCATCGCCGCGCGCCGGACCCATCCTGATTTGTTGGCATATTCCGTTAGCTGCGCCGCATTGGATCAGATGACCCGTTCGCTTGCTGTTGCTTGGGCGCCCAAGCGTATTCGGGTGAATGCCGTGGCATTTGGATCAGTGATGAGCGCGAGCCTTAAGGGGTCGTTGAAAGGTGACGAAGAGATGCGCGAAACCATTATTGAGAACACACCGCTGCAACGGATCGCAAGCCCAAGCGAAGTGTCAGATGCCGTGCAGTATCTGGCATCCGACGCAGCCGGTTTTGTGACAGGCCAGATTATCACCGTGGACGGTGGCCGCACCTTGATCGATCCGGCCGCCGTATCTGCCCACTAATTACTCCGGGTTGGCCGCAATGCATTGCTGACGCACGGCCTCGGCATTGATTTGCAACTGGCGCTGCCGTTCTTCTAATGACGTTAGCTTTGCGCGTTCGGCGTTCAGGTCAATCGCAACCGGAACCCGCACGTCGCGCACGTCGACCTTTTCACATTCTGTGCGAACGATCGTCCCGTCAGGTAGCTCGGTTTTGCATGTCGTGTTCACTTCGCGAATTTTTTGCCGGGTCTCAATGGCGAACCCACGGGCAAGATTACCACGTGTTGTATCAATCAAAGAATTGATGACACGCAGGTCAGAGCCCGCATTTGCAAGGCAGGCCTCGCGCGGTGTCGCGCAGGCGGCAAGCAGGGGAAGAAGAGCGAGGGTGATAAGGCGCATGACGGTTGGTCCTGAGATAAAAATACCCTGACACAAAGCCCTAGACGCACATGTTATACAATATCAGTCAAAAGAAATCTTAGTCAGGGATGGTTTTGCCGGGATTGAGAATGTTGTGTGGATCAAGCGCGGATTTAATCGCCCGCATCGCATTGAGCGCAGTTTTGTCTTTGCGCCGCTGCATGGTTGCCAGTTTCGATATGCCCACACCGTGTTCCGCGCTGAATGATCCGCCCAAAGCTTGCACCTCGTCTTCAACAGCTTCCTTGATCGTTTGCGCAAGTTCAGGATCGTTTGAGGACGGGTAGGCCGTGTAATGAATGTTTCCGTCCCCTAAGTGGGCGACGACAAGATCGGTGGCATTTGCATCAATCGCGGACAGGCGTATTTTCATCCGGTCCAGAAAGACCGCGACATCTGGCAGTGCGACAGCGATGTCAGTGTCAACAAAGGGTCGTTTTGCAAAGGCGATTTCAGCAGCCGCCTCGCGCCGTGCCCACATTGCGGCGCGTTGTGTTTCGTTTTGCGCCACGACAGCATCCAGCACGGTCCCCTCTGTCAGCATATCGCCAAGCGTATCTTGCAGAAGTGACGTGATCGGAATTGACCCATCGGCCTGCGGCCGTGCGTCGCGTGGCGCGGTGGCCCCAATTTCAATCAAGATGTTGACGTCATATGCGGCGTCAAAGGGCGGCTTCGCTGTATTGCTCAGCGCCAAATGACCGTCGATATAGTCGCGCGGCATATATTCAAACGCTTCTACAGCGCCACCGGCCTCGGACTGGACCCTATGCAGAAGGTCGAGCGCCGCGCCCAGGGATGACGTGGCCACCATCGCCGTCGCATAGGCTTGCGGTTTGGCGAAAAGTTTGACGACCGCCTGCGTGATAACCCCAAGCGTACCTTCAGCCCCGATCATCAGATGTTTAAGGTTCAGACCCGAATTGTCTTTATGCAATGCGCCCATAAGGTTCATGATGTCTCCGTTGGCCATCACGACCTCGATCCCCAAGACCAGATCACGGGTGTTTCCATAGCGCAGCACATTTGACCCACCCGCATTGGTGGATAGGACGCCCCCGATCATCGCGGACCCGCGGGCCCCGAATGTAAGCGGGAAAATCAGATCGTGATCTTCTGCGGCGGTATGCAAGTCGGATAAGATCACGCCGGCCCCAACGGTTGCTGTCCGACCTTGCACATCAAGCCTACTGATCGTGTTCAGCCGGTCGACAGACAGCAGCAACGCGCCCTGCGCCTGTGCGCCGCCATTGAGCCCTG
The DNA here is from genome assembly GCA_023955335.1 of Yoonia sp. Lineage (GTDB taxonomy): Bacteria > Pseudomonadota > Alphaproteobacteria > Rhodobacterales > Rhodobacteraceae > Yoonia. The sequence continues at coordinate 64,547 of JAGSGF010000014.1, forward strand.
TATTCCCTGACACCGGCACAACCGGTGTTTTTGTGCGATGCGCAATCTTCATAATTGCAGACACGTCATCGGTGTTGCGCGGGCGCAAAACTGCAAGCGGTGTGGATTGGTACGCACCCGTCCAGTCGTGGTCCCATTTGGCGGTTTCAGGCCCGGTTAAGACGGCGTCGTGCCCAAGCACGCAGCGGAGTTGATCAAGAATATCCATACCGGCACGCTAGTTGCGCAAATGCTGGTTGGAAAGGGGGCGGGCAAGGATACCATGGTGGTGCGAACATTTGGTGCTTGGGGAGATGATATGGTTTTAATTATTTGATATTAAACGTGTCAGACGTCGGCGCCTATGGGTCCAAATAGGGCGATTTGATAACAGAGTGTTCGTGCCCAAGATCCGCTGGAAACATGTTCAACAAATGCGGGCATACGCCAACTGGCAGTGACATCTGGACGA
>JAGSGF010000049.1 GCA_023955335.1 Yoonia sp.
AAACACTTCGCCAACGCAATCTTGAACTTTATGCGAGAGGTGCTTCCAAAACAGTGGCGCAGCTTTCGAGATCAAGTAACGGATAACTTCCGTATCATCTCACATCACAACGTTCGGGTTTTAGAGTGAGAGGTGTATACATTCTTCTTGAGCGCTTGTTTAGATAGAATTCGTCTAGACACGAAACAAACTGTTCCGTTTGCCCATGCATTTTACGCGCCCGATTGCCCTTTGTTCCGATGCGCAGTATGGCGTTTGTCATGACAAATCGCCCTGAATTACCCGCCGAGATTGCCCGCCGCCGCACGTTTGCGATTATTTCGCATCCCGATGCCGGCAAGACGACGTTGACTGAAAAGTTCCTGCTGTATGGTGGCGCTATTCAGATGGCTGGTCAGGTCCGTGCCAAGGGCGAGGCGCGCCGTACGCGGTCCGACTTTATGCAGATGGAAAAGGATCGCGGAATTTCGGTTTCGGCGTCCGCGATGTCGTTTGATTTTGAAAAGTACCGCTTTAATCTGGTGGATACTCCCGGTCACTCGGACTTTTCCGAAGATACCTACCGCACGCTCACGGCCGTTGATGCAGCCGTCATGGTCATTGACGGTGCCAAGGGTGTGGAAAGCCAGACGCAAAAGCTGTTTGAAGTCTGCCGAATGCGCGACCTGCCGATCCTGACGTTTTGTAACAAGATGGACCGCGAAAGCCGTGATACGTTTGAAATTATTGACGAAATTCAAGAAAATCTAGCGATTGATGTCACGCCCGCAAGCTGGCCCATTGGCGTTGGTCGTGAATTTATGGGCTGTTATGATATCCTGCGCGACAAGCTGGAATTAATGGACCGTGCCGACCGGAACAAGGTCGCGCAAAGCATTTCAATCACTGGTCTTGATGACCCCAAGCTGGCCGAACACGTGCCAGCCCATTTGCTGTCGAAGTTTCTTGAAGAAATTGAGATGGCCAAAGAACTGCTGCCGCCGCTTGACCCCGAAGCACTGCTCAACGGCTCCATGACCCCGATCTGGTTTGGCTCTGCCATGAACAGTTTTGGTGTTAAGGAATTGATGGACGGGATCGCCACCTATGGCCCCGAGCCGCAAATCCAAACCGCCCAACCCCGCAATGTCGCCCCTGAGGAAAAGAAGGTTGCTGGTTTTGTATTCAAAGTGCAGGCCAACATGGACCCCAAGCACCGCGACCGCGTGGCGTTTGTGCGTCTTGCGTCGGGACATTTCATCCGCGGGATGAAGCTGACCCATGTGCGGACCAAAAAGGTGATGGCAGTGTCCAACCCTGTGTTGTTCCTCGCGGCTGACCGTGAATTGGCCGAAGAGGCTTGGGCAGGCGACATCATCGGCATTCCCAACCACGGTCAATTGCGCATCGGTGACACGCTGACCGAAGGCGAGGCGATCCGCGTGTCCGGCATTCCATCGTTCGCGCCTGAATTGCTGCAATCGTGCCGTGCCGGGGACCCGATGAAGGCCAAGCATTTGGAAAAAGCCCTGATGCAGTTCGCCGAAGAAGGTGCCGCCAAGGTGTTCAAACCCACATTCGGGTCCGGCTTTATTGTCGGCGTCGTCGGTGCCTTGCAGTTCGAAGTGCTCGCCAGCCGGATCGAGCTGGAATACGGCCTTCCTGTGCGCTTTGAAGCCTCGCAATTCACCTCTGCCCGTTGGGTGTTAGGCTCCAAGGATGCCGTCGAGAAATTCATCCAAGCCAACAAACAGCATATCGCGATCGACAACGACGGCGACGTTGTTTTCCTGACCCGGTTGCAATGGGATATTGACCGCGTGGCCCGCGATTTCCCGGACGTGTCGCTGACTGCGACCAAGGAAATGATGGTCTAGACGTTTGACAAAAGAGGGTCATTACCTAAAGTAAAATTATTAACATTAACCAAAGGAAATTTACTTTGTCGCCTACTCATAAGTTATTTACCGTGTGCGGGATTTTGGGACTTGCTGCATGTGGCGGGACCAATACACCGCTATCATTTGCAGAAATTTCGGAAAATGGTGCGGCGCTTGCTGACCAATTACAGTTCATTCCATACACGGACCCGAGTACTCTACCGACCAGAGGCGGGGCTGTTTATGACGGCTATGTTGGTATGATTCTGGATGACGCCTTTGCAATTGCAGGTGAAATGGAAATGCGTGTCGATTTTGGACAAAACGGTGGAATTAGCGGTAGCGTCTATAACGTCGTTGACCAAACTGAGACGGCCTACACAGGCGAGCTTGCGCTCGGCAATTCCATTATTGATCGCGGCGCCGATGTCGCGACGGAGTATACGTTTGGCGTCGATATGACAGGCAGCTTGTCTGCAAATGGCAGCACTTCGGTTGTTGATTCGGTTTTGGCAGGTGATTTTACCGGCACGAACCATCAATATGTCGAAGGTATTGCCGAAGGCACCGTGACAACCGACGGAATTGAGCAAACCATCACGGACGGCGAATTTCTTGGCGAACGCTAATAGATCACGCTTGATCGATTGATTTTAGATCATGAGGGCATTCCAATGGGGTGCCTTTTTATTTCTGGAAATGAGGCCTGCCATGCCATTACAAAATCGCGTGAGGCCAACTGGTTCGATTGTTGCCATTCCAGCCCGTGGCACGATGACCGGAAATCGCGGCATTATTCACGGGCCTGATCGTGTGTTGGCCACCAAGCGCTGGTCGCATAAGGCGTGGATTTGTTGTGAATTGCATTGGCAGGGTCGCAAGCGCCAAGTCATGACGGGCCGCAATTGGACCGAGCTGTTTTTCCTCGACGAGGCTGTGGCTATGTCAGCGGGCCATCGCCCCTGTGGGTATTGCCGCCGTGCCGCCTATGTCCGGTTTGTCGATGCGTGGGAAGCCGCCACGGGTTTGCGCCCAAAGGCCCCTGAAATGGACGCGGTGCTGCACCCTGCCCGCGTAAGGCGTGACCGGTCGCAAGTGACCCATCAAGCGCGGATTGCCACTTTGCCGTCTGGTACGATGATTTTGCATGATCAGGCCCCACATTTGGTTGGTGCGCATGTCTTGCTGCCCTATGCGCCAGATGGTTATGGCGCAAAGGTCCCGCGCCCACGTTGCGGTGATGTGACCGTATTAACGCCTGCGCCGATGGTTGCGGCATTGGATAATGGGTATCGGCCTGTGCTTCATTCTTCTGGGCTTTAAGTTTTGTTAACCGCTACTGGCGATGCTGGTGGCATGGTTTTGCGTGTTCTCATTGTGTTTCTGCTCGCTGCTTGCAGCCCAAGTGAGCGCAATATCCGTACATATAGTGACGCGACCGGGAGTTGGCAGACCGTTTCACGTGATTCCGAGGTGTTTCGCGATGGCGAGGATCACATCTCGGCCCGCGCTATCGTTCTGCAAAAAGACGAGGCGGTCCGGTATTATCTGTCTTTTTCCGTGCTGCGTGGCGGCCCAAACGGCCCACGCCTGCGCAGTATGACCCACAATGGGACCGTTTTGGATTACCACAAACACGACAGGTTAAACGCGTTTTGCATTGATCGCTGTCACAGGGCAGAAATCGGGGCGGTCACATTCACGCAAGCGGATTTCCGGCAGGCCGCCAATGACGGCATGGTAATCGAAATTGACGGGCTGCGTCGTGATTATACCGCGATAATTCCCGCACGATTGTTTTGGAATACGTTATCGACAGCGGGGCTAATCGACCCTGTAAAAACACCCGTGAACGGGTTTCCTTGACGCAGCCCGTCCTTAACGCTATGGCATTGCGCAGTCGAACGACCTGACAATTCGGTCAGGCGGGCCGCGCTATATGAGCGGCCAAAAAGCCGCTACATATTGAAAGGGCTCACTTGACCAAATTTACTGACCTAAACCTTGATGCAAAGGTTCTCAAAGCTGTCGTAGAGACAGGCTATGATACCCCAACCCCTATTCAGGTTGGCGCGATTGTGCCCGCACTTGAAGGCCGCGATGTTCTGGGCATTGCACAAACAGGCACAGGTAAGACCGCTGCGTTTACACTGCCGATGATTACACTTTTGGGTCGTGGTCGGGCGCGGGCGCGTATGCCGCGCAGCCTCATTCTGGCACCAACCCGCGAGTTGGCTGCACAGGTTGCCGAAAATTTTGACACCTATGCAAAATACACCAAACTATCCAAGGCGCTGCTGATCGGCGGCACCAGCTTTCGGGATCAAGATAAGCTGATCGACAAAGGTGTTGATGTTTTGATCGCAACGCCTGGTCGTTTGCTCGACCATCTGGAACGCGGCAAACTGATTCTCACCGATGTGAAAATTATGGTTGTCGACGAGGCCGACCGCATGTTGGATATGGGTTTCATCCCTGACATCGAAGAAATCTTTAAACGCACACCGTTTACCCGTCAGACCTTGTTTTTCTCGGCCACGATGGCGCCTGAAATCGAGCGGATCACCAATACGTTCCTGTCAAACCCTGCCAAGATCGAAGTCGCCCGCGCGGCCACGACCAACGACAATATTAAACAAGGCGTGCTGATGTTCCGTGGGTCATCCAAGCCCAAAGAGCCCGCTGAAAAACGTGCGGTTCTACGTGCTTTGATCGACGCTGAAGGTGATGCATGCACCAACGCAATCATTTTCTGCAACCGTAAGTCGGACGTAGATATTGTTGCTAAGTCATTGAATAAAAATGGCTATAATGCAGCGCCTATTCACGGCGACTTGGATCAGTCCCACCGCACACGCACGTTGGAATCGTTCCGCAGCAACGAATTGCGGTTCCTTGTGGCATCCGATGTGGCGGCCCGTGGTTTGGACATTCCTGCCGTAACACATGTGTTTAACTTTGACGTGCCAAGCCACGCCGAGGACTATGTGCACCGGATTGGTCGTACGGGTCGCGCTGGCCGTAAAGGCACCGCGATCATGATTTGCGCCACCCGAGATGAGAAGAACCTTGAAGATGTGGAGCGCCTTGTTCAGGCCGAAATCCAACGCCTTGAAAACCCGCTCAAATCTGGTGCCCCTGTAGAAGCGACGGCACCGGCTCCGGCCGAGGGCGCTCCAAAAGAAGAAAAGCGCACGCGCAGCCGGACCCGCAAGCCACGCGAAGAAACGGTCGAAACTCCGAAGGTGGAACCGCCGAAGGCAGAAGCACCTGTTGTTGTCCCTGACACCCCACGCGAAGAAAACAAGCGTGACGACAAGCCACGCGAAGCCAGACAGCCGGATCATAATAAGCGCGAAGATACCAAGCGCGATGATCACAAACGTGACGACAAGCCAAAGCACGATCGTGGCGGCCGCAATCGCAATGATCGCGGACGTAACGACAACAACAAAGTTGTTGGCTTGGGCGATGATACCCCCGCGTTTATTGCCAAAAGCTTTATCGAACGCGTTAAAAAATAATCTGCAAAACGATGAAAAAAAGGCCTCTCCCAACCAGGGAGAGGCCTTTTTCGTTTATGGGCTAATTCACCAGCAGTATGCCGTAGGGTGGGTTTTAACCCACCCCGCTAGGATTTTAGCTAAGCCGCGATACGATCACAGTGACTTCTGGCTTTTTGCCAATGGCACTATGCGCGGCACGACGTGCCACGTTTTTCAGCTCTTTTTCGAGCTTAACGTCATCGGTCAGTGTCTTGTCGTTTGCACGGCCAAGGTACTGCGCCAAATCAGCTTCGACGATGTCGATCAGGCCCGCATTAGAGCGCCCCTTTTCGGACAAGCCCATCAGTTCGACCCACGGGTCACCTAACGGATCATCGTTTTCATCCAAGATCAGCGTCACAATCATATGGCCGTTCATCGCCATACGGATACGGTCACGTACGATGCCGTCGAATTGGCCAACTTTGACTGAACCGTCCAGATAAGTACGGCCAGTCTCGATGTGTTCAACTACCTTTGGCGCATTGCCGGACAGGTCGATCATCATGCCGTTTACGGCCACGATGCCCGTCAGCCCACGTTCAGCGCCCAGTTTCACATGCTCACGCAGGTGACGGTGTTCGCCATGCATTGGGATCAGGATTTGTGGCTTCACGATTTCATGCAAAGTCGCCAGATCAGGCCGGTTTGCGTGCCCAGACACGTGGTATTTGCCGCCTGCATCATCGATCACATCAACGCCCATCTCGGACAGTTGGTTCATGATTCGGATCACGCCGCGCTCATTGCCCGGAATGGTTTTGGACGAGAACAAGAACGTGTCGCCATCTTTCAACGTCAACCCAAGGTATTTGCCTTGGGACAGCTGTGCAGATGCTGCACGCCGTTCGCCCTGCGACCCTGTTACCAAAAGCATCAGGTTTTCGCGTGGCATGTTGACCGCATCTTCAGGCGATACACATGGTGGGAAGCCAGTCAGCAGGCCAGTTTCGGTCGCCGCTTCAACCATGCGGCGCATAGACCGGCCCAGCAAAACGACCGAACGGTCAGCTTTCTGTGCCGCAAGCGCCAACGTCTTCAGACGTGCGATGTTGGACGCGAATGTTGTGGCCACAACGCAGCCGGTCGCTTCTTTCATCATCTCGGCGATTGCGTCGCCGATGGTGGACTCGGACCGGCCTGGTTCCAGGCTGAATACGTTGGTTGAATCGCAGACCAGTGCTTTTACGCCATCTTTGGAAATCTCTTCCCAAAGCGCGTGGTTGAACGGATCACCCACAACTGGTGTCTCATCGATTTTGAAATCGCCAGAGTGAAGGACACGCCCATCAGGGGTGTCGATCAGCAGGCCAGCGCTTTCGGGGATGGAGTGCGAGATTGGCACATAAGACACGTTGAACGGTCCGCAGTCGATCACTTGTGGGTAGACGTCCACGACGGTGACGACACTTTCGGGGTGCCCATGTTCGGACAGCTTGCGCCGTGCAATGTTCGCAGTGAAAGGACGTGCATAGACAGGCGCGCCGAGCTCTTCCCAGTAGTGGCCGATGCCGCCTACGTGGTCTTCGTGCGCGTGGGTGATAAAGATACCCACGATGTCAGCACGACGTTGTTTAAGCCATGTAATATCGGGCAGGATGATGTCCACGCCCGGTGTCGTGTCCATGTCTGGGAATGTGATCCCCAGATCGACAACGATCAGTTTTTCTTTGCCCGGTTGGCCGTAGCCATAGACGTAGGCGTTCATTCCGATTTCTCCGGCCCCACCGAGGGGTAGATAAATCAGGCGGTCAGCTGCTTTTTTGCGGCTCATTTCGTTTCCTTGTTATAGCGGTGGATGACGGTCAAACCGTGCATCGTCAAATCATCTTCAAAGACGTCAAATAACGCCTCCGTTTGTCCAAACAATGGCGCAAGCCCACCCGTGGATATCACGCGCATGGGTATGTCCCGTTCGGTCTTAATGCGTGCGCATATCTCACGCACAAGCCCCACGTAACCCCAAAACACGCCTGATTGCATACACGCCACTGTGTTCGTGCCTACAACGGCCTGAGGTTTGGAGATATCAACATGAGGTAACGCTGCAGCCGCGTTATGCAAGGCCTCCAGCGACAGGTTCACGCCCGGCGCGATCACACCGCCGACATAGGCCCCGTCTGTGTCAACAACGTCAAATGTTGTTGCTGTCCCGAAGTCCACGACGATCAGGTTGCCGCCATGCCGGTCAAATGCCCCTGCTGTGTTCACCAATCTGTCTGGCCCCACGGCTGTCCCTGCGTCGACGCGCGGGTCGGCTGGAAGCAGGCAATCGGATTTGCCCACAACGAGCGGACGGCAGTTGAAATAGCGGTCGGACAGGACGCGCAGGTTGAATACCACACGCGGTACAGTAGACGAGATGATGACCTCGTCGATAACCGCATCCACCTTGTGGATGTCCATCAGGGTTTTGAGCCAGACATAGTATTGGTCGGCAGTGCGCTGCCATTCGGTCGACGCCCGCCATGTCCCGATAAACTCGGATCCGTCCCAGATGCAAAAGACCGTGTTGGTATTGCCGCAATCGATGGCCAAAAGCATGGTAAGGTCCTTTTCAGAAATAGACGTCAGCGGCGGGGATAATCTGTGGCCCCCGCTGTGTGATCAAAACAAGATTACCGTCTTCATTGATGGTATCAAATATGCCTGTAATCTCGGCCGTGGTGGTGCGGGCTGTGATTACCTCGCCAAGCTTGGCCGCGCGCTTTAGCCAGTCAGTCCGGATACGGGCAAAGCCGTAGGTCGCAAGCAGCGCCTCTTGGTCTGCATACGCATTGGCCAACGTCGTCAGAAAGTCGACCGCGTCCACATCCCATCCACCTGCCGCCTTCAGACTGGTGGGTGCAAAGGCGGCATCCTTGAGCCCGTCAGGGACCGTTTTGAGGTTCACACCGATGCCGATAGACAAATAGCTGACCTCATCGCGGTGTCCTGCGGATTCCAACAAAATGCCTGCGACCTTTCCGCCATTCAAAAGCACGTCGTTTGGCCATTTCAGGCTAAGCTTTTCAGATGGAACGTAGATCGCCAGCGCATTGTAAAGCGCGTTGGCCGCAAGGAACGATCGCTGTGCGGCCTCGGCAGGAGAGCATTGCGGCTTGAACACCAGCGTGGCGGTCAGGTTGCCTTCAGGTGTGAGCCAAGCCCGCCCCCTGCGCCCGCGCCCATCAGTTTGGTGATGCGCCATGATCCATGTGGGGGATGTAATTGAGGCCGCAACACGTGCGGCCTCGGTCATTGTACTGGAGACACTGTCCAGAACGATCCGGTCGACCCCTGCGGGCCACTGGGTCATATGGTTAATTGACAAGTGTCGCCGCCGCCGCCTGAGCCACGACTTCTATGCCAAACAGGTTGATGCCAGGAACCCAAGCGAGGCCAACAATGGTCGCAGTCACAACTGCTGTGATCCACAAAACTGGAGACATCTTGCCGTCCAGCCCGTCGTTTTCTTCGCCGAAGTATACAAAATACACGATCCGGATGTAATAGAACGCGCCAATCACGGATGCGATCACACCAGCAACGGCCAACCAGCCAAGGCCAGCGTCATAGGCTGCGCGCAGAACATAGAATTTCCCAAAGAAGCCCAACAGCGGTGGTACGCCAGCAAGGCTGAACATCATCACAAGCACGACCAGCGCCATCAGCGGCTGTTTCTTGGAATACATCTTCAACGCATTGATGTCAGTCACAGGGCGGCCGTCACGTTCCATACTAAGGATAAACGCGAATGTGCCGACGTTCATAGTGACGTAAATCGCCATGTAGATCAGCATGGCTTGCACGCCGAACGCGGTACCCGCCGCCAAGCCCATAAGCGCAAAGCCCATGTGGGCGATCGACGAGTATGCCATCAAGCGTTTGATATCGCGTTGGCCGATGGCCGCGATTGCCCCAAGGAACATCGACAGCACCGACAGGAACGCCACGATCTGTTGCCATTCGCCGACAATTCCGCCGAATGCATCGTGTACCACACGGGCAAACATCGCCATTGCCGCGATTTTTGGCGCTGTTGCAAAGAAAGCTGTCACAGGTGTTGGTGACCCTTCGTAGACATCAGGCGTCCACATATGGAATGGGGCTGCGGATACTTTAAACGCAAGGCCCGAAATCAGGAACACAACGCCAATGAGCAAGCCGATGGAATAACCGTCAGCCGTGGCCAAGATGATGCCCGAGAACAATGTCGTGCCGGAGAAGCCGTAGACCAGCGATGCGCCGTACAACAGCAATCCAGACGACAATGCGCCAAGGACGAAGTACTTCAGGCCCGCTTCAGTTGATTTCACGCTGTCGCGGCGCAGGGATGCAACAACATAAAGCGCCAATGACTGCAGCTCGAGCCCCATGTAAAGCGCCATCAAGTCCCCCGCAGATACCATGACCATCATGCCCACCACGGACAAAGCCACCAGCAGTGGGTATTCGAATTTTAACAACCCGCGACGCTGCATATATTCCTGCGACATTAGCAGGACTGCGGCAGCGGACAGCAGGATCACAACTTTAGCGAACCGTGCAAAACCGTCGTTGTTGAACATGCCGTCGAATGCGGTGACCGTTTGACTGGTCCCCGTCCCGATCCAGAGCGCCAGCAAGACGAAAACGCCCGACGTCACCCAAGTGAGCAGCGGCGCCATCGCGTCTTTGGTCGTGTAGACCGCAGCGAGCAGCGCGCCCATCGCAAAGAGCGCCAGAATAATTTCTGGCATCATGGTTTGGATATCAGCAGAGATCATGTGACCCGTTCCTTAATGCGTGCCAGCGGAGTGCATACCCGCTGTCGCCATGTCGTAGTTTTCAACCAGCGCCGCAACGCTTGGTCCAATAATATCAAGCACCAGCGCCGGATAGACGCCCAAAAGCAATGTCATGAACACCAGTGGCGCAAAGATGAACCGCTCGCGTTTGGTCATATCCGTAATGGTCCGCAGGCTTTCCTTGATCAGGTCGCCCATCACCACGCGGCGGTAAAGCCATAGCGCATAGGCCGCCGACAAGATCACACCAGTGGTCGCAAACATCGCCACCCATGTGTTCACTTGGAAGATGCCCATCAGCACGAGGAATTCACCAATGAACCCAGATGTGCCCGGCAGCCCGACGTTGGCCATCGTAAAGAACAAGAAGATCAGCGCGAAGGCGGGCATCCGGTTCACAAGGCCACCGTAGGCGTCGATTTCACGTGTATGCATGCGGTCGTAGATAACCCCGACCAAAAGGAACAACGCACCAGAGATAAAGCCGTGGCTGATCATCTGAAAGATCGCGCCGTCGATACCTTGTTGGTTCACCGCAAAGATACCCATCGTCACGTACCCCATGTGGGCGACGGATGAATAGGCGATCAGTTTCTTCATGTCCTCTTGGACCAGTGCCACCAGCGATGTGTAGATGATCGCAATCGCTGACAGCCACAGCACGAATGTGCCCATTACTTCGGATCCGACAGGGAACATCGGCAACGAGAACCGCAAGAAACCATAGCCGCCCATTTTCAGCAGGATTGCCGCAAGAACAACAGAACCAGCTGTCGGGGCCTGAACGTGTGCGTCTGGCAGCCATGTATGGACAGGCCACATTGGCATCTTGACCGCAAAAGATGCGAAGAATGCGAGCCACATCAGGGTCTGCATTCCGCCAACGATCTGAATCCCAAGAAGCGAGAAGTCGTCAGACCCAAACTGGTAGGCCATCAAAGCGGGGATATCCGAGGTCCCTGCTTCGCTAAACATCGCAACCATTGCCACCAGCATCAGCACGGAACCAAGGAAGGTGTAAAGGAAGAACTTGAACGATGCGTAAATCCGGTTTTTGCCGCCCCAAATCCCGATAATCAGGAACATCGGGATCAGGCCTGCCTCGAAGAACAGATAGAACAGCACAAGGTCGAGCGCCATAAAAACACCGAGCATCAGCGTTTCTAACAGCAGGAACGCGATCATGTATTCTTTGACCCGTGCGCTGACGTTCCAGCAGGACGCAATCACAAGCGGCATCAGGAACGTGGTGAGCATCACAAACAGGATCGAAATCCCGTCAACGCCCATTTTATAGTTCATGCCCAACAGCCACTGGCGTTCTTCCACCATCTGAAAGCCAGTATTGGATGGGTCAAATCCGAACAGAATGAACAGCGAAACAAGGAATGTGGCCACGGTCGTCGCCATCGCGACCCATTTGGCATTGCCTTGGGCTGCCGCATCATCACCGCGCAGGAACAACGCCAGAATGATCGCACCCAGCAGCGGGATAAACGTGGTGAGGGAAAGTAGGTTGCCCATTAGTTGGCCCCTCCGGTCATAGTTACCCATGTGAGCATGGCTGTGATGCCAAGCACCATGAAGAACGCGTAGGTGAAGATGTAACCGGACTGTGCACGGTTCACCCATTTGGTGAAGAATGGAACGACGCCCATGGCAACCCCGTTGATGCCACCATCGATGGTTTTGGTATCGCCTTGTTTCCACAAGAACCGACCGACCCAAAGCGCGGGCTTAATGATGATCGCGTTATACAACTCGTCAAAGTACCACTTGTTCAGCAGGAAGTTATACAGCGGTGCCTGCTGCTTAGCCAATTTCCCGGGCAGATCAGGACGGCGGATATACATCAGGTAAGCCAAGGCCAGACCGCTGATCATTGCGATGAAGGGCGACAGTTTGACCCAAGCAGGAACACCGTGGGCTTCGTGAAGCACATGGTTGTCTGCTGCTTTAAAGATTGCACCTTTCCCCGGCTCGGTTGGCCAATCGGCTTTCCCATGATCGTCTTCTTGGGCGTGGTCATCTGTTTCTTCGGTCGCTGCATTTGCAGGCGAAATCAACATGAACGCGTTTGCGTGATCCTCGGCTTTGTCTTCTTTTGACGCCTCAAGCACCCCAAAGAATTTACCGACTGACGCGTCGCTGCCAAAATATGGCTTGTAGAACACCATGCCGGAAAACACTGCACCGAATGCCAATACCAACAGCGGGATCAACATGACGTTGGGGCTCTCGTGGGCGTGATCATGTGTGTGTTTGTCGCCACGCGGCTTGCCATAAAACGTCATGAACATCAGGCGCCAGCTGTAGAAACTGGTCATGAAGGCCGCAATCACGAGCATCCAAAATGCGTAGGATGATTGCGCCGCATAAGCAGATTCAATGATCGCATCTTTGGACACAAATCCCGCAAAGCCGACAGGGAAACCGATGTAAAGGAACGGGATACCGACACCTGTGATGGCAAGCGTACCGATCATCATGGCCCAGAACGTCTTGGGCATTTTGTGCCGCAAGCCACCATAGTTCCGCATGTCTTGTTCGTGGTGCATCCCGTGGATGACCGAACCGGCCCCGAGGAACAACATCGCCTTAAAGAACGCATGTGTCAGCAGGTGGAACATCGCGACCGAGTAAACACCGATCCCCGCGGCCACAAACATATAACCAAGCTGCGAACAGGTGGAATATGCGATAACGCGCTTGATGTCGTTCTGTACGAGACCAACTGTGGCGGCAAAGAACGCCGTGGATGCGCCGACGAAAACGATAAAGTTTTTCGCCTCTGGCGCGTATTCCAACAACGGGGACATGCGGCAAACAAGGAAGACACCGGCGGTCACCATGGTGGCTGCATGGATCAGCGCGGAGACAGGCGTTGGGCCTTCCATCGCGTCGGGCAACCAAGTGTGCAGGAACAGCTGTGCTGATTTACCCATTGCGCCGATGAACAGCAGGACGGCGATCAGGTTGGCTGCGTTCCAGTCGGCCCACAGGAACGTAAGCTCCTTCTGCGCAAGCGTTGGGATGGCGGCAAAGATGTCGTCGAACTTAATGCTGTCGGTCATCATATAGAGCGCGAAGATGCCAAGCGCGAAGCCGAAGTCACCAACACGGTTGACCACAAACGCTTTGATCGCAGCAGCGTTGGCGGATGGCTTTTTGTAGTAGAAACCGATCAGCAAGTAAGACGCGACGCCCACCCCTTCCCAACCAAAGAACATCTGCACAAGGTTGTCGGCGGTCACCAGCATCAACATCGCGAAGGTGAAGAATGACAGGTAAGCAAAGAAACGAGCCTTATAATGCTCGCCGGTCCCGAAGTTTTCGTCATGCGCCATGTAGCCGAAGGAATACAGATGCACGAGCGCGGATACGGTCGTGATCACGATCAACATTGTGGCGGTCAGACGGTCCATGCGGATCGCCCAATCGGTGGACAATGTGCCGGATTCGATCCAGCGCATGATCTGGATGCTTTCCGTCACACCGTCAAATGTCAGGAAGACGATCCACGACAAGATCGCGGCAAGGAACAGCAGCACCGTGGTCACCCACTGTGCTGCGGTTTCCCCGATGAATTTCCAACCAAAGCCCGCGACAAGCGCGCCGGCCAGAGGGGCGAATAGGATAATGGTTTCCATGGATTTAGCCCTTCATCACGTTGACGTCTTCAACGTCAATCGTCCCGCGGTTACGGAAGAAACAAACGAGGATCGCAAGACCAATCGCGGCCTCGGCGGCAGCAACTGTCAGTACGAAAAGCGTGAACACTTGCCCGACCAGATCACCAAGGAAACTGGAGAAGGCGACAAAGTTGATGTTCACCGCCAGCAGCATCAATTCGATACTCATCAGCAGGATGATCACGTTCTTACGGTTTAGAAACAGGCCAAATATGCCAATCACAAAAAGTGCCGCAGATACGGTGAGATAGTGTTCGATACCGATCATGATTACAGTCCCTGCCCTGGTTTGACGTCGATGTTCTTCATGGATTTTGCCGGATCACGGTGCATTTGTTGCATCACGTTCTGGCGTTTGATGTCCACACGGTGACGCAGTGTCAGCACGATTGCACCGATCATTGCGACCAGCAGGATCAGGCCAGCCAGCTGGAACAGCATGATGTATTTGTCGTAGATCAGCAGCCCAAGGGCGGCGGTGTTCTGCTCGGTTCCTTTCGGCGCGTCGATGTTAGCGGCGACTGCATCTGCGTAATCCCAAGCACCGAAGGCCATACCCAGTTGCATCAAGATGATCACACCGATCAGCAGGGCTAGCGGGATGTATTTCGCCATTTCCGCCTTGAGTTCGGCAAAGTCCACGTCGAGCATCATGACCACGAACAAGAACAGCACCGCGACCGCGCCCACGTAGACGATGATTAGCAGCATGGCGACGAATTCAGCGCCCAACAGGACGAACAGCCCCGCTGATGATAAAAATGACAAGATCAACCAAAGCACTGAATGCACGGGGTTTCGGCTGATGACTGTCATCAATCCGCCCGCCACCGTGGTGATTGCAAAGAGGTAAAATGTGAATGCGGCAACGGTCATGAAGATGCGTCCTTTTCCATCACGTCGGTGGCGATTTCCATCGCCTTTGTCATTGCAGGGACGCCGCCGAACACCGCCGCTTGGGCGATTGTCTCAGCGATTTCCTGTTTGGTTGCACCGGCTTCCACGAGGTGGCGGACGGTCAATCGGATTTGTATATCAGCGCTGGCCCCCATGATGGTCAGGGCGTGCAACGTCAGCAGCAGCTTGGTTTTTGCATCCAACCCATCAGGGTTCATGCCCTTGCCCATGAACTGTTCCATCATGTCGCGTGACATTGTTGGGAACAGATCTTCAAAACCCTTTGGCGCGAATGTCTCGGACGCGGGGTTGAATTCTTTGGCCATCTCCTGGCCCATCTTCAAGAATGCTGCGAACGGGTTGTCGGTCATACGATGTCTCCTAAGCGGCCAAGCAGATCGGCGACGTTTGTTTGAAACGCCTCTGCGTCTGCGGGCTCGGCATCTTCCCACAACTCGGCCAATTCAGATGTCTCGGACACCAAAAGCTTTGGAAGTGCGGCTGTTGCAAAGTCGATAAGATCAAGGTGTTCGACGACAGCGGCACGGTGCACCAACGCATCTTCGAGCGTGTCTTCTTCAAGTGAGGCGGCTGGGTTGTCGTGGCACGCGGCCACAACTTCGGCTGCGACAATCGCGGCCTGCCCAGCGTCGATCTCGATGTAAGTTCCATCTTCAAGATTGGCGAGGTCTTTGAGGACGGATTCGACAACGGCAACGGTCCCCTCGCGGTAATCCGCAAGGAAGTCCAACGCACCATCGTTGTCAAAGCTACCTGGTCCCCAAGCACCCATCTTATTCAACCAATCCTAAATTCATCGGTACGGCGCATCCATTTCAAGATTGCGCGCGATCTCTGCTTCCCACCGGTCGCCGTTTTCGAGCAGCTTGTCTTTGTCGTAATACAGCTCTTCGCGAGTCTCGGTTGAGAATTCGAAATTCGGGCCTTCGACGATTGCGTCCACTGGGCAGGCTTCTTGGCAGAAACCACAATAAATGCATTTCGTCATGTCGATGTCATAGCGTGTGGTCCGGCGGGACCCGTCATCGCGCGGCTCTGCGTCGATTGTGATCGCTTGCGCGGGGCAAACGGCTTCGCACAATTTACATGCGATGCAGCGTTCTTCGCCATTTGCATAGCGGCGCAGCGCATGTTCGCCACGAAAACGCGGGGACAAAGGCCCCTTTTCATGTGGGTAGTTCAGCGTCGCCTTAGGGCTGAATAAATACTTCATGCCCAGCCCGAACGCTTTCCAGAAATCCGTCAGAAGGAAGTATTTGGCAGTACGGGTGTAATCAAATGGTTCGTTCATTGGTTAAACTCCCATTGTCCAGCGAGCCCAAAAGCCCCCCAGAACTTCAAATTTTGCAAGGAACGACACCAGCACGACCCAGAACAGGGAGAGCGGCAGAAAGACTTTCCACCCGATCCGCATCAGTTGGTCGTAGCGGTAACGCGGTGTCAGTGCCTTCACCATCGAGAACATGAAGAAGACCGCGCTCATCTTCAGGACCATCCAGAATACGCCGTCTGGCAAGAAGCCGACAGGTGACAACCAGCCGCCCAAGAACAGCAGTGACACAAGTGCGCACATCAGCACGACCGCCATCAATTCGCCGATCATAAAGAGCAGGAATGGGGTGGATGAATATTCGACCTGATACCCTGCAACCAGTTCTGATTCCGCTTCGGGAAGGTCAAACGGTGGCCGGTTTGTTTCAGCCAAGGCGCTGATAAAGAAGAGGAAAAGCATCGGAAAGTGAGCGACCCAGTACCAGCTAAAGAAGCCACCTTCTTGTGCGCCGACGATATCGCCAAAGTTCATGGAACCCGTCGAGATAATTACACCGATGATGATCAGGCCGATGGACACTTCGTATGAAATCATCTGTGCTGCAGACCGCAAGGATCCCAAGAAAGGGTATTTAGAGTTGGAGGCCCAACCGCCCATGATTACGCCGTAGACTTCAAGCGACGAGATCGCGAAGACATACAAGATAGCCACGTTGATGTTTGAGATCACCCACCCATCGTTAAACGGGATCACAGCCCAAGTGATAACAGCCAAAACAAAGGCGATCATTGGCGCGAGGAAGAATACGAATTTGTCAGCGCCCGCAGGCACGATGATTTCTTTGACAATGTATTTCAGAAAATCCGCGAATGATTGCAGCAGCCCGAACGGCCCAACCATGTTGGGTCCTTTGCGCATCTGCACGGCGGCCCAGATTTTCCGGTCCGCGTACATCAAGAACGCAAGTGCGACCAAAAGCGGGATCAGCACCAAAAGGCACTGCCCAAGGATCACAAGCACAATGCCCAGATTGGTATTGGTGAAAAATTCAACCATAGTTTTCGTTTCCTTACACCGTTGGAATGCCAGCCGTGCCGCAATCGGCGACGGCCACTTCGGCGTCAATTGTCTTGAGCCCACGCGGAAGCGCAGGTGAGATCGTATAAACTGCATCAGCGGACCAAAGCCCGCCGTCTTCCGCCGCTTGTGTCCGCACGTGCCGCAAGAACCCGTATCCACGGATCAGCGTATATTGTGCAGCCGCGCATTCGGCGTATTTCGTCACTTGTTCGACTGTATCAGCACCAGTCATAGCCACCCGAAAGTTGACCAAATCACCGTCCAACAACCGTGTCTCGATCCCGTCATAGGATAACGACATCGGCCCTCGGGTCACTTCTGGCTCTGCGACTGTGCAGGCCGTCAGCGCAAGCGCGGATATGATCGCGATGACCCTCACCTATTCGGCAGCCAGCGCAGCAGTTGCCCGCTCTTTTGCGTTTGCCGAAAGTTCAGCCATCAACTGGCTTGCCCGCGCGATCGGATTCGTCAGGTAGAAGTCAGACACAGCATAACGGAAGTTCGCTTTGCCCATCTTCTTGGCCTTAAGCGGTGCCCAATCGTTCGCCGCAACCACATCAACAGCGCCCAGATGCGGGTGTGCCGCGATCATCGCCGTGCGGAGCGCGCTAAGGCTGTCATAGGGCAGCGTCGCGCCCAATTCAGCAGACAATGCCCGCAGGATTGCCCAGTTTTCTTTCGCTTCACCCGGTGCAAAAGATGCACGTTGCGCCAACTGAGGGCGTCCTTCGGTGTTTACAAACAGGCCGTTTTCTTCTGTATAAGCAGCCGCTGGCAAGATGATGTCAGCGCGGTGCGCACCACGATCACCATGCGACCCTTGGTAGATCACAAATGCGCCCGCATCGATATCAAGCTCGTCTGCGCCCATGTTGTAGATAACATCGGCCCCTTCGACAGCGGCCTTGAGGCCACCGTCCGTGGTTGCACCCACGTCCATCGCCCCAACACGGCCAGCAGCAGTGTGCAGCACCATGAATTGACCGCCGGATTTTGACATTGCAGTGCCAAGTACGGCTTCGCCATCTGCTTCAGTCAACGCACCCATGCCAACGATGACAAGCGTGTTTCCATCCAAAGCGTCAAGATTAGCGAGGGCTTCGCGGCCAGCACCGAGATCTTCAACCGGATAGGTCAGATCAACAGGTGTGCCGATCCGGGCGATATTCGCGCCACGTGACCATGCCTGACGCAAACGCGCGTTCAGGACAGGTGATTCCATTTTCAGGTTGGTGCCAATCAGAATGATCTTTTCCGCGCGGTCGATATCTTCAATCGACGCTGTCCCGACATAGCCGGACCGATTGCCAACTGGAAGTGCGGCGTTATCGGTACGACATTCGACGGCACCACCCTGCCCTTCGATCAACGCTTTCAGCGCAAATGCAGCTTCGGTTGGCGCAAGATCGCCAACGAGACCGGCAATCTTTTTGCCCTTCATCGCGTCAGCGGCGGCAGTCAAAGCCTCGGACCAATCGGCCTTACGCAGTTTACCGTTTTCGCGGATGTAAGCTGTATCAAGACGCTGGCGACGCAGACCATCCCAGACGAAACGTGTTTTATCGGAAATCCACTCTTCATTCACGCCGTCATGGTTACGCGGCAAAAAGCGCATGACTTCGCGGCCCTTGGTGTCCACGCGGATGTTGGACCCGAGGCCGTCCATCACGTCGATAGATTCGGTCTTGGTCAATTCCCAAGGGCGGGCAGTGAAAGCATACGGCTTGGACACAAGCGCGCCGACGGGACACAGATCAATGATGTTACCCTGCAAGTTACTGTCGAGAGTTTCGCCCAAGTAAGATGTAATCTCAGCATCTTCACCGCGCCCTGTCTGGCCCATCTGGTGAATGCCCGCGACCTCGGTCGTGAAACGCACACAGCGGGTGCACGAAATACAGCGGGTCATGTGGGTTTCTACAAGCGGGCCAAGATCAAGATCGTCGGTCGCACGCTTTGGTTCACGAAAGCGGCTAAAGTCAACGCCGTAAGCCATCGCCTGGTCTTGCAGATCGCATTCGCCGCCTTGATCGCAGATCGGGCAATCAAGCGGGTGGTTAATGAGAAGGAATTCCATCACGCCTTCACGGGCCTTTTTGACCATCGGCGAATTGGTTTTGACAACGGGTGGCTGGCCGTCCGGGCCGGGGCGCAAATCTTTGACCTGCATGGCGCAAGACGCCGCTGGCTTGGGCGGGCCGCCGACAACCTCGACCAGACACATGCGGCAGTTGCCGGCAATCGAAAGCCGTTCGTGATAGCAGAACCGCGGGATTTCGACACCCGCCTCTTCACAGGCCTGGATCAGGGTCATTGCCCCGTCAACCTCGACCTCATTTCCATCGATAACAACTTTGCGAAGATCAGACATAGCGCGCCTTTATATTCCCATTGCACCGCACACCCAATCATTGAGGTGAAGTTTGATCGGGTTCTAACGCGACATGGCCCGCGATGCCAGTCAGATTGACAAAAAAACCGCCCCGAAAGTGGCTTCTTTCGGGACAGTGACTTGAATAATTGCCGTGGCACCCAAAAGGGTTAACGTAATAGCCGCCCGATTGCGCTGTCTTTGGCAATTTCCGCGCGGCCCACAGCGCAATAACTGGCCTCATTACCAGATACAGTGCCAAGGTCATGCAAACGGCCGTAGGCGATTTCTTTCAATCGGTTTTCTTCGGTTTTGTCATTCACATAGGCGTCCACTTCAGCGCGCGAAAATCCCAGATCAAAGGCGTGACTTCGCAATGAAAACAAATAGTTGATCCCACGGATACGGCGTGGGCTGATGCTGCCACACTTCTCGGATATCTCTAACGCCATACCGGTGGCGATGATGCCTTCGCGCACGTGTTCGACGTCTTTCAACGCAGGTTTTGCTGATACTGCCCCGCTTAGGCCTGCGACAGCTACGCAAATTGCCAATGCAAGTGCTGGTGTCTTCTTCATTGGCCAAGGCTTTCTTTTGGATACGGGCACATCGCCCAGTTTGGGGTAGATGTCGGCCGTCGCGCATTGTTATTCAATAACAGATCGGAATTTTTGGATGCGTTGGCGGGTTTACGCAGATGGCGTACCGTTGGCGCGCATATCAAGCAACAATCACAGCCCAGCCTAGATACGCGGCTATCCCCAAGACAGCCAAAATAATTGCGGTTCGAAAACCGCGAGAAATTGACAGCAGCGCGTCAACCATAGCCGTAGAAACCGCAATTGCGCCAACCGCGATCAGCGCAATCCCTGCATAATACAGCACCAGATTTTGCGACCCAAAGATCGTTGTAGCCATGCCCAGAATATAAACCGCCAGGGAAAACGCGAAAGCGCGCCAGCTTACTCCACTGCCGCGCCTATCGATTTTGGTCCGCCGCTTCATTCAGCCGCGATAGAGCCGCGTTTATGCGCAATGCGGTCTTCAATATCGCCACGGAAGTTCTTGATCAGGGCCTGGATTGGCCACGCGGCCGCATCACCAAGCGCACAGATTGTGTGGCCTTCAACCTGTTTGGTCACATCAAGCAGCATGTCGATTTCTTCGACAGATGCATTGCCTTCGACAAGGCGCGCCATGACGCGCATCATCCAGCCAGTACCTTCGCGGCACGGCGTACATTGCCCACAAGATTCGTGTTTGTAAAACTTGGACAAACGCCAGACAGCTTTGATCATATCGGTGGAATTATCCATCACGATGACCGCTGCAGTGCCAAGGGAAGACCCTTTTTCCTTGAGCCCGTCAAAGTCCATAATCGCGTCGCGCATGTCTTCACCGCGCACGTTTGGCACGGACGATCCGCCGGGGATCACAGCCTTGAGATTGTCCCAGCCACCGCGAATGCCGCCGCAATGCTTTTCGATCAGCTCTTCAAACGAGATGCCCATTTCTTCTTCAACAACACAAGGATTGTTGACGTGGCCAGAGATCGCAAACAGCTTTGTACCCGCGTTATTCGCGCGGCCAATCCCAGAGAACCAGCTGCCACCACGGCGCAAGATCGTCGGCACAACAGCAATGGATTCCACATTGTTCACCGTGGTCGGGCAACCATAAAGGCCAGCCCCCGCAGGGAATGGCGGCTTCATGCGCGGCATGCCTTTTTTACCTTCGAGCGATTCCAGCAATGCGGTTTCTTCGCCGCAGATATAGGCGCCTGCCCCATGCGCCAAATAGATGTCAAAATCCCAACCGGATTTCGCAGCGTTTTTGCCGACCAGACCAGCGGCGTAGGCTTCGTCGATGGCGGCTTGCAAGGCCTCACGTTCGCGGATGTATTCGCCGCGGATATAGATATAGCAGGCGTTTGCGTTCATCGCGAAGGACGCGATCAGGCACCCTTCGACCAATGTATGCGGATCATGGCGCATGATCTCCCGGTCTTTACATGTGCCCGGCTCGGATTCGTCGGCGTTCACAACCAGATAGGACGGGCGACCGTCGCTTTCTTTGGGCATAAACGACCACTTCAGACCTGTTGGAAAACCGGCGCCGCCACGGCCACGCAGACCAGATGCTTTCATCTCGTCGATGATGAAACTGCGACCCTTTTTGATGATAGCAGCGGTGCCATCCCAATGCCCACGTGCCTGAGCCCCCTTAAGGGTCCGGTCGTGCATACCATAAAGGTTCGTGAAAATCCGGTCTTGGTCTTTCAGCATTAGCCGTCATCCTTGTCGTGTTGGCGGGCGCGCCAGAGGTTAAATGTCATATAAAGCGCAAACCCGAAAGCTGCCAGCGCGATCAGATCAAAAAGCGTCCGTATCCGTACCGACAGCCCCAAAAATTCGCCCGCAAGATTGGCGCAGATCCAAAGTATCCCTGTTGCAGCAACGACAATCGCGGCGCGTTGCCCTGCTCCAAATTTATTTTGATTCTGCGCCATTATTGTTTAGCCAGCGTTTAGTAAACGCCGCCCTTCTTTACCTTTTTCGAAAACTCGGTTGTGCCACCTTTGGCCAAAATCTTAGCCTGTGCGGTCCAGCCGTCACGCACAACGCGGCCCATGGCTCCTTTAACGTTGTCGTCGAACCAGTTTGCATCGGCCTTTGACCATGCCGCAACCTGGTCAAAGTGGTAAACCCCCGCGTCGTGCAGTGCTTTTTCAAGCACCGGGCCGACACCTTTGATCATTTTCAGATTGTCTGCACCGCCGTCACGCGCTTTCGTCAATACCGCTGGCTTGGCCGCTGCTTTCGCTGCTGGCTTGGCCGCCGCTTTCGCTGCTGGCTTGGCCGCCACTTTCGCTGCTGGCTTGGCCGCCACTTTCG
>JAGSGF010000033.1 GCA_023955335.1 Yoonia sp.
AGACCAAGCGACCGAATGGCTCTGGACTTACAATAACGACAGACCCAATATGGCAATAGGCGGCATCACACCCGCTATGAAACTGAAAATGGCCGCGTAATTCTGCAGGCGGACCCCACTAAAAATGGGGGGATTACCAAACCTCGAGATCTAATGGCAGAGGGAAGCGGATTCCTGCAATGGTTGAGTGTTTTTGCACTAGCGCTCGATCCAGAAATTGATGTCATTCTTTTGGACGAACCGGACGCTCATTTACATTCAAGCATGCAAACGCTCCTTATTTCTGAGCTAGAAAAGATTGCGGCAACTAAAGAGAAACAAGTTTTGCTTGCCACGCACAGTACAGAAATATTGCGATGGGCAAATCATCAAACAATCTTCAAATTTGAAAATTCGGGAGCAAAATACCTCTCAGATGATGAAGGGAAAATTGGCCTTTTTGCAGGCCTAGGAAGTGATTATTCACCGCGCTTGGATCGCCTCAAGAAGACGAAGGCCCTCCTAATTGTTGAAGGTCAAAGCGATGCCAAATTGATTAAGTCGCTTGCTAATAAATTAGGGGTGCCAATTTCGGATGATGTTGTGATTTGGCCAAGCACTGCGTCGTCTAAAGAGCGAAGACAATTGTTCGAACAACTAAAAAAAGACATTCCAGAACTTAAAGCAGTAAGTATTCGGGATCGAGACAATACTGAGCAAAACCAAGTAGATGCTACAAATTTACGAGACAAATCAGAAAAATACGTCCCTCAGTCCCCACTCGACCTCTGTGTCTGGCAACGTCGCCACATTGAGAACTATCTCATCTTTCCTGCAACAATCGCACGAGTTTCAGGCCACGACATAGACGATGTCTGCAAGGCTTTGGCTGACCACCATGCGATTGTAATTCCGCCCAATTTCACTGATGCAAATGTTCCACCAGCTATTAATGATGCTCATGGCAAAGAAATTTTCGAAAAAGGTCCTCACTCGATTGAAAAACAGTTTGGGGTAAGCAAATTCGATGTATGTGAAGAATTGCAACAACATGAAATTTGTCAGGATTTAGTCGTGTTGGTCAAGAAAATTAACGCTATGATAACACCCTAAACCACAACCTCGACCTTCTCTTGCTCCCCTACGCCGAACACACGCTTATAGCGAGCGATCTCTGATGCTGGGCCCATGGCTTTGTTCGGGTTGTCGCTTAGTTTCACCGTTGCGTGACCGTTGGCCGCGATGGCTTTGCACACAAGGCTGAACGGCGCGAGGCTGTCGTTTTCGGTCAGTCCTTTGAAGTCGTTGGTCAGCATCGTCCCCCACCCGAACGACACGCGGCACCGCCCTGCGAATTGCGTTTGCAGTTCCACGATTTTGTCAGTGTCCAGTCCATCGGAAAAGATGACCAGCTTTTTGGTCGGGTCTTCGCCGCGGGCGCGCCACCAGTCGATCGCCACTTCCGCCCCTGTCGCCGGATCGCCGCTGTCGACCCTGATCCCCGTCCAGCCAGCCAGCCAGTCGGGTGCGCGGTCAAGGAACCCTTGCGTCCCGTAGGTGTCGGGCAGGATAATCCGCAAGTTCCCGTCGTGTTCCGCCTGCCAGTCTTCCAGCACCGCATAGGGGGCTTGCAGCAGCGCCGCGTCGTCCTTGGCCAGCGCCGCATAGACCATCGGCAATTCGTGCGCGTTGGTCCCGATGGCCGCAAGGTCCCGTTCCTTGGCGATGAGGCAGTTCGAGGTCCCCACAAAGTTTTTGCCCAGCCCTTCGTTCATTGCCTGCACGCACCAGTCTTGCCACAGATAGCTGTGCCGCCGCCGCGTCCCAAAGTCCGCAATCGTCAGATCGGGCAGCTTGCGCAGTGTTTCGACTTTTTCCCAGACCTTGGTTTTGGCGCGTGCGTACAGCACTTCGAGTTCAAAACGCCCCATGGTTCCCAGCACGGCCCGCCCGCGCAGTTCCATCAGGACTGCAAGCGCCGGAATTTCCCACAGCATGACCTCTGGCCAAGACCCTTCGAACGTCAGCTCGTATTGCCCGTCGACCTTTTCAAGGTGGTACGGCGGGAGCCGCAGATTTTCGAACCAGTCCATGAATTCGGGCGTGAACATTTGCCGTTTGCCATAAAACGTGTTGCCGCGCATCCAAGTGGATTCCCCACGCGTCAGCGACAGCGACCGGATGTGATCCAACTGCTCGCGCAATTCGCCTTCGTCGACCAGATCGGCCAGCCGGATATGCTTGGACCGGTTGATCAGACTGAACGTCACCTGTGTGTCGGGCTTGTTGCGAAACACCGACTGACACATCAGCAATTTATAGAAATCCGTATCGATGAGCGACCGCACAATCGGGTCGATCTTCCATTTGTGGTTCCAAACGCGGGTGGCAATGTCGGTCATAAGACTGTTCCTTTAGCTTAAAGTCGTTAGACCAAGGCAAAGGGGGGCATTGCAAGGGCAATTACGTTGATTAACCTAGCCGAGCCTCAACCTTGAGGTAGAGGCCAACCCGTCGAGACATGTTTACCCCTTTTCCCCCCATGCCTTCACCAATGAGACCAAGCTAGCTTTCTTGAACGACGGACTGACAATCAGAACAATTGTAACGAATGCAAGCAGCACGGCACCGAGGCCGCTTCCTTTCAAAAAGCCGATTGATAGATCCGCATCCGAAATCAGCTGATAAAGAAACTCCAAAAATGTATTCGGGGGATCTTGGGGCATTTGACACACTCCTCGTTATAGTGTGTCACCCTTTTGTCAGAATATTGGTGCGTGGAAACGGCCTTTGTCAAACTGTCGTTGACTATTGCCATACAATCACAGGATCTGCCCATGCCCCCATCCCTGCCCCGCGTTGTTGTCATGGTTGTCATGGCCATGGTTCTAATCGTGTCGGGCGATGCTGCCGCTAAGGTGCTCGGCGGCCACGGGTTTGATCCCGTGTTCGTTGCATGGTCTCGGTTTGCCTTGGCGGCTGCGATGATTGCACCGTTTGCGGGGTTACAGCGCAGCGACTTGGCGCAGGCCAAGGACTGGCGGCTTGTCCTGCGTGCAATGCTGATCGTCGGGGGCATTGTTTGCATTCTGACCGCATTGCGGACCGAGGATATGGCGACCGTGTTTGGCGGGTTCTTCGTTGGGCCAATCGTGGCTTATGCACTGTCCGCGATCTTGTTGCGGGAACAGGTCACATTGACCCGCACCGTGCTGCTTGGCCTCAGCTTTGTCGGGGTGCTGATCGTCGTGCGACCCGGGTTTGGAATGACGATTGGCATGGGCTTTTCCATTCTCGCGGGGTGTTTCCACGGATCGTATTTGGTCGCGACACGCTGGTTGGCGGGCGGGTTCAGGCCACGATTTTTGCTCCTGTCACAACTGGTAATCGGGGCCGTCGTCTTGGCACCATTCGCCGTTGGACCATTGCCTGCTATCTCGGGCAACGCCGCGGTCTTGATTGGGATCAGCGCGATGGGATCAGCATTGGGCAATCTGCTATTGGTGCTCGTGAACCGATCCACGCCTGCGAACGTGATCGCACCGCTGATTTATAGCCAACTGGTTGTGGCCACTGTTCTGGGAGTGATGGTTTTCGGTGATTGGCCAGATGGGACCACACTGATCGGCCTCGCGGTTATCGCAATCGCAGGGGCGTCATCGGTGTGGTTCGCAGGGCGCGGACGCTAGCCGCGCCTGACCGGACGTTTGGCCATCTCTGCGTCATGAAGCCGCTTGGCATCAGCGGGGGACACACCAAGTGCTGCCTCGACCGCATGCAACAGCTCGTCTTCTTCCTCGTGCTCGACACCGTCGGCAAACACGACAGACCAAAGCGCAGCAACAGCCGCCTCGCGGTCGTCCACGCTAATTGCATCATGCAAAATTCCCGCGAGGTTTTCGGTATCGGGCATCTCTTCTTCCAAAAGCTCGCACTGGGCGCGCATTTTGGCGGCCTGTACGGGGTTCAGATTGTAAAGCTTGGACAGCACCCTGTCGATCTGTTCGACCTCTTCAAACAGATACGCTTTGTCCGCTTTGGCAGCGCGGACCATCAAGGCACCCAGCGCAGTGCGTGCATCAGCGGCAGGCAATTCAGTGTGAAACCCAGCCTTGCCTGAGAAAAGCGATAAAATACGATCAAACATAAGGGCATCCACATTGGTCAATTCTGGGAACCACGCTAGGGGCAAGTAACCTGCGGCGCAATCGTGTTAACCTTCTCGCAAGATATCCAGAAACGCATCGCCAAAACGGTCGACATATTTGTCACCTATCAGACGGGTTAGCCCTGCTTGGTCCGCATTACGCAGCTGCGCGACCTTGGCAAGCATCGACGCAGAGCACGACATCGGCTTATCCGCCCCGTCTGGTCCGCGTTGCAAGTCCGCCTGGACGGCCAAAAGGCGGTCATATACTGCGCCCTCGTCACGGCCTGCAAGTTTGCGACGCATCGGATGCACATCTTCCACAGCCCCCGCGATCACCTCAAGAAACGCTTTGCCATAGCTTTCCAGTTTCTTGGCGCCAACACCACCAATCGCAGCCATTTCATCCAGGTTAGAGGGCCGCTTCTCGGCCATCTCAATCAACGTCCGGTCATTAAAAACGATATACGCGGGGCCACCAGCCTGCTCGGCCAAGAACCGGCGCTTGGCTTTGAGCGCAGACATCAGCGGCGCGTCTTCCTCGGATACCAACTGGCGGACCTTGGGACCGGTGCCCTTGGCCGCTCGAATGCTATCGCGGCGCAAAGTGACCGACGCCTCACCGCGCAAAATCGGGCGGGCGTGATCTGTCATGCGCAGCGCACCGTATCGGTCGCGATCAGGCCGCATCAGATCATGCCCCATCATCTGCCGGAAGATCGCCTGCCATTGGCGTTTGTCAAATTCCTTACCAACGCCATAGGTCGGCAGGCTGTCATGCCCCCGTTCGCGGATTTTATCAGTCTTGGCCCCGAGCAAAATATCAATCAGATGCCCCGATCCGAACCATTCGTCCGTCCGCAGCGCGGCAGATAGAGCCATGCGCACAGGGGTCGTCGCATCAAACGTCTCGGGTGGTTTGTCGCATAGATCGCAATACCCGCACGGGCTTGGGTCTTCGCCAAAATACGTGAGCAATGTCTGGCGGCGGCAGGTCAACGCCTCGGCCAGCCCAAGCAGCGCATTTAGTCGCCCATGATCGGCAGCACGCCGGTCCGCAGGCGCCAACCCTTCGTCGATCTGCTGGCGGCGATATCGGATATCGTCGGGGCCAAACAACGTCAGCGTTTCGGCAGGCGCACCATCACGGCCCGCACGGCCGATTTCCTGGTAATAGCTTTCGATCGTCTTGGGCAGATCAGCGTGGGCGACCCAGCGGATATCGGGCTTATCAATCCCCATGCCAAAAGCCACGGTAGCGCAGACGATCAGGCCATCCTCTTGTTGGAAACGACGTTCCACAATGCGGCGGTCCTCGGCGTCCATACCGCCGTGATAGGAACACGCTGTATGCCCCGCATCACCCAGCGCTTTGGCCAATGTTTCCGTTTTGGCGCGTGTGCCACAATAGACGATGCCGGACTGACCCTTGCGAGCAGCGGCAAAGTTCAAAATCTGTGCGCGCGGTCCGTCTTTGACCTCAAATGCGAGATGAATATTCGGGCGGTCAAAGCCCCGCAAAAACGTGGACGGCTGCACGCCGTCAAACAGCTTTTCGATAATCTCGACTTGGGTTTCGGCGTCGGCAGTCGCCGTAAACGCGGCCAAGGGCACATCGAGCAGGCGGCGCAACTCGCCGATGCGCAAATAATCAGGGCGGAAATCATGACCCCATGCGCTGACGCAATGGGCCTCGTCCACCGCGATCATGCCGACACCGGCACGGCGCAGCATTTGTATCGTGCCGCCCGACGACAACCGTTCGGGCGCCATGTAAAGCAGACGCAGCGTACCTGCCTCGAGACCTGCCCAAACGGCGTCAGTTTCTTCTTCGGTATTTCCGGACGTCAGGGCACCAGCCTCGACGCCCACCGCCTTAAGGCCGCGCACCTGATCGCGCATCAACGCGATCAGCGGGGAAATCACGACAGTCACACCCGATCGCACTAGCGCGGGAAGCTGAAAGCACAGCGACTTACCGCCACCGGTGGGCATAATCGCCAGCGTGTTTTCACCAGCAATGACAGCATCCACGATCTCGCGCTGACCAGCACGAAAATCGTCGAATCCAAAGACATCTTTCAGCAGCGTATCTGCGGGCATAAACGGGGGACCTGTAGGATTTTGGTTTCTATTCTTAGCGGCGACAATCCCACATGCGGAATCTGCAAACAAGGGCGCATCGCGCACCGTTGCCAAGCCACACGCAACCGCTTACCCATATCTCAACATTGGGAGACATCATGGGCGAAATCACACTGGTCCGGCACGGGCAGGCAAATTCAGCAGCGACTGACGAGGCGGGCTATGACAAGCTGTCTGAGCTTGGCCACCAGCAAGCGGCATGGCTTGGGGATTGGATCAACGCACACGATGGGCCGTTTGATACGGTTTTCTCGGGGTCTTTGCGCCGCCAGCGCGAAACAGTGGCTGGCATGGGGTTCGCAGATGTGACTGTGGACGAGCGCCTGAACGAGATTGCGTACTATGACCTAACCGCCGAAATGGATGCGCTGAAACTCGTGGCACCACGGACCAGTCCGGCAGACTTTGTGACGCATTTTCCGGCAACGCTTACTGCATGGCGCGACGGGAAAATCAACGGGACGGAAACCTATGCGCACTATAGCGACCGGGTTGAGGCCATGATCCAAACGGCCGCTCAGCCGGGTAAGCGGATTCTTTGCGTGACCTCTGGCGGGATCATCGCGCGGGCCGTGGCGCATATCTTGCACCTCGATATCCCGCAGATGGCGCAGATCGCCCTGCCGATCCTGAACACATCGGTTCACCGCATTCATGTGACCGATCACGGGAATATCCTTGGCACGTTTAACAGCGCCCCGCATCTGGATCACAGCGACCGGATCGCCGCACGCACACATTACTAGGGAGAGATCTGATGCATCTTTGGGTTCGGGCCGAAACACGGGCACATGAAGAACGGGTTGGATTGACACCAGCAGGGGCAAAAATACTGCTTGATGAAGGGTTCCACGTCACCGTGGAAAACAGCGACCAGCGGGCAATCCCAATCGGTGGTTATGCGGACGTTGGCTGCGCTCTCGCGGACCAAGGGGCATGGGTGGACGCGCCCGCTGACGCGATCATCTTTGGGCTCAAAGAACTGCCGGATGACGGCACACCCTTGCAGCATAGCCACATTATGTTCGGGCATGCTTATAAGGGGCAAGCATCAGGGCGGGTCCTATTGGACCGGTTCCAAGCAGGCGGCGGCGCGCTGTATGATCTGGAATATCTTGTTGACGCAGGCGGACGACGGGTCGCGGCATTTGGGTATTGGGCTGGTTACGCAGGGGCAGCTGTTAGCTTACTGACCTACGCGGCACAGCAGCAGGGGGAGCTGATTGGACCAATCAACACCTTTGCAGATGCACCTACGGTAGTTGATCATATCCACGCAGCGCTGAACGGAGCCACCCCAACGGTCCTGATCATCGGCGCAATGGGCCGTGTTGGAACGGGCGGCGCAGACCTGTGCGAAGCGCTCGGCCTGAACGTGACAAAATGGGACATGGCCGAAACCGCATCAGGGGGACCTTTCCCCGAAGTGTTAAATCATGACGTGTTCCTAAACTGCATTCTTGCACGCGACGGAACACCTGTTTTCGTGCCTGCATCTGCGACGACAGCTCCGCGTAAACTGCGTGTGATCGGGGACATCGCCTGCGATCCGCAAAGCGCCTTTTCCCCGATCAAAGTTTACGGATCAGAGACAACTTGGGATGCGCCCGCGCTACGGGTTGACGACGACCCGCCGCTAGACGTGATGGCGATTGATAACTTACCATCGCTATTGCCTGCCGAAAGCAGCGATGATTTTGCGGGTCAGCTGTTGCCGCATCTTGGCACATTGGGCAGTTTAGACGCCGGTGTGTGGGGGCGGGCAAAACAGATGTTTGACAAAGCGGTTAGGTAAGATGGGTTGAAACCCATCCTACGTCATTTCGCCCCAAACAAACGGTAGTACATCCAGTCAGGCATGAACTGCGACAGACGAAACAGCCATGAGAATACTGTCGGAAAGCTGCGTTTAAACCCACCCCGGTCCATGTGGTCAAAGAACACCTGCGCGGCGTCCGCTGGCTCCATGATGAACGGCATTTGAAAATCGTTCTTTTCGGTCAACCGTGTCTTAATAAAACCAGGGTTAATCACCTGCACACGGACACCGGTCTTGCGCAGATCCGCCTGCATGGATTCGGCCAA
The DNA here is from genome assembly GCA_023955335.1 of Yoonia sp. GTDB lineage: Bacteria > Pseudomonadota > Alphaproteobacteria > Rhodobacterales > Rhodobacteraceae > Yoonia. The sequence goes on from JAGSGF010000033.1 coordinate 8,357, forward strand.
CGCCATCAATCCAGCCTTTGACGCGCAATAGCCGATGGCACCGGGTAGGCCACGAAACCCAGACAGCGATCCGGTCAGCACAACATGCCCTGCATCGCGGTCCACCATCTGACCGATCACCGCACCCACAACACGTGACCCGCCAAGGTAATTTATCTGGCCCATCAAATCGGCCTTTTCATTGTCCCATTCAGACGCGTTCATTGGCCAATAAACGCCCGCTAAATAGACGACCCCATCGATCCGACCAACCCGGGCGGCGGCGGCCTTGACAGCCGCTAGATCACCGACGTCGACAGTCACAAATGACGCGGCATCACCAATGTCAGCGACAAGCGATTTGAGCCGATCTTCGGACCGCGCGGACACGATGACTTCGGCACCTGCATCTGCGATTTTCTTGGCAACCTCGCGCCCAAGCCCTTCGCTTGCGCCCACGATCCAATACCGTTTTCCAGCCCAGTTCATATTGCGTTACCCGCTTGTTCTGCCTCGGTCAGAGGGCGCATCGTGGCAATCAAATCAGCCACTTTAAACCCAAATTTTCGAAATTCACTGCGGTTCATAATTGTTCCATTGGGCATCAAATACATCCAATCGCGGGTGTCCAACACATGGCCGCCTGCTTGGTCCGACAGCTTAAGCTTATATGCCAAGAACACTGCGTTGCCGGATTGCTGTCCACGGCCAGCACCCACAACGTCATCGGCCTCGGCCTTAATCAAACCACCGTCGGACAGGGTCAGCAGCCATGCACGGTTTTGTACATTTCCGCTATCATAGTGAAATCTTTCAGTCATTTTGCCCGTATTCCCATGCCAAGACGCATCAAACCGCGCCGTAAACCGAGACGTCACACGACCAGTTGGGCCAAAGATCACACCTTCAGAAACAATCGGGCCATTCAGCACGTCGCGAATATCAAACTCGGTCCTCGACGCATAATCATCTGGCGCTTGCGCGGCAAATGAGAAAAACCGGCTCTTGAGCCACACCGCAGTAAACGCGATCAGAGCGCCCGCAAGAAAATACCACCACGCCATTATTTTGTCTCCAAATCCGTCGCGACCAACAAACCAATGGCCACCAATTTCAATACCGACGGCACCAACGCATATAGCAGCGTCAGCATCGTCAGGGCCGCAGCCGGCATATCTGGCGCACCTGCGACAAAGCCCGCTTGTTCCAGCAACGGCAGCAATGTTACCGCGGCAAAGGCCAGCGTGAATTTGCTCACTAACGCCCAAAGGCCAAACCCCTGCCCGCCGTTCGGGGACACAACCGCCATGCGCCGCGCGAACATGGCGGGCAGCAGCGTGAGGTCTGCACCAATAGTTGCTCCTGATACTACGCAGATGATCGCGAATTGGTTCACATCGCCCTCACCTAATGTCAGTGCAAACCCGAACGAGATGACCGCCAAAACCATCGCCAGCAGCAATGTGCGCTTCTCTCCCCAGCGGGCAGCCAGCGCCGACCACAACGGCGACGACACTGCGGCGGCCAAGAAAAATAACACCAGTAGTGGGCCTTCCCAGCCGACACCACCAAGTCGTGATTCAACGAAGAATAAGAAAAGCGTCGACGACACCGCCAATGGTGTCGCGTTGACCAGCGCGAGGAGCAAAAGCCTGCGGGTCAATTTATCTGCTAGAATTTCTTTGATCCGAGATGGTTCTGTGGTCGTGCGCCCCTTCCATTCGGGCAACATGAACAGCGTGGCCACCAATGTCGCAGCGGCGAACCCGTAGGCGAACACAGCAAACGGGGCGGTTGACAGGTCTATCAACAGGGTCGGCGCGACTGCCGCTATGCATACCCCCAACAACGCGCCCGTTTCGCGCCATGCGGCCAGCCGTACATGCCCCTTTGGGTCGCGGCCCGCCTTGCCGATCCCTTGCGCATAGAAATTGATCGTCAGAAAGCTGAACGCGCTGAACAGGCCTGTCACTGTCAGGGCGAACCAAACGGCTGGGTTGATTGGTGGGGCGACCGCAAACAGGCCAATCATTGATACGGCCAACACCACCGCAACCAAGCTGACGATCACCGATTTGCCACCGCGCAGGCGTTCGCTGACCCAGCCTAAAAACGGGTCTTGGATCACGTCAAACAGGCGCAGACCAAATAGGATAGCGCCCAACGCGGTCAGGCTTACGCCGTACGTATCAGCATAGTATTTCGGCGCATAAATGTAGATCGGCAGTCCAGCGGCGGACAGTACGGCGGCAAAACCGCTGTAGGCAGGCAGGCGGTCTGACCACGCTTTCACCGGCTTACCTCGTCGGTTGGTGGCGCGGGGCGGGACCGGAATGTTGCGCCCTTCCACCACAGTTTCATCGCCTGCCAGTGGATCAACGCCAATACGCGTCGCGATCCAAACGGGCGACGTAGCGCCGCGCGGACAATCGCGCTATTTGTCATCGGCTGACGCGCCCCATGCAAGGTCGCAATCAAGCCGCCATTGCCACGGCTATAATCGATCCAGATTCCGATTTGGTCAGCAGTGATATCAAATCGGAACGTATACCCACCTTCGATCGGTTGAAACGGCGAGACATGGAATATCTTATCCGCTTGGATCGTGTCATCTTTGGTGATCGGTCCACCGTCCGCGTTACGGCACAGATATGAATGGCGGTCGCCAAAGGTGTTGGACACCTCGGCAATCACGCTTGTCAAAGCGGCACCATCATAACAAAGCCAGAACGACACCGGATTAAAGACATGCCCCAAGATGCGCGGCTGAGCGAGCAATTCGATCCGCGTCGGATCAGCAACACCGTGGGCGGCCAAGACATCGCGGGCCCACACAGCACCGCGTCCCTTGTGTGGCACACCGCCGTGGTCACGGTCATGCAGCGACATCAGCGCACCAGCATTGCGGGCGAAAAGCCTAGGGGTTTCAACCAGCCCTTCGGCATCTAACAAGACATAGTCGATAGAATAGCGAAACGCATTTTTCACCTCACCGCGCCTGCCGTGATAGGTCTGCCCCGCAATATGATGGACGATGTTCACTCGGCGGCCAAGGCGAAACGGTTTACGGTATTCAGCGCGGTCACGACATCAACCGCCGACGACAACCCGTCCTCGTGGAACCCGTTCTTCATCCATGCACCGCACAACCACGTCCGGTTGGACCCGTTCATCGCAGCCGCTTGGCCTTGGGCGGCGATGGCTGCAGTATCGTAAACTGGGTGGCGCAAGCTGACCTCGTCCCAAATCAATTCTTCGCGGATTGGCCGCGTGGTGTTGAGCGTCACCATATAGTCGGGACCGGTCAACCATGGCTGCAACGAATTCATCCAGTAAGTCAGGTCAATCTGATCGGTTTGCTTGCCCGCTTCCTCAGAATAGACCCAGCTAGACCAGACCGCGCGGCGCTTGGGCATAATTGTCGTATCAGAATGCAGGACGACGCGGTTGGCTTGATAACGGACAGCGCCAAGCGTGGACGTCTCGGCGTCGGACGGGTCGGCAAGCATATTGAGGGTGTCGTCTGAATGGGTGGCAAACACGACTTCATCGAACCTTTCCCACACAGCGCCATGGGTTTTGACATACACACCGTCAGGGTCGCGGCGCACACTGTCCACCCCTGCACCAAGACGCAAATCAACGCCGCGTTTGACCAAATCGGCCTCAAGCCGACTGACATACGACTGACTGCCACCCTGCACGGTGTACCACTGGTGCTGACCCGTGGCGGACAATAACGCGTGGTTGTCGAAAAACTGCATCATGGCGTTGGCCGGAAAATCCATGATCTTTTCTTTTGGCGTTGACCAGATCGCACCCGAGAATGGCAGTAGGTAATGATCGCGGAAGTAAGCTGACAGGTTTAGTTTCTTCATCAATCCGCCAATGGTCAGACCATCCTCGGCACTGGCGGCAAGCCCGTGTTTGTTGAAATATAAAATATCCCGAACCATGCGCAGGAACTTGGGGTTCGCCAGATTGCGTTTTTGCGCAAAAATGGCGTCGACACCAGCAAGCCCGTATTCCAACCGACCACCATCAAAAGACGCCCCAAACGACATGTTGGATTTGGTCACCGGAACGTCCAATTGATCAAATAAAGCGGTAAGATTGGGGTAATTGGCATAGTTGAAAACGATAAACCCTGTATCTACAGGCGTGTCGGCATTGGGGCCCGCCATGCGCGTGCGGGCATGACCGCCGAGGCGCGGCTCCGCTTCGAACAAGACTACGGTATGATCTTTGGCCAGCATATGGGCCGCACCCATGCCCGAAATACCTGCGCCAATAACGGCAATTTTACGGGGGGCGGCGGTCGCAGTTTCAAATGGCATTCTATGTCTTGTCTCCGAAGGTTCTGTCACGGTTTATAGTACTACGTCGCCAACCGACATCTAGATTGGTTTGAGAAAGAAAATTTATGTCCGCAGTGATCCAAGCATCGCCTCCCCCCGTAACAAGCCTATGCAAGTTCAAATACACATTCCGCCTGCCAAAAGGTCAAATTGCACATCGCCAAAGGCATCGGCGATGGATAGAGTCACTTTGAAATCAGGAGCACACCGTGTGACGGATGCGCCAACAGTCAAACGACTGGCATGGATAAGCCAACTTAACGCGGTCCGCGATCATCAGGACCGCGCTGCTTTTGGTGATTTGTTCAGCTACTTCGCGCCCCGTGTGAAATCATTCTTGATGAAGTCCGGCAGTTCACCTGAATTGGCCGAGGAATGCGCCCAAGATGTCATGGCAACGGTTTGGAACAAGGCCCATCTGTTTGATGGATCAAAGGCTAGCGTATCCACGTGGATCTTTACGATCGCACGAAACAGACGGATCGACATGGTCCGCAAACTACATCGCCCGGAGCCTGAAGACCTGCCATGGGGGCCACAAGACGCGCCGTCAGCGGTGGATACTTTGGCTTTGCAGCAAGAGACCGAAATTCTTGGGCAGGCGCTTGCCGCCCTCCCCAAGAAACAAAGACAACTGATTGAACGTGCATATTTCGGCGAGCTTACCCACGCAGAGATTGCATCAGAAACTGGTCTGCCCCTCGGTACGATCAAATCCCGTATCCGGCTGGCGCTTGACCGCTTGCGCCACGCAATGAATTGAGCCTGACATGATAAAACACATAAAGCACCATCTGACCACGCCCCTATTGATGGGGTATGCTGCAGGCACCCTGCCCGAAGCGTTCAACCTCGTTGTGGCCACACATATCTCGTTGTGCGATGACTGCCGCGCGGCACAGGCGGAATTTGACGCCATTGGTGGTGAGACCATGCTCGACGCTGGATCGGTTGCGATGTCAGACGACGCATTGACGGCGACCCTTGCGAAAATAGCCCAGGGCGATGCAGAGGCCGTGAGACCACAACGCAATGGTCCCTACCCCGCACCTTTGGCCGTCTACATGACGGACACGTCAAAATGGCGTAAAATCGGTGGTGGGGTCAGCCAAATGTTGCTGCACACCGGCGACCGCGCATCCGTCCGGCTACTTAAAATTCCAGCCGGAACAGCCGTGCCTGACCACGGGCACCGTGGGACGGAACTGACGCTTGTTCTGCAAGGGGCCTTTACCGACGCGCATGACCGGTTTGCCGTGGGCGATATTGAGGTCGCGAACGAAGACATGCATCACATGCCCATCGCTGAAATGGGTGACGACTGCATCTGTTTGTCAGCGACAGATGCGCCGTTGGCGTTCCATGGATTACTGCCGCGGATCGCAGGGCGGATTATGGGTATTTAATTCCACGCGATGGGGGTCAACGCACCACCGTGCTTGACCCACCCGTCACCACCAGCAGACACATAAAATATGCGCTCTGCATAAGCCCCCGTGACAACCCAATAATCGGACGTACGGACGACGCGGCCCTTACCTGCGCCACACACCTGATCGGCCCCACAAGATCGCAGCGTATAGCTGCGCAAATCGCCATGTTCCTCTGAAAGCACGGTAATCGGGCCGGTATCAAACGGATGATCTTGGAAATTATCAGCGTAAAACCGATGGGCACCCACTGGCGTATCAGTCCACGTCAGCCCGTCACCACCTGTACAAGCGGACAAAAGTGCGGCGACGATCAGGCTCAGAGGTAGCATCTTCATGGGTCAATCCTTCGGCGGCGGCTTCAGGCGAGCATGCCCCTAGGGTTTGTCTTGTGCAAGGGGCAGCGGCGGGGCGACATCCTCATTTGCAATCTCTTCGAAATCAAAGTTATCAAGCCGCGTCGCGCGTTTGCCCGCACGCTCCGCCGCCGTATTGATGTCTTCTAAATCCCTGCGGACCTGGCCGAAATGAGTGTTCAACTTTCCAACACGTTCGACCACCAATTCCACATCGCGGTGCAACAAACGCAAAGTCGTCCGAATGGCCCCCGCCTGTTCGCGCATACGCGCGTCTTTCAAAATGGCGCGCATGGTGTTGAGCGTGGCCATGCAGGTCGTCGGTGACACGATCCAAACGCGGGCAGTGAACCCCTCCCGGACCAGTTCGGGAAAGTTCGCGTGCAATTCCGCGTACACCGCCTCTGATGGCAGGAACATCAACGCGCCATCGGCAGTTTCACCGTCCAAGATATACTTTTCGGAAATCGCCTTGATATGGGCTTTCACCGATGTGCGCATGAACTTAGCAGCCTCATTGGCCTCCCAATCTGTCTTGGCATTGCGCAGGGCCTCATAGGCTTCCAGCGGGAATTTGCTATCAATCACAATCGGCCCCGGTGGGTTCGGCAGATGGATCAGACAGTCGGCCCGTTTGCCGTTCGTCAGCGTATGCTGGAACGTATAGGCATCTGATGGCAGCGCCTTGCTGACAATATCGTTCAGCTGGATTTCACCAAACGCACCGCGTGTCTGTTTATTTGACAAGATATCTTGCAACGACAAAACATCACCCGACAGTTTGGTAATATTCTCTTGGGCCTTATCGATGGTCAGTAAACGCTGCTGCAACTCGCCCAGACTTTGAGCAGTGCGCTGGGCAGATGACGACAGGTTCACGTTCAACGTTTCAGTCACCTGAGACAACCGTTGCTCCATCAACTGCAGCGTCTTGGCTTGCTGCTCCGCCTGCGCTTGGGTCACCGATGTCAGGCCCCCAAACAACTGTTGCTGGCCGTTCGATAACATCTCGACGCGGCTACCAAGCCCGCCCATCTGGCTCGCTAAAATCTGCGCCATCTCGCCCGATTTACCGGCACGACGGACGGTGACAACTAGCAGGACAACCATTGCGAGGAGAATGAGAGCAACGATCAGACCGGCGATGAACAACGGGTCGGCTAGGCTAAAGGTATAATCGCCGATCGTGATCATGTGCGACCAAACAAGCGTTCAATATCTGTCATTTTCAACTCTACATATGTGGGGCGACCGTGGTTGCATTGGCCAGACCGTGGGGTCGCTTCCATCTCGCGCAACAGGGCGTTCATTTCTTCGCCGCGCATCCGGCGGCCAGTGCGGATAGATCCGTGGCACGCCACGCGGGACAAGATCGCTTCGATCTTGGATTGCACCCGATCAGACCCGCCTGTGTCAGCTAATTCGTCCAGAATATCGCGTAACATCGCGCCTGCGTTGACCTCGCCCAAAATCGCAGGGGTTTCGCGCACCGCCACGGCATTGCCGCCAAACGGCTCAATTCCCAAACCAAAACGAGCCAGATCATCAGACATTTCCAACAACTGTGCAGCTTCGCCTTCGGCCAATTCAACGATCTCGGGGATTAACAAAGCTTGCGCCGCGACACCATTTTCGGCCATCTGCGTCTTCAGCTTTTCATAAACCAACCGCTCGTGGGCGGCGTGCCCGTCCACAATGACAATGCCATCAGCAGTCTGGGCAATGATGTAATTCTCATGGACCTGCGCGCGCGCCGCGCCTAATGGTAAATGGTCCGGTTCGTCCAAAATATCAGTCTCAATCCGCGCGCTTGGCGTTTCCTGAAATCCGGGCGCTTGGGCCTGAAAAGACATCGACCGCGCAGTGAACGACGGGCGATCCATCTGATATACCCGCGGCTCCATTGGTTGCGGCTGCATTGCGCCCAACGTGGCATCGCCCACAGTCGTTGACGCACGGTGCCCCGCACCAGCCATCGCATGACGCAAGCCCGAAACGATCAACCCACGCACAGTCCCCGGATCACGAAACCGGACCTCGGACTTGGCGGGATGCACATTCACATCCACCATCACAGGATCACAATCTATGAACAGCGCCGCGACCGGATGCCGGTCACGCGACAGCACATCCATGTATCCAGCGCGCAGCGCACCAAGCAGCATCTTGTCGCGCACAGGGCGGCCATTCACGAACACAAACTGCGCCACCGCAGCACCGCGCGAATAGGTTGGCAGCGCGGCGTACCCCGTTAAATGAAACCCATCACGTTCCACATCAATCGCCAGCGCATTATCGGCAAAGTCGCGACCGATCACCGACCGCAATCGTCCATGCAGCGCATCAAACAGATCACCGCTTTCGGCATCAGCGCGGAACGTGGTCCGGCTGTCGCCGCCCGACGCATCGCGCAGGATAAACGTGATAAACGGCTCTGCCATCGCAAGGCGTTTGACGACATCGCCAACGGCCTGAGACTCGGCCCGATCCGTGCGCAAGAACTTCAACCGCGCAGGCGTTGCGTAAAACATATCGCGCAGTTCAACGGCCGTCCCAGCCGACAACGCAGCAGGCCGAACATCGGCCATCACGCCACCTGCAACTGAAATCGACGCACCCTCGCCACCCGCAACACGGCTGGTCATCGTCAAACGACCGACGGCCCCAAGACTGGCCAAGGCTTCACCGCGAAACCCGAAGGAATGGATATTGAGCAGGTCCGACCCGTCGATTTTGCTGGTGGCATGACGCGACAAGGCCATCGGCAAGTCCGCACCCGCAATCCCGCACCCGTCGTCAGTGACACGGATCAGCGTCTTGCCGCCATCTGCGATCACGACCTCTATTCGGTGCGCGCCCGCATCAATTGCGTTCTCGACCAATTCTTTGACGGCGCTTGCCGGACGTTCCAACACTTCGCCTGCTGCAATCCGGTTGATCGCGGCATCGTCAAGCTGTCGGATGACAGGCTGGGGCTTTATGTTGGGGTCTAGCGTGGCCATGCCACAAGGGATAGCACGGCCAATTGCGATTCTGCGAGAGCTGAAAAATGGTTAATCGGTGCTTTCTAACCCAACAGGTTGGCCGACAACGACAAAATGCAAATCGTCAGGGCGCAGGAACTCTGCGGCAACACGGTTCACATCGTCCAGCGTCACTGCCTCAATATAATCATTACGATTAATGACATACTCAGGCGGCAAACCGATCATTTGCATCGCGACCATGATGCCCGCAATCTCGGCGTTGCCATCAAATCGCAGCGGGTATTCTCCGGTAAGGTACGTTTTGGTCACAGCAAGCTCGTCTTCAGTCACACCATTGGTGGCCAAGTCGGACCAGACATCGCGGGTGACGTCGATGGCCTCTGCAATCGTTTCATTGGCAGATGCGACCTGCCCGATCCACATTTCGGCGTGGAATTTCGGAACCAGATAGGACCGAATACCATATGTCAGACCACGTTCTTCGCGCACCTCGTTCATTAGCCGAGATTCGAACCCCGAGCCTCCTAGGATACCATTCAGAATATAGGCGGCAAAGAAATCCTCGTCGTCACGCTCGATCCCGTCATGGCCAAACAACGCCACAGATTGAGGCGTATCGAAAGGAATAACCGTGACGCCGCCCGCCAACCCAAAGTCGACATCGGTTATGGCTGGCGGACCTTCAGCAGGCAGATCACCCAACAGATCGTCGAGCAGCGGGCCAATGGCGTCGGCCGAAATATCGCCCACAGCAGACACGTAAATCTGGTCACGGGTCAGCGTGTTGCGGTGCGCTGCGAACATATCGTCTTGGGTTAACGCACCCACGCTTTCGACCGTGCCATCGATCGATGTCGCATAGGGGTGACCTGCGAACGCGGCACCATCAAAGAACGCACCAGCGATCCGGTTCGGGCTTTTCTCGTCGCTTGCAATGCCGGAAATGACCTGCGCACGCACGCGGTCAATCGCGTCTTGGTCGAACCGCGGTTGGGTCAATGCTTGGCGCAACAGCGCAAGCACCTCATCTTGGTTTTCGGTCAAAAACTGCGCCGAAATGGACATAATGTCATCCGACACACGGAACGAAAGGCTTGCAGCGAGCGCATCAAGACGTTTCTGGAACGCTTGGGCATCCATATCGCCGCTGCCCTCTTCAATCAGCGCGGTCATCAGGTTCACCGCACCGCGTTTGCCAGCCACGTCCAACGATGCGCCGCCACGCATACGAATTTCAAGCGCAATGAACGGGATGGATGCTTCTTCAACAACCCACGCGTTGATACCGCCACGCGACGTAATCTGTTGGATTTCGACCTCGGCTTGGGCGCTCGTTGCAGCAACAACGGCACAAATAGTCAGGATATATCGAAACATCAGCGTGCCTCCTTAGTGCTCGCCACGACCCACCCGGTCACGGCTTGATTGCGGTCCAATACCTTTGCGGCAACGGCCTTAATATCGGCCTCAGTCACGTCTTGCAGGATTTGTGGCCAAGCTTGTACGTCTTCAATCGTCAACCCTTGGGTCAGCGCACGGCCATAGCGGCGGGCGATGCCTTGCACGTTATCCTTGGCGAAAATTTCGGATGCACGCAGCTGGGTGCGCAGACTTTCCATTTGCTCTTGGTCAATCGGGGCTTTTAGGAAGGCAGCGATTGCAGCGTCCATCGCGGCCTCTGCCTCTGACAGGCTCACGCCCTCGGACGGGACCACTGACACGCCAAATGTGCTGTCGTCCAGCGACGCGCCATTATAGCTGGCACCCGCATAAACCGCCGTCTGCGTTTCGAACTGCAACGCCTGTCCAAGGACAGACGAAAATGGCGACCCACCGAGCAAATCAGCGAGGTAGACCAAAGCTGCTGCCTCTTTCTGCGCCCCTGAATCACGTTCGGGCGCAATATAGGACCGTGTCAAATACGGCTGGCTGACACGTGGATCTGTATAGGTGATGCGCCGTTCCGCGCGCTGGGGCGGCTCCTGAGGGCGGATACGTTCGGGCAGGTTTTTCTCGGCAGGGATCACGCCGTAGTACTGCTCAGCCAAGGTCTTAACCTCGCTTGGCTCAACATCACCAGCAACAACCAAAATGGCGTTGTTCGGGCTGTAATACAGGTCATAGAAATCAAGCGCGTCTTGGAGCGACAGCTGTTCCATCTCGTGCTTCCAGCCAATGACCGGCACTCCGTAACGGTGGTTTTGATACTGGGCGGCGACAAATTGTTCGCGGGCAAGCGCGCCTGCGGAATTCTCGGTGCGCTGATTGCGTTCTTCCAGAACCACGTTTCGCTCGGTCGCGATGTCGGCTTGGGTAATGGCCAGATTGTTCATCCGGTTGCTTTCCATTTGCATCATCAATTCCAGCCTATCGGCGGCGATACGTTGGAAATACGCGGTATAATCATGACTGGTGAACGCATTGTCAGACCCGCCGTTGGCAGCAACGGTCGCAGAAAACTCGCCGCTTTCCAAAACATCCGTCGCCTTAAACAATAGGTGTTCGAGAAAGTGAGCGACACCGGACGCACCAACAGGTTCATCCGCTGATCCAACCTTATACCAGACCATATGCACCACGACGGGGGCGCGGTGGTCTTCGATCACAACGACATCCATGCCGTTATCAAGGGAATAGGTCGTGACCTCTTGGGCCAGCGCAGGGGCGCTAAAAGCGATCAGGGCAAGGGTAAGCAATCGGCGCATGTGGCATCCTTATCTCGTGGGTCTGTGTTGGATAACAACCTACGACGGAACACAGCGCAATCAAGTGGTCATACGCGGATGTGAGAACGCGCTACTGCGCCGGAGGGGCGGTTGGGGTCGCGATGCCAAGATTTCGGAACCGCTGCAATTCGGCATAAGCGTCAAGCGCTTGGGCGGCATAGGCCTTAAAATAACGATTGCGCGATAAGACACCGCCAAACAGCGAGAACCGTTTGCGAGTCTGGCGGAACTGCGCGTCCTCAGCAGCCAGTGTTGCGCGAATATTCGGGATCACGCCGTTGCGGCCTGCACGCGCGACAAGAGCTGCATCCGCTGCGGGAATACCACCAGCGGACCGTGCGGCACGGTTACCACCAAGGGCCGCAATCGCATCACCCTTGGGGTCAGCATCTGTGCGGTTGCTTGCACCAGGGGTCGGTGTGGGCAATGTGAACGTATCGGGCAATTCTAAAGCCGCCACAGGCATCACCGAAAATTCATCCGGCCCGCCAGTGCTGCTTCGCATGTCATGCAAAGGACGTTCGCCAGCAGAACACGCCGCCAGCGCAAGTGCACCGAAAATTGCCAAAATTGCCTTTTGCATCACGTCGTCCTTGGTCATTGTCGGGCATGTTTAGCCTAACGCGCAGGCTTCGTCACGCCCGTTTCTTTTTGGTCTTGTCCGGTTCCGCAAATGCAATGCCAACGGCACCCACAAAAATAGCCACATCAGCGACGTTGAACGCATATGGGTTTTCAAGCCCGCAGCACGACATGTTCAAGAAATCGGCCACCGCACCATACAGAACCCGATCGACAACATTGCCCAGCGCCCCACCAATCAGAAACCCGGCGGCGATATACGTCCACTTATTGGTCGCAGGCCTACGCCACAGCCAAAACAACACGGCCGCCGAGATGACGAATGCGACCGAAATCAGCACCCAGCGCATGTCAAAGCCTGCGCCAATTCCAAAGTTCACACCACGGTTCCACGCCATCCGAAACGTCAGGTACGGCGGCCACATGTCGATGCGCATCTTGGTGATCAGGTCAAGATAATGAACGACCACGTATTTACTGGCCTGATCCGCCAGAAACACCCAAAAACCTGTCCAGAATAGCAAACGCATCAATTGATCCTTAATGCCTGAAGTGGCGCATACCAGTGAACACCATCGCGATACCGGCCGCGTCTGCGGCGGCAATTACCTCGTCGTCGCGCATCGAACCACCGGGCTGAATGACGCAAGTGGCACCTGCGGCAGCGGCCTCTAGCAGGCCATCAGCAAACGGGAAGAACGCATCAGACGCGACGGCCGATCCAATCGCCAGAGACTGTGGCAAGCCCATTGCGCCCGCCATCCGCTCTGCCTTTTGTGCCGCAATGAGCGCGCTATCAAGACGGCTCATTTGGCCTGCACCAACACCAACTGTTGCGCCGTCTTTGACGTAGACAATCGCGTTGGACTTAACATGCTTGGCGACGGTCCAAGCGAATTGCAAATCGGCCATTTGCGCGTCGGTTGGCTTAACTTTGGTCACAACTTTCAAGTCGTCCAAGGCCACATGGCCCACATCTTTGTCTTGGACCAGCATACCGCCAGCAACTTGCTTCATCGTGATCTGGGCTGCTTTTGGATCAGGCAGGCCATCCGTTGTCAGCAGGCGCAAGTTTTTTTTGGTCGCGAAAATCGCGCGGGCAGCATCCGACGCACCCGGTGCAATCACAACTTCGGTGAAAATCTCGACAATCGCTTTTGCAGTGGCTTCGTCCAGCGCCGTGTTCAGCGCGACAATGCCACCAAACGCAGACGTGCGGTCGCAATCAAACGCATTTGTATAAGCTTCAAGCAACGTCGCCCCACGGGCCACGCCGCTTGGGTTCGCATGCTTGATGATCGCCACGGCCGGGCCATTTGCTGGATCAAACTCTGCAACCAATTCAAACGCTGCGTCGGTGTCGTTGATATTGTTATATGACAACTCCTTGCCCTGATGCTGGGTCGCGGTCGCAACACCCTGACGGTCTGTGCCATCGGTATAGAATGCGGCGGACTGGTGAGAGTTCTCGCCGTAACGCATCGTCTGCTTATACGTGCCTGCAATGGACCTGCGGCGCGGTGTGTCCAGATCAATCGCGCCAGCCATCCATGTGCTAACAGCCGTGTCATAGGCTGCTGTGCGGCCATAAGCGGTTTGCGCCAGCTTTTGACGGAACGCATGGGTGGTCTGACCGTCGTTGGCATCCAATTCCGCCAGCAGGGCCGCGTAATCCTCGACATCGGTAATTACGCTCACAAACGCATGGTTTTTGGCGGCAGAGCGGATCATTGCAGGGCCACCGATATCGATATTCTCGATACAGGTGTCGAAATCAGCACCTTTGGCGACTGTTTCTTCAAACGGATACAGGTTCACGACCAACAGGTCGATTGGACCAATGTTATGGTCGTCCATTGCAGCAACATGCGCAGGCAGATCACGGCGGGCCAACAAGCCACCATGCACAACAGGGTGCAGCGTCTTTACCCGGCCATCCATCATCTCGGGGAAGCCTGTGACATCAGCCACATCGCGGACATCAAGCCCTGCATCGCGCAGCGCCTTGGCAGACCCGCCAGTCGACAAAAGCTCCACCCCACGGGCGGCAAGGGCCTTACCCAGATCAAGCAATCCAGCTTTATCAGATACAGAAAGAAGGGCGCGGCGTAGTGGTGCAAGGTCAGTCATGTGATCCCCCAAGAATCAATCTTCATTTGGGTCCATCATGTCATCGGTCACAAGATCGCGGATACCATCGGGGGTATCTTGCGCCTTGGCCAACGACCAGCGGACGCGCGTCGCATATGACATTGTGCGCCCAGATAAAACCACCTGCTGGCTCGGACGGGGCTTTAATCGACCATTTTCCAAATAAACTGATGGTTCGAGCGACATTTCGGCGTGACCATCATGGCGAAGTATCCAAATCTCGCCAGATTTGAGCGCCATCGAAACAGCAGCGCCGCCCATATCAATCGCGGCATCCACGTCAGGATGCATATGAAACCGCACCGCATATTGGACACCTTGCAAAGCTGTCTGATCGAGCGCGGCCTCAAACTTCGCTTTGTCGGCTTCGGTCAGCGTGGTTAGTAAATCCTCGCCGACCATGCCACGGCCATCAACGGCCAGATCTAGTGTGCGGGCGTGCGTCAAACCGTGCGTGCCGCGATACCCGTCATGTGACAGCTCTAACCGACGACCGTCGTGCAGGCTTGAGAACTGCGCCTGAACGAGCTGGGGAACATCAACCAGCAACTCTTGTCGCGCAGTACTTAACCGGCTCGGCGGGCCAAGACGGGATGACGAATACCCTTCAAGGCACACTGTGCTGTGCGACGGTGTGGCCCGACCAGCGCGGCGCCATTCCTCGCCAAACGACCGCCCCGATCCGCAGCTCACGATCATTGGACGGCGGCCAGACGTAACCTCGAACGCAAGCGTACTGGCATGTGCATTGACGGAACCGGGGCCTGTCGGCGGGGCTGCGGCATCAATCACAATGGACGTGCGTCCGGCGCTAAGACGGGCAAACCCCATATGTGGCCCCTCACCCGCGCGCGTCTTGTCGCCACTTGCGGCCAAGGCATGATCCAAACGGCCATCAAGACCGCGGCCACCACCGTGGAAACGGGCCAGACCGCCATCAGCATGACGCAAAGCACGCAACGTCGGGGCAATACGGGCAATCGCCGTCATGATCGGCGCAGGTGGCTGGCGGTTCATCTCGGTCAATGCCTGCACGGTCCACGTCAGCAAGGTCAGCACCTCAAGCAATTCTTCGGGGTTACGGGTTAGAATCCCGCCTGTGTCGTCAATCTCTCGGGCGCAATCGCGGGCCAACGCTTTGACGGCGGGATCTACGTGTTTTTCCATGCCCTCTAGCGACAAGCCGGCATAAATCATACCCGTCAGCGCCTCGAAACGGGGCAAGCCGCGCTGCGAGGTTTTCCACCGGCGCGACAGGAAAATCGTCTGCTGACCAAGCGAGCGGTAAAACGCCTCGCTCGCCTCTTTTTCCTGACCACGCAGCAGGAAAAACCCGTGCTGTATCCAGCGGATCAAACGGCGACCGACCAAATCAGGGGTCCAGCCCGCACCGCGCCCACGGCCATAGCGCCCGATCCAATCAGTGACCCACGCCTGCGCACAGGCCCGTGCCTTTGTATCGCCAACAGCGGCTAAATCATCGAGCCAAGCGCAGCCCTGCAATTCTTCTGCGACGACTGGGTTATCGGGAACAATATCCCAAATCGAAGCATCCTTCGCCTCTGTCAGGGCACCGGAAAACAGAAAATTGCCAGCAACAAGCTGCCGACCACGGGCGAAATGACCGATTGTGCGGGGTTCTGGCTGGCTAACAAATCCGGTCGCAGGACGCGCACGGGAGGCGGCACGCGCGTGAACGCGGTGCATGAAATGCGTAGCGCCTGCGCGCCATGTCTGCGGTCTTGCCACGATACTGCTGCCTTCGACTTCGCGCTGATGCGCTGTGTTATTGCAGGTATCTTAGGCGGCTAAGACGGCTTTGTCAGCACCGCAATATAGAAACCGTCCATGCCGCCCAATTCCGGCCAATAATCGGGGCGCAGACGCAAACCACCCTCGAAGGTTGTCCACTCCGGATCAATGCCCGGGCGGTCGGTTGCTGTGCGATCCACGGTCAAACCGGGGTGGCGTTCCAGTGCTTCTTCGACCTGCACTTCGCCTTCGTCAGGCAGCAACGAACAGGTGCAAAACACCAGCTTGCCACCCGGTTTCAGCAGGGTCAGGGAATGGTCAATCATCGCCTCTTGCTGAGCGATCAAATTGGCGAATTCGGACCCGTCTTTGGCATAAGGCAAATCGGGGTGACGGCGAATGGTGCCCGTCGCGGAACACGGTGCATCCAAAAGAACAGCGTTGTACTGACCCGTCACATCAAACGCATCCGATACAACCAGCTCGGCTTTTTCATTCACGCGGGCCAAGTTTTCGGCAACACGGGCCATGCGCGTTTTGGAAATATCCACCGCAGTCACAACAGCACCTGCTGCAGCCAACTGCATTGTTTTACCGCCGGGAGCGGCGCAAATATCCAAAACGGTCATGCCCTTTGTCGGCGCCAACATCTGAACAGGGATTGCAGCCGCAACATCCTGCACCCACCAGTCGCCAGCCTCGAAGCCAGCAAGGCTACTGACCTGTCCAGCATTCGGCACACGCACAGACCCCGTCGGCAAAACAAATCCGTCGACGGCAGCGGCCAAAGCAGCTGGATCACCCTTTGGTGTCAGATCAAGCGGCGCACCTGCAAAATGGGCGATGTCCATCGCGTCCATCGGCTTGCGGCCCCACGCGGCGACCAACGGCTGACGCAACCAACCCGGCATCAGGGGGACCTTACGTTTGTGCCAGGCGTTCGGGCCCTCGGCAGCGATTTTCCGCAGCACGGCGTTAACCATGCCCTTGAACGAATGGGTGTTCTTGTTCTGCGATGTAATTTCGACATAGGCATTGACGACACCGTGCGCGGCTTCGCCACCCATCAATTCAATCACACCAAGACGCAGGGCATTCATGACATTCTCTGGTGGGGCCTTTTTCAGATAGGGCTTGAGCATACGGTCAGCCCGGTCCAATCCACGCAACGCATCCGTGGTCAAACGCTGAGCGCGGGCACGATCCGCTGGCTCCAGATGATCCAACGCGCCACCCCCGATCAGCTCTGCCAACAGGCGGCCGTCCTCCATAATCTGATCCATCAGATAATGCGCGGCGCGGCGCGGTGGCAGACCTGTCTTGCTCATGGGGCATCCCTTGTTTTTACTGCTGCTGGGGGTATATCAATCACAACGATCCCACAAGGAGCAGCCGCTTTGACAAAAGACATTCCCGACGCCGCGAAACGCGCCTTGGCCGAAGCCGATGAGCGGCGCAAAAAAGCCGGCGATATTGCTCTCCCCAAGGAGCTCGGTGGGCGCGATGGCCCTGAAGCCGTGCGCTATGGCGATTGGGAGAAAAAGGGCATTGCCATTGATTTCTAATCGGTGATGGACAACGCAGGCCCATCGCGCAAAACTGATGCAACTGCATCAAGGGGCTGCGCCATGAAATTCGACACCAATCCATTCACCCACGCAATCAAAGCGGGAGCCAAGCAAATCGGCCTTTGGGTCACCCTCGCAGATGGATTTGCTGCCGAAGTCGTTGCGGGCGCTGGTTATGATTGGGTCGTGATCGACACCGAACATTCGCCGGGCGACGGGCTTGATACGGCGGCACAACTGCAAGCCTTCGCAGGGACGAAAACAACCGCGCTTGTGCGTCCGGCATGGAATGATGCCGTGCTGATCAAACGGGCCTTGGACCTTGGGGCGCAAGGCCTTGTCATCCCGATGATCCAATCGGTTGAAGAAGCAAAGCAAGCCATTGCCGCCACACGCTACCCGCCTCACGGCATTCGCGGCGTCGCGGGCGGTACGCGCGCTACAAATTTCGGGCGGATCACCGATTACTATGAGCGGATTGACACAGAACTGACGGTCATCTTGCAGCTTGAAACTGCAGCCGCCATCAGTTGCGCGACACAAATCGCAGCCCTCGATGGGGTCGACGGCATCTTCTTTGGGCCCGCAGACATCGCAGCAGACATCGGACACTTGGGCGATCCAATGCACGAAGACGTCTGGGCATTGATCAAACCTGCGGCGGTCAAGCTGCAAGCGATGGGCATGCCCTGCGGTACGCTTGTTCTGGACACCGCATTTGCAGCGGGCCTCCTGAACACTGGGTTCACATTCGTGGCAACAGGGACAGATGCATCCGCTTTCGCGCAGGCTGTTGATGGCCTTTTGGCACAGGTCAAAGACGGGCTTGAGCCAGCCTGACAAGCACAAGATTTAAGACCATCTCCAAACGCAAAAATGCCCGCCAAATTGGCGGGCATTTCCGTATTGTATTGACGTGTGCGACAGTTAGCGGCGCAGGCCCAAACGCTTGATCAGGGTCTGGTAACGAGCCTCATCCTTCGCGCGAGCGTAGTCCAGCAGTTTCCGACGCAGTGCGACCATCTTCAGAAGACCACGACGACCGTGGTTGTCTTTTTTGTGGGTCTTGAAGTGCTCTGTCAGGGTGGCGATGCGGGATGACAGAATCGCAACTTGAACTTCGGGCGAACCAGTGTCGCCTTCTTTCGTTGCGAATTCTTTCATTACGCGTGCTTTTTCTTCAGCAGTAATCGACATCGGGGTCTCCTTATCTAAGGGTTGATGGCGCGATCCGGGATGTCGTCCAGAAAAGGCCCATGGAGTATCCGCTCAAGGAGATTCCCTGTGCGGATGGCTGCGTTTAGGACAGTCGTGTCAAAAAGAAAAGGATTTTGTCCAGACGTGCCATCAGATCACACTGCCGTCAACAAAACCGGTACACTGGCCATATCAAGCGCGGTATGCCCTGCAAAGGTCGCAACGATTTCACCGTCAGCAAGCAGCAGAACCCCATCTTCAATATCTTCAAACCGTAAAATCGGGACTGCAGACAGCGTATCATACGCCACTTCGATCGAATCGTCATCAAGGTCAAAATCTTGAACATAGGCGTTAGAGTCGTGGCTAAGCCCGAACACGTCGGCGCCGGTACCGCCATTCAGATGATCACCGGTACCTGCAAGCAGCACATCGTCACCCGCGCTGCCATTCAGAAAATCCATCGCGCCATCATCGTCGCGACCATCCAGCAGGTCATCGCCCGAACCGCCAAACAGAACGTCGGTGCCATTGCCGCCAATCAGCGTGTCATTACCCAAATATCCCTGAAGCGCGTCATCGCCATCACCGCCTTCCAGAACATCCATGCCATCGCCGCCGATCATCGCATCATTGCCGGTCCCACCAAACATGATGTCGTCCCCGACATGACCGTAAAGCGTATCATCGCCACCGCCGCCAATGATCTCGTCGTCGCCACGCCCACCGTGCAATTCATCATCGCCATTGCCACCATCTACGGTGTCATTGCCATCCTCGGCATCTATCAGGTCATCACCGTCGCCTGTGACAACTGCATCATCACCGTTCCCTGAAAATATGATGGTGTCATCGCCGGATTGATCAGAAACACCCTGTGCGCTGTCATCAAGAATGGCATCCAAGCTAACAATTTCTGGTTCTTTGTCGGTATCAGTCGATGTGGACGCGCCATCATCACCTTTGGCATCGTCCCCAAAGCCAAAGTCCGCACCTGTCAGCATAACCGCCGACAGCGCTACGCTTAATAATCCAAGTATCGCAAGCATCGCGCATCTTCCGCAAATAAAGGTCACCCCGACCCAAGTCAAAGATGTAGCACGCAAGCCCTGTCAGATGTGTTAATTCGTAGCAGATAGTTAACGGCTAGCAAAATACGGGACAAATGCATCCAAAACGCTTGCTGGGTTTTCTTCCATCACAAAATGCCCGCTGTCACAGCTTGAATCGCTAACAGTGTCACACCAGCCCTTCCAAAGAGCGGCAGGTTTTGCCGTCTGTGCCGGAAACCCCGATCTCGCCCACAAAAAATGAAGCGGTGCCTCGATTTTACGCCCTGCAGCGTGGTCGGCCTCATCCAGTTGTTTGTCAAACGTGGCACCGGCACGGTAATCGGCGCACATGGCATGCAATCGGGCGGGGTCTTGGGCCTGAGCGCGGTAGCTGGCCAACGCATCGGGAGCGAAAACATCCAGCGACTTGGCAAGGGTCCACCCACAAAGCGTCCAATCGATATAACCCGCAGGATCAGCCCCGATCATACGTTCCGGCAACGGAGCAGGTTGTGCAAGAAACGTCCAATGGTACGCCTTCATCGCGATATTGGCATCCCAATTGGCCCAAAAATCGCCGGTCGGGACGATCTCGATGATACCAAGGCGGTCGATCCTGTCAGGGTGATCCAACGCGAACCGGTATGCGACACGCCCACCCCGATCATGCCCAAGGATGTGTGCCGCCGGCAGGCCTAGCGTATCCATCAAGGCCACGATATCCGCCGCCATCTGACGTTTGCTATAAGCCGTATGATCAGGCGTATCTGCGGGTGCGTCGCTGTCCCCATACCCACGCAAATCAGGGACGATAACGTCGAAATGTTTGGCCAGTGCAGGAGCGACAGTGGCCCAGCAATGGTGGTTCTGCGGATACCCGTGCAGCAAGATCAGCGGCTGACCTTTGCCCGCGCGGTGAACAGACAAACGGACATCGCCACATTGGACGGTTGACTGGGTGAAGCCTTGGATCATGTTTGCTCCCATAGGGCTGGTTGCTGGGTATATGCGATATAAAGCGGGTGCTTGGGGTGGCCGTGTTTAGTCAAGCCAAGAGAATAAATTAGATGCGGCGTTTGTCGCAGCATCGCCTCGACCTGCGGGCCGCGATCGCGGTGCACGCCGTGGGCGCCCCATGCTGCGATGACGGTGTCGGCCCAATCTGCGCCATCACGGATTGTCGCGTCATTGTCTGGGCCAACCGGATCGGCGGCGGCCCGCATATTGCGTGGATCAGTGTCGCGCCACGCAAAGATATTCGTCACGCGAAATGCGCCAAACCCAAGAGCGCGAGAGCGCCGCTCGCAACGCTCAACAGTCGGGTCGTTCTGGACCTCGGTTGCGGTGGACGGATTGAGCATGACAAACAAGGCGCGCTTGCCCGCATCATCCCAGACCCGGGTGAGCGCATAGCGGTAGCGTTCGCAATCTGAGTAGATCGCGGTGGAACGAGACAAAAGCGTGTCGTGGTAGCGTGTGATCATATGCCGACACTACGCAAAGGAATGATGGGTTGAAACCCATCCTACACGACCGACATATGTTTGAACGCGCAGCATCCGTAGGATGGGTTTTAACCCATCTGCGGCGGAACAAACACGCGGGACGGATACAATTCGCCACTCCGGTAATTTCCAACGGCCACGGCTTGGCCATCATGGCTCGCCCAGACCTCTTGATCATAGTCCAAGCCGCTGGCAATCACAGGTGCCGCATTGCCGTTACGCAACTTCACAAGGCTCGACGCCGGACAACTGACTTTCTCCAGATCAACCAGCCCAAGCTCCAATGGCTGAATATGCATATCCAACTCGGGCGTCTTGGCCAATTCTTGAACGCGGTCCAGTGTGATTCCATCAGTAGCATCAAACGGCCCTGACCAAATACGACGCAGTTTCAAGACATGGCCATAGCAACCAAGGACAGCGCCCAAATCGCGGGCGATCGAGCGAACATAGCCGCCTTTCCCACATGTCATCTCGAGCACGACATGATCGGCGTCAGGGCGATCAACCATCAGCAATTCTTCGACCCAAAGATCACGGGCAGCCAGATCCATCTCTTCACCATCACGGGCCTTTTTATAGGCACGCACACCATCGACTTTGACGGCGGAAAACTGCGGGGGAACCTGTCGAATGTCACCAACAAATGGGCCTAGCGCTGCTTTGATCTGTTCATCTGTTGGACGGGTGTCCGACGTCGAAATCACTTCGCCTTCGGCATCATCCGTGTTCGTGGCCTGACCCAAGCGGACGGTAAACGTGTAACATTTCAACGCATCTGTAATATAGGGAACCGTCTTGGTCGCCTCGCCCAGTGCAATGGCCAACACCCCTGTAGCTTCAGGGTCAAGGGTACCTGCGTGGCCTGCCTTCTTGGCATCCAGCGCCCAGCGAACCTTATTGACGACAGCGGTCGACGTGATGCCCGCAGGCTTATCCACGATCACCCAGCCAGAAATGTCGCGTCCCTTGCGTCTGCGTCCCATGTGTCACCTTATTTATATGTCAGATTGGCCTGCTAGCTGGCCTGCGCGGTTGCGTCAACTACTCGACGACACCAACAATGGGGCCAAGGCGGAAACCGGGGTCGGATCGGCCAAGGCTTGGGGCATGTAGGCGGGACACCCTACCATCAAAATACAAGGCATTCGGCATGCGCAAAACATCGCGAAAAAACACACCAAACTCATAGAAATTCACAACGTCGTTTGAAATAACAAACATCGCGGTGGACCCATCGGCGCTGGTGCCCACACCATTGCGAATATACTTGGACGTACCATCAGGCAAAAATCGGGGGTGCAACGCGGCATCGATTACCAACATCGGACCGGATTGCGTGGCATCACGGCAAACGGGGGCTTCACGAACAAAACGCAGCGTTTCATACACCTGCGCATCAGCCTCATTGATGCAAAGCACGCCGTTAGGCAGTAACCCAAAATTTCCCGGACCGGCATTTGGAACAACACGCATGACCTGCACACCGTTTTGCATGAAATGGCCAACAGGAGCGCGATCATCGTGGTGCATTCCGGCGTTCATGGCAAAACCCAAACGAGCGTCATCCAACGTGTCATCAATGTTGCGGAAGTTGCCTAGGATATGGCCATCATCATCGCGCAGGAACAGGCGCAAATCCTCGGCCACGACATCGACGGTGCAAACAGTATACCTGTTACCCGCACTTTCCACATCTTCGCACGTGACTGCCGCAGCTGGAGCGGCCCAGATCAGGGCCAGAACGGCCCAGCGGATCAATCGTCCAAATCCTGCTTTACATGCCCCTCGGCCAGCAGGGCCGCAGTGGCGTCCATCTGATCAAACGTGCCGTCAATCTCGAACCGCAGTTCAGGGGCGTGTTTCATAGAGCCACCCTTTACAACCAAATGGCGGATTTCATAGCGGTTACGACGGACAGCCGACAGCGCCTCTTCCTTTTGGTTCCCGCCAAGCGGCAGGATAAAGACGGTGGCGATACGCAGATCAGGCGACATGCGCACCTCGCCCACGGTAATCATGAACCGAGACAGCTCTGGGTCGTGGACCTCGCCGCGTTGCAGGATCGACGACAAGTCACGGCGAATCATCTCGCCGACCTTGAGCATACGTTGGGTGGGCGCGCGCCCGTCGCGTGATGTATTTTTAGCCATGAGGTGCATGTAAGGGGTCTGAGGGATTTTGCCAAGCGGGGGTTTGTCAGGAGAGCAAATGTCAACATAGCGCCCAGTCCACTGTTTGTCTGTGTCGCGCCGAAATGCCGAGACGGCATCCATGAACCGTTGTTGCCCAGACCACTCGCAAACACCGATGCGAATCGACAACTCTCAGGTCAGCTCAAACGATAATCTCGGGGTCAACGGTCCCACCTATCAGCGAAAAAGCAATCGGTTCACAACTCAACTTTGGCACATGCTCAG
>JAGSGF010000022.1 GCA_023955335.1 Yoonia sp.
CGTGACGGCGCGGAAGATGTCCGCGACCTTCAGTTTGGGACGAGGCATCAGTCGCCAGGCTTAGCCAGACCCGTCCTTTCGTTGCACGAGCAGATCACGCGGGCTCGTCACGCTCTGGATCGTCTTGGTGGCCACCTTTGTATAAATCGTCGTGGTTTCCAGCTTGGCATGGCCAAGAAGCACCTAATGTCCGTCCCACTCTCCAGACGATGCGTGGCAAAGCTGTGCCGCAGCGTGTGGGGCGACACAGCTTTCTTTATCTCGGCGAAGTTACAAGCCACCCCAAAAGCACGGTTGAACTGCCGCGTCGAGATCGGATCAATGCGGTTGCGACCCGGGAACATCCAGCCCCTCGGGCGCGCCTTACGGTAATAGTCACGCAACAGTTGCAGCAAACTGGGCGACAACATAACCTGTCGATCCTTGCGGCCCTAACATCCGGTCGCTGTCGATATCACCGACCTTCAGATGCGTGACCCCGCCTGCCAGAAGCCCGCCACCAGAAGCCACGCTGAACGCCGCGCGGTATTGCAAACCGGGTCCCCGTGTCGCTTCGATAATGTGAGTAACCTCCTCGGCACGCAGCACCACAGGGATCTTCTTGGCCGCCCGCTGATAACGCGTGTGCCGCTTCACCTCCGGGCGCCGGCATGTGGCTGCAAAAAAGAAACTCAATACCGTCAGTCGGTTGTTGAAAGTAGGCGCACCGACGCCACGCTCCTTCATATCAAGTTGGAACGCCCGCAGTTCTTCCGGCGTCGCGCTGGCCGGCGCGTGCCCCAGAAACCACGTAAAATCCCGCATCCCGCGCAGATACATCGTCTGCGTCTTGGGCTGCAGCACTTTGATCTTGTCACCAGACTTCGTCTGGAAGACGAAGAATGCGCCTTCGTAAGGATCGAGCTCGAAATTGTTAACGACGTAGGCCGTCAAACCATTCATGCTCTTTCGGAAGTCCACCGGCGCCGTTGCCATAAAGATTTTGTAACCGTTTGCAGGGAAAATCGTAAGGAACACCTCAATGCATAGGCCAATGCTTGGAGGCTTTCAGGAGGTAAATCGACAGGGAATGCGAGCGTAGCCTCTCCGACGTGAAGCTTGCAGATTCGTTTTGAAGTTTGCACTGCAACTGGCTCGCTGGAGATTCGAACGGAGGCGAAAGGCTCCTGCGCACTTACGGTTTCACCCCGAGCACGCCGTTCTTGGTTGCACCATTTGCGGATCAGGTCAGTTGCTCGCCGTCGTCGAGAACCTTCCGGACAGCCACCATTACTTTGATTTCGTTGGGCCAGTTCGTTCAGCGTGCGCCGGAGGCAGCTACGGGAACCCCCAAATTTCTTTGTCCTTCGACATCGTTCGCTTCCCCATCTCGTGATCGGGCAATGTAACAATGCCGAATTTTGATAGCGATGAGCTTCAGAGGGGGTGGATGCAACGCTTACGTACATCAGGGATCAAACCCCTTGCGCCAAATGGAAATGATCTTGGTCGGATCTTTTTGCGTCAGGACATCGAAGATATGCCAAATTGAGGCGCAATGTTTAACTGACTTTATGTATTTCACCTGTGAGAGCGGATACTCATACGGAGGTGCTCATATGCCAGATGTCGTTAAAATACATCGGTTCGCGTGCTTATCCGGCGACTTTCCACATTATGGGATATCTCGCTGAGTGGAAAGGTGGTGGCGTGAGGGAGACTTGAACTCCCGACCTATCGATTATGAGTCGATCGCTCTAACCAACTGAGCTACCGCGCCATCGAGGCCTCAATTAGGCAATGCAGGGAGGGCTGTCAAACCGATTCTTGGTTTCATCGGGGCTTTTGCGCACATAGAGTCGGGGATAGGCAGCAGGAGCAGGCAAATGGGCCAAAAAGCGTGGGGATTCTGGACCGATTGCGATGGTGCGTTTGTGGATGCTGTTGGGCTTTCACCCGAGGGTGCTGTTCTGAGGCATAATCTTTGTCCAAGAAACCTGACCGCAACGCCGATGCGGCAGTGCAGGGAATCAAAGATCTGATGGGCCCCGACACGCCTGCCGTCCAATACCTTCGCGCCGTTAAAGCTGGGGAGCATCGTCGCGATGAATACATTGTTGGAACGCGAAGACGAAGATGTGCTGTTGCCTGATGGAACCCGACGTGTGTTGCGCGGTAACGATGAAATTGAGCTGCCAGCTGGCGGTGTGTTCGAATTGCACAGACTCGGTGGTGGCAGATGGGGAAAGATGGGTTAAAACCCATCCTACGCAAGACAACAATGGGGGCTGACATGCCGACAGGATATTTGACGACACATGTGTTGGACACAGCCATTGGCCGTCCGGCTGCAGGTATGAAGGTTGAGCTATACCGCATCGACCGTGGCCACTGGCAGCACGTGGTCACGGCAACCACCAATGCAGATGGGCGCACGGATGGCCCGATTTTGCCATCAGAGGCGTTTTTGACTGGCCAGTATGAGTTGCTGTTTTACGCCGGCGATTACTTGCATAAATTCCGCCCACCTGCAGATGGGCCACGGTTCCTAGATCAAATTCCCATTCGGTTTGGGATCAGTGACCGCAATCAGCACTATCATGTGCCACTGCTGCTCACTCCGTTCAGCTATTCCACGTATCGCGGTAATTAGCGGGTGAAACGCCATTGGGTCGTCTGTTCGTAGGTGCAGCCCTCGGGCAGGCGGACGCTTGGAAACTTGCGGTTGTTGGGGGCGTCTGGCCAGCTTTGCGCCTCAATGGCGAGCCCCTTGAAAGGGGCAGGGGCGTCGCGACCGTCATAGATTTGCACCCCCGTTTCAGTTGTTGCCAGTGTCATCTTAATGCCAGAAACACCTGCGAGCGTTAGGACGTCGCGCAGCGGTAGGCGGTTGTCTGACAGGCAAAAATTATTG
The DNA here is from genome assembly GCA_023955335.1 of Yoonia sp. Taxonomy (GTDB): domain Bacteria; phylum Pseudomonadota; class Alphaproteobacteria; order Rhodobacterales; family Rhodobacteraceae; genus Yoonia. The sequence continues at coordinate 2,894 of JAGSGF010000022.1, forward strand.
TCGAAATGGTCTTTGCCCACGACGACTTGCTTGGGGAGCCGAAAGTCCATTGGGGTGTCGGTGACATCCACGATCTCGCCTGTCGGGTAATTGTCTGGGGTGCATGGCAAAAAGCGATCAGCATCAATTTGAAGGCGATGACCGGACCAATCAGCCGCCCCATCAAGATTCCAATAGCTGTGATTTGCAAAGCTCATCACTGTGTCCGCATCTGTGGTGCCGATGATGTCCATCGTCAATGTGGCTGGCGCTGATACGGTATAGGTGGCCCGCACAACCCGATTTCCGGGCAGGCCGCACATCCCGTCGGGCAGCTTGATTTCAAGGATAACGGCATTGTCCGTTTGGTCAACGACGGTCCAGTTTTGCCGATGTGTTCCATGTTTGCCGGAATGCAGGTGGACGCGGCCATCTTCGTTGCGTTCCAACTCGTGCATCATGCCGTCGATTTTCACCCGCGCATTGCTGATCCGGTTCACAATCGGACCGATGAGCGCCCCGTGATAGCGCCAGCCGCCTTGATAGTCAGACAGGGCATCACGCCCGCACGTCAGGCTGTGATCAACGCCAGAAAGCCGTACGTCTTGCACGACCGCCCCCCATGTCAGGATGTGCACGGTCAGGTCGCCAGCGGTCAGGATAATCGGGGTCATAGCGCCTCCCAATAGACGCCGGCCGCGGGGATGATCGTATCGCCCCATCGTTGTGATGTGGGGGCGTAGTTGAACACAAATCGGTGGGTGTCCGTGTCTCTGATCCGCAGGCCGTCGGGCAGTGCAAATGTGTCGAGGTCAAGCGCATCACAAAGCCCACCGATGATCTTGTCAAACGTGGCATCGTCTGGCCAGCCCGCGAGGTAACGCAGCTGGTCGCCGCCCATGATTGCAGGCAGTCCGTCTTTGGTGGTCAGGTGCACTGGCGCTGTCCCGTCAAGGTGTTCAAACCAATGCCTAAACCGCCCACCGCCTTGCAGTTTTATCTTGTCGTTAGGTGGGATGCTTTCGGTCAGAATGGCTGTGACGTCCACGTTCGGCAGGTTCGGCCCCATGATGCCAGGGATCGCCAGTTCGGGAGTTTTGGTGTCCGTGCGCGGGCCAATCAAGGCGATGCCTTTGAACGATGCGAGTGCTTTGCGGAGCGGGTCTGACAAAGACATGAGGCCAGGGGCAAGGACCAGTTTGTAATCGGACAGGTCTGCCGTGTCGGGGGGCAATATGTCGATGTTCAAGCCTGCGCGGCGTAGTCCACGATATGCTGCAAAAGCCAGCCGGAACATCTCAAAATCAGCGCCTTGCGGCTGCACGTCCCAAGCCCATGCGCTTTCATAGTCAAAGATCAGGGCGGCTTGGGCTTTGGCCGTGCCAACATCGGGCATGGCGGCAAATTCATCAGCAACTTGACGGGCTTCGGCCAGTGCGGGTGCGGGTGTGCGGTCGGGGCGCAATAGGCCAGCGTGCATTTGTTCTTGGGCAAACGGCGCTTGCCGCCAGCGGAAATAGCAGACGGTTTCGGCACCATGCGCAAACGCCTCCCACGCCCACAGGCGGGCCATTCCAGGTAGGGGCGCTGGGTTGTAAGGCGCCCAGTTCACGGGGCCAGGTTGCTGTTCCATGACCCACATTCGCCCGCGTCCAACTGCACGGTAAAGGTCGTGGTGGAACGCTTGGTTATCAGGATGGCCTTGGCGCAGGAACTTGAGCTTTTCCTTTGGGGTGCCTTCGATCCGGTCGGATAGGAAGCCAATCGGGTAACTGTCCCACGACGCGATATCGAGGTCTGCACCCACCTTCCAATGATCAAACGTCGTGATCCGGCCCATGTAGTTGTGGATCAGTGGCGCGTCTGAATGGGCGCGGATGGCATCGGCTTGAACCTTGTTGAAGGCGACAACTTGATCGGATGAATATTGCCGAAATGCGAGTTGATGCGGATGGTTGGGTTCTGTGACGGTCAGATTGGGCAGTTCAATCTGGTCGAATGTGTCATAATCCATTGACCAAAACACGTTCCCCCAAGCACGGTTCAACGCATCTGTGGATTGGTATTTTTGTGCCAGCCAGTCTTGGAACCCCTGTTTAGCAGCATCTGAATAAGACAGGGTCGTGTCGTGGCAATCATATTCATTGTCGATCTGCCACGCGGCCACGTGTGGGTTTTTACCATAGCGTTCGGCCATAAGTGTCGCGATCCGGCGGCATTCGTCGCGGTAGGGCAGGTGGCTAAAGTCATAGTGTCTGCGCGATCCGAATTTGCGGGTGTTGTTGGCTGCGTCGACCGCCAACATGTCTGGGTGTTTGTCGATCATCCAACGCGGCGGTGTGGCGGTTGGGGTGCCCAGCACGACCCGTAGACCTGCATCACCCAAAACCTCAATCGCTTGGTCGAGCCAGTCCCATGTCAGCGTGCCTGCTTGGGCTTCCATCCGCGCCCATGCGAATTCACCGATCCGCACCCATGTCAGGCCTGTCTCAATCATTTGTGCAGCATCGGTGGCCCATTGATCTTGGGGCCAATGTTCGGGGTAATAGCAGACGCCGAGGGTGCGTTTCATGGTGGTCCTTTGAGTATTTAGAAAAAAGCGAGGCGGGAGTTAGTCCAGGATTACTTGGTGTTCGGATTGGCCAGTGTACGTCGTATCAATAGCATAAGTTTGTCCATCGTCAGGCCCGTCGCGCCCGACTGCTGCAGTGGTGCAAAACAGTGTCGACAGGTTGTCGCCGCCGAATGCGGGGCAAGACGATTGGATTGCAGGGAGGGTGAATGCCTCAATAAACTGGCCTTGCGGGTCATAGACGGCGATGCGTCCGACGCCCCATTGCGCGGAAAACAGGTTTCCGGATGCGTCGACGACGGCTCCATCAGGCCGGAAGTCTGTACCGCGCAGGTCGATGTGGATATGCGGTTCGCCGGTTGGCCAACCATGGCCGTTGAGTGCCACAGACATGATCATTTGCGTGTTTGTGTCCGTGTAATAGGCCGCCTTGCCTGACGGTGCAAAGCAGATTGAATTGGTGATTTGCAGGGTCGTAAACAGCTGCCGAAGCTCGCCGCGATAGTAGCGGTAGATTGTCCCTGCACCCAGTTCCGCGTTTAATCCCATCGTGCCAATCCAGAAACCGCCTTGCGGGTCTGCGCGCCCGTCGTTGGACCGCGTGATCGCATTATCTGCCTCAAGGTCGCACAGGTGCGTCCTTTGCCCTGTCGCGATCTCAAAGCGGCATAGCGCGTTGGCAGAGGCCACAATCAGCGTGTCGTGGTCAACCCATCCAGCGGCGGAAACATAGGTGTCAAAGTCCCAGTGTTGCCCTTTGGTGTGCAGACGCATTCCCAAAATATCGAACCAAAACAGTTGTTTGCGCAGTGGGTGCCAAAGCGGCCCTTCGCCAAGCTGGCATTTTGTGTCGTCGAAAATCATCCGCAGGCTGCGGTGTAGGCGGCGACCATATCAACGGCGCGAGCTTTGACGTCTGTGACGGACATTCCGGGCTTGTAGAGCGCCGAGCCAATGCCGAACCCGTCTGCGCTGGCATCCATCCAGATACGGAAATTTTCAGCGCCCGCGCCTCCAACTGCGTAAACCAGCGTGCCTTTGGGCAAAACGGCGCGGATCGCTTTGATCCCGTCAGGACCGATTAGAGACGCGGGAAAGATCTTTAGCCCATCGGCGCCAGCTTTGAGCGCGGCAAAACATTCGGTCGGTGTCATCACCCCCGGCCAGCTGGCCATGCCCGCGGTTTTTGTGGCGACGATGACGCGCTGGTCCACGTTGGGGGACACGATCAGCTTGCCGCCCGCTTGGGCCACGCGGCCGACGTCTGCGACCGACAGGACCGTGCCTGCGCCGATTAGGGCATTATCACCGCATGCGTCAGCCATGGCTTTGATGCTGTCGAAGGGGTCTGGCGAGTTCAGCGGGACCTCGATTTGTGTGATGCCTGCGTCGATCAAGCTTGCGGCAATTGGGGCTGCCTCGGACGGCGTGACGCCGCGCAGAATGGCGATCAGGGGAAGGTGATCCATGACTTATCCTTTCAGGCGGCGGTAGGCCGCAGTGAGGCCCGCGCGTGTAATCGCGTCAGCTTTGACTTGGGTGGCGGGGGCCGATTGGAGCGCAAGGGCGCGGACATAAAGGGCGGTCAGATTGCCCGCGCCAATCACCGCGATTTGCTGGCCGAGCCAGTAAGGTTTCGCGCCAGCGAGCTCTGCGCCGATAAGAAGGCCGGACAACCGCGCGCGCGCAGTGCTGTTTTGCATATTGTTCACCAGCCCTTCGGCGCGCAGTGAAAAGAGCCGTGCTGCGATCCGTTCGGGGCGGGAAATTGCATCTGCCACACCTGCATCAAATGCGGCGCTATCCCAATCGTCGGACTGCACCGAGTGACGTAGAACGGTATGATCACCAATCGCGGCGAACAAATCCCCGGTCATAAAAGTCTGAAAACTGACGACTTCATCTGCGCTGACATGCGCCCATTTTGTATGCGTGCCGGGCAGGCAAATGACGCCATCCCAGTTTTTGTTCATCGCCAAAAAGCCCGCGATCTGGGTCTCTTCACCGCGCATGACATCGGCGGGGTTGGTTTGCATAAGGCCTGCGATGATGTGCACGTCGAGGGGGCCGTCCGGGTGCGTGAAACCGTCGGGTGTCGCGGGGCAAGGAACGGCGGCATATTGCGCCTCGATCCAGCCTTGGCGGGCACCAACCATGCCACAGGCGATGATCGGGATGTCGTCGATGGCCCAACCGCTCGTGGCAGCGCGTAAAGCGGGTTCAAACTGATCAGGGGTCAGATCGGCCATACCTTTGTCGGACTGCACCTCGGCCAGCATAGACCCAGAGGCGGACATTGCCCATGCGCGCATGTTGCTGGTGCCCCAGTCAACGGCGATCCAATCAGGTGTTTGCATAGTGCGCGCCTTTCTACAGCTTGTTGCCTTCGACAACCCACATACGTTCGGGGAACGACCAAGGCAATGTGACACCGCGGTGCATCAAGTAGGCGCCCGACAGGTCCATGACTTGCGATTTCAATGCAGGTGTGCCGCGCGACAAGGCCGGCGCAGAAGTGCGGTTGATCAAGTCGATCCGGTACATCGCCGCTGGATCAAGGTCAGTCAGGCGCAGCGGGCGCGGGGCAATTTGCACGCTCGTCGCGGCCTTGCCTGCGAAGACGACAAAGCGGTCTTTGTCACGGGCCATTTGCTGTTCGGCAATGACGGCGGGGTCCGCGCTTTCTAGGCGCAGGATGTCGGCGGTTTGCATCCAATGGCGGTTCCGTTTCCACCAAGCGGTGACTTCGGTCAGGACGGCTGTTTCATGGTCGTCCAACTCGCGTGGGTCCATCTCGAACCCCATGTGGCGTTGGGCGGCGACCCATGCGCGCAAGCCGATATCAAGCACCCGACCAGAGGTGTGGCAACGGCGTGGGCCGACATGGCTGCCTGTGACGGCCAGCGGCAGGAACAGCGCCGCGTCATGCTGAATACGGAGCCGTTCAAGCGCGTCATTGCTGTCGGACAGCCAAACCCGTTGGGTGCGCTGCATGATCCCGAAATCAATGCGACCACCGCCCGAAGCGCAGCTTTCGATTTCGACATGCGGGAAGTCAGCACGTAAGCGGTCGATCAGCGCATAAGACCCACGAGTCTGCGCCGCGTCTGGCATCGGCAGCACGCGGTTATGGTCCCATTTGATATAGTCGATATCGTTGTCACGCAGGATCGCGGACATGCGGTCATACAAGAAATCGCGGACTTCTTGCAGCGACATGTTGAGCGCCTTTTGCTGGCGGCCCAATGTCTGATCTTCGGACCCCAGCGCCCAATGCGGATTGGCGCGGTGGATGTCGCTGTCAGGGTTGATCATCTCTGGTTCGAACCAAAGCCCAAACGTCATGCCCAGCGTTTTCACATGATCGATCAGTGGCGTCAGCCCATCGGGGTATTTGCGTTGATCAATCGTCCAATCTGACAGGCTGCGGGTGTCGTCATCGCGTTGGCCGAACCAGCCATCATCTAGGACAAAACGCTCTGCGCCCAGCTTGGCTGCCCGCTCTGCGATGTCTTTCAAAACAGGCAGTTTGTGGTCGAAATACACAGCTTCCCAGCAGTTATAATGCACGGGACGCGGGGCGTCAGGCTTGGGCCATGTGACGATCCGGTCACGTAGGTGGCGTTGGAATGCAACAGCACAGCCGTTCAGGCCAGTGTTGGAATAGGTGATGTAAAGTGGCGCAGTTTTGAATTGCGTTTGCGCATCGGTTTCCATGCGGGCGGCGTGTCCCCATTGGATTTGCCGGCGTCCATCAGGCAGCTCTTCAGCGAGCATCCGGTGTCCACCAGACCAGCCATAATGGAATGCATAGGCCTCGCCTTGGGTATTGGTCGCACCTCGGCAAGGCACAATCAGCCCAGGGAAATGTTCATGTCCCGTGCGGCCCGTGCGGTTTTCCCGGTAGCGCATGCCCGGTGACCACGCGGTGCGCGACAGCTGGAATTCACCACACCAGCGGCCTGAAACGTCAATCATATCGTCGGACAGTTGCGGGGCAGGGAGAACGGGGGCGGCCAGCCAGTGCAAGTGCACGGGGCGGGTGGCATCCAAAATGGTTTGGCAGGTGATGATGTGCGTTTCAGTATCAACCGCAAACGTGACCGTCAGGGTCAGACCATTTTCGGCGTCATCATAAGATAGCGACAAACCTGCCTCGTGATCCTCGGATGCAAAACAGAACTTTGGCAAAAGCGGCGTACCGTCCGTGTCGCGCACAATCAGCCCCGGCTGTCCGGGGAAGCTGCGCGATGCCTCCGGGCAGACCGACAGATCGATGTTGTCGTCCAGCATCCCACCGGTCACATCGATGATCGCCGCCGCATGCAAATCAGCGGGGTCATCGGTGTCGGGCAGGGTCGGGCCCCAATAGGTCACAACGGGCAAACGGTTGGTGTGCGCCGCCAGCACAAGCGTCTGACGGCCATCATCTAGGCGATAAGATCTGTTCATAGTTTTCTTACTTAACGGCCCCGAGGGTCAGACCTGCGATAAAGTGTTTTTGCATCAAAAAGAACATCGCGACGGGGGGGAGGGCGGCAACAATCGAACCGGCGCTCATCAGATGATAGGCGGCGCGAAATTGCGCGTTAAAGCTGGTGATACCAGCTGTCACAGGTTGGGCTTCTGACCCTTGGGTCAACACAACAGCCCAGAAATAATCGTTCCAGATGAAGGTAAAGATAAGCACCGCCATCGCCGCCAGCGCAGGCTTCATCAGGGGCAGGACAACGTACCAAAAGATGCGCCATTCGGCGATACCTTCGACACGCGCAGCTTCGATCAATTCGAATGGCAACGCACGAATGAAATTACGCATGAACAATGTACAGAACCCTGTTTGAAATGCGATGTGGAACAGGACGAGACCTTGCACGGTGTTATACAGACCAATGTCCAAAGTCAGGTCACGCACAGGAATCATCAAAATCTGGAACGGCACAAAATTACCGGCGACGAACATAAAGAAAATCCATAGGTTCGCGCGGAATCTATACACGCCCAACGCAAAGCCCGTCATGGACGATAAGATCATGCAGCCGATCACGGTTGGGACTGTAATGCGGATCGAATTCCACATGTATTTGGGCATGTCGGATTCGAAGAACACTTTGTAGTAGTTGTTGAACCCGTCGAGGTTGGACGGCAGGGACCAATAGTTGCCGGACACAAAATCGGCCTCTGGCTTAATCGAGAACAACATCACGGCCAGCAGCGGTAACAGCCACGCGATCAAGACCACTGGCAACATCGCCTGATAGCCGATTTGCCAGCCACGCGTGCGTTTTTCAATAGGGGTCGGAAACATCAGTGTGCTCCTTTTTCTTCTTGGTACATCGACCAGAGGAAGTAGGCGATGAAGACGAGCATGATCAGGAACAGTACAACCGCGATGGCCGCCCCGTACCCCATGCGGAACCCGTATTCGGACAACGCCTTTTCAAACATATAATATGACAACACGCGGCTTTGGCCAAACGGGCCACCGCGGGTCATTATCGAGATCAAATCAAACGACCGCAGCGCACCGACAACAGTCACAACAAACGCGATGAACGTGGCGGGCTTAAGCTGTGGGATGATCACATACCAAAGCATTTTCCAGCCCTTGGCACCGTCAAGGCGTGCGGCCTCAACCTGTTCTGGATCCACAGAGTTCAGGCCAGTCAGGTACAGGATCATGCAATATGCGGTTTGTGGCCACAGGCCAGCGGCGATGATGCCGTAGGTCACAGCCGTTGGGTTGCCTAATACGCCGCCTTTGATTTCAAGACCCACAAGGCCGATCAGCTTGGTGAATATCCCGAATGTGGGATCGTAGAACCATGAAAACACAAGGCCGACAACGATTTGCGAGATCACAAACGGGAAGAAGAACAGCGACTTATACAGCCTGATGCCCACTACTTTTTGGTTCAGGAATAGCGAGATGAACAGCCCCACAGGGATCGCCAGCAGATATAGCACCAGCCATTTGAGATTGTTCCACAGGGATGTTTCAAACGCGCGGTCTTCGAACAGTTTTTGATAGTTTTTCAGACCGATGAAGTCTGCTTCGCCCAGACCATCCCATTTATAAAGCGAGATGTTGAATGACTGAAAGACAGGATAAATGACGTAAACCGCAAAAAAGAACACGCCGGGCAGCAGGAACAAGAACGGCGTCACGGCGATTTCATTGCGCTTATACCATCCCCGCTTGGGGGCGTCGAATTCGGATGCGGTGTTGGTCATGGTCATTCCCTTGTGGTCGTGGGGCGCATGTGAAAATGCGAAAAGCGCGCTTTCAGATGAGCCTTGGGGCGAGGGAGGGTGGGCATTGCGGCCCACCCAAGTATTTCGCTTACTCTGCGTAGATGTCCACAGCAGCTGCATCTAGACGGGCAAGGATATCATCCAAGTTGTCCGGGAACAGCATGAACTCTTGGAACCCTTCCATGGCAACAGCGGCCATTTCAGCAGGAGCGTCACGGTCAAAGAATTGCGCAATGCCACCGGGCGCCTTGTTGGAAAGCATGTCGAAGCCTTCGTTCAGGAACTTGTCGTCATCAACAGCAGACAGTGCGTTCACAGGCAGCTGACCAAGGTTTTCACCGTTGTTGATCAATGTCTGGTTATCCGCAGAGACAACAAACTCGAGGAACGCTTTTGCGTTCGCCTTGTTCGTGGCACCCGATGGGATGTGGAACGTGTCAGTTGGCGCATCTTCGCCCTTGGCGATACCGGCTGTGATTTCCGGGAACTGGTAGAAGTCCAGCTTGCTATCGTCCAGACCGCCTTCACGGAAGGCCGCAACCGCGAAATTACCCATCAAGTAAGACGCTGCTTCGCCGTTGACCATGAATGGCATGGCTTCCTGCCAGCTGTATGTCTGGTGGTTGTCGATGAAAGCACCCATGTCGATCAGCTCGCGCCAGTTGGCGAATGTTGCGCGGGTTTCTGCGCTATCCCAAGCAGCTTCGCCGTTTGTCAGCGCTGCATGGTAGTCATAGCCATTTGTACGCATGTTCAGATAATCGAACCAGCCGCCAGCCGTCCAAAGGAACTTTGTCCCGATGGTGTAGCATTTGATGCCATTGTCCAGATATGTCTGGCAGTTGGCTTTTTCTTCGGCCCAAGTTGTGGGCTCGGACAGGCCATACTGTTCCATCAGATCTTTACGATAGTAAACACCCCACTGGTAGTATGTATAAGGCACGCCGTACTGCTTACCATCGATCGTCATCGCACCTTTGGTGGACGCGAGTTCGGTGGACATTTCGCCTTCCCAGATGTCAGACACGTCCTCAAACAGACCCGCGTTAACATATGGCAACATACGGTTCGCCGCATACCAGTTTGCGACGTCAGGTGCGTCAGCAGTAAGGAAGTTACGGATTTGTGTTTTGTACGCTTCACGGTCGATGACTGTGAGTTCGATGTTCAGGTCAGGGTGCATCTTGCCGAAGCGTTCTACCATGCCCTCCATCACTGCGCGTGGCGCAGGGTTGGACATGTCCGAGAATATGACAAGATCGCCAGACAGCGCGTGTGCGTCTGCATGGGCTGCCGTTGCTGTAATGCCAGCAGCTACAATCGCCGCGAACGACGTTTTAATAATGGAATGCATGGTTTCCTCCCTAGTGCTCCCAGTAGATAGCCAGTCTCATTATTTGAAACTTGGTTTTGGATATTGATACTAAACCGCGACTCAGCTAGCCTTGTCAATAGTTTGGTGCGGATCAAGATGCGATCAACCCCGTAAATGGGGGCACCTGATAGGGAGGACATGATGGGATACGAGACTGGCGATGGGACAGTGGGCAAGGCGCTTGGCGTGCTTGATCATGTGGCGTCATTTGGCCGCCCGGTGCGGTTCTCAGAGGTGCTGGCGCAATCCGATCTGCCCAAGCCCACACTGTACCGGTTCATCCAAAGCCTGACCAATCAAAATATGCTGTCGTATGACCCTGACCGGCAAACCTATGCGCCAGGTCTGCGTCTGTTACGCCTTGCGCATTCGGCATGGGAGCAGTCATCGCTCGCACCAATCGCGCGTCCGTTCCTTGATGAATTGGCGGCAGAGGTAGGCGAAGCCGTTCACCTTGCGCAAATCGACAACGGTCAAGTTTTGTTTATCGACAAACGTAAAGCAAAGGCCGGCTACGACACGCTGGCGCAAGCGGGCCATGTGGCCCCAGCCTATTGCACCGGTGTTGGCAAAGTTATTTTGGCCTATATGGGTGAAGAGCGCCGCGCGCGCGCGATCCAGCAACAGGCATTCCTTGCATACACCGACGCGACCCATTCCAATGCGCAGGCGCTCGAACGTGAGCTCGCGGCGATCCGTGCCGATGGCGTCGCCTTTGACCGTGAAGAGCACGAGGCGGGTATCATTAGCATTGCCGCCCCGATCCTTACCCAAGAAAATCGCGTCATCGGAGCGTTGTCTATTGCGACGACCACCCAACGCCATTCCATCGAAGGGCTTGATGCTTTTCGGACCATATTACTCGATACTGCTGCCAAAATTGGGTCTGAGGCCCGATCATGGCAATCACCCACAACTGTTTGACCCAACACGAGGAGCCAACACAATGGCAGGCGTAGAGCTTAAAGAAGTCATTAAGAAATACGGTGACGTTCAGGTTATCCACGGGATCGATCTGTCCATCGAACATGGTGAGTTTTGTGTGTTTGTTGGCCCGTCAGGCTGCGGTAAGTCGACGTTGCTGCGTATGGTTGCTGGGCTTGAGGAAACAACTGGTGGCCAGATGTATATCGGCGACAGCGATGTGACCACGATGGACCCAAGCCAGCGCGGCGTCGCGATGGTGTTCCAAACCTATGCGCTTTATCCGCATATGACGGTGCGCGATAACATGGGTTTTGGCCTTAAGATGAACGGTCACCCCAAGGCGGTGATCACTGAAAAGGTCGCCGAAGCCACGCGCATTCTGAAGCTGGACCCGTATCTGGACCGTAAACCAGCCGCCTTGTCAGGTGGCCAACGTCAGCGCGTGTCGATTGGCCGTGCGATTGTCCGTGGCCCAGAGGTGTTCTTGTTTGACGAACCCTTGTCCAACCTTGATGCCGAACTGCGCGTCGAGATGCGGGTCGAGATTGCGCGCCTGCACAAAGAAATCGGCGCCACGATGATCTACGTGACCCACGATCAGGTCGAGGCAATGACACTGGCCGATAAGATCGTTGTGCTGCGCATGGGCGTGATCGAACAGGTTGGCGCTCCGATGGAGCTGTACCGTGATCCCGATAACAAATTCGTCGCGGGCTTTATCGGCTCTCCTGCGATGAACTTCCTTGAAGGTGTGGCCAACGATGGGGCTGTGTCTGTGCCGGGCATGAAGACCAGCTTTGACGGCGTGATCGCACCTGCCTATTCGGGCAAGAAAGTGACTGTCGGTATGCGCGCCGAGCATCTGATGGTTGATCCCGCAGGCGACACGCACACCGTTGAAATGACCGAAAGCCTTGGCGGTGTGTCATTCGTTTATCTGGGCGGGGAAACTGGCGAGCGGATCGTGATCGAAGAACGCGGCGATGATCGGTCATCCGAGGGGGACCGGGTCGGCGTCACAATCGACAAATCCCGCATCTATCTGTTCGACGGCGAAACCGAGGCCCGCATTCGCGGCTAGGGCCAATTCGCATCCACATTAAAAAGGGGCCGATCATCGCTGATCGGCCCCTTTTTTCGTTTAGCGTTTGCCGTAATACAGACCAACCACATGTTCAGCCTGCGCAAAGAACAACCAGCGCAGCGCCAGAATGCCAGCGATGTGGCTGACAACAGCCAACAGGCCCAGCACGTGTTTTGCACCCAGAAGCAGCAAGATGACCGGCAAGACGAAGCCCAACACAAGTGCAACGATACGCAGCTGCGTGGCGTGTTTGCGGCCAACGACATGGATGAATTCACGCATCAAATAGTTGGTGCCGGTATGTGGCGGCTCGAATGCGCGGACTTTCCCGATGTGGCCAAGGCCAGTCGCAGATTCCATCGTGGTCCCTGACGCATTAAAACGTCCGTCACCGTGGAACCAAGCAAAGGCCTGCAGCGCAGCTGCAATGATCAGTAGCGGGATGGCGGTTTTGATATTGCCCGAAAACAACGCGCCGCCTGCGATGGACAGGATCAGGAACAACGCAGGTGTGGTCCAGTGCTTCCAGCGCGGTACGGTCTTTAGCTGTGCATAAATCATCGACGTGGTGAACACGGTCAGCAAGGCACCAAGTGCACCAAGCCAGCCCAAAACGGTCCACTGTGCGCCAAAGAACACCAGCCCAGCGCCGTAAATTGCCATGATCAACAAGGTCGCGACGGCACAAATGCCTTCACGCGACAGCCAGCTTGACCGCCATTGGCTAAACGCCTTGAACGCCCGTTCCGGGTGGCCAAGGTGAAACGTGGACGCCAAAAGGCCGCCAACGGACATGATGTAGGCGATGGCAAAGAATACAAGTGCCACCCAACCGGTGGGCGCAGGCATCCCAATGCCAAGCCAGAACAGCAGGCCAAAGCCAAAGCCTGAAAACGTCGTAAAGATGATAACTGATGGTGCGGGATGCATTATTTCGCTCCTCCGGGTAGGGCGGACAGGGCCTTATCAAGCCAGCTGACGAAGCCTTTGCCGTCTTCGGCAATCGGTTCCAGATAGGGGGCCAGAATGTCGTATTCAGGCTCCACATCTTTGGGGCGTGGCGGCAGGTATTTGTTGGTCGGCTTGGTGCCTTGCTCTGGCATCAGATCAAAGCCACCGCGTTCGGCCACAAGGATCGACACATCCGATGTCTCGTCGCCCAAGTCACCAAAGTGACGCGCGCCTGCAGGGCAGCTACGGACACATGCGGGCTGGCGATCTTCTTCGGGCAGGTTTTCGTTATAGATGCGGTCAACGCAAAGGGTGCATTTCTTCATGACCCCTTCTTTTGCGTCCAGTTCACGTGCGCCGTATGGGCAGGCCCATGCACATAGACCACAGCCGATGCAGTCTTTTTCATTGACCAAAACTATCCCGTCTTCGACCCTTTTATAGCTGGCCCCTGTCGGGCAAACGGTCACGCAGGGTGCATCGTCGCAGTGCAGGCAGGACTTGGGAAAGTGGATCAGTTGCGCAGGTGCGGCTGGCTGGTCTTTCAGGATCGGCGGTTGCACTTCGTATGAATGCACCCGGTTCAGGAACGTACCCGATGCAGCGCCCGCATAGGCGTTCTGATCCGACAATGGCACACCGTAGTTTTCGGTGTTCCAGCCTTTGCAAGAGATCACGCAAGCATGGCAGCCGACACATGTATCAAGGTCGATAACCAGCCCAAGTTTCTTGGCGGATGGTGGGGGGAGAGTTGTCATAGCGTAACCCTTGTATAAGCGTGGGGAGCCTCCGGCGGGAGTATTTGGGAAAAAGCGAGGGCGGGCGGCGTTTGTAGGCTACCGATTGATTGCTCGGCGTCGGCGTTCCATGTGATGATGAACCACAGGAACGATCCAAACGTCAGCGCGATGAATGCGCTGATCAGCAAGAGCACTTGAAGGTTGGTCATTCGCCCACCTTCCATGCGATGTCTTTCGGCCCTTTGCCAACTGGTGATTTGATCGCTGGCAACACGGGCTGCGACTCCGCAGGTGCCGCCGATTTCTCGATCTTGACGCGCAGGTCGAACCACGCGGCTTGCCCTGTGATCGGGTCAGAGTTGGCCCAGCGCATGCCATCGCCCTTTGGCGGCAGCAGTTCGTGGATCAAGTGGTTCAGCAAGAAGCCTTTGGTGGTCTCGGATGCGTCTTCATCCAACGCCCAAGCGCCTTTGCGTTTGCCGATCGCGTTCCACGTCCAGACGGTGTCTTTGTTCAACGATGCTTGGTGCGCGACAGGGACGGTGATCGACCCATGGGTCGACGTGACCCGCGCCCAATCGCCGTCTTCAAACCCGTTGGCTTCCCAAATGCCTGTTGGGACATAAAGCGGGTTACGCCCGTGGATTTGGCGCAGCCATGCGTTTTGCGACCCCCATGAATGGTACATCGCCATTGGCCGCTGCGTCAGCGCGTGGATCGGGTATTCAACAGGATCAACATGCGCGTCCTCGAACGGTGGATACCAGATCGGGAGCGGGTCCATCGTTTCAAGAACCTGTTTGCGCAGATGCTCTGGCGGTTGCCGTGTACCGATGCCCATTGCTGCGAGCTGGAACTTTCGCATCGGTTCGACATAAAGCTGGAAAATGTAGGGTTGAACCGCGTCAAAGAAGCCCATCTTCACCGCCCAGTTCTGATAATCCATCGAGAACGGTTTGTAGTAGGCTGCGTTTTCAGGAACGTGTTCGACCCAGAACCCGCCATTGGCGATGTAGTTGTCGATCTGGCTTTCGTTCGATCCACCGCGTCCGCTTTGCAGGCTGTCTTCACCCGTGCGGAAACCAGCAAGTGGGCCGATGCCCGGACGGCGGATGTGGTTGGTGATATAGTCGGCATAATCTTTGTATTTCTGGCTGCCGTCTTCGTTCACGAAACCGGGCAGGTTCAGACGCGCGCCAAGCTCACATAGCACCGACTGAAAACCGCGCACATCGCGGTCGGGTTCAACAACCGGCCAGCGGATCGCGTCGGCCACACCATCGGCTTCAGAAATCGGACGGTCGAGAAGTGAGATACAGTCGTGCCGTTCCAGATAGGTCGTATCGGGAAGAACGAGATCGGCGTAGGCCACCATCTCGGATGAATAGGCATCGGAATAAATGATATTCGGGATCACATAGGACCCGTCTTCGTTTGTGTCGGTCAGCATGTTCATGACGCCGCCGGTATTCATCGAACTGTTCCACGACATGTTCGCCATATACATGAACAAGGTGTCGATCTTATACGGATCGCCCGCGTGGGCGTTCGAGATGACCATATGCATCAGCCCGTGGGCCGACATTGGGTTTTCCCACGTATAGGCTTTGTCGATACGGGTTGGGGTGCCGTCCTCGGACAGCAACAAATCCTCGGGGCCTTGAACATATCCAAGGTGTGGACCGTCAAGCGCGGCACCAGGTGTGACCTTGCCGTGTGGTTTCGGGTGGGCCGTCGCGGGCTTTGGGTAGGGCGGTTTGAACCGCATGCCACCGGGCGTTTCGACGGAGCCGAGCAAGATTTGCAGCACGTGCAACGCACGGCATGTCTGGAACCCGTTGGAGTGCGCCGAAATCCCGCGCATCGCGTGGAAGGAAACAGGGCGCCCAACCATTTTGTCGTGCTTCTTACCGCGGAAGTCTGTCCATGGACGGTCCAGCTCGATTGCTTCGTCGAATGCCACACGGGCCAGATCAGCGGCAATGGCGCGGATACGCTTGGCCGAGATGCCGCACCGATCTTCGACGGCTTCGGGGGAATAGCTGTCCGCCATATAGCGGTCGGCCATCTGGTGGAACACGGGGCGGTGCGTGACGCCCTTGTGGCGGTAGGTAGCACCCAAATCAGGTTCCACGCCCTTGCCATTCCATGCCGCCAACTCGCCTGTGTTGCGGTCGATAACCTGCGGTTGGCCGTCTGCATCACGCAGGAACAGACCGAACTGTTCGGATTTGGGGTCTTCGTTGACCAGCACGGACGCGTTGGTAAAGCGGCCCAGATATTCCAGATCGATTTTACCGGCTTTCATCAGGCAATGCACCATCGCGAGGATGAACAAACCGTCAGTGCCCGGCGTGATACCGACCCAATCGTCGGCCACAGCGTTATACCCGGTGCGGATCGGGTTGACGCCAATCATGCGCGCGCCGCGTTCCTTGATCTTGCCGATACCCATTTTGATCGGGTTGCTGTCGTGGTCTTCAGCGACGCCGAACAGCATGAACAGTTTGGTGTGATCCCAATCAGGCTGGCCAAATTCCCAGAACGCGCCACCCATCGTGTAGATGCCAGCAGCGGCCATGTTTACGGAACAAAAACCGCCGTGGGCAGCATAGTTTGGTGTGCCGAACCCTTGGGCCCAGAACGACGTGAACGACTGCGACTGATCGCGGCCTGTAAAGAACGCCAGCTTTTCAGGAGCCTTTTCACGGATCGGTGCAAGGGTTTTTGTCGCGATTGTCAGGGCCTCTTCCCATGAGATCTCTTCAAACTCGCCAGACCCGCGGGGGCCAACACGCTTTAGCGGGGCACGCAAACGGGACGGCGCGTTATGCTGCATGATCCCAGCGGACCCTTTGGCGCAAAGCACACCTTTGTTCACAGGGTGGTCTTTGTTTCCCTCGATATAGGCAACTTTGCCGTCCTTCATGTGCACATCAATGCCGCAGCGGCAGGCGCACATATAGCAGGTCGTCTTGCGAACCTCATCGGACACCTTCGGGGATAGATCAAGATTAGGTTGGTCGAGGGACATAGGCGTTCCTTTCAAGTAAGCGACGTTCGGATCAGACCTGCCACAGCAAGTCCGGTCAAGAGGGTCAGGCAAAATGGCCTGTAGAATGGTTCAAATCGGGGGATGAACATGCGTTGGCCGATGATCACCCCGATGAATGTTGGCAGCGCAAAAACAGATGCACGCTGCACGGCGGTCATCGTCATTACCTCGAAATACAGCAGGTAGCCCATCGAAGTGGCTGAGGACACGAAAAGAAACAGCACCAAAGCGGCCCGCATTTTGCGTGCAGGCGCATCTTGGGACAAAACATAAAGTGCAACGACCATACCGCCGACGGACGCAAGTCCCGTGACGATCCCGGCAGCAAGCCCTGACGTATACAGGCCTGCTTTTGTTGCCAGAAACGCAAAGCGAACTTTGGCGAGCTGGACGACCGCAAGGACAATCACCAAGACAAGAACGACCAATTTGGATGTCGCGACAGGCATGCTGATGGTCAATGCCAGCCCGATCGGCGTGCCGACAGCTGACCCGATCACAAGGCCCAAAACCACCCCGCGATCGGCCTCTTGCCAACCGCCGCGCGCCATTAGCACGCTGGCGCAAAGCTCTAGCCAGAAACAGACGGGGATCAACTGGACAGGCGGAATGAACGTGGCCGCCGATGCCATGACGATGGCCGATAGGGCAAAGCCAGAAAATCCGCGCACGATGCCCGCTGTGATCGTGATTGCCAGTAGCAACCAAAATTGTGTGACGGTCAGGTCTGTCCAGATCAACAGGTCGGTCATGCGGGCCCCATCAATGTCAGGGCATCGCGTGCGATTTGCTTTTCTTCGTCAGCGGCAATGATATGTACGGGGACGTCGCCAAAGCAGGCTAGGAAGGCCATGATTTTATCGCGGACCGGCGCTGCGTTTTCGCCAATACCACCCGTAAAGGCCACTGCATCCACGCCGCCCATAGCCACAATTGCGCTGCCTGCGTGACGTGCGGCCCAATAGCAGAAGTGATCGACCGCAAACGCGGCCTCGGCGTCGTGTCGATTGAGCAGGCTGCGCATGTCGTTGTCGCCGCCCAACGCCTTGAGACCAGAGTTTTTGTTGAGCATCCGGTCTGTTTCATCCTCGCCCAAAGCGGCCGAAATGCGCAGGACGGCGGCCCCGTCAATATCGCCTGACCGTGTGCCCATCGTCAGGCCAGACAGGGGCGAATAGCCCATCGACGTAGCGATGGACCGTCCATCCTTGATCGCACAAAGCGATGCGCCGTTGCCCAAATGCAAAGCCAACAGCCGCGCGGGCAAGGCGGTGCCAAAGCTGGCCACCATTCCCGCATAAGATAACCCGTGAAACCCGTACCGCCGGATGCCCGCATCATGTTCGGTCTGCGGAATGGCATAGCGCGTGGCAACAGCCGGATTGGTCGCGTGAAACGCCGTTCCGAAACTGGCGTATTGGGGCAGGCCGGGGGCTACGGCTTGCAAGGCCAGCATCGCCGCCAGATTGTTTGGGTTGTGCAGCGGGGCCAGTGGAATCGCGCTTTCGATTGCGGCAATCACTTGCGGGGTCACGCGCGCAGGCTGCGTCAGGATCGTGCCACCATGCACCACGCGGTGGGCGGCAGCGGTCAGTTTATCCAGTGTAATCCCGGCATGCGCCAAAGCATCGAGCATCTGCGCTAGCGCGTCTGCATGATTGGCAGTCTTGGTGCGAACAGTCTCGTCGCCCAGCTTAATCGCGCCATCGGTGCCAATGGACGTCACCGCCCCGCTCAATACGGATGTCAGGTCAGAGGTGAACACCTCGACCTTTAAAGACGACGATCCTGCATTGAGCACGAGGATCATTTTGGCAAGCCGCAACTGATTGCAGCAAGCGCCGCCGACGCCATACGCGCGGCCGCAGGGTCAGCCCGAGAGGTCAGCAGGATCGGCACCTTGGCACCTGTAACAATGCCAGCGGCACAGCCACCTTTAAGATAGACGAAGGCCTTAAACAGCGCGTTCCCAGCAACAATGTCAGGTACGATAATTGCGTCGGCATGGCCCGCAACGGGGTCTGCGGACAGGCCCTTGGTTACGGCCGCATCTGGGGACATTATCAGATCGAATGCCAAAGGGCCGGACACGTCTGCGTTTTGCACATTGTCCTTGGCCCAAGCGGCCAGTTCGGCCCCGTCCATCGATGAGGGCACCGAAGGAATTGCGCTTTCCGTGGCAGATAAAATCGCGATCTTAGGGCGGGCGTTGCCCAGACGGTGGAGCAGGGCCACACATTCAGTGATGCAGTCTTGGCGGGTCTCTAGGTTCGGCGCGACGTTGACTGCTGCGTCCGAGATCAGGATCGGCTTGCCACCATGCGGGTGGCTGATGTGAAAGATATGCACAAACCGCTTGCCGGTACGCAAACCTGCATCGCGGGACACGGCGGACTTCATGAATACGTCGGTGTGCAGGTTGCCCTTCATCAGGACGTCAGCTTCGCCTGTGCCACATAGGGCGGCAGCGGTTTGACCTGCCTCAAGCTCGCCATTGGTGTCGTGGATGTCATAGGCAGAGATGTCCCAATCCAGCTTGGCGGCTTGCGCGCAGATCGCGTCAGCCTCACCCACAAACACAGGGATCATGATGCCCGCGATGGTCGCGTCTTTAGCGGCTTCCATCGGGAGGGCGGCACCAGCGCGGGCGATTGCGACGCGGGGGGGCGCAAAGCCTTTTGCCATGTCGATCAGGTCTTGTGGGGCTTTGGGGTCCAGCGTGGACAGGAAAGGGGATGTCATAGTGACCTCATAAAATGGCGCGCAGAAGACCCAGTAACGACAGGATCAGCAGCAAGATGACCGCAAAGCGGCGGAACGTCGACGGGCTTGCAACCAGAAACTGGCGACCACCGAGCCAGACGCCCAGTGCAAGCAACGGAAAAGCAAAGGCGATGGCAATCGGCGTGTCCAACGTGACAAGACCACCGTGCCATAAGAACGGCATCGTGATCAGGTCGAGCCCTGTTAGATAAACAATCATGGTGGCGCGAAAGGTGACGGCAGCCATTGGCTGTGCGGTCATAAACGCAGCGACTGGCAGGCCGCCAATACCTGCGGCATTGCACAGGCCAGACACGGCCCCGACGCCCATGTGACCGGGTGATCCGATGACACGGGTCAACGTCCAACCGGACAGCAAGATCAGCGACATCACCAGCACAATCGCCGACACGGCAACGCGCGCGGTTTCTGACCCAAAGGCGAGCATCGCGGTCACAGAAAAAGGAAGTACGATCGCGGCACCAGCCAGCAATGCCATCACGCGACGCCAATCGATGTGGCCCCGAATGCCACGCGCTTGAAAGGCTGTCATGATGATCTCGCACGTAAATACCACCGGGATCAGAGGAAGCGGGTTTGTGATCAGGGACGCACTCGCGATGAATATCGCCGAGAACCCAAAACCCGAATAGCCCCGCACGTAAGCGGCCCCAACCAATGCGATGGTCAGGGCCGCCAGTTGCGCGAGGCTTAGGTCGAATAACAAGGCTTATTCAGCGGCCATGTCAGATGCATCGATACCAGCAACCTGTACTGGCTTCTTCATCGCGTCGCGGCGGAATGGTTCACCCAGCTCTTGGTTCAAGATGACTTCGATCAACGTCGTTTTGTTGTGTTGCATCTGGTCAACGATCGCTTTGTTCAACGCCGCAGTCAGTTCGTCCATCGTTTTGACGGCAACACCCTGAAGGCCACACGCTTGTGCGATACCAGCATAAGACACTTTCGTGTCCAGCTCTGTGCCGACGAAGTTATCGTCGAACCACAGTGTAGAGTTCCGCTTTTCAGCCCCCCACTGGTAGTTACGGAAAACGATCTGCGTGATGGCAGGCCATTCGTCGCGACCAATCGCTGTCAGCTCGTTGACCGAGATGCCAAATGCGCCGTCGCCAGCAAAGCCGATGACAGGCACGTCACGTTGGCCAATTTTCGCACCGATGATTGCAGGAAGACCGTAGCCACATGGACCAAACAAGCCCGGTGCCAGATACTTACGACCCGTTGGGAACGATGGGTACGCGTTCCCAATCGCACAGTTGTTGCCGATGTCGGACGAGATGATCGCGTCTTCCGGCATTGCGGATTGGATCGCACGCCATGCCTGACGCGGCGACATCCAATCAGGACGGTCAGCGCGTGCGCGCTCGTTCCAAGTTGTGCCCGGATCATCCTGCTCATGGTCGAGCGATGTCAGTTCTTGTGCCCAAGCAGATTTGGTCTGCGCGATCATCGCCTTGCGGTCCGCGCGACCCTTGTCGCCCGCGCCATCAGCCAATTGCGCAGCAATCGCTGTGGCAACCTTAGCTGCGTCACCAACGATACCCACGGTGACCTTTTTGGTCAGGCCGATGCGGTCCGGGTTGATGTCGACTTGGATGATCTTGGCGTCTGTTGGCCAGTAATCAATGCCGTAGCCGGGCAGAGTGGAGAATGGGTTGAGGCGTGTTCCAAGAGCCAGAACAACGTCTGCCTTTGAAATCAGCTCCATGCCAGCCTTGGACCCGTTATAGCCAAGCGGGCCAGCGAACAGCGGGTGGTTGCCCGGGAACGCGTCATTGTGCTGGTAGCCAACACATACTGGCGAGTCGAGCTTTTCAGCCAGAACGCGGGATGCCTCAATACCGCCAGCAGCCAGAACAACGCCAGCGCCGTTCAAGATGACAGGGAATTTCGCAGTGGACAGCATTTCAGCGGCCTTTGCGATGGAATCTCCACCGCCGGGGCTTGTTTCAAATTCAACAGGCTCCGGGATTTCGATGTCGACGATCTGTGTCCAGAAATCGCGTGGGATGTTGATCTGTGCAGGACCTGACAGGCGCTTTGCTTTTGCAATCACGCGGGCCAGAACTTCGCAGATGCGGGTCGGGTCGCGGACTTCTTCTTGGTAAGCAACGCAATCTTTGAACAGGTTCATCTGTTCCATCTCTTGGAAACCACCCTGACCGATTGTCTTGTTGGCCGCCTGAGGCGTGACCAGCAAACAAGGTGTGTGGTTCCAATAAGCTGTTTTCACGGATGTGACGAAGTTGGTGATGCCCGGACCGTTTTGCGCGATCATCATGGACATTTCGCCAGTCGCACGTGTGTAGCCGTCAGCCATCATGCCGGCTGTCATCTCATGGGCGCAGTCCCAGAAAGTGATACCTGCTTTTGGGAAGATGTCGGAAATTGGCATCATGGCAGAGCCAATAATCCCGAAAGCATGGCGAATGCCGTGTGCTTGTAACGTTTTGACGAAGGCTTCTTCGGTGGTCATTTTCATGGGGGCAGTCCCTTTTTGCGCTAAAATAACGTCATAGACGCAACAGAAATGCCACGTCTCGCTTGCAGCGACCTTATGTCTGACGACAGAGTCGCGTTAGGGCCAGTTGTAGTATGAGCCTAAGGCCAATGCAATTTTTATTGAGAATATCGGTCTCAATAACCGCAACTACTTGGATGCTTTGATTTCTTTCGCGATAATCGACACGCCTTCGGGGATCCGGCTGGACGGGATTGATGAGTATGCGAGCCTAAAATACTCGGTTGGCGGGGTTGGGCCAGCAAAAAATGGTGCGCCCGGTTCGATTAAAACGCCCTTGTCGCGCAAACGTTCAGCCAGCGCAGTTGTGTCCAATCCATCGGGGCCGCGCAGCCACACCGACGAGCCGCCATAGCTGCCTTGACCCGCGACTGCCAGGCCCTCGGCGCTCAGTGCGGCGTCTATGACATTGCGCCGTTCGTGATATGCGCGGCTCATTCGGCGCACGAGTGCATCGTAATGCCCCAAGGATAAGTAGTAGCTGACGGTGCGTTGGATGTGCCCCGGCGGGTGGCGCAATACCGAGGCACGCAGGGCGCGGGCTTCGCGGATGAACGGCGCGGGGCCAACAAGGTAGCCCAAACGCAAGCCGGGGAAGAGCGATTTTGAGAATGAGCCGACGTAGATAACCCGCCCGTTCTGATCAAGCGATTTAAGCGAGGGCGAGGGGGCTTTGAGAAATGACATCTCAAATTCGTAGTCATCTTCGACGATCAGAAAATCATCTGCTTCGGCCTTGTCCAATAGGGCTTTGCGTCGTGCGAGCGGCATGGTGGCCGCTGTCGGGCATTGGTGGCTGGGCGTCGTGAAGACGACATCAGTGTCGTCGGGCAGCGCGTCCGGCGGCAGGCCGTCGGCGTCAACCTGCACCTCAGAAAGCTGACAGCGCGATTGGGTCAGGATATTGCGCAAAGCTGGATAGCAGGGGTCTTCGATGGCCGCGCGGCGGCGTGAGTTCAATAAGACTTGGGCCGACAACCACAGCGCATTTTGGGCGCCCATTGTGACCAATATCTCGGATGGGTTGGCCAGGATGCCGCGCCGGGGAAGGGTCTGGCGGGCGATGAATTCGACCAGCTTGGGGTCGTCTCCGTCAAAGTAGTCCGCAGTGAGCGCAGAGAAATCCCGCATGCCAAGGGCTTGCAATGCACAAAGCCGCCAGTTGGCTGTGTCAAACAAGGTTGGGTCCGCTTGGCCGTAAATGAATTGGTATTTGTATTTGGCCCAATCGGTGGGTTTTTCCATGCCAAGTGACGGTGCGAACCGCTGTCCGATAGCGCGGTTCCAATCGACGGTGTCTGTGCCCGACTGTTGGGCCGTGAAAGCGGGCGGTTCCGGTGCGTTTTCGGATACAAAATAACCCGAGCGCCCGCGTGATGTCAGGTAATCGTCAGCGACCAATTCGGTATACGAAAGGGTGACGGTAATCCGGCTCACGCCCAGATGTGCCGCCATTTTCCGGCTTGACGGCAATCGTTCCCCAGCCCGGAAACGGCCCGCTAAAATGCCTTGGGCAACCATCTGCTGGATGCGCGCTTGCAACGTGCCTTCGATGGCAGGATCAAGAAAGAATGTTTCGATGGAAATTGACATGAACTGGCCCTACTGCACAGTCAGATTGGACTTAACAGCGCTGGAAAACAAGCCGTATGATTGACGTATGCCATGTTTTTCGACTGGTTCACTCTGCGTTTTAGGGCAATCACTTCAGATCGATCTTGTCACTTTCCGATCAAATGCCAGATGTGTCCTCACGGCCTTTTGTGGGCATGAATCCTCTCGTCTTTGGGTCGCGCACGGGTGGATGAAACCAAATTTGCGACTGCGCACGGAAAACGAGGGGGCGGCTCTCTTCGGTGTAAGGGCGCACACCAAGCACAATCGCAGGCATCGTTACGTCAACTGCAAACGGATATACGCGGGCTCTGACCGAGACGCTTGATCCCGATAGCGGCTCTGGTTTTAAATCATTGGAGGTCAACGTAAAACCCGACAATCGCGAATACGCCGCAACGTTGATATCAGAGAAAGTTTGCCAATTTTTGAAGATATGGAAAAGGCGGCCGAGTGCAAACATGGCCGCCTTTGACGTTTCTGTCGTGATTAACCCAATACGCGTGTGATCGCTTGGTCGACTGCATCGGTGATCTGGTCGATGTCGTCGGGTGTTGCGATCAGGGATGGCGCGAACAGCAATGTGTTGTTGAAGCCCGGCAAGGATTTGTTGGTTGCCCCGATGATAACACCTTGTGCCATGCAGTCGCCCACAATTGCTGCGACGAGTTTTTCGTCAACGGGATCTTTGCTATCGCGATCAGAAACCAATTCGGCCCCTGCAAAAAGGCCCATGCCGCGCACGTCGCCGATCCATTTGTGCTTTTCCATCAGCGCGTTCAGGTTGTTTTTCAGATGCTCACCAGTCCGTACGGAGTTGCCACGCAGGTCTTCTTCTTCGATGATCTTCATGTTCTCAATCGCCGCCGCCGGACCCGCTGTGCAGCCGCCAAAGGTGGAAATATCGCGGAAGAATGACAGTTTATCGGTGTCGTCTTGAAACTGCTCGAACACCGCATTGGTGGTCACGCAACAAGAGATCGCCGCATAGCCGGAGGCCACGCCTTTGGCCATTGTCACGATGTCAGGTTGCACGCCAAACTGCTGGTAGCCGAACCATGTGCCTGTCCGGCCCACGCCGCAGACGACTTCATCGATGTGCAGCAGGATTTCGTATTTTTTGCAAAGCTCTTGCACGCCTTCCCAATATCCATCTGGTGCGACAATGATACCGCCGCCAGCAGTGATAGGTTCAAGACAGAGCGACCCGATGGTGTCGGCCCCTTCGCGCAGGATCACGTCTTCGATGGCTTTGATTGACGCAGCAGCATAGGCCGCGCCGGTTGACCCATCTTGGCTGCGATACTCTAGGCAGTGCGGCACAGCGACAAAGCCCGGTGTGAATGGACCGTATTGCGCGTTGCGCTCTTCTTGGCCGCCAGCGGATAGAGTGGCGATTGTTGTGCCGTGATAGTCGCGGTCGCGGAACAGGATTTTATGCTTTTTGCCGCCATGGTGTTTGTGGCTGATCTGGCGGACCATCTTGAACGCCTTCTCATTCGCCTCGGACCCAGAGTTCGCGTAATAGACGCGGTCGAGACCTGGCATTTTGTCGATCAGCATTTCTGCGAATGTCGCGCCGGGGATCGTCCCCATGGTGCCACCGAAGAAACACATCTTGGTCACAGCGTCCGAGATCGCGTCGCCGATCCGCTTGCGGCCGTAGCCTACGTTGACGGTCCAGACGCCGCCGGACACCGCATCGACATGCTCTTTACCTTTGATATCCCAAACGCGCAGGCCTTTGCCTTCAACGATGACCCGTGGATCAACGCCGTTTGCGTAGGGTTTATGCTGGCTAAGGTGATGCCATACGTGGGCGCGGTCGGCCTCGATGATGCCTTCGGGGTCGTTGGTGAGTGATTGAATATCCATAAGACGTCTCCGCAAATGTGATGAAAGGGGTGCCGTCCGAATCTTGTCAGACGCGCGATATTGTTCTGTACCCACCTTGGTAGAGCATCGGGTGTGACCGATAGCGCCAGTTGTGATAGTTGCATATAGCCAAAACGGTGGTGCATGGGGTCTATTTATCAGGTTTTTCGATACTAACTCCCCTAAAGCTAAGGGAAATAGCCGCATCTTTCCTGTCAGGAATGGTATGCAACCCACAGGAACGACCTGATCAAAAGCGTTGACGGATGCGCCTCAATTTCATTGTCTAAACGTCGAATTGCCAGTTTGCCGAGTTTTTTGGCATTTTGGCATGATCAAGGGGGGCGCTTTGCGTAACTGCGACCTTCTGTACGATTGTGAAGTGATGAGGGCTACCGTTCTCGGGAAGAATCATATTCACTTCATGTATGTCGAGGCAGGGACAACTTTGCCCGCGAAACAGCTCCCGCCGCTTATGGGTGCGACCAACACGGAGACGATCAAAATGAAAATCAAATCAGCCCTAATGGGTGCTGCCGCTGGTGTAGCAATGATGACAGGCGCGACACAGGCTATGGCCGACGCGCACGAAATTACAGTCGCCTACTTCCTCGAGTGGCCAATGCCATTCCAGCACGCCAAAGTTATGGGCGAGTATGAAGAAGCAATGGGTGTCGCGATCAACTGGGTTTCGTTTGACACAGGCACAGCAATGTCTGCTGCTATGGCATCCGGCGACGTCCAACTGTCTGTATCACAAGGCATCCCGCCGTTCGTGGTTGCTGCCTCTGCTGGCCAAGACATTCAGGTCATCGACGTTGCTGTTTCTTACGCTGAAAACGACAACTGTGTTGTATCTTCCGGTCTGGAAATCGACGCATCTTCCGCATCCGAATTGGCTGGCAAGAAAGTTGCTGTTCCGCTCGGCACAGCTGCGCATTACGGTTTCCTCAAGCAGATGGACCACTTTGGCGTAGACATCGCTTCTCTGGAAGTTGTTGACATGGCACCTGCTGATGGTGCTGCTGCGCTGGCTCAGTCCCAAGTGGACATGGCTTGCGGTTGGGGTGGTGCATTGCGCCGCATGAAAGAGCACGGCAACGTGTTGCTGACGGGTGCAGAAAAAGAAGCACTGGGCATTCTGGTATTTGACGCGACGACAGCACCTGCTGGTTTTGTTGCTGAAAACGCAGAGCTGGTTGCTAAGTTCCTGGCAGTCACAGCCAAAGCAAACGCCGCTTGGAACGATGGGTCTATGACAGCCGAAATGCTGCCAGTCATCGCGACAGACGCCGGCATGGACGAAGATGCGACTGCTCAAACAATGGCGGGCTTCGTGTTCCCATCTGTTGAAGATCAGTTGTCCAACGCATGGTTGGGTGGCAACGCTGCAACATTCATGAAGGGCGTCGCAGAAGTATTCGTTGAAGCGGGTTCTATCCCGTCCGCAAACGATAGCTATGAAGGCAACGTGAACACAGCGCCGCTGATGGACGTCAGCAACATGTAATCGCAGATCCTTTTGGATCAGCAGCGCGGGACTTTGGTCTCGCGCTGCACCATCAATTTTCTTGAAAACTTTGTACCCGTGTGATGCCATTCCCGGGTCGGTGCATAGTCTTTTAGAAAATTATTGGGGCGGGGACATGTCAGGACTACAAATAGACAAACTATCGATGCGATTTGATTTGCCGAACGGGGCATCCGTTCAGGCGCTTCAAGACGTATCCATTGACCTAAAGGCGGGCGAGCTACTGTCCGTGCTTGGGCCATCAGGCTGTGGTAAAACCACCCTTTTGAACATTGTTGCAGGCTTTCTCGCCCCGACATCGGGTGAGATCACGCTGAATGGCACGCGCGTGTTTGGCCCCGGTCCAGAACGCGGCATGGTTTTCCAACAGGGTGCTCTGTTTGAGTGGATGTCCGTGCGTGAAAACGTGGGCTTTGGCCCGCGGATGAAAGGGATGGCCGAAAAGCCAAAGCGCGAGATCGTTGATCACCTTTTGAACGTGGTTGGCCTGCAGGAATTTAAGGAAAAGGCAGTTTACGAACTGTCCGGTGGTATGCAGCAGCGTGTTGCCTTGGCCCGTTGCCTTGCTAACGAGCCTGATGTCATTTTGATGGATGAACCGCTTGGTGCGCTTGACGCACTGACCCGCGAAAAGATGCAGGGTCTGGTTTTGAAGCTGTGGAAAGAGACGGGTAAGACGATCATCTTGATCACGCACTCTGTTGAAGAAGCATTGCTTCTGGGCGAACGTCTGATCGTTATGGCCCCACGTCCGGGCCGTATTCACAAGGAATACAATCTGCCGTTTGCCGAAATGGGCGTGGGTCAAGATCTGCGTGAAGTCAAAAAGCATCCCGATTTTGCGACCGTCCGTGAAGAGATCTTGTCGATGATCTGGGATATGGAAGAAGAGATTATGGGAGGGGCCGCCAAATGACGTTGATAGCTGATCTTTGGGCCGAGCTATACGCCGTCCTGACCACCCTTGTGGGCGCTGCCCCTTATATCATTGGGTATGTCCTGTTGATCCTGCTCTGCGGGTTCGTCTGGTCGTTCATCAAACGGATGCTGACGCCAAAATCTGACTATAGTTCGCTAAAAACAGTGACCTTTGGCGACGAAAGCTCTGTTAGCTCTGACACAGTCGCATCTGTTGTGTCGATTGTGCTGATCTTTGTGCTTTGGGGCACGTTTACAGGGTCTAAATTCCTTCCGGGCTTTATGCATATGCCGGGCGCCTTTGAGGGGACCAGCAGCTTTGACTATACCGTCGAAGCCAACGGTCAGTCCGATGATGCCACTGTGGCTATCACGGTGTTTCCGACAGGCGAAGACGTTGATGCCCCTGCCATTGAGGCGGGCGAAGGCTTTGCCAAGAACGACGCTCTTGCCTTGCCTGTTTACCGCTCTCAACTGCTTCGGGTAGATCGTAACGATACGTTGGGCCGCGACGCGGGTGCGCAGATTACCGCTGTTGACGGTCAGCCGATTGCGCCTGGTGGACAGGTTGATGTGGACTTTGGAGTTGTGTCGATGACGGCCAAAGGCACGCTGAACATCAAGCCATCAACCGGTTGGCAGATGGAGCCGATTTGGCTCCCATCACCCGAAGCCGTGTTGTCCCGCTTGGGCGAAATTGCCACATCCGGGTTCCGCAACTCGACCTTGGCTGAACACCTCGGGTTCTCGCTGTTCCGGGTGATCGTTGGGTTCTTGTTGGGTGCAATTGTTGGTATTCCGCTGGGCTATGCGATGGGCTTGTCCAACTGGTTCCGTGGTTGGTTTGATCCGATTGTGGAATTCATGCGTCCGGTGCCGCCGCTTGCCTTGATCCCGCTTGTGATCATTTGGGCCGGTATTGGCGAGGTGGGTAAGATCATCCTGCTCTTCCTTGCCGCCTTGTGGATCATGGCTATTGCCGCCCGTTCGGGTGTGTCCGGTGTGCGTATTTCCAAGGTGCATGCGGCCTATTCGCTGGGGGCAAGCAAGTGGCAGATCATGCGTCACGTTATCATCCCCAACTCGTTGCCCGAGATTTTCACCGGGGCCCGTGTTGCGATGGGTGTGTGCTGGGGCACTGTTGTGGCCGCCGAATTGGTTGCCGCTGAAAAGGGCGCAGGCATGATGATTATGGTCGCGTCCAAGTTCCAGTCGACGGACATTGTACTCATGGGCATCATCCTGATCGGAATCATCGGGTTTACCATCGATATGCTGATGCGCTGGGCCGAACGTTGGTTGGTGCCTTGGAAGGGCAAAGGCTAATCTTGAAAAGGGTCAGGCGGACCGTTTCCTGCCGTATTATCAAGAGTTAAAAAGGCGCGCCGTTTGTTTTTCGGCGCGCCAATTTTTTGTGCTACAATTTTGGCAATCGCAATTGCGCGGTTCAATGAGGAGGTATGAAAATGGGTACAGAGAGTATTCTGGTGGTCCTGCTAATCGGGGGCATCGCGGGCTGGCTAGCTGGTCAAATCGTAAAAGGGTATGGATTTGGCGTGATGGGCAATATCGTTGTCGGGATCGTCGGTGCATTCGTTGCGGGGGTGATATTCCCTGTGATCGGACTTGGATTTGGAGGCGGCCTCGTGGGTGCGATCATCCATGCGACATTGGGTGCGGTCATTGTGCTATTCCTCCTCCGGCTTGTGAAGCGCGCATAGTGCGCCGCTGACTAGAAAATGAGCAGCGGTCAACGTCGCGTTGGCCCCTTTTGCGTTGCGGGGAGATAGCCGTCCGATTACCAAACTTCCTATGAATCAGTTAAGTGATCTGGCCCTGTTGGGCGTTGGTGCTGTGGCACTGCTTGCGGTTTATCTGTTGCGTGTGTTCTGGGGGTGGCGTGCTGTTGTTGCGCCGCCAGTTCCCGAGAACGCAATTATCGTGGATGGCTCGAACGTGATGCATTGGGGCGGCGATCCGTCACTGCAAGTTTTGACGGGTGTGATACATAAGATCACTGATTTGGACCTGACCCCTGTGGTCGTATTTGACGCGAGTGTCGGGCACCGCCTTATGGGCCGTTATATGCACGGGGACGCGATGGCCAAGCTGATCGGGCTGCCAGCTGCGCATGTCTATGTGGTGCATAAGGGCGTGGTGGCCGACGAGGTGATCCTTGATCTGGCACAGACGCACGGGCTGAAGGTCGTCAGCAACGACCGCTTCCGCGACTGGTCTGTGAAGTTCCCGCTTGTGAAAACCAAAGGCCGCATGATGCGCGGCACTTGGAAAGGCGGGAATGTTGTCTGGGCGAAGCGGTAGGGCCGCGGCCGAGCTGGTGGGCGCAGATGACGGGTGTGGCTGGCAAATACGTGCAAAAAGCGGGCCGTGTGTTGGGTGGCCGACGTTGCAAACGCGCCCTCCGGGGGAGGTCGGTCGCGGCCCGGCGATGCCGGGCTGTATCTAATTCCAAACGCCATAAGGCCTTTGAGCCATCGCGATGCATTCAATACAAATCTGCTCCGTCGGTTTGTCTTGGAATCGGTTAACCCTTGCGGTGGGTCCCAACTTAATTAGCTCCAAGATGAGGTCAAGACACTCGATGGTCATTTCTTGTATGTATGACCGTTCGATGTGCCAACTTGCCGAACCAAAATGAATGAACTGGTTTCGATATTCAACGAGCCTGCAAAGTGCCTTGTCTCGGCTTGGCGTCTTTGAGTCTGTTATTTTAGGAATGCTGACCGGAATTTCTAAGGGTAATTTCTTCACTAAGTCCTGAAGGCTTGCAACTTTATAGTCTTTGGGATCAACGGGTCTTTTCTCATGCCGTGTGTTAGGATCACCGTATTTCATATTACAAAGAGACTTCTCACTGTCCTTGTGTAGTGCCCCACCGCCGTCAGTGCGTGTAAGGACAGCGATACAGGCGGACGAAAGCGCGTTGTGAAGATTTACCATCAATGATTTGATTGTTGCTGATTCACCAAGTTCATCAAAATGGTAGAGAGTGTGCCGGATAAGGCGCAAGCAATCTTCAACATCGTGAAATTCATCTGTTTCGGCGTGTTTCACCTACTTCTTCCCCCCATACCGCGATCTTCCGCCGCGTGTGCCGCCTCGCCCTCCCGTAGACCGCCCAGATTTTACTTTGCTGTCTTCGACCGCTTTATCCACTGCGTATTGGCGGGCCATGGGGTCGTCGGCGATGGTGAGTTCCACGGCTTCCAGCCGTTTTACTTCGTCGCGCAGGCGGGCGGCTTCTTCGAACTCGAGGTTCTCGGCGGCTTTGCGCATGTCTGTGCGCATCCCTTCGAGGACGGTTTTGATGTTGCCGCCACCAAGTCCTTTGTCGATTTTCGCGGTCACGCGGGATTGGTCGGTGTCGCCTTTGTAAAGACCAGCAAGGATGTCCTCGACGTTCTTTTTGACCGTCGTGGGCGTGATCCCGTGTTCAAGGTTATAGGCGTGCTGCCGTTTGCGCCGCCGTTCGGTTTCAGCCATCGCCCGTTCCATCGATCCGGTGATCCGGTCGGCGTACATGATGACGCGCCCTTCGGCGTTACGCGCAGCCCGACCGATGGTCTGCACCAGCGAGGTTTCAGAGCGCAAAAAGCCTTCTTTATCTGCGTCCAAGATCGCCACCAATCCACATTCGGGGATATCGAGCCCCTCTCGTAGCAGGTTGATCCCGATCAGCACATCAAACGCCCCAAGCCGCAGATCACGCAGGATTTCGATCCGCTCGATCGTGTCGATATCGCTGTGCATATATCGCACGCGGATGCCCTGTTCGTGCATGTATTCGGTCAGGTCTTCGGACATGCGTTTGGTCAGCGTTGTGACCAACGTGCGCATATCCATTGCGGTCACTTTGCGAACCTCGTCGAGCAGGTCGTCGACTTGCATCTCGACAGGCCTGATTTCGATCACGGGGTCGAGCAGGCCTGTTGGCCGGATGATTTGTTCGGTGAAAACGCCGCCGGTTTGTTCCATTTCCCATTTGGCGGGGGTTGCGGACACAAAGACGGATTGGGGGCGCATGGCGTCCCATTCCTCAAATTTCAGCGGGCGGTTATCCATGCAAGATGGCAGCCGGAAGCCGTGTTCAGCCAGTGTCATTTTGCGTCTGAAGTCGCCTTTATACATGCCGCCGATTTGCGGGACGGATACGTGGCTTTCGTCGGCAAACACGATCGCATTGTCTGGGATAAACTCAAAAAGTGTGGGCGGTGGTTCGCCCGGTGCGCGGCCCGTCAGGTAGCGTGAATAGTTTTCGATCCCATTGCAGACGCCGGTTGCTTCTAACATTTCGAGGTCGAAGTTGCAGCGCTGTTCAAGCCGCTGAGCCTCCAACAATTTGCCTTCGCCAACCAGTTGGTCGAGCCGCATCCGCAGTTCTTTTTTGATGCCGATCATGGCCTGCATCATGGTTGGTTTTGGTGTCACGTAATGCGAATTCGCGTAGATACGCACCTTTTCAAATTTGTCAGTTTTCTGCCCCGTCAGCGGGTCGTATTCGGTGATGGATTCAAGTTCCTCGCCAAAGAACGACAGCGACCATGCGCGGTCATCAAGGTGGGCGGGCCAAACTTCGAGGTTGTCACCGCGCACCCGAAAGCAGCCGCGCTGGAACCCTGCGTCATTGCGTTTGTATTGCTGCGCCACGAGGTCTGCGATGATCTGGCGTTGGTCGTAGGTTTTGCCGACGTGGATATCCTGGGTCATCGCGCCGTAAGTTTCCACCGATCCGATGCCATAGATGCACGACACGGAGGCCACGATGATAACGTCGTCGCGTTCAAGCAGCGCGCGGGTGGCAGAGTGCCGCATCCGGTCGATCTGTTCGTTGATCTGGGATTCTTTCTCGATGAAAGTATCGGACCGCGCGACGTAGGCTTCGGGTTGGTAGTAGTCGTAGTAGGACACAAAATATTCGACGGCGTTTTCCGGGAAAAATCCTTTGAATTCGCCGTAAAGCTGCGCGGCCAGTGTTTTGTTTGGCGCAAGGATGATCGCGGGGCGCTGGGTTTCCTCGATCATTTTGGCCATGGTAAAGGTTTTACCGGTACCCGTCGCCCCAAGCAAAACTTGGTCGCGCTCACCGTTGCGCAGCCCCTCTGACAGTTCTTTGATTGCGGTGGGCTGGTCGCCTGCGGGTTCAAATTCTGTGTGCAGGATGAATTGCTTGCCGCCTTCCAATTTCTCACGCGTGCGCACGTCCTCGGCGGGGTTGGCCAAAAATTGCGGCGGGTCGATGTCGCGCTTGTCGGAATGGGCGTAGGCCATGGGCGGGAAATCCTTAACGGGGGTTAACGCATATCTGGATATTGAGCTTCAGCAGTTCAACCCCGAACTGCGGCTAGAAAGGGCCGTCGCAAAGTCGTTTTTAGCCACCGACCGAAGTTTCGATATTTTGACGCCGTGGCGTTGAGCGCACCGGGCGAATTATCGGGTGAAGGTCCAGAAAGGTCTTCGATCAAGACAGACACCATACATGACTGTTGCCCGCTGATATTCAAGGGCTCGAGGTCTTTGAGGAACCAATGATCTGCGAGCACATCAACAGGACAATCATTCCATGCGATCACCATTTCTTGCGGGCTTTCGCAGTCGAAGGCTGCTCCTGTTACTGCCGCTAACGAAATAAACTTGAGCATGGTTCTGTTAAATTGCCGGTCGGCAAAAGCGGCAGAAATCGTATAGGTTTGCCCTGCAAAGGTTATGTCAAAGACTCCGCCTTGTCTTGTGGTTGTCAGAAACAGGCCGACAACACGTCCCGACGAAGGGATCATGATCTTAAGACCATCCGGTCCGGGTTTCCAAGTTTTGAGCTTACCAACGGCACTATTTTCAAAGAGACCCTTTTCGCCGCCGCTAAACGTATCCAACAGCTTGATAGGGGTCAGTGACCCCCCGCTTATGCTGGCGGTATTGGCGCGGGCAATCAAATCTAGTGTGCCATTAACGATGGCATCTGTCACAACGGCGTCCTGTGCATAATGCAAATAGTCGCTATAATAACTGATCGGGAGTAGTTTTTGTGTTGGATTTTCAGAGAGATATGTCAGATCATCATCAAAAAAATCAATGCTGTTAAGGTCAAAAAGCGTGTGCAGTTTTTCACGGTACTCGGTTATGTGTTTGCGTTGGGAGTGGTGTCTGGGCTGGAAAATGAGCGGCGCAAAAACGGCCCCCGCGTCGCTGCAAATTTTGATGATCTGTTTGACGACCCAGATCATTTCATCAACCGTGTAATTGGCTCTGGAAATATACAGAATGTCGTTGATGCCATAGGCCCAAACAAAGACGTCTCCTTGTTTGAGTTCGAGCCCCTGCATCGCGCGGAAAAGGCTCATATGAGATGGCGCTCCTCCGATTGAAATATTTTGCACGTCGTGATGCATTGAAGGATGCTCACGTAAGACCTTCGTCCAGCCGTCCCGCTTCACAGAGTTAGAATCGCCCGAAATATAAACGGTCATGCTGCATCCCTGTGAGGAGGTATGAGAACATCGTGCGGACAACGTTCCGTAAATTTGATAACATATGCGTCGTACTGGACGTTGATCATAAGGCCGTTTCCTTGGGTGCTCTCCGAAGTCATAATTGTTGATCTGTTGACCTACTTCAAGGTCGATCATGCAGTGATTGCCGTCGCGCTTGGCGATCTTGAACCGGATGGGGGCATCGTCAACGGCGCATGTGGCTTCACCGAAATAGATATCGCAGTTAGTATTGACGCGGCCCCCTATGGGCGTAGGTTCCCGATCAAATCAAAACAGGAGCCTGCCCCATGACCATTGACCCCATTAAGCTTGACCGCTTGGCCGAAGTTGCTGTCCGTACGGGCGTGAATTTAGGCGAGGGACAGGAGTTGGTGATTACGGCTCCGATTGAGGCCTTGCCGCTGGTCCGCCGCATCGTCGTGCATGCCTATAAGGCCGGTGCGTCGCTGGTTACGCCTTTGTTCAACGATGGCGAGATAACAAAGGCGCGGTATGAGCACGGCGCTGATGCCAGCTTTGACGCCGCTCCTGCGTGGCTGTTTGAGGGCATGGGTAAGGCGTTTTCAGACGGTGCTGCCCGCATGGCGATTACCGGTGATGACCCGATGCTGCTGGCCGAGGTAGACCCCAAGCTGGTCGCCCGCGTTGGAAAGGCCACGTCGATCGCCGCCAAGCCCGCAATGACCCCGATTGTCGGGTTCGCAGTGAACTGGAATATTATCGCCTACCCCACGATGGACTGGGCCGCGCAAGTGTTCCCTGATCTGCCTGTCGAAGAGGCGCAGGGCAAGCTAATGGATGCCATTTATGACGCCTCGCGCATTGGTGGTGACGATCCTGTGCAGAACTGGGCCGACCATACGGCTGAGCTTAAGAAGCGGGTCAAATGGCTCAATGACCAAGGGTTTGATGCGCTACAGTATACTGGGCCGGGCACGGATTTGCGGCTTGGATTGGCCGAAGGGCATATCTGGAAGGGCGGGGCGTCTCCTGCGCTGAATGGCATCGTTTGCCAGCCGAATATCCCGACCGAAGAAGTCTTCACCTGTCCGCATGCCTATAAGGTCGATGGCACCGTGACCGCGACCAAACCGCTCGCGCATCAAGGGAGCGTGATTGAAGATATTTCGGTGCGGTTTGAGGCAGGTAAGATCGTGGATGCCACGGCGTCCAAGGGGCAGGAACAATTGCGTGCACTTTTGAAGACCGACGATGGTGCAAGCCGGATTGGCGAGGTGGCTTTGGTCCCGCATTCCAGCCCGATCAGCCAGTCAGGCGTGCTGTTCTATAACACCCTGTTTGACGAGAATGCGTCCTGCCACATCGCACTTGGTCAGTGCTACGCTGACACGATTGAAGGCGGATCCGAGCTGTCGCCAGAAGAGTTGCAGCAAAAGGGCGGCAACCAGTCTATCATCCACGTGGATTGGATGATGGGGTCCGATGCGGTTGATATCGACGGAATCACATTGACTGGCGAGGTCGTGCCCGTGATGCGCGGTGGTGAATGGGCGTTTTGATGCAGCGCAGTGTGGCCTGAAGGGGCCATGCTTTGCCCAATGTCGTTTCCCCTAGGATCCGAGCTCAGGGTGTAAATACGCGTCTGGATAGGGCATCGGATGGAACGGCCCCAAAGGCACGACATTGTTCCAAGACCTGCCAAAGTAGCCCTGCCGACAGTGAACCAGCGCGTTGCTATCGGCGATGCCCGGCAATGCATAGACCCTGCATAACCAACGCCACAAATGTGGGTAATCCAGAATGCGCGCGCCGTTCAGCTTCATCCGCACATAGTAAACCGGGTCATGGCGGTAAAGCGTTGGAAAGAGACGCAGGTCAGCCTCGGTAAAGGTATCGCCTGTAAGGAAGGGGCGATTGTCGGCGGCGAGCCGCGCTTCCAGCGCGCTGAGTGTGTCAAAGTAAGCTGTGAACGCAGCGGCGTAAATTGCCTGATCGGAAGAGAACCCCGCTTTGTAGGCCCCGTTGTTGATGCCCACATAGATTTGCGCATTCAAGGCATCGATGTCTTGGCGCCGTTGGACGTGTTCATCGCCCACTGGGTACAAATTGGGCCTGCAATTATCGGCGATGGTGCTGCCAAGTGCATGCGCCTGCGCGTTGAGCATACGGATGATCTCGGCGCTCTCATTGGCGACAATTCGTTTGGTTTTCTTATCGTAAAGAATGGGGACTGATGCCTCGTCAGACCCTTCCGCGTCATAGATCTGCTTGGCCAGACGGAAGTTTTGTCCGGTTGCTGTTTCGGCCGTGCATTCAGGCAACGTCGTGCCGGTTAGGGATGCAATGCGGGTTGGATTGAACTCCCAACGGTTCGGCGCGATCGGGTCATCTTCGCCCGTGCGACTGGGGAAAGCCACGTCCATCGTGATGCTATCCTGAAGCCCCAATACATTGCGCGCTAAGGTCACGCGGTGACACCACGGGCAATTGAACGCGACAAACAGGTGGTAGCGGTCGGGTTCGGCTGGAAAGTCTGGATCTTCGCCCAAGACGGACCTGAACCCGCTGACCCCGCGCACAAATTCGCCTTTGGCGCGGCGTGCAGCGGCGTTTGTTTGTGCTTCCTCGATGGATGTCTTCGTCACGGCTGTCTCCTACTTATCGGCGCAAACGATGATGCAGAATGATGGGCTCCGCCAGTTTTTCTTGATCGCTTAGCGGTTAATACCTGCAAACCGTACACCGCTTAGGTCTGCCATCTCTTTCTTCCATGTGGTGATGTCGCGGTGGGTGAAATCGGACAGGCTGTTGTGCCCACACGCCCGCGCCAAGACCTGCATCAGTTCAACAGATGCGCCGAAATAGCGCGCGAGCTTTTGTGCGCCGACTTGTACGTCCAGTTTTGCACGAAGCGCTGGCTTTTGCGTCGCGATGCCGACAGGGCAGTTGTTTGAATTACATATGCGTGCCGCGATGCAGCCCACGGCTTGCATAGCCGAATTCGACACCGCCACAGCGTCAGCACCCAATGCCATTGCCTTGGCAAAATCTTCAGCCACGCGCAGCCCCCCGGTGATCACCAGTGTCACCTCGCGGCCTGTTTTGGCGTCCAGATGCGCACGGGCGCGGGCCAAGGCTGGGATCGTCGGGACAGAGATATGATCACGGAAGATCAATGGCGCTGCACCTGTTCCACCGCCGCGGCCATCAAGAATGATGTAGTCAGCGCTGGCCTCTAACGCAAAGTCGATATCGTCCTCGATATGGTTTGCCGACAGTTTGAACCCGATTGGAATGCCGCCAGACCGTTCGCGCACCTCATCCGCAATTTTGCGAAAATCAGCAGGAGTATGAAGGTCAGGGAACGTCGCAGGCGAGATGGCGCTTTGACCGGGTTCCAGTCCACGGACCTCTGCGATTTTGCCTTGCACTTTGTCACCTGGCAGATGGCCACCTGTGCCGGTCTTGGCCCCTTGGCCGCCTTTGAAATGGAACGCCTGAACCTTTTCGACCAGCTCTGGTTTCCAGCCAAATCGGGCAGACGCAAGTTCATAGAAATAGCGCGAATTCTCGCCTTGCTCTTCGGCCAGCATACCGCCTTCACCAGAACAAATTCCGGTCCCCGCCATCTGGGCGCCACGTGACAGCGCGACCTTGGCTTCCTCAGACAGCGCACCAAAGCTCATGTCGGAGACGAACAGCGGAATGTCCAACTGCAGGGGCTTCGCGGCCCTTGGTCCGATCGTAACTGAGGTGGTGACTGGTTGATCGTCAAGCAGCGGTTTACGAGCCATTTGCGCAGGCAGGATCTGGATGTCATCCCAATGCGGCAGGTCTTTGCGCGGCACACCCATTGCGCCCATTTCACCGTGATGGCCAAGCTTTGACAGCCCGTCTTTGGCCAATGCGTGGATCCGCGCAACTGTTGGCTCTTGGGGTGTGGGCGATGCCTCAGGGATGTCAGACTTGGGCTCAGGAGCATCATCACCCGATTTGAGATCGCCCAATGTTGCGTGGGTTCCGTCACAAAACGGCGCGTTTGCGCTGGCCTTGCATTGGCACAATGCGGCTGGTCCGGTCTTGTCGGCCGTGAATTTGAGCGGTGTGATATCGGTCCCGGCGTGCGACCCGTCACAGAAAGGCTGGCTTTTTGACTTGCCGCACTGGCACCAGAAATAGTTTTTTCCGGCTTCCAAATCGACTTTGACGGGCGTGATGGCTGCAATAATCGGAACTGATTTTGTCATGTGTCTAACCTCGATTTGCCCGAAGATGCCGGGCGTTATTGTCAATTTTAGGTCCAAACGGGATCACGCGGGACGGGGGCGTGGGGGGCAAACCCTGGCAAGTTGTGAACCGGCACCAGCTGGCGTCAGTGATGGCGTATTAAACGAGGTAATGTGGATGTAACCGTTATCAATATTTGATTTGCCTGATGTCAGCTGGCGTTGGATCGACATAAATTGCGTCTGCACACACGTATAGTCATCCCATAAGCGCCTTGTTCACAAGTTCATCTTTTCCGGCATAATTTGAGACATCGACACCCCGATCTTTCAACGCGTCTTTGATCTCATTTTCCGTAAGAGCCTCGATCGCTTCTTGCGACATTTTCAGAAAATTGATCGGTTGCTTGAAGGGAGGATTGGTCTCCCCAAAGAAACTGCGGTTTTCAAATGCGAAGTCTTCTGCATATTTGGTCATGAAATGTGACAAGAATGTATTGATACTTGTCCTGATCCGCGGATCGTCCGTCATGTCTTTGGCTGACGCCTCAAGCGTGTCCAGCATCAACTGTGACCACCGTTCACCCCCTTTGTCATTCATTAACTGGATTGCGTTGTGGGTATGGTGGAAGTTCAATCGAAAATCTGCACCATGATAGTAAGGGCCGCCGCCCATCACATCGATCCACATTGAAGCTTGGGTGTTGATATGGTGGCCGATGCCTCCAACCCGCGCGAAAACCGATGTGAACCACTCCTCATCCGCAAAGACGCGCTCATAAAAACTCTCGACGATTCTCACGATGGGGCCTTGGCCAAGAACCGAATACAATTGCCAAAACTGGACGGGCTTTGAGACATTGTTCGATGCGCTCAACGAGACGATTTCGGCGACACGGTGCGCGTTCGCTGGCAGGAGGTTTTTTGCGATTGCCGATGCAATGTAGTCACGTTGCGTTTTCTCCGACATGTAGCCGTGGCCGGTCGGATGATTTGGATAGGTGAAATGCTTCATCAGAAGCCCCCTTCGCCGAGATAGCACTGACGCGTGTCAGGCCTGTGTAGTTTCCAAGAGCCCCGTCGCGCTGATGTCGCGCTGATCATGACGTTGACCGTTAAGACACTTAAGCAACAGCCTGCGGGTTTACAACGGACACTGCAAGACACGCGCAACCCAGAGAGTCCGCTGACTTGGGGCATTCTTCCAATTTCCTAAAAGACAGTCATTTATCGTTGCGCGAAAGCGCAAATCTGCTTGGCTATGCGCGAAAGCGCAAATCTGCATGGCTATCTGGTCAAACGTTCGCGGTTGCTGCTGACTTCAGATTGAAGCGGGGCCATGCCAGCCGACATGATTTCACCAAGCGGTTTGCCTGTCATAGTGGCGGCGGTCATTTCGGACATGGCTTGCGCGAATGCAGGCCCTTTTTCCGCAAGCATCCGGTCGTTTTCATCTGCCTCTGCGGGTAGGGCGCCCGCCATGCCCAACAGGCGCACCGCCATCACAGCGTGGGTGTCGGACATTAGCTTGGTGACTTCTGAGTTGAATGCAAAGAACTGTATAGGTGTCATCGTGCTGTTCCTTTCGGGAAAGCTGTTTGCATGCGTCTATACCAATGCTGCACTGCAGCATAGGGGGGGGGATTCTGGCATCTTGCAACGCGTCTCGGATTTGTTGATAAGGAGCCATCAGTTACCGGAGTTTCACCGATGCGCGCACGAATCTACAAGCCAGCCAAAACCGCCATGTCGTCAGGCACTGCCAAGACGAATGTTTGGGTATTGGATCATGTAGCTGAGCAGGCCCGAAGTGTAGATCCCTTGATGGGGTGGACGTCGTCCGACGACACGCAGGCGCAAGTCAAGCTGACGTTTGATACCAAGGAGGCCGCTCTGGAATATGCTGCCGCCAAGGGCATTGAGGCATCCGTGCAAGACCCTAAGGCCCGCAAACTGAATATCCGCGAAAACGGTTATGCCGAAAACTTCGCGACCAACCGCCGCGGTGCTTGGACACACTAACTATTGTGAAACGCGATCAAGTTAGCGCCAAGTTTCAGTAAAGATCTGGCTGAAATTTACGTTAATCTACATTTCGTGCATCCTATCCGTTGGGGAACCCTATCAAGGACTGGTGCGGGCGCACTTGATGTTTGAGCAACCAGACTCAAACGAGATTTCTCGGTCGATAGTACCAAAGAAAATTGGCCCGTGGATTGAAAATCCTCGTGTCGGTGGTTCAAATCCGCCCCTGGGCACCATTTTTACAAATAAAAACAATGACTTAGACTTTCGCAATACGCGTTTAAGTTGTGTGATTCAAAAACACACCTTAAACACACTTTTTGCCGTGTTGCTGACTATTTGGACAGCGGAATCACAGTGTTGAACACAGTGTAGGCTGGTGTTGTGTTACAAACACAGTGTTTGCCGGTCAGTGGCGTTGCGCACGTAAACCCAGCTTTGGGACTGGCTGTATTCGTTGCTTGTTGCATTCTTTTGGTTGGCGCTTAGCATGTGGGCAGTACTTGATGCTATCGGCCCAAAGCCAACCTTGGTGTCCACCGCAGCGAACGGCGGCATTCTTCTGATTGCTGGCTTCGATGACATCCTCGCCCACGAACGAATGGCAAGGATATACACAGACGAGTTTTGTAAGCAGTGCAGATAGCCACGAACAGTGGTTTCACGTGGTCCTAGCTTTCATTATATTTGACGGTTGGCCTATCAAAAGCTTTAATTGCAGAGACTTTTTCGTTGTTGCTCCATAGCGTGGTTTTCTTCGTGGCTCACTTTAAGTTCGTATGTAAGAACAATACGCCAGAACCTACTAACATACTGGCATCTAAATTCTTCATGGGGCGGCAACCAATCTAATGGACCGTCCGCACTCTTAGCCCTATTTACTCCATCATCGACAGCAAACAAATTGCGCCGGTCATTTGAAAATTTTTTACGCATATCATTTGACCATACCCATGCGCCTCTCTGCCAAGCCCAATACAAGGGAACAAGAT
This sequence comes from Yoonia sp., assembly GCA_023955335.1. Taxonomy (GTDB): domain Bacteria; phylum Pseudomonadota; class Alphaproteobacteria; order Rhodobacterales; family Rhodobacteraceae; genus Yoonia. Next base: position 44,788 of record JAGSGF010000022.1, read on the forward strand.
GATCAATGTCCAGATCACTGCTTTCTCTAAAAATTTGGTCAGTATATGGATCCAGCCAACGCCCCTTCACAACGCGACAGCCATTTGCACTATAGTGTATGAGCCCCGTTGATAATTCCGCCAACATCTCATGACGAGTGTTCAGGCAATTACGATCTTCATCAGCCCATCTACCAAAAAGCTCACGATCATAATTAGGTATATTTTCTGCTAAAACTACAAGAGGATTAATCAAAAAAAATAGTAACTCCCAAGCACCCCCTCGCGGATTATCGGTCGGTTTTGGGGTGAGTCCTATTTGCCATCGGGCGGATGAAGTTTTCGTTCTGGTCTGAATTCCGTGGCACCGGCTGGATATCTCTGAATCAGTTGTGGGATGGATCAGGTTGCCGCCATTGAACAACTCCTCGCCTCGGCTCTGCGCCGGATTGCAGAGCTAGAAGCCGCATTGGCGCGCATGGCGGAAG
>JAGSGF010000034.1 GCA_023955335.1 Yoonia sp.
CATAGCAAGCGGGATGGCTTCGGCTATTCTGTTGGCGGCGCGTGGCGAAGATGTGCCTGGCTTCATGCGTCTGCCGCAGCTCACGCAGGCTCCTGCCCCAGGCCAAATTATCTTTTCCGGCGGCGTGTCCGAATTTCTGAACGGCAGCGGCGGCGTGTCTGAATTTCTGAACGGCAGCGGCGGCGATACTGGCGATCTTGGGCCAGAACTGGCCCGCGCCTTGTCCGCACTGGTGTTGGAACAAGGCTTTCAAGTCTCGCCTGCCCGACAAGGCATTCGCGCGACGGTCGTTGGCGCTTCACAATATACGGTGCAGGTGTCTGGCTCGACGATCTATCTGGATCCGGACGACTCGCTCCCCTTGCGCAACCTCGCGGTCATTGCCCCAACAGTCACACTGAGCGATGAAATCGACGCGTCAGAGATAGCATGTGCGATCCAAGATGCCCTAGCCCGGCTTGATTTGCAGGATGGTGACACGCCCGTCGCTGTCGCTGTGCCTTGGCAGGGATCTGCAAGCTATGCGCGGCTGCGCGCTTTGGGCCATGGGCTTGTCACAGGCCTGGCGCCCGTACTGGAAAAGCGGCACCCTTTGGTCATTGTCAGTGCAGGCGACATCGGTGGGCTGATCGGCATGCAGTGCCGCAGCGAAGAAAACGTGCCCGGTGTCATTGTTTCAATTGACGGAATTGCACTTTCAGAATTCGATTTCATCGATATCGGCGAAGTGTTGCGGGCAACCGGCGCAACACCAGTCGTCGTCAAATCGCTATTGTTCCCGACGGAGTAATGATGGACAAACCCGATCCCCTTCAAGCCCCGCGGATTGTGACATCAATCTGGCCTGCAGTGCTGTTGTTGGTATTCGCACTTGTGACGTTCGTCGTTGCGCAAGGCTATTCAGCAACATCTGCGCGGTTCCCGTCAATGGTCGCAGGCGCGATGATCGTCTTGTCCGTGTATGATATCTGGAGCCGGACAAATCTGCCCGGTGCCAATACTGTCAAAACATTCGGGGGCACGGGTTTTCGCCAACGCGAGATGATGCATAACCCAAGCTTTGCCAATCAAGCCGAGTGTTTGGGCTGGATCACCGGCGCATTTGCGATGATGGCGGCAATTGGGATTCTTGCCACGTCGCCGATATTTTGTGCATCTTACGTGCGTTTTAAAGGAAACCGATCGTTCGCCGTTTCTGTTGGCGTTGGAATTGGCGTGCTGATTTTTCAGCTTGCAGTGTTTGAATGGGCTTTGAATTACGAACTTTATCGTGGCCTATTCTTTACGAAAGGTGGCGTCTCCGCGTGGTGACGGCGCTTGAAAACAAGGGAGAAAGTAAAATGAAGAAGTTTCTGACAACAGGGGCAACAGCCGTTGCCCTGGTGACCGCAGGAGCCGCACATGCGGAGTTCCCAATGGATGACAATATCACATTCGTGATCCCCTACAGCCCCGGCGGTGGATTTGACACGATTGTGCGCCAATTCGCACCCGCAATGGAGCGGGCAATGGGCACCACAGTCGTTCCTGAGAACATCTCAGGCGCGGGCGGTGCCCGTGGTGGACAATCCGTGCACCGTGCAGATCCAGATGGATATACCATCGGGGTCTATAATATTCCCGGCCTAACCGTGAACGAAGTCCTTGGAAAGGATCAAGGCTTTAAGCTGGATGAAGTCACTTGGCTGGCAAACCTTGCAGTCGCAACCTATGCGCTTGCCGTCGCTGCCGATAGTGGCATCAATTCGGTCGAAGATCTATGCGCATTAGATCAGCCCGCCAAGATGTCGGATACCGGAGCCACATCAACAGCCGCTGTTACAACGCGGATTACATTTGGTATCCTAGGATGTGATATCGTTGACGTCACAGGCTACGCCGGTTCAAACGACGCCATGATCGCTGTGATCAGTGGCGAGGTAAACGCTACAATCAAGCCTATCACATCTCTGGCGAAATACCTTGATGGTGATGGTGGGACAGGAGACATGAAACTGATCCTGACATTAACCACCGAAGAAGCCGTGCCGGGCGTTCCAACTGCGACTGATATCGGACACCCCGAACTGGCCAAATTCACACTGAACCGCGTGATTGGTGGCCCTCCAGGTATGCCAGCCGAGGTGGTATCCGCACTTGAAGAAGGCCTGCGGGCTGCATCCGAAGACCCAGAAGTCACGGCTTGGGCCGAAGGTGCAGGCGTTGAGCTTGAATTCGTGAACGCTGCCGACACCACGGCGCTGATGAATAATTTAAGCTCCTTCTATCAGCAATACAAAGACCTTGCGGCTGTCGCAGAGTAACATACGCGACGCGCCATTCTTAGGGGTGGCGCGTCCGATAGAAAGGATATAGCCATGGGCTTAGACGCGCTTCTTGACGCTTTCTTATCTGTCCTGAATGGGGGCAGCCTAACGTTCCTGATGGCTGGCGTATTGCTTGGCCTGACTTTTGGCGTGATCCCCGGCTTAGGCGGCACGACGGCTTTGGCGCTGTTGATTCCTGTGACCTACACGCTAGACCCACTTTCGGCGATGTATCTGGCGGGCGGTGTCATGGGGGCGACGTCATTTGGTGGCTCCATATCTGCGATCCTTTTGAACACGCCAGGAACCGCACCTAATGCGGCGACTTGCTTTGATGGCTATCCGCTTGCGCGGCAGGGTAAGGCTGGAATGGCGATTGGGGCATCAGCGACAGCCTCTGCGTTGGGGGGCTTGATCGGGCTGTTCACATTGCTGCTGTTCATTCCGGTCGCACGCGAAGTTGTGCTGAGTTTTGGATCTTCCGAATTCTTTCTTTTGACCGTCCTAGGGCTTGCTGCAATTGCCGTGTCAATCAAGGGCAAGCTTTTGCGCGGCCTGATTGCGGCCTGTATCGGTCTGTTGCTTGCCTTCACCGGGGCCAACCAATTTACGGGCGAAACGCGGTTCACAGGTGGAATCAATTATCTATGGGAAGGAATCCCTTTGGTTCCTGCCCTGACCGGATTATTCGCGATCAGTCAAATGATCGAACTGGCGCTTAAGGGCGGGTCTGTCGCTGACGATGCGACGGTGAAAGAAGCCAAGAATATGAGAATCAAAGGGGTGTCCGAGGGCGTGTTTGCGGTCTTCAAGCACTGGCCTGTCCTTTTGCGCGGTTCCTTAATCGGCACGGTCATTGGCGCAATCCCCGGACTTGGCGGCACTGTCGCGTCGTTCCTGAGCTATTCATCTACGGCCCAAACAGCCAAGGATCGCGATACCTTTGGCAAAGGTAATATCAAAGGCGTGATCGCACCCGAAGCAGCCAATAACGCCAAAGACGGCGGTTCGCTTATTCCGACGGTCGCCTTTGGCATCCCCGGAAGCGCAGAAACAGCTGTATTCCTTGGTATCCTTGTCCTACACGGGATCGAACCTGGCCCGCAAATTCTTCTGCAAAACGAACGTGAAGTCTATGGGTTGATTGTTGCCCTAACCGTATCCGCGATTGCAGCATCCGTACTGGGTCTGATATTTGCGCGCCTCCTCGTTCTCATTACAAGGATCGATGTGAACATTGTGGTTCCTGTCGTCGTGACCTTGTCGTTAACAGGTGTCTACGTGCTTGAAGGGCGCATGGCAGATGTGGCCGTTGCCACTATTATTGGTATTTTCGGCTATCTGATGATCCGCTTTGACTACCCCAGACTGACACTGGTCATCGCTTTTGTTTTGGGCGAAATTGCCGAACGGTCTTACCATCAAGTCCGCCTCATCTCGGATGGGAACGTCATAGAATATATGTTGGGTCGCCCGATTTCGGTTATCTTGATCATTGCGACCATTGTAACATTCTTCTTGCCAGCCATGCGCAAACTACCCTGGCGGCGTATGGTGGGTCGCGCGATATGAGCGAGTTTGATCGTTGGGAAGGACGCTTTGCTGCGGAAGAATACGTCTTTGGCACAGCGGCCAATCATTTTCTAAGCCAACAAGCCAAGCATTTGGTTGCTGGTGCGAAAGCAATTTCGATTGCAGATGGCGAAGGGCGCAACGGAGTTTGGCTCGCTGAACAAGGCCTTCAGGTCACGGCGCAAGACTTCTCGCTTACGGCGCAAAACAAGGCCCGCAAATTGGCACAAACGCGGGGTGTGGACCTCACGTTCGAACTGTCAGATTTGACTAAGCGCCGGTGGGAGCCAGACACTTACGATGTAGTCGTCGGCATATTCTTCCAGTTCCTTTCGCCTGTCGATCGAGCAACAGCCTTTAGGGGTATTTGCGACACGCTAAAGCCCGGCGGGCTTTTGTTGATCGAAGGCTACGGCCCAAAGCAACTCGAGTATGGCACAGGCGGCCCGAAGATTCTGGAAAACCTTTATACCGAAGACATGCTTCGCGAAGCATTCGACGTGTTCACCGATCTTAGCGTCATTGCCTATGATGAAGAGGTTTCAGAAGGTGCCGGCCATCATGGCCTCTCTGCCCTTGTTGATGTGATCGGACGCAAATAACCTACGGGGCTTCGATCATCACAGCTGTATCATGCGGCACAACTTTGTAGGTCTTGATTTTGGTAATACATGGTGGCGCCACGACAGCACCATCACGAATGTCGAACTTACCTTGGTGGAAGTCGCATTCTATGACGTGCCCTTCCAGATAGCCTTCTGATAATTCACCCGGACCGTGGGTGCACATATTGTCCGTCACATAGAATGCGCCGTCGACATGATAGACCGCTAGTTCTAGATCGCCTTTGTCAACGCGGATTACCTCGCCATCTGATACATCGTCTTTGGCGCAAATTTCGATTTGGTTGCTCGCTTCGGCCATCTTTTTTTTCCAATCTTTCTTCGTCGCTTTGCCTCACAAAATTAGCGCAGGACCAGCCAATGGAAACCCGTCGATCCGAATGCGTCCCGCATAGAAGAATGTGGTTCAGCAAAACTTGTTTTGCGGCGCGACTGCGTGAAAAGATAAAATATGGATAATAAAAAAGACACCCCCGACACCGAAGCCGAGATCGGCCCTGCAGGTTACTATCACAGCCAAAAGGACCGCATCTTTGTGCGGGCCATCCAAGGCGAATACAATCTGCAATGGGAGCTGGATCGCGTGCGCGCCATGCCCCGTGTCCGCAAGGCCAAAGACATTAAATTCGTGGACGGCCCACAGGCCTACTCACGCCATTACGTGGAACCCAAAGATGGCATCAGCCAGCTGTTCCATTTGCACCTTGAAGAATACGGCCCCGGCGGCAAAAGCCAGAAGCATGGCCACGTGAACGAAGCGGCGTTCTATATCCTTGACGGTGAAGGATATGAAATCCACGACGACATTCGCTATGATTGGAAATCCGGTGATGTGGCCATTGTGCACAACAACTGCGTCCACCAGCACTTCAACGCTTCTGACACCAAGCCCGCCCGCGCGCTTGTGCTGAAAACCAAACCGATGTTCGTCTTCATGAACATGCTGTTCCAAAAAACTGTTGAGCCGCGTGATACCTTCCCCGGCCCCGGCGGCGAGGATTTCGTCGTGCGCGAGGAAGAAGAAGATCACAACCATCCCGAGGGGGGCTATTAATGGCGTGGGATGAAGCAAGCAGTTGGCTTGAGGGTATTGAAAACCAACCCTTGTACCAAGACCTTTTGGATGACGCTGCCGCCCGCCCAGCCCGCGATGCAGAGCGCAAGAAGGTAGTACATCCGCATGAAATGCCCTGGGATATGGCACGGCAGGGCCTACTGAAGCACCTGATCAATGAGAGCATGAACACCCGCATGGAAACGGTCGATGCCTACATGCAGATCGTGCCGCCAGGGTCCAAGTCTGGCAAGCACCGGCATTTGGCGGAAGAGTGTCTTTATGTTCTTGAAGGCAAAGGTTATGATTTGCATCAGGATTGTGATGTGGAGATTACTGACACCTATTTCTGGAAACCGCAGGATAAGGTGTCACGCTGGGAATACGAAGCGGGCGATGTCATCTATGTGCCGCCGAACACGATCCACCAGCATTTTAATGCGGACCCAGACAAACCTTTGCGCCTGATTTCCGTTATTAACCGTATCTTCAAGCAATGTGGCCTGAACGATCTGGAACAGATCGAAGACGCGCCCGAATATGACCCAGCGGTCACATTAACACCGGAACTGGTCCGAGATTTTTTGCGCGGAAAAGCCTGACAATTTAGGAGGGCCTGTCGATGTTTGGTGCCCTCCTATCTCTGGCTTCTGCGGCATTTTTTGGCTTGAACAATGCAACGATTCGGCGTGGCGTTATCAAGGGATCTGTCCTGCAAGCAATGGTGATCACAGTACCTTTCGGGGTGCCAGTGTTTGCTGTCATTGCCTTCTTCATGGGCGGGTTCGAGGCCATGGCCAGATGGGGCGTTTCCCCGTGGCTATGGATGATTCTTGCCGGACTCGTTCATTTTGTCATCGGCCGCTATGGCAATTACAAGGCAACGCAGCTTTTGGGTTCGACCCTCTCAACCCCCATTCAGCAGTTATCTATTGTTCTGGCCCTTGTCTTGGCCGTGGGGTTTCTTGGTGAGACCGTCAACCTGATGAATATCATCGGTATTGCGCTGGTTATCGTTGGTCCGATGATTGTTGTGAGGCGGAAGAAAGCCGTAGCCCAAGTCGGCACCAAAAAAGAGTTCATTCCAAACTATAGACCCGGGCTGTTTTGGGGCGCGGTCTGCGCCTTCGGCTATGGGACAAGCCCATTGTTCGTCGCGCTTGGGATCGGCGATGGCGGGATCGCGGACAGTGTTGGCGGCTTGCTGGTGTCTTATGTTTCGGCCACAATCGTTGTGATTTTATGGGTCATCGCAGCACGCCAAACCGGCGCAGTTTCAGGCCTTGATCGCAGCACGCGGGGCTGGTTCCTGCTTTCGGCGCTGTTTGTCGCCCTTTCGCAGTTCTTCCGCTATGTGGCTTTGGCGGTGGCCCCGGTCACGGTAGTCGTGCCGATCCAACGTCTTTCCGTGGTCTTCAGACTGATCTTTAATGCTATTTTGAACCGCGAACACGAGGTATTTGACCGCTGGGTTGTCAGTTCGATCTTGCTATCGGTTGTGGGGGCGGTCGCGCTAGCTGGCGACACACCCACGTTGCTTGGCTGGCTTGGATTTGAAAACCAAAACTGGCTTGCGCGCCCGTTATTCTAACGCGCTATCTATGGCTTTTTATTAACATGCGTCAGTAATCGTTTTCATCGCAAGGCCCGGTAGATCAGCGCGGCTTATACCTTTTGCTTCCAACTGTACGTCAGTCATCGCATCTAAGTCCGCATAAACGCAATAAGCCTGATAGCCAGATGTCATGCCCTGGAAAGCGGCACGCAGACGACTGAACCCAAACGCAACAAAGTTTGGTGAAGCTTCAAAGCTACCGCTGGTTGCTGTAATAACCTTCATAAGATTTCTCCTTTTGCTGCACTGCAGTATAAAGTGAAATCATTTATTTTCAACTAACAAGTCACGTATTCATAGCGGGTATGACGCAGATGCATTGCTATAAGTCGCGTGCCTTGAGTGCAGCATCAAGGCGGGGATAAACTCTACGGGCGTTGCCTTCAAAGACCTTTGCGCGCTCTGCGTCAGTTATGTCCAAGGCATCAATGTAACGTTTGGTGTCATCAAAGTTATGCCCGGTTTCGGGGTCAACGCCCTTTACCGCGCCAAACATCTCTGAGGCAAATAAGATGTTGTCAATGTCGATCACTTTGAACAGACAGTCAATTCCGGCCTGATGATAAACACATGTATCAAAGTAGACGTTACGCATTACATGGTCGCGCAGCGGTGGTTTGCCCATCATATCCGCCAAGCCCCGGTAGCGCCCCCAGTGATAAGGCACGGCACCGCCACCATGCGGAATGATCAGGCGTAAGTCTGGGAAGTCGGTAAACAAATCGCCTTGCAGGAATTGCATGAAGGCCGTGGTGTCAGCGTTGATGTAATGTGCCCCAGTCATATGAAAGTTTGCATTACATGATCCAGAAACATGGATCATCGCAGGAACGTCCAGTTCAACCATTTTTTCAAAAAACGGATACCATGCGCGGTCGGTCAACGGCACACCCGTCCACATGCCCCCACTTGGATCAGGATTTAGGTTACAGCCGACAAAGCCGAGCTCCATGACGCAGCGCTCCAATTCCTCAATAGCATTTGCAATTGGTACTTTTGGATTCTGCGGCAACTGGCAGACGCCGATGAAGTTATCCGGGAAAAGCTGCGTGACCCGATGGATCATATCGTTGCTGTGCCGGGTCCAGATCTTTGACACGGCCTCGTCCCCGATATGGTGGCCCATACCCGATGCGCGCGGGCTGAAGATCGTCATATCCGCCCCGCGATCTTTTAACGCTTTCAGCTGATTGGCTTCTACGCTTTCGCGGATTTCATCATCAGAGATTTCGGGAAACGACGGCATAGGGCCGCCAGTTTCAAAGGCTGCAACCTGCGCCTTACGGAAATCCATGAACGGCTTTGGTTCGGTCGTGTAGTGCCCGTGACAATCAATAATCATTGGCCGCGCTCCCAGTCTGCTTGACTGACATAGGTCAGCCCTTTTTCCTTAAGACGGCCGCGCATATCATTGACATCAAGACCCAACTCACCTGCCTGATACCGAAGGCGGGATTGTTCTTCTTTTTCGATGCGCGCCTGCGACGCTTTCACAACCGCCCCGGCCGTCAAACGCGGCACAACAACAATACCATCGTCATCCGCCACGATCACATCTCCAGGCCGTACGATTTCATCGCCGCAGGACACCGGGACATTCACATCACCCAAGACTTCCTTGACTGTTCCATGCGCCGAGATCGAGCGGGACCAGACCGGAAATCCCAAAGCCTCTAGATCGCGGATATCCCGGCACCCAGCATCAAGGATCAAACCCGTGACACCGCGCGCTTTCAATGAAGTACCCAGTAAATCGCCAAAGTACCCCGAATGCGATTCTGAAATTGTGGCGGCAACAAGCACATCGCCTGGTTGGCATTGTTCGACCGCGACATGGATCATCCAGTTGTCACCGGGGGCTAAGGTGCATGTCACCGCCGTCCCGCTGATCGCGGCACCTTTGTAGATTGGGCGCAGCCGATGGTGCATCAGCCCGGTGCGGCCCTGAGCTTCATGTACGGTGGCGACACCATATTGCGCCAAGGCTTCGGTGACTTTGGCATCTCCGCGTTTGATATCTGTTACGACAACCGGCATGGCGGCTCCTCTTGTCAGGCGGTTTGAAGGGCGCGGCAGGATGCGAACCCTTCGGTTAATTCAGTGCGGTCAAGGTTGCGCCCAATGATGACCATTCGCGATGATCTTACATCTTCAGACCATGGCGCACCAAGAACACCTTCGTACATCATATGCACAGATTGAATGATGATGCGATGCTCTTGGTCTTCGACATTCAAGACACCCTTCAGCCGCAAAATATCCGCGCCACGCAACATTAAAAGTCTTTCAAGCCAAGCCTCTAGGGCGACATCATCTAGCGGGTCTTTGCTTTCCAACGCGACGCATGCAATTCCATTTGCGGCGACATGATCATGGCGGTGATCAGTGATATCCATATCTACAGCGATCCGCTCTAATGAAAAGCTGTGCGTATCCAAGATGCAGGAGTGGTCGATCACGCCGCGGTTAGTGCGATGAATTTGCGCGTGCGGGTTCAGGTCGCGCAGCGCCTTTTCTGTGCTTTCCACATCAAACCCATCAGCCACCTTGTTCAGGACAATCACGCTCGCCAATGCAACCTGATCCGCAGCATCTACACTATCCTCAAGCCGTGCAGCTATATGTACCGCGTCAACAACCGTGACGACCGCATCCAGACGCGCAAGGCCCGCAATCAGCTGATCAACGCTGAACGTCTGGATCACGGGGCTGGGGTTTGCCACCCCAGTAGTTTCGATCAGGATGCCGTCCAGCGCTTTGTTCCCCTTAAGTAGACTGCGCAGCGTGCGAATAAGATCGCCACGGACAACGCAACACAGACAACCAGAGGAAAGCTCGATCAACTCCTCCTCGCCGGTTTCGATCAGATCGCTATCAATCCCGACATCGCCAAATTCGTTGACGATCACCGCAAACTTACGCCCGTGATCGCCCTTGAGAATATAATTCAAAAGCGTGGTCTTACCCGCCCCCAAATAGCCTGTGACAACCGTCACCGGCACACGGATGTCAGTCCCTAAATCCACGGCATCAAAGAGACATGGATGGCATCACCCGATGCCCCGACCGCTTTGATTGCATCATGGGTCTGTTCCAACCCAAAGCGATGGGTCGTCATCAGGTCCAATGCGAAGCGATCAGAATTCAACTGCTGCAATGCTTGTTCACAGGATTGATAATTATGCCCACGCGCACATTTCACAGTGACGTATTTATTGCATAGTTTGGCCAGTGGGAAATTTGGAAACTCTGCCGTTTCCTGCTGCACCAGAAGCGTACCACCTTTGCGTTTAAGCGCCTCAAGCCCGAGCAACAACGGCGCGGTTCCCGCGCCGGCGGTGCAATCAAGCGCGACATCAACACCCTCACCACCCGTGATCTCGCGAATACGTTCGACGGGATCTTCCTGTTCGACATTAATCGTGAAATCCGCACCCAGTTTCTTGGCGACCTCAAGTCGTTTGGCGTCCTTATTTGTACCTGTGACGATGATCAGCTCAGCTCCGGCCTGCTTGCCGGTCACAACCTGGCTAAGACCCTGCTGACCCGGCCCCTGCACCAAAAGCTTCGTCTGATAACCAACCTTGCAGTCAAACAAGGCCCACTGAATACCGTTCGCCATCGGCGTCACAAGACCTGCAAGTTCTGGTGACAAGCCGTCAGGGACTTTGTGCAGCACTGAATTCCAAGGCAGATACATATATTGCGCAAAACCACCCCAAAGGTGCGGCGCGCGCGTCATAGGGGTATAGCCAAAGCGAATTCCATCAGGATTCTTGCGCCAATCTGTCGCCATACACAGACGATAATCGCCCCTGTGGCAATGCTCGCAGGTCATGCAACCGACATAGTGTTCAGCAAACACCCGGTCGCCCTCTTTCAGGCCGCGCCGCTTGCTGAAGGTCTTCCCCGCCTTTGCAATAATGCCAATGTTCTCGTGCCCCATGATGACAGGCTCAGATATTGGCGGCTTGGAATAGAATTTTACGTCGGTGCCGCAAATTCCCGCAACCTCGACCTTCAGAAGGGCGGCATCGTCCGGGATATCGGGCATGTCAAATTCGCGAAACTCGGTCCGCTCTGGACCTGTCCGCACTGCAGCGAGCACTTTTTCTGACAACCTGTAGCCCTCCAGTCTTTTAAGTTGACTAAAGGTTAGCAAACCGCCAAAATGCCCACAAGAACGCTGTTCCGCATGAGGGAACACCATCCGAATTGAGCCGGCAGAGACATGTTCACACATCGCAGTATCACATCCGCAATGGTTGCTGACCTCGCGCGTATCGAAACAGCCGTAAGGGCCTGTTATCATGTGCCCGATGATCAAATCGTGCTGGTCACGCAAGAACCAGCGCGGCTATTGGGCGGGCCGGATCAAATGACAACTGTGCTGTTCTGGATCGACCCGGACACACGGCACAAGCTGCGCCTTTTCAAACCTGCTTCGGAGTTTGGAGAATCGGACCTACCCCCGGCTTGGCTGCGCAGCGCGCTTCTTGATGATGACTTGGCCGATTGCTGTTAGGAGAAATAATGCGCAAACGCAGACTGAAAACCGTCACCCGGACCCAAGGCAACAACCGTGCACTGAAAGAAGGTGCAGTCACGCTACCAGACTTCGTGCTGGACTTTGAAGAGGTCAGTCCCTTGCCCCGCGCGTTTCGGGCCATGGTGCGCGAACAGTCCTATGATGTCTGCGAAATGGCGTTGACGACATATATTACGGCACGGGCTTATGGAGTGCCGATCACGGCCATTCCAGTTTTTCTGGTGCGTGATTTCCACCATAAATCCATGGTGGCATCGTCTAAGGCAAGCCTGCCAAACCTCAAAGACCTAGAGGGCCGCCGCGTCGGTGTCAGCCGCGGCTATACCGTCACAACAGGGGTCTGGGCGCGGGCTATATTGGCAGAAGAACATGGCGTTGACCTGTCCAAGGTCACATGGTCGCGGTCCGATGATGAACACGTTCCGAATTGGCGGATGCCGTCCCATGTGCAGGATTTGAACGGCGAAGGCAGTTTGGATGAGCAGCTAGCGCGCGGCGATCTTGATGCTGCCGTGGGCGTCGTGGCTGGGGATGCGACCCGGTCCTTGATTGCCGATCCTTTTGCGGCAGGTTTGGCCGCATTGAAGACGCGAGGGCTTTATCCGATCAACCATCTTGTTGTCGTTCGTGATGATCTTTTGGCAGAGATCCCGGACCTTGCCGTGCAATTGTTTGACGCATTCAGCGCGTCAAAAAAGGCCTATGTCGCCAATTTGAAAGCAGGGCGCATCAGCGACTTGACCGCTGTTGACAAGACCCATCTTGCTGTCATGGATGTGATGGATGACCCGCTGCCCTATGGCTTTACGCCAAATGCGGGTACGTTGGATAGCATCATGCACCATGTTGTTTCACAAGGCATTATTGACACAGCGATTCCGTTAGAAGACCTGTTCGCTACAAACACCCACGGGTTAGTGGGTTAAGTCACACTTGCTAGAAAATCCAATACGCGCTTAGGTGCAGTGTCTTCAGTTTGCGCCTCTGGAACTGCGTCCCAGTACTCAGAACCTTTGATACATTCCTGCAAGTAGCGCGCCGCTGATGTGGCGTGAAACCCGTCTGATCCTGGCACGATCAGGGTCGGGATATCAACGCGCATAAGATCCTCTGGTTCAGCGCCGGGCGCTGTGTCCCGGTCGAATAGCCCTGTCATCATGCCGCGCACTGTCAGCAGATATTGAGTCAGATCAAGCGCTGCATAATGCACTGCAAAGTCATCCGAATTCCGGATTGGTTGGCCCCATGGTCCACCGCGCGGATCAGCACTGAAGTTCTTATCGTGGGAATGCAACAAATCAACGATGGCTTGTAGCCCGTTTTCCTCGGCAAAAGCCAAGTGACGGGCAAATCTCTGATGAGAACTGATCCGGTATGCCGCCCCACCAACAGGAAAATAAAGCACCATCGACATTACGCGGTCCGGATGGGCTACGCCGAAAGCTGCAACTGGCGAACACCCCATGCAACCGCCCATCAAGTGCGCACGGTCTATCCCAAGATGATCAAGCAAGCCAACGCCTTGGCGCACATAATGATCCCAAGCGATTCGTTCGACGCACCCCCCAGACAACCCGTTTTCACGACGATCAAACAGGATGCACGTGTAATGCTCAGGAAGATGATCAAGCAGGCGGATACGCTTGTAAACGCCAAGATCCGACCACTTGCTTATTTGTGCATCAAAGCCACCCGGTGCATACATCAATAGCGGTGGACCCTCGCCACGCAGTTCATAATGCGTTTCGATACCATCGATTTCCACAGTCGCCATGGCGCTACCTCCCCGGCTGCCCTTTGATCTGAAGTCCAGACCGGACATCATCGGCACATTCTGACAGTGCGTCATGAATGACCTGTGCAACATTGGCATAACCTGATGGTTGCTTGTCGAGTGCCGCGACGTTGTAACCAACGGCAGCTTGCGCTAATCGCACGCGCCCGTCCAGCCATGGGCCGCCACCAAAGCCGCCGATAACGGGAATATCGACGGCTGCGACCACCTTGGGGCCGATCACCGGGCCGGAATTGGTGAAATCCAGCAGCACCGCGCCTGCGGCTTCCAGCGCTTTGGCCTCGGCGATCAGGCGGTCTTGCATGCCTGAGGTGGCGTCCGTCTTACCGGCTTGATTTTCGTAAGGGATTCCACTGGCCAATGCGGTCTGTGGGGTCAGGCCAAATTGTGCCCACACGGGGATGCCTGCACGGGTCAGTGCGGTGACGGTTTCGGGATAATCCGCTGCACCATCGAGTTTCAGCAGGTCAATGCCTGCTTCCTTCACCAAACGGATCGCCGCGCGCACCGCGGCGTCCGTACCTTCTTGCAGAGGGCCGTAGGGGAAGTCAGCAGAAACAAGCGCGTTTTTCACACCGCGGCGGACGGCTTTGGTCACGATCACCATTTCGTCCATCGTGATCTCGAACATGGTCTCGTGACCCCAAAGGTTCTTGCCCACGGTATCACCAACAGAGACGATATCAACGCCAACACGGTCCGCAATGGCGGCCATATGCGTATCCCAAGCGACGACACCGAAAATCTTTTCACCGCGCTGCTTTTTGGCGTACAAGTCGGGGATGGTAACTTTCGTCATATTACGAACTCCTCATAAGTTTCGGGGGCGAACATTTCGTCCACCTCAAGCTTGCGCGGTGACAGGCCTTGTTCGTGGTGATACCGCAAGAAGACATCCAAAGTAGCGCGGTTCTTCTCGACACCATAAGCCCAAAAATCATCGCCCATCAGATCAAAGGCTTCTTCCACATGCGCGTTGAACCACGGTAGCATGCCTTTAAGGGCAGCTGTTTCTTTCAGCCCAGCATAGCAAAGATTTTGCGCCTCACGGAAGGCTTTGAAAAGGTTCATCGCAACCCAGCGGTTTTGCTCATAAACCTCGCGGCGGATCGCGATAACGTGCATGATCGGAAAAATACCGGTGTCGTGCCAATAGGCTTTTTCCACATCCACGTAATTGGGGAACAGGCGCTTGACCTTGACCCCATCGTAAGTTGATGGCTTGCGTGCCGTGTGAAACGCGTCGATCCGCCCTTCCGCCAGCATTTGCGCAAGCGTATCTTCCGGGCCGATCCGTTCTAGCCGAAAGTTCTCGGGCAGTGTGATACTGATCTTTTCGCTGCGATTGGGTGTTTCCTCGCCACCAGTGACGTATGTCGGCCCGTCCACGGGCACGCCGTAATGGTCAGACAGAATACCACGGATCCAGACGGGGGCGGTCATTTGGTATTCCGGGCAGCCAAACCGCTTCCCAATCAGATCTTTTGGGTCGTTGATCTCCGCATCCGCGTTCACATAGATGCAGGAATGCCGGAAAAATCGTGACGGGAAAACTGGGATCGCAACGAACGGGCGGCGTTCTTTGAAGTGCGACACCACGAATGACGACATCGACATTTCCGAGGTGTCAAATTCCCGGAACTTTGCCATTCGGAAAAATGTTTCTTCAACGATCATATTGAGGAAACGCAGGTCGATACCGTCAGGACGCACCCTGCCATCTATCAAAGGTTGCACCCGGTCATAGTCCCAGCACCCAAGCGTCATTGGCAATCCGGTCATGGCTCCCCCAATCTGTTGTTTAGTAGAATTCGTCGAAGTGTAGTTGGTCAGGCGGCACACCAGCCTCATGCGCCATTTCCTGCACGGCGGCGGACATCACGGCAGGCCCGGCGAAGTAAATTTCGCAATCTTTCAACTGCGCTGCCATGTGTTCGGCGACAACATCATGCAGAAAGCCTTTGGGGCCGGTCCAAGTGGCATCGGGGTCAGACAGTGCTGCGATGAAGCGCGCTTTTTCAGAGGCTTGCCCGCCAAGCACTACAGCATTGCACAGATCACCAGTTTCGCGCGCGCCATAGAAAACATGTAGCGTGCGTGTGTCCAGCATCCCCGCAGCAGCAGCACCTTTGGCGATTGAGACCATAGGCGAAAGCCCTGATCCACCCGCCAAAAGAACAATATCGCGTGGGCTGTCTTTGCGCAGAAATGCAGTGCCGTAAGGGCCATCAATCGTGATCGTAGCACCTGGTTCGGCGGCAAAAAGTGCACCGGTTGCCTCACCATTCGGCATCTGCTTGATCATGAACCGCCATGTGCCGTCGTCACAAAGATTGGACATGGAATAGGCGCGCCCTCCGGTAACGCCGGAGACATGCAGCAAAGCGTATTGACCGGGATGGAAAGCTGGCAAATCATCGGCGTGAAATGTAAATTCTGAGATATCGCGCGTGATCTGCTTAACCTCGACCAGGGTAGCCGTGACCGACACCGGAGAGATGTCCGGAATATATTGGTCCATCGAGCGAAACTTGACACTGCAGGCACCGTCCGGAACGGCCTGACAGCCAAGCCAACGGCCGCGTTTCAATTCGCGCTCTGACCAGGCGGGCGCATCTTCGCGCAGATGCGTGACCGTGCCGTCAAGCAGTTGGAAGCGGCAATTGCCACAAGATCCGGTGTTGCAGGAATACGGCATACCAATCCCCGCACGCAGGGCCGCGCGCAGGATCGTCTCGCCCGCGTCGCACTCAAACACGTGACCATCGGGGCTTTGGGTGATTTTGGGCATGTACGGATTCCGATCAGACGTAGATGGGTTGACGCCGGACATAGCCCATGCGCTGAGAAATTTCATTTGCAGCTTCGATCACGATTGGGGCCAGTTTCGGCACCATCGCTTTCTTGATACGCACGCGCGGGCCAGCAACGCCAACAGAAGCGACCAGCCGACCTTCTGCGTTGTAGATCGGGGCCGCAAGGCAACGTGTGCCTTCATCGCAAGTTTCATCTTCGAATGCATGCCCACGACGTTTGACCTGACGAACCGCTTTCAGGAAATCGTCTTTGTCAGTTATTGTGTTGGGCGCGCGTGCGGGCATTGGGTATTGCAGGAATTTCTCAAGCTCTGGTGTGCGCAGGCCTGCCAGCAGGCAAAGCCCCTCTGCTGTACAAAAAGCTGGCTTAAGCTGGCCGGTTGCCGACCGCAGCCGCAGCGTTTGTGGGCTTTCGAAGTCATGCAGGAACACGACGTTTTGCCGCTCCAAAACTGCAAGGCGCACGTTTTCTTGGGTTTTTTCGCGCAGCACATTCAAGATGGTTTTGGATTCTATGGTGACATCCAGCCTTGAACGCACCAATGAACCAAGCCCGAAAAGCCCGACCCCCAAACCATAGCGCCCGGTTTCTGTCTCTTGCTGCAACAGCCCTTCGTCCAACAGGGCACCTGCAAGCCGGTGCACCGTGCTTTTGGCAACTTTCAGTCGTTTGGCAAGTTCACTGATCCCAAGTGCTTGGTCTTCTTCAGTGAAGGTTTTCAAGAGGTGGATAGCCGTTGTCACCGACGACAACCGTGATGAATTACGTCGCGGGTTGCGGTTGATTTCTTTGCGCACCGGCCGTGCCGCGTCATCTGTCATTGCACTAGACCTTGTTCCTTAGAGAAGAACTGCATTGCATCATTGATACCAACCGCGCCGGTGTCAACTGGTTGCCTAAACATTGTCCGCGTCACTTCCACCATGGTGAGGGTGAGGGTGGCCATGATCGTTATGATGGTGATGCCCTGCTCCGCTTGGCGGTACGAAGTTGATCCGATCCTGCCTGCGCCGCCCGCGGGGGTCATCCGAGAACAACAATGATTTTACCGTGACCGGCACTGTGAAAGATGGCAGGCGAATTTTTCCAAGGTCGATGTAGTCAAAGTCGCGCAGGCTGATCCCGTCGAGGACCAACAGATCGTTTTCAATCCCCAAGTCCTCGCGCAGAATGCCACCAAGTGTCTGCGCAATATCGCCGTCGATCATGACGTAAAGCCCGTGTCCACCCATAATGCGCCCTGCAAGTGCAGCAATCAGTCCATCTGCCAGCGCGCGAATGCGGGCGTATTCCGGCACCGCCTGAAATTCAAAAGCAAGAACTACTTCGTGATGGGCAGGGTCCAGATCAAACGCTTCGTAATGGCTCAGGATCGCGGTTGCGATATCTTCACTGGATGGATTTTCGGCCAGATCAATCCCCGGCTTGAGTACCTGCAAGCTACGGCGCGGCAGGGATCGCCCAGGCGCTGTGACCGTGCTGGTCTGGCCTGACAGTTGTACTGAATATTCCGATGCCCCTAACGCAGTGGCCCGGATCGCAGATCCGGCATCCAGCATCGGCGCGCCAAGTTCGCCCTCAAGAGCCCGCTCGCGTAGGATCGCACCAAGGTGAAATCCAAGGTCGCCAAAATCCTGATCTTCCTGTCCGGAGACATAGGCACCGACGCCGCCAGAAAAGACGATGCCAGCCAGATTGGCGAAGTCGCTTGGGATATCTGTCAGGAACAAAGCGCTGACCTTTTCGGGAAGGTCCGGCTTGGTGATCACGGCGGTGAGGAGATCGGCCATATAAGCTGCAATCTGCCTCATCTGATCGGCGTCGATTGGGCCGCCACGCGCGATTGTCACTCCAGCCTGCTGTGCAAAATATCCGCCCGTCGCCTCCAAACGGGTGACTTTGCCGCCCTCTGCCGCGATCAGGCGACCACCGATGTGCAAGGCCGCCGTCCAGATGATCTCGCCCCTATTAACCAGAGCAAGTTTGGTGGTGCCGCCGCCGATGTCAACGTTCAGAATGCGCCCCTGCCGATTGAAGCTTTCCTTGGCCGCACCAGAGCCATAGGCGGCTAACATTGCCTCCATATGGTTCCCCGCCGTAGCGGTCAGAAAGTCGCCGCCTTTGGCAGAAACGACGCTGGCGATAGCTTCAGCATTATCGCGGCGCAATGCCTCACCGGTCAGAATTACTACGCCGGTGTCAATGTCACGCGGCAGGATTGCAGCCTGTGCGTAGGCGTCATCGATGATCTGTCCAAGGGCAGCTGCGTCAATTTCATTTTGATTGAGGAAAGGCGTGAACCGCACTGGCGAAGCATAGGCCGTTTGACGGTCCACAATCACATAACGCGATGCATGACTATCGGCTTTGCGCTGCAGGTGGATGGTTGAGAAAATCACTTGTGTACCCGATGAACCAATGTCGATCCCGACAGAGGTTAATGCCACGTTATCGCGCAACCAGATCGGATTATCCTCTAGTGGTCCGGGATCAATATCATCATGCTCGTGGTCGGCATCGCCGTGGTGATCGTGCGTGTAAAAGTCACCGAACATATGATCATCAACCGTATGACGGGCAGGCTTCTGTTCTTCAGGCAAAGCAGTGTTCCTCTATGTGGACCATCGGTCCATTGACGCAACACTAGCTCGGTCCTATCGTCGTGACAACGCAAAAAATGCACCAGCCTTTTGGCTGGCGACCGAGGGGACGTATGCCATGAACGGCCAAGCGATTGTATCAGACCAACTTGCCGCGAAATTCAAAGCCGAGAAAGAAACGCCGTATACGCGATTCATTGTATCCGAGGGGCTGGATTTGATCAATGGCAACTATGTGCCATCCCTACATGAGGTGGAGCTGAAGCCTTGGGCGCGCCGCGGTGGGTCAGCGGTTTTCATGAACCATGATGCCAGCCGGACAACCAACGATTGCTACGTCATGGAAATTCCAGCGGGTGGCAAGCTGAACCCGCATCGTCAGTTATTCGAAGAAACCATTCTGGTTCTGTCAGGCCGCGGATCGACAGTTGTCTGGGACGACAGCGGTGCCAAGGTAAGCTTTGAATGGGGTCCGGGGGCAATCTTTGGTATCCCGCTGAACGCCCACCATCAGCATTTCAACGGTTCAGGATCCGCCCCTGCCCGCTATATTGGCGTCACAAACATGCCGCCACTGATGAATGTATTCGAAGAACCCGATTTCATCTTTGCCACGGCCCATGACTTTAAGGGTCGTTTTTCGGGCGAGCCTGAGTATTTCGCCGAAAGCAAGGAAATGCAGGGGCTATTGCTAGAAACAAACTATGTGGCCGATGCCGTAAACCTGCCTCTGATCCACGCCAAAGAACGTGGCGCTGGCGGCGGACATATTCGCTTTCAACTGGCGAAATGTTCAATGAACAGTCACATCAGCCAGTTCCCCGTTGGCACCTACAAAAAGTGTCACCGCCACGGACCCGGCGCGCATGTCATTTTGCTGTCGGGCACCGGGTATTCGCTGATGTGGCCAGAAGGGGGCACGCCAAGGCGTTATGACTGGAAGCCAGGATCAATGATCGTGCCGCCGAACATGTGGTATCACCAGCACTTTAACACTGGCACAACGCCTGCCCGCTATCTTGCTTTTAAATACGAAGGCGTGGCGATCCGCAATGAACAAGGCGTGCCGAAAGCGTGGATCAGCCAGCGGATTGGCGGCGATCAGATCGACTATGCTGATGAAAGCCAGGAAGTACGGACGATGTTTGCTGACGCGCTGGCAGAAAACGGGCTAGAATCGAATATGGCGCCCGCGTATGAGGCGGAAAAGCCGGATTTGCCACCGAAGCCGGGTAAGGCGGCCTGATCAACGGGCTTTCTTTAACTTGAAGACGGAAGTTCTATGCAGCCCGACCGGGAGCAGTCCCGCAGATGGGCCGCAATTTAACGAAAAGGGATGCACATGCTTCGCAAGGAAATCAACGAGCTTCTGACTGAAACCGATGCCGGCAAGCCAATGGGCGATATGTTCCGGCAGTATTGGATTCCTGCGCTTTTGGCGTCAGAACTGCCAGAGGATGACTGCCCGCCCACCCGCGTGAAATTGCTGGGTGAACGTTTGATTGCGTTTCGCGACAGCAAGGGTCGCTATGGTCTGATGGACGAATTTTGCGCCCACCGTGGCGTGTCACTTTGGTTTGGCCGCAATGAAGAAGAAGGGTTGCGCTGCCCCTATCACGGCTGGAAATACGACTACACTGGCCAGTGTATCGAAGTCCCGTCAGAGCCCGAGGAATCCGGCTTCTGCGAAAAGATCAAATTGAAAGGCTATCCGCTGATTAAAGTGGGCGACATCTTGTGGACCCATATGGGCGATAAAGAAAACCGCCCGCCCGAACCGATATGGGAATTCGCCACTGTCCCAGCAGAGCAAACCTATTCATCAAAGCGCTGGCAAGAATGTAATTGGCTGCAGGCGATGGAAGGTGGCATTGATTCAAGCCACGTGTCCTTCCTCCACTCCGGCGGGCTCAAGACGGACCCGCTATTTCGCGGTGCGAAAGGCAACCAGTACAATGAGAACGATAAAAAGCCCGTGTTCGAAGTCGTCGAATCCGACGGTGGCTTGCACATCGGTGCGCGTCGCAACGCAGAAGAAGGCCACTACTACTGGCGCGTAACGCCGTGGATCATGCCGTCCTTCACGATGGTCCCCCCGCGTGGCGATCACCCGATGCACGGGCACTTCTGGATTCCGATCGACGATTACAATTGCTGGGCGTGGTCGTTTGACTACCATCCGACCCGCGCGCTTTCGCCCGAAGAGCGCAAAGCCATGCAAGACGGCTATGGCGTTCACAATCAATACGAGGCCCCGGGCAGCTTTCGTCCGCGTCAAAACAAGGATAATGATTACCTGATGGACCGCGAGGCGCAAAAGCGCGGCGACAGCTATTCGGGCATCTGGGGTATCGCGATGCAGGATGCCAGCTTACAAGAAAGCATGGGGCCAATCGTGGATCGCACAAAGGAAAATCTTGTGTCGACTGACAACGGCATCATCATGGCCCGCCACCGTCTGCGCAAAGCTGTCGTGGCCCTGCGCGATAAGGGCGTGCAGCCTCCCGGTCGGACGCCAGAACATCAGCTCGTCCGCTCTGCGGCCCGTGTGTTACCGCCCGAACAACCATTTGGCGATGCGATGAAAGAAGATTTGACTGCGCGCCGCGGCGTCAAACAGACTTCGGTTTAGCGGATGCCACATGATCACGATGATATGTTTGAAGCCGACAACGCGACCCGCCCCGGTCGCGGGCCG
This sequence comes from Yoonia sp., assembly GCA_023955335.1. Classification (GTDB taxonomy): domain Bacteria; phylum Pseudomonadota; class Alphaproteobacteria; order Rhodobacterales; family Rhodobacteraceae; genus Yoonia. The sequence goes on from JAGSGF010000034.1 coordinate 21,630, forward strand.
GTGGATCATCCAACGATGTTGGGCAGCTGCGCGCGTGCGGCAACGCTTGGAGAAGCGCGTTTTCGTGTGCCATACCCGAACTCATTGTCACGGACATCGCGTATTTTCGCGCTGGATAAATCGGCTGCCGAAGCAATGTATGCAGTGACCGAAGATCCTTGGGACAACGCACATTTCCTAACTGTCTGTGCCAATAGCTATGTGACGCCCGACACGGCCTCTGACGATATCTCAATCAGTCACCCGAACGGCGTTGCAGCGTCCCTTGATGAAGAGCTGACGGGCGCTGATATCGTCGTTCTGCTTGCCACTGATGGATCAAGCGAAGTAGCTGCAGAGGCGATTGCACAGGAATGCTTTAAACGGAAAATCACGTGCGCGGGTATTGCTTTAAAACGCGGACCGTCCTCAGAGACAATGGAGAAAGTTGTGAACTTAATGCGCAAATTCACCCGCGTCTTGGTTGTCGCCCAAGACGATGACTACATTCCTGCGATGCTGACAGCGTTACGCGCATGAGGTTCTTCGTCCCAACACTTGGTTTTTTCACGCTCTTTGCCTTGCCTGCCTCTGCAATCGATAGTGCAGCTTTGGCAGCAGGAACGAGTTTGTCGTTTCTTGCTTTGGGCTTTGCTGTTGGCCTTGCGCATGCGCTTGACGCCGATCATGTCGCTGCCGTTGCGACGATGATGGAAAAAAACGATAGTCGTCGCGGGTTAATTTTACGTGGCACGGCTTGGGGGCTAGGGCACACACTGTCGCTTTTCGTGGTTTGTTCGGTGGTGTTGATGTTGGGCCTGACGATATCGGGTACTGTTGAATCCCTGCTGGAACTAACAGTTGGGATCATGATTGCCGGGCTTGGCTTGCGTGTTCTTTGGAAACTTCGCCGCGAACGCATTCATATCCACGCCCATGCCCATGACGGGAAGCGCCACGTCCATGCCCATTCGCACGCAGGCGATCCTGATAGCCACAATGCTGCGCTGCATCGCCACGACCATACTGCTCGTGCAATGCTGCCAACGCTGGGTGTTGGGTTGATCCACGGCGCTGCTGGTTCTGCCGGATTGCTTGTGCTTGTCGTCGCAACGGCCCCATCTATGGCGCAGGCGATGTTTGCATTTGTGGTGTTTGGCGTCGGTTCCATGGTTGGGATGACGTTGCTGACCGCGGCCGCCAGTTACCCGCTGGGGCGCATTCATCGTGGTGCGACCTGGATGCGCACTTCACTTGCGCTTAGCATCGGAGGGCTTGCCTGCCTTGTTGGTGGCGGCGTCGTTTTTGACAGCTTGCATGGCCTTGGGGTCATGGGGCTTTAGAAAGGATAATCCATGTGCGGAGAGATTGACGAACAAGTGGTTGTGGGCCAAGATTTGCGTGTCCGACTGAATGGTCTGACCTCGGGCATGGACCTGCCCAAACCCAGTGACGGCGGTGAAAATCCCGTGGACCTTGCCGATGCAAGGGGTCGTGGCGCCTATATGGAACGTATCTTCCTCGCAGGTCTGGCCAGATCGTTAGAGGATATCGAACGCGCCACAGATGACGAAAGCGTCGATGCTTTGGCTGCACAAGCCATTGCCCTTGCCCGTTTGGCCGGTTTCCTTGCGGGGCAATTACCACCAGAGGCGGATTTGTTCCGTGCATTAATCGAAGCTGTATCCGCAGGTCACGCAGAACCACAAGAGCGGGCCCAAGCGGTCCGTCGTGCCCATGACCACCACGGGCATGCGAACGACCATCACCACTAGATCGGGGCAGATAGCGTGGCCGTATTAGACTTTTTTAAAGACCCAGCTTGGCGCAAAGCGGTGGTCTCTACTGCCTTTGGAAAGAGCTTTTGGGGCTTTGCTGGCGCAGCTGCTGCGTTTGGGGTCTTGTGCTGGCGTATCAAGGGATCAGAAGAGGTCTGGGCCGCTTTAGACGAAGACCTAGGATTGCTGGTCGATCTGATACCCCGTGTTGTTGTGGCCCTTTCAATCGCAGCACTGATCTGGGTGATGATGCCGCGCGAAAAAATGTCAGCGCTGGTTGGGTCTGAATCCGGGATACGCGGATTGATTATCGCGACGATTGCAGGCACCGTCACGCCGGGCGGCCCATCTTCGGCATATGCACTATTGGCTGCGATCGCAGTGACGGGGGCGGATCGCGGGGCCCTTGTGGCCTATATCACTGCTTGGGCGACCTTGGGCTTGCAGCGAATTCTGATCTGGGACGTCCCCTTCATGGGAGCAGAGTTCTCAATGTTGCGCTTTGCCATCTGCATTCCGTTACCCATCACCGCCGGATTGATAGCGCGGCGTCTGCCCTTCACCCTACAGATCAAAGGGGCAGAGACATGAGCACAGGTCTGCTGGTTCTGGTCATCTTGCTTGTCATTTTGGCAGGTCTTGCCGTGCAACAGAGACAGGACGCAGGGCCAATCGCCAGGCGGTTCGTGGAACAATTCGCACTGTTGGTGCCGCGCATGTTGTTTGCGCTGATTGCGGCTGGCTTTATTGCCAAGCTGATCCCAAAAGAGGCAATCGCCAGCGTGCTGGGTGAAGATGCTGGTCTTTTAGCCCTGCCCGTGGCCGTGGCCGCAGGTCTAATCGTACCAGCCGGGCCAGTCATCGCTTTTGCTATTGCCGCGGTCTTTGCAAAATCTGGTGCCTCAATACCAGCCTTGATCGCTTTCATCACGTCTTGGAGCATCTTCGCGGCCCACCGCATCCTGATCTATGAGATTCCGTTGCTTGGCGCATCATTCCTGCGCATGCGGATCATATCCGCTATGGCAGTCCCGTTTATGGCGGGTGTGATTGCAATGATCGTCGGTTTGGTCACGGCCTTTGGGCAGCCATTGCTGACACAATAACTATTCGTCTGCAGGAGGTACCCAGAATTCTTCAAAACCTTCGGCAGGCTCCAACTGGTCAAACCAATCCAGACCGATCGCCTTCATGATCCGACTGTTGCAGACCAGAACGCGGGATTCGATATCGGACGTATTGACGCGCTTGTGCGCAACATAAGGCGGTACATAAATGAAATCACCGGGACCCCAGTCATAAACCTTTGGCGTTGTCTCCCATGTCCATTCAAACTCGACCTTACATTCGAAATGCACGTCATAATGCAGATCTTGCCCGGTGCCTTCGATGACAAAGGCAATTTCTTCGGATAAATGGCGGGATGTACCCGTCGCTTTGCCGGCAGCTATCATCTGCATGTAGATGTCGATGCAGCATTCCTTGGTATCCATGCGTTCATTGATAACATGCTTGATCAGCCCGTCCGCAGACCGCTCCATCGGCATCTCGTCCCATTTTACTATATTCGAGCGGTTCTTGTATTCCGCACGGAACGCTTGGGATTCTTGAAGCGCCTCTTTATAAAACGACACCTCTGGTCCTTTTGTTTTGGCCCGCTGCCGTTCAATGGCATCGGCAAAAGTTGATGGATCAATACTCATGTCAGTGTCATCCTATATATTGGTCGGCGGCAAATAGTCTTCGTGACCCGGAGCCGGCGTTTCCGGAGGGTATTCGACCATTTTCTGAAAGATCATATGCATGAACAAGAACAGCGGCTTCGCCTTAAGAACAAGGATCAGGCCCTCATCATCTGTGTCGTTCAGGTGCTGGTGTACACAGGCGTTTTCCACGATCAGCGCGTCACCCGTTTCCCAGTCAATCCGCCGCCCATCATGAATGTCGTGTCCCTTGCCTTTGAGCACAAAGAAGACTGCGGAATTCATGTGGCCATGGGTCTGACCATAGCCCTTGGGCGAGAACACCTCGACATGTGCCTCAATCGCCTGCGCAATCCTGTTGGCCTGCGGGTTGACAGTTTTCTTGCCGTAGTGCTGCGGACCACCGTGCCATTTAAGATCGGTCGTCTTGTAGACACGCGGTTGGGAATAAAGCTCTTCCTTTAGCTGGCCGTAGGTGCCTTCAAGCGCGCGCACGAATGTCCGCTTCTTGGTCCAGCGTTCCCAGACAACTTTGCCGCTGTTGTGCCCTTCGCCTGCCCCATCACTTGGTTCCGACATGGCGTGCCCTCCTTGGTTTCCTCGAAACCGTATCGCGGCGGGGCGGTTCCCGTCAATGGTACGCCGTTCCGGATGGGAGAACCAGTTTCAGCCCGAAGAAACAACGTCTGAAATCGGACGCCCTTTGATTTTCTGACCAAGGTAATCGGCCTCATCCCCGTAAAGCAGCGTCTTGACCTGCTCAGGCCCCAGCCGTTTAACCAGCTGATCTACTGCCCCAAACAATGGCAGGGTCAGACCCGCCTGCTGGCTGAGGTCAAGCACCACATCCATATCTTTCTCGTGCCAGGTGAAACGTGTGCTGTCCCACCGTTCGAGCGTCGTATTACGCGCGGGGCATTTCAATAGCGTCTCACGCATGACTTGCGCGTCTATGCCACAAGCTTTCGCCAAGGACAGGGTTTCAAAATTTGCTACACAGGCTGCCCAATGCATCATGTTGTTACACGACTTACCCAACTGCCCGGTGCCGACCGGCCCCATATGTTCCACGCTGCGGCTGTAGGACATAAGAACTGGCGTGATTTTGGCGATATCTTCGGATGTTCCGCCGCATAGCGACACTAGGTCACCATCAATTGCGCCCTTCAAGCCATAGCACACTGGTGCATCTACAAATCGAATGCCTTGTGCCGCACAGTCCGCGTTCAGCGTAATCATTGTTGCGGGGTGATTGGTGGCGGCAACGACAATCGCTTGACCCGCTTTTGGTCCTGCATCTAGTAGCGCGCTGACAACACTGCGCGATTGATCGTCCGTGCTAACGACGACAATCACGACCTCACATCTGGTTGCGATATCGCCCAGCGTATCGGCAGCCGCGACATCCCCAACAGCGGCAGCAGCCAACATTGTGGAATCTGTATCATAGGCCAAAACCGCATGCCCCGCCTTTGCAGCGTGACCGGCCATCGCGGCGCCCATGGCACCAACGCCGACGAAACCTACATCCATTATCATTCCTCCTGATATCCACATCTTAAGCAAACGAAGTCACAAGGAGTGAGGCAACCAAGGCCCACTGCAAGTTCCTTTATATGGAACGCCGGTCCACTGTATGTTTGCGAGGGCGCGCCCCCTCCCCTAGGATCATCTCAGATGCGCAAGCTTTGTTTTCTGGGACGAAAACCAGAAAACAGAGACGACTAACTCCCGAGGGCCAGACATGACAAAACTACCGCTGACCATTGCCACCACGGATTATGACCACTTCCGCGATATTCGTACTGGAGCGGTCACCCCCGAAGGAATTGATCTGAATTGGTTCCTGCTCGGCCATCATGAATGTTTCGCCAGGATGACGGCAAATCGCGAATTTGATATGTCAGAGATGTCATTCGCCAAATTCTCGACCCAAGTGACCCGCAAGGACAGCGATTTGATCGGATTGCCGGTGATTTGTTCGCGGCTGTTTAGGTTTTCGTCATTTTATGTGAACAAGAAATCTGGCATCAAGCGGATCGAGGATTTATACGGTAAGACCGTCGGCAGCCCCGAATGGGCCCATTCCGCCGCCGTTTGGATGCGGGGCTGGATGCAGAATGACGTCGGCATGGATATGTCGAAAATCAAATGGGTGCAGGCAGGGGCCAATGCGCCTGGGCGCGAGGAAAAGGTTGAATTGAACCTGCCCGACGGGATCGAAATTACTCGGATCAAAGACAAATCATTGTCCGAAATGCTTGCTTCTGGCGACTTGGACTGCGCCATCATTGCACGCCCGCCGACATGTTTCTTGGAAAACCACCCTGATATCGTGCGTCTTTTCCCCAATTTTCTGGAGTTGGAAGAACAGCAGTATGCCGACACCGGTGTCTGGCCAATTATGCATATTATCGCGATGAAGAAATCCGTCCATGACGCCCACCCTTGGGTGGCACGCAACATGTTCAACGCCTTTGAGGAATCTAAACGCCGCAGCGTCGAACGCCTTCTTGATCCCGCCGTGTCGCGATATCCGCTGGCTTGGCTTTCCTCATACGGTCGCAAGATGCAGGGCGTGTTTGGCAAGGACCCCTTCCCCTTTGGCGTCGAGGCAAATCGCAAAACATGGGAAATGATGGGCCTATACACCTTCCAACAAGGCATCGCACACCGCCAGTTTGGACCAGAGGAAATATTCCCCGCTAGTGTCACAACAAAGGTGGTGATCTGATGCCCAAGACAGGTAGACCCGTTACAGCAGATCGCATAGCAGATGTCGCCGCAGCCGCCCGTATCCTTGCCGCCCGCGGTGTAGTTGATGGCTTTGGCCATGTGTCAATGCGCCACCCCGACGCCCCCGATCGTTACCTCATGTCCCGTGCCCTTGCCCCTGCCCTTGTAACACCCAGCGATATCGTCGAATACGACCTTGAAAGTGAAGCCTGTGATCCAGCCGCGCCAAAAGGCTTTCTTGAACGCTTTATCCATGGCCAGATTTACAAAGCCCGCCCCGATGTCTGCGCCGTCGTGCACAGCCATTCGCCGTCGGTCATTCCCTTTGGTCTGACAAAAATCCCGATGCAGGCCTGTTTTCACAACGCGGCGTTTTTGGCGCAAGGCGTCCCAGTCTTTGACATTGCCTGCGATCATGGCGCAACCGACATGCTGGTGTCGGACAACGACAAAGGCGTAGCACTGGCCGAATGCCTATCGGACAAGCCGGTCGCATTGATGCGGGCACATGGGTCTGTTGCCTGTGGTCCATCGCTTGAGGTTGCGGTGTTCCGCGCCATCTATACCGAAGTCAGCGCAAGGGTGCAGCACTGGGCGCTTGCCCTGGCCGAGGACGGTGAAGAACTGGCGACTTTGTCGAAAGAGGAGGGTGTGCTGGCCGATGTCCCAAACCAGACGGCAGGTCTACGGGCGTGGGATTTGTGGCGCACCGAAATTCGCGAACAGGCGGGGTGGTAAAAATGGCTGATAAAGACGATCTGGCCTTGTGCTTACGGATGCTCGAACACCAAGAAATCATAGACTACAACGGCCATGCATCGATCCGATGTGAAGTCGGAATGTTCATCAATGTCGGCAGTTCACAGCGCAGCCGCCTGACCGCAGATGACATTTGCACGATTGATTTGGACGGCAATCTGATCGAAGGAAAGGGCAAACCGCCGCTTGAATTTCACCTGCATGCGGGCATCTACAAAAGCCGGCCAGAGGTCAAAGCTATCATCCACGCGCATCCGCAATGGTCGACCTATCTGACGATGACAGGCCACGACTATCTGCCCGTCTTTGCGCAAGGGACGTTGGTCCATCCGGTGCCAGTGCTGGACACGCCAGATTCCATCAATTCGCCAGAAATGTCGGCAAGGCTTGGTGGCGTGATGGGTGACCGCCCTGCCGCGCTGATGAAATCCCATGGCGCGGTGACCGTGGGCGCGCACATTAAAGAAGCCTTCGTTCTTATCAATTACCTCGAAGAAAATGCGCGTCGCCAGTACATGGCGCTCCAGATCGGTTCGCCATACGCCTTCAACGCCGCTGAAAGCGAAGCCGCCCATGAGAAGCTTTGGAACCAAGGACTGTTCCAGCGCACATGGGATCATTTTGCAGCCAAGTTAGAGGACGCATGAACAATCAACGCTATAACTTGATCGGAGTGATGGGCTGGCCCGTCATGCATTCACGCTCGCCCATGATGCATAATTACTGGTTCGATCAAACCGGCCTTCCGGGGAGATATGTTTATTTGCCATTGCCTCCCAGACGGTTACCGGCAGCGCTCCACGCCCTGCCTGCGTTAAATTTCGCGGGCTGCAACCTGACGATCCCGCACAAGCTACAAGCGATGGAGATCGTCGATGAGGTCGATGACGTTGCCCGCAAGATTGGCGCGATCAGCTGCGTGGTTGTGCGCAAGGATGGCTCGCTTTGGGGCACCAACAATGACTGGCTCGGGTTTCTGGGCAACCTGAAGCAATCCGCTCCACACTGGCGCGGTGACGCTGGACCTGCAACCGTTATTGGCGCAGGCGGTGGATCGCGGGCCGTGTGTCATGCGCTTTTGACCGAAGGCGCGCTCGAAGTGCGGCTGGTCAATCGCAGCCCTGAGCGGGCTGAAAAGCTGGCCCACGATATTGGTGGGCCGATTACAGTTCTGCCCTGGGACAAACGTCACGCTGCCCTTGAAGGAGCTGCGACAGTTGTGAACGCAACCAGTCTGGGAATGGTCGGACAACCGCCGCTTGATTTGCAACTGGACGCACTCGGCCGCGATACCGTTGTCGCTGACATTATTTATACCCCGCTTATAACGCCCTTCCTTGCCGCGGCGCGTGCAAGGGGCAACATCACTGCGGGTGGTTTAGGGATGCTTTTGCACCAAGGCCCCCCGGCTTGGAAATTATGGTTTGACCTGACGCCGACGGTCACCCCCGAACTGCGGGCAATAATGGAAGCCAGCATCGCAGGCAACGCATAGGAGACGGCAATAATGACCAAAACAGATGACCTAATCGTAGGCCGCATGCTAATTGGCGGCCAACTTGTCGAAAGCAACAGTGGCGCGTGGCGCGACACGATCAATCCAGCAACGGAAGAATTGATCGGCCGCGTTCCGGAAGGCAATGCGGATGATGTTGCTGCCGCCTTCGACGCTGCAAAAGCGGCACAGCCCGCTTGGGCCGCATTGGATATGGCGGAACGCGCCGATTACTTAAACCGGCTGGGCGACGCGATTGCTGCTCGCACGGAGGAACTTGCCCGGCTCGAGGCGATTGATACCGGCAATACCATCGGGAAGATGGTGGCCGATGTCGAAAAGGCGGTCGAGCGCATTCGCCTTGCGGCTGGACTGGGTCTGGAACTGAAGGGGGAAACCATTCCATCGACGTCGGCGGGTCTGCATTTTACACTGCGCACGCCTTATGGGGTTGTCGGGCGGATCATTCCGTTCAACCACCCGTTTGGATTTGCAGCTTCGCGGCTTGCTAGTGCGATCATCCCTGGCAACACGATTATTATAAAACCATGCGAAACCAGCCCTTTGTCGGCATGCGTTCTAGGAGAGATCGTCAATGGCGTGCTGCCCGCAGGTGTTGTGAACATCGTGACAGGCGGCCCTGCTGCGGGCGAAGCGATCGTGCGTCACCCCAAAATCAAGCGCATCGCGTTTATCGGTCATGCTCGTACGGGGATGGCCATTCAACGCACTGCCGCCGAAGTCGCAGTAAAGCATGTGTCACTGGAACTTGGCGGCAAGAACCCGATGATCATCTGCCCTGATGCGGATCTAGAAAGGGCCGGTGCCGCCGCCGTGCGCGGCATGAATTTTGCGTGGCAAGGGCAGTCCTGCGGATCCACATCTCGGCTGATGCTGCATGAAGATGTCTATGACACCGTTCTGCCGATGGTGCTGGACCGGATCGGCAAAATGAAGGCGGGCGATCCGCTTGATCCTGCCTCGTCCATGGGGCCGATGAACAGCCAAATGCAGTATGACAAGACAATGGAATACATCAAGATCGCCAAGAAGGACGGCGCGACTTTGATGGCGGGCGGAAAGCGCCCAACAGGTCCGGAGTTTGAAAAAGGTTTCTGGGTTGAACCGACGGTCTTTACCGACGTCACAATGGACATGCGCATCGCCAAAGAAGAGGTATTCGGTCCCGTCCTGTCCGTTCTGAAATGGCGCGATATTGATGAAGTCATCGATATGGCCAATGATGTTGATTATGGACTGACCGCCTCGATCTGGACCCGCGATCTTGATCTTGCGATGCGGTTCGTCAAAGAGGTGGAAGCGGGCTATATCTGGGTGAACGGGACCGGAACCCATTTCCGCAACGTGCCCCACGGTGGCTTTAAGAACAGCGGGACAGGTCGTGAGGAAGGTCTGGACGAGTTGCTTAGTTATACCGAGGTAAAGGCGGTCAACATCATGACAGGCTAATCGCCTGTCATGCTGACGATGCATAGCAGGCGTGAAAGGTGACAGTATTCGTCGGCCCAATGCCTCCCCCGTAGAAAGCTCTGACCCAGTTCGTAGAACATGCCTCGGTGCTGTCAGACGAATGAGAACTTGCATCGGATTGCTGGCGCAGCCTGAGGCTATGCGCTCAATAATTGGCGCCACTCAGTAAGAGCAGTGGCTTGGTTCAGCTTAAAATTGGTGCGTGAAGGGAGATAGCGATCCTGGAGGCCCCTCACAGCCAGCCTAACCTTAC
>JAGSGF010000008.1 GCA_023955335.1 Yoonia sp.
CGTTAATAAATACGAAATTTTGCGCGAACTTACCGTTGCCCGCAAGCAGATGGGCATCACAGACCGCGAACTCGCGGTGCTGCAGGCCTTGCTCAGCTTTCATCCCAATACTGTTCTTGGCGGGAACGCGGACGTGTTGTTGGTTTATCCTTCAAATGCCGCGATCTGCGAGCGCCTGAACGGCATGCCCTGTTCCACAATGCGCCGGCATTTGGCGGGGCTGGTCGACACCGGTCTGATCCTGCGCCGCGACAGCCCTAACGGGAAGCGCTTTGTCAGGCGACATGGTGGCGATCAGCAGGCGTTTGGCTTTGATCTGACCCCGCTGCTTGCCCGTCAGCCCGAAATTTGCGCCGCCGCAGAGCAAACCCGCGCCGCTGAACACAGCTACCAGCGCCTCAGACGCGCCGTAAGCCTCATGCGGCGTGATTTGGCAGGTCTTGCACAGTTCGGCCAGCAAACCCGCGCTGAGGCTCCTGTTTGGGCGCAGTTCCTCGACCTCGCGGCCAGTACAGCACGCGCGCTTCGCAGAACGCTTGCGACCGCAGAGCTTACGGCGCTGGAGTCCCGGTTAGGCGCAGCACTCGACCAAGCACGCGACATCTTTGAGGGTAATCTTACAGTTAATCCGGGCACCAATGACGTTCATATTGAGCAGCACCATCAGAATTCAAATAAAGAAGCTTATGATCTTGAACCTTGCTTAGAAAAAGCAATGGCGGAACCCGATGACCCTGACCGCACTGTTAACCCGGACGAAAGGAAGCTCCCCAATATCCCGATCGGCATGGTGCTATCCGTCTGCACCGAAATCCACACCTATGTGCCCGACGGTATTCGCCATTGGCATCAGCTCGTCCGCGCCGCCGAAACCGTCCGGCCGATGATGGGCATTTCAGTTTCCGCGTGGAATGACGCGATCGTGGCCATGGGCGCCGAAGAAGCTGCGGTTGTCGTTATTGCGATGCTTGAACGATTTAACGACATTCAATCGCCCGGTGGATATCTCCGGCATTTGACGCGCAAAGCCGAAGATGGCGCGTTTTCATGTGGTCCGATGATTATGGCCTTGATGCGTCGCGAGGCGGCTTAAAGTTCACAGCTGTGAACTTGGCGGTAATGGTGGAAAGTTCACAGCTGTGAACTTTTGCCAAACTCGCATCCGCGAGGTGCCGGTTTAGTTTCCGCTCGGGAGCAAAAGTTGCACCAAGGCGGATTGCGTCAGGAATCCGGTCGGGTCGAGATTTCTGCTTCTTTGGAACTGCCGAATTGCGCGGCGCGAGCGATCGTTAAACCGGCCATCGACCGGGCCAGGATTTAAGCCAAGCTGTGACAACCGTCCTTCGATCATACGGCGTGTTAACACATTTAGGCCAAGCGCCGCCTCTGCTGCGCGCGCCTGATCGTTTGATGCGGCATTTGACTGGTCTTGGCGCAATGCATTCAGGCGCACCTGCGCCTCGTCGCGGAATGCGCCGTTGCGGAAGTCTTTGATGTATTTTTCATAGGCTTTTGGCGTGTTGCGATTTCGCGCGGCTGTCCATGCATCGCGGTCGGCACGGTCGGCGCGGCCAAGTTGGTTTTCCTCAATCTGGTTGAGCTGTGCGGTGGCTTGATCTGCGTAAATGCCATCTGGGTACCGGTCCAGATAGCGCCGCAATCCGGGCTTGCGCCCGTTTGCGCCGTTTTGTTCCCAATAGGCGCGATCAAGGCGGAGTTCTTCGGCGCGCGCAACGGCGGCTTCTTGTTCAAGCTGTGCAGAGCGCCGCGCGGCTTGGGCATCGATCCGCGTGATCTGTTCAGACGTCAGATAGCTTGTCTGCGCAAACCCGTTTTCCTGTTGCCAGTTCAAAATGGCGTTGCGGGTGCCGGGGCCGTAAATGCCATCAATCCCGCGCGTGTCATAATTAAGAATTGACAGGTCACGCTGAATGCTGCGGCGCTGATCACGTGTCAGATTATAGCTGTCTTCGACAAGCCGCGCCGCGCGATTTGGCTCTGACGAAATCGCCGCGACGGCATTTGCTGCGTCAATGGCAAATGCGCCGCGCGGATATTCACGCAAATAGGCGCGGTAGCCCTGTTCTGTATCGGTGCGTTTGGCCTGTTCCCACATGTCTATCTCTGCTTGCTGATCGACGATAACCGGACGCGGCGCAGTGTCTGTTACGGGGATTTCGGCGGTTTGCATCACCAGCGTTTCAGGCTGAAACCCGTCGATGTCCAAGCGGCGGGACCCTGCGACTGCGGACATGATATCTGCCCGAGGTGTGACAACCGCATCTGCGATCAGCCGGTTCAGGCTGCGCGGATTTCCTTGAATGACGGTGACGCCCTGCGGAATTTCCAATGCACCGAGACCGTGGCGCAGGACCGGCCCGAACGCGTCCGTTGCCTGCATATCGCCAGCCAGCATTAACACCGATTTGCCGGGCGTATTGGTCAGAACGCGCAAAACGCTTTCGATCGAAACGGCCTCTTGTTCAAGACCAAAGAGCGTCGGCGCGGGCGCATTGACCGACAGTATCCAGCTTCTTTTGCCATCGGTGACAAACCGGCCCGCCAACACAACGATCAGGCGTTCGGCATCATCAGAGCGCGTGTGCAAACGGGTCAACATGGCGCGCATCGCGTCCGCAGCGGGGTTTTCCAGCGCATCAACTGTATAGCCTGCGTTACGCAAATCATCCGCCGTATCTGTGATGTCGGTGCCACCCGAAAACCGGTCGAGCGTCAGGTAGCGGTCCATGCCAAGCAGCAAGGCCGCATCTTCGGCGAACACGGGGGCCGCGATTAACGACAGGGCAGTGGACAAAAGCAGGCGGCGCATTGAAGTCTCCAATCAAGAATTGTGGTCTGGTCCTGCACCTAGGTTGGCCGCGCGGACCTTATTAAGCTAGGCGCGTGCGGCCTTGTTATTCAATAGCAGCGATTATCTGCGCGTTTTGCTGATGACATGGCGCGCGGCGATATCATGGGTGTGTCACGCATAACGCCTTGATGTAGATCAACGCGCCGCAGTAGGTAAACGTAAAGGCTGGCGCGGTTGGTATCGGAATGAGGCAGATGTGTATTGCGATAAGTCGTTGATTATAAAAGATAACATTAAACTTAATGCCATGGTTACGCAGTCATGATTGCGAATCTGGCCATTGTCACAGCGGTGATTTTTGTCGGGGCGGTCATGTTGCTTCCGCGTGTTGGCAATAACCCGTTCTGGAAGGCGACTGTCACACCGCTTGCGTCGATTATCGGGAGCGGTTTTCTTGTGCTTGGCCCGATTTTGGACCATGCATACGGGGGATATGCGCCGCTGATGATGGCCGCTTTGTGCGTCGTTGCCTATGCTTTTGGCGCTGCTATCCGCACCAACATCGCGTCAGTCGCGCTGATTGCCCGTGGTCCGTTGACCGTGAAGCTTGAAGTTTTATCCGCGTGGGTGCTGGCGTTCGCATATGTGATTTCCGTTGCCTATTATCTTAATTTGTTTGGCGCTTTTGCGCTTCAGATGACACCGCTCACTGATCCCGCAGACGCAAAGCTTCTGACGACGGGGGTTTTTGTTCTGGTTCTGGTTGTCGGTTGGACCAGAGGGTTTTTCGCACTTGAACGCCTCGAACAGTTTTCTGTCGGGCTGAAGCTTGCGATTATTGCGGGGTTGCTTGTTGGGCTATAAATATTTTTCGCGGGCAAAGTCGGATCAAATGATCTGATTTTTAATGCGCCGGTCGAAACAGGGTGGGGGGGCGCTGACGCTTGGATTCGGGTTGATCATCACCATTCAGGGTTTTGAGACGTCCCGTTATCTTGGCGATGCATACTCTGCTGATATGCGGATTCGCAGCATGAAATTTGCGCAAATTCTGTCGTCCGTGATTTACATGCTGTATATCATTCTTGTTGCTTACCTGTTTCGTCCCGAAGAAATTGTGCTGAGCGAAACTGCTATTATCGATATGATGGTGATTGTTGCGCCTATCCTTCCGGGGTTGTTGATCGCTGCTGCACTGAGCGCGCAGTTTAGTGCCGCGATTGCCGATACCTCTGGTTCCGGGGGGTTAATGCCTGAAATTACCCGCGGGCGACTGTCGGTGCGCCAAGGTTATGCCGTGCTGGTGTTTTGCGGTATTGCCCTTACTTGGTCCGCTAATATTTTTGAAATCATCAGTTATGCATCGCGGTCTTTTGCGGCGTATTATTCCTTGCAGGCGGCGATTGCGGCATGTGTGGTTTACCGGCATCAGGCGGGAAAAGCGAAGGTGGTGGCCTATGCCCTTCTCTGTGTGCTGGGGATCGTTATCGCGGTTTTTGGCGCGCCCGTTGCATAACACAGGCGCGTCGGATCATCCGGCCTAACGGACGTGAAATTGCATCATCAGTGGGGTAATTGACGCGGGGTTTACGGCTGCCCGGATGGCTGTTGCGCAGCTTCGGGTCTGATTTGAAGAACGATGGCTTTTCCGTCAGTGAAAAACGGATCGTCTGTCACGGTTTGCGCCAGAACAGGCGCGACGAGCTGGAACCGGTATTCCGCGCTGATCAGGCCGGTATTGCGCAAACCTGTTGCCAGAAAATCCCGCTCTGCGTCAATGTTAGGGTCGATCTGATGGGTCAATCCCCATTTAAGTCCTTGGTCGCGGCTGGCGGTGCCGACGAAGATCAGCAGGCCGTCTTGCGTGCGAAAATCTGTCCGCCAGAACCGCGCGTGATGGCGGTATTCCAGGCTGTCTTGCCCCGGTCCGGTTTGATACCCGACGTCGTTGGGCCGACTGTCCCAGAATGCCGGCGACATGGCGTTGAACCCCGGCCAGTCCGCCACATGCCATCCGGCCTTGTTGAATGCGGTGGTAAAGGCGGCGTCGTTTTGCGCGAGGACCACCAGACTGATCGGCTCTTGTGGCTGGCCCAGTATATTTTCGGAATGGGTGGGCAAGTGCCCGCCCGCAAAGGCGGTTTGGAGTGGTGCGTCCAGCTGTATGATGTCGTGGATAGGCCGTCGGTTGTATGTTTGTTGATAGTCTTTCACGATCACCGCAGCGGTCACAACAGCGCTGATAACCACACCGATAGACGCCACTTTTTGCCACGGCTGCACGGTGGTTTGCACGGTCCAATCTGCGCGTGTTGTCAGCCATTGCGCTAGAAAAATACCCAGCAGCATCCATAAAGCGCCAACAAGATACCCGTTCAGAACGTCGCTTAGATAGTGTTCAACGAGGTAAATCCGGCTAAGTCCGATCAAAAATATCAGGCTTGCCCCCGTGACAAATGACGTGACGACCCATCCGATATGTTCGCGGATCACAACGTAGGTCACAAACCCGAAGAACGCGACGCTGGCTGCGCTGTGGCCGCTGGGGAACGAAAAGCTGGATTCGACGTAGACTGCCATTTCTGGTCTTGGGCGGGCGAAGATGTTTTTGAGCAGTGTCACCGTCAGTTGGTTGCCGATCACGGTCAGCCAGAGCCCCGCAAGATACTGCGGCCGCCTGCGTAGTACCATCAGCGCCGAGGCGGCGATGCCAAGGGTTGCGATGACCTTCCAATAGCCAATTGCCGACACCACGGTGAAAAAACGCACCAAATCAGGGTCGCGAAAGGCGGATAGCAGGTTGGCGACCCGCACATCTGCCGCGACGAACCGGCTTTGTGTGACGAAATCAAGCGTTGACCCCGCATAGAGCAGCAGGAAATATACACTTGTCGATGCCACAATAGTGGCGGGCAGACCTGTGACCGCATCGCGTGACAGCCGGTCAGACAGGACGCTGAAAAGGATCGGGTGGCGCGCAACAAGCGCATGGACATCCAGATTGTCCCTGATCGCCCCGCCGACCGACCGCAGCACGGACGCGAAAAACGGCAGGGTTTTGCGCAGTTTGACCGTCACAAACCACCCGACCGCGATCGTCAGAAGAACCGCGAGGGCGAATAGTCCGGCGCGCGTCATCGTGGCGCTGAACGCATCGGCGGCAGTGCCAAAGAAGTAGCCCACACTGACCAGAATGACAGCGTAGCAAAAGCCGCCCGTCACGTTCCACAAAAAAAAGCGCCGCCGTGACATGCCGGACAAACCGGCAACAACGGGCATAACGGGCCGTAGCGGGCCGAAAAAGTGCCCCATAACGATACTTGGTGCGCCGTATTTCGCAAAGAATTGCTTACCGCGTTCAAGATGCGCCGGCGAGAAGACCCGTCTGCCTTTTTGAAAAAGGATGGTCCCTTTGGCCCCGATCCGGAAGCTGGCCTCTGCCCCGAGAACTGTGCCGATGGCCACAAACCAGACCATATCCCCGAAATCATAAAACCCCTGCGCCACGAGCGCGCCGCCAAGAACAACGACAACGGTGCCGGGTGCAAAGATGCTGGTCAAAACCAAGGCTTCGCCAAAGGCGAGCAGCCCAACCAACCAATATCCCCAAAGCCCCAAGGACTGGATCGACGGGAGAAGATCGTTATAATACGCGTGCATAACGCCCTTGCCAAATCTTTCGGTTGTGGGGGTATCGTATGCTTGCGTTCACAAAATACCAGTATCAAGGTGCCTGACCCGTCTTGCGTCAGGCATCGGTATCGTCATCTGCATCACTTCCCGGTTTGCGCGCGAGAAACGCCAGCGCCGCAAGTCCGGCGATGATAACCGCGGCACGGTTGGCACGGCTGCGGGGCAGGGCGGCCAGCGCCGAGGTGACGGCAACGCGTTGCGCCGCAACCCGCGCGCGCCTTTTTCTGCGCTCTTTCCGGATGGTCCAAGCCAGCCATAAAGCGACGCCCAGCCCCACGAGGAGCAGACCGCCTGTGATGGTGAAAAGCGCTGGAACCACCCCGATTTCGTCTGCCAGCATCACGGCGACCCCTGCCACCGATAAGACCCAGCAGGTGAGAAACAAAAGACCGACCCCCGCCACACCCATCGCCGACCGGGATGCTTGACGTGCGCTTGCCTTCAGGTCCAGCGCCGTCACGCTGGCAATCATCGAAATCAGCCAAGTCATGTCCGAACGGCCCGTTAACGCCGCACCAAGAAGGCGACAAGACAGCCCAGCCCGACCGCGATCATAAGCGATTGCGCCGGATGTTCAGAAACCCTGCGTTCGACGTCTCGTTCAACTGCAGCCATTTCGCGGCGGATTTCATCGAGGGTCTCACGGGCATTTTCCAGCGAATGTTGGGTCGACTTGGATGCCATGTCGGGCAGGGCGTCCAGACGGTCCTTTCCAAACGCTGCCAAAGTTTTGCCGAGGTTGGCGATGTCATTTTTGATCTGCGCAAGCTCGGCCGAAATCTCGTCATTGCTGTGCGACGGCTCGGATTTTCCAGAAGTTGATGCGGGCATTGTGTGTTTCCTTTGTGTGGTCGGTGAATGGACAGCGGTAGACGTTGCTGTGCGAACCTCTACGTCCTGTCTTTAACCGCGCAGGGGCGTCTGCCGTTTGACAAACATCAATCATGCGCGCCGGTTCCCTGTCAGTTTTAACCCACACCGTGGGGTAGAGCAGCAATTCCGACTGTTCTGTTTGGTCCCGCTGGCAATTGGGAGACATCGAATGACGGACAATTCAAATGCGGTCCCCCCCGCGCAAGAGCAAACCGGTTCACGGTTTCCCACTGCGTATACAATTTTGGTCGTGCTGATCATCTTTGTCGCCGCGCTGACGTGGGTCATTCCTGCGGGCAGCTATGATCGCGTGATGAGTGACACTGTCGGCAGAGAGGTCGCCGTGGCGGGCACATATCAAGAAGTGCCGCCAAATCCGCAGGGGTTTACCGCTGTCATGCTTGCCCCCGGTGCCGGGTTTTATGACCCTGACAGCTATGCCGCAAATGCCATTGATGTGGCGCTGTTTGTTCTGTTCCTTGGCGGGTTTCTGGGCGTTGTGACGGCAACCGGTGCTATTGATACCGGTATCCGCACGGTCATGACCAAGCTTGCGGGTCGCGAGATCTGGATGATACCGATTATGATGTCGCTGTTCGCGGTCGGTGGCACGACTTATGGCATGGCCGAGGAAACGCTGGCGTTTTATGCGATCTTGATCCCTGTGATGATTGCCGCCGGATACGATGCCGTGACAGGTGTTGCGATTATTATGATCGGCGCCGGAATTGGTGTTCTGGGCTTGACCATTAACCCCTTTGCGACAGTGATCGCCGCTAACGCTGCCGGAATTCCGTTTACTGATGGTATGGCGTTGCGGTTTATCTTGCTGATCGGCGGACTGGTCATTTGTGCGGCTTATGTGATGCGCTACGCGCGCCGTGTCAAAGCGGACCCGTCCCGGTCTGTTGTCGCAAAGCAGGCCGATGCGCATCGCGCGATATTCCTTGCGGACAGCCAGACTGCCGCTGACACAAGCAGATTGACCGGCACGCAATCAGTGGTTTTGATTATCTTTGGTCTGACGTTTGTGGTGATGATCTGGGGCGTTTCCACCCAAGAGTGGTGGATGGCCCGCATGGGTGCCCTGTTTCTTGGGTCGGCTATCGTGATCGGTCTGATTGCCCGCATGGGTGAAAAGAAGCTGACCGGAAACTTTATTGACGGTGCGCGCGATCTTTTGGGGGTGGCGCTTGTTGTCGGCTTGGCCCGCGCGATTGTTGTGATCATGGAAAACGGGCTGATCGCCGACACGATCTTGCATAGCGCGGAGCAATCGCTTGGCGGGCTGGGCGATCTGGCATTTATCAACCTGATGTTCTGGATCGAAGTCGGCATGAGCTTTTTCGTGCCCTCGTCGTCTGGTCTGGCCGTTCTGACGATGCCGATCCTTGCGCCGCTGGCCGATTTCGCGGGGGTTGACCGGTCTCTTGTTGTCACCGCGTATCAATCCGCAAATGGTCTGGTGAACCTAATCAACCCGACATTTGCTGTGGTGATCGGCGGCCTTGCGATTGGCCGCGTATCCTATGACCGCTGGCTGGCCTTCATCTGGCCGCTGCTGCTGATCCTGACTGTTTTCACCAGTGCAGCGCTTAGCGTTGCGGCACTTATTTAAAGGGGCCCGAACATGACCGATCACGCCTTAGGTGTTCATTCTGAAACCGGCATATTGCGCCAAGTCGTTGTTTGCCGGCCCGGTCTGGCGCATCGCCGCCTGACGCCGGAGAACTGCCAAGACCTGTTGTTTGACGATGTCTTCTGGGTCAAGCAGGCGCAAAAAGACCATGACGTGTTTGCACGCACGATGCGCGACGAAGGTGTCGAGGTTTTGGACGTCAACGACCTGTTGGCCGAAACGCTGGACATCCCTAACGCCCGCGACTGGGTGCTGGACAGCCGGACCACGCCCGACCAGATCGGCGTCGGCATGATGTCCGACCTGCGCGCGTGGATGGCAGAGCTATCGGGGGCGCAACTGGCTGCGTTCTTGCTTGGCGGGCTTGCTGTCGATGATCTGCCGTTCACGCCGTCTGGCCTGTTTGGCGGTTACCTGAGACCGCATGGTTTTATTCTGCCGCCGCTGCCTAACGCCTTGTTCACCCGCGACAATTCCGCATGGATATTCGGTGGCGTGTCGGTCAATCCGATGTATTGGCCCGCCCGCCGCCCTGAAACGCTGCTGAACACCGCGATTTACAAATTCCACCCGAATTTTGCGGGCAGAACCACGATCCATTGGGGTGATCCGACTGTTGATCATGGGCTGGCGACAGTCGAAGGCGGTGACATCATGCCAGTGGGCGATGGCACGGTGCTGGTTGGCATGGGCGAAAGATCGTCGCCGCAAGGGATCGGTCAGCTGGCCGAGGCGCTGTTTGATACGGGGGCCGCCCGACGTGTGCTTGCCTTTGCGATCCCCAAATCCCGTGCAGCGATGCATCTTGATACGATTTTCACCCTCTGCGGCGGCGATGTGGTCACGACGTATAAAGAGGTCGCGGATGCGCTGGTGTGCTATGACATCCGCCCTGGCGATGGCGCAGCCCCCCTGCAATTCCGAATTGATCCGCGCCCGATCTTTGACATTGTCGCCGACGTGCTTGGCTACAAAAGCCTGCAGATTGTCCCAACGGGTGGCACCACGGGTGAAGAGCGCGCGCGCGAGCAGTGGAACGACGGCAACAACGTGCTTGCTTTGCGGCCCGGCGTGGTCATCGGCTACGACCGCAACGATGACACCAATGCAGCGCTTGAGGCTGCCGGCATCACGGTGCTGGCCATTCCGGGTGCCGAACTTGGGCGCGGTCGTGGCGGCGGCCACTGCATGAGTTGCCCCACCGTCCGCGACCCTGTTTGATCTGAAAGGCGACCCCGATGGCATATAATCTCAAGAACCGGCATTTTCTGACTTTACGTGATTTCAGCCCGCGTGACATCGACTTTTTACTGACGCTTGCTGCTGATCTGAAGGTCGCAAAATACACCGGCACAGAGGTTCCAACGCTTGTTGGTAAGGACATTGCGCTGATCTTCGAGAAGGACAGCACCCGCACCCGTGTCGGGTTCGAGGTTGCGGCCTATGACCAAGGGGCGCGTGTCACCTATTTGGGTCCGACCGGATCGCATATCGGCCACAAGGAATCTGTGAAAGATACCGCCCGCGTTTTGGGCCGGATTTTTGACGCCATTGAATATCGCGGTTTTGGCCAGAACATCGTCGAGCAGCTTGCGCAATATGCCGGCGTGCCTGTTTTCAACGGCCTGACCAACGAGTTTCACCCGACCCAAATTCTTGCGGATTTCCTGACCATGCAAGAGCATGTGGAAAAACCCCTGCACAAAGTCGCCTTTGCGTTCCTTGGTGATGCGGGCAACAACATGGGTGACAGTCTGCTGATTGGTGGCGCAAAGATGGGCATGGATGTGCGCCTTTGTGCGCCAAAGGCCTGCTGGCCGCACATCGCAATCATCGACGACGCCAAGGCCATTGCCGTCGATACCGGTGCCAAAGTGACGATGACGGACGACATAGACGTGGCCGTAGACGCTGTTGATTTCATCTACACCGACGTTTGGCTGTCGATGGGAGAACCCAAGGAAAAATGGGCAGAGCGCATCAAGCTGCTGAAACCCTATCAGGTGACCGCGCAGGTTATGGCGAAAACCGGGAACCCGCGCGCCTGTTTCATGCATTGCTTACCGGCGTTTCACAATGCCGAGACGACTGTCGGCGCCGAGATTAAATCCGCGTTCGGGCTGGACGCGATGGAGGTCACCGATGATGTGTTCGAGAGCGCCGCGTCCATCGTCTTTGACCAGGCGGAAAACCGGATGCACACGATCAAGGCGGTTCTTGTCGCCACGTTGGGGGCCTGAGATGCTGGTCGTCGGCGCCATCGGTGGCAATGCGTTATTGCAGCGGGGCCAACCCATGACTGCACAGACCCAGCGCGCCAATGTCGACGTCGCCGCGCAGGGGCTGGCTGCGATCGTGCGTGCCGGACATCAGTTGATTGTCACACATGGCAATGGCCCGCAGGTGGGTCTGTTGGCGTTGCAAGGCGCTGCCTACACAGCTGACGCGGCCTATCCGCTGGATATTCTGGGGGCCGAAACCGAAGGCATGATCGGGTATCTGATCGAACAGGCGTTGGAAAACGTGCTTGGCCACGATCACGCGGTTGCGACCCTTTTGACGCAGGTCATTGTGGACGCGCAGGACCTTGCATTCGGTACGCCGACCAAATTCGTCGGCCCTGTTTATTCCAAGGACGAAGCCGAGATGCGCGCCAGGGCGACCGGTTGGACGATTGCGCAAGACGGGCAATATTGGCGCCGTGTTGTGCCGTCTCCTAAGCCGATCGAGATCCCCGATCTGCGCGTGGTGCGGTTGCTGATCGACCAAGGCGTTATCGTGATTTGCGCAGGCGGCGGGGGAATTCCTGTGCTGCGCCGCCCCGATGGCAGCATGATCGGCATCGAGGTGGTGATCGACAAAGATTCTGCCAGCGCGTTACTGGCCGCTGATATCGGCGCAGATGCCCTGCTGCTGTTGACGGATGTCGATGCGGTTTACGATGGTTTCGGGACCGACACGGCCACCCCGTTTCACCGTCTGACATCAAAAGAGGGCCGCGCCTGCGACATGCCAAGCGGCTCTATGGGGCCCAAGCTGAGTGCCGCCTGCGACTTTGCCGATAGCGGTGGCATTGCGGGTATCGGGCGTTTGGCCGATGCGCTTGCGATCCTTGATGGCACGGCAGGCACCCGTGTGGTGAAGGGAGGCCGGACAGATGATTAATCCTGCGCCTTTGACACCTGACGCACCGACGGACGGGCGCATCGCAGCCATTCGCGGCGGCGTTGTCGATGTTGCGTTTGATGACGCAGTGCCGCGCGTTCACGACCTGCTTTACGCGGGCGATGTCGCGCTTGAGGTGGCCAGTTTGATGGGCAACGGCATGGTGCGGGCGATTGCGTTGGCACCGGTCCGCGGGCTTGGCCTTGGCTTGAGGGTGCGGGCGACAGGCGGACCGATCATGGTTCCGGTTGGCGACGCTGTTTTGGGCCGGATGCTGGATGTGTTCGGCGCGCCGATGGATGGCCGTCCGGCACCGGTGCCAACGCAGCGCCGTTCGATCCACCGGTCACCTCCCAAGCTTAGCGACCGTGTGCTGCATTCGCAGATTCTGGAGACGGGCATCAAGGCTATTGACCTGTTGTCGCCCATCGAACGCGGCGGCAAGACCGGTTTGTTCGGCGGGGCAGGGGTCGGCAAGACGGTTCTGATCACCGAGCTGATCAACAACATCGTCCAGCACCACAAGGGCGTCAGCCTGTTCTGCGGTATCGGCGAGCGGTCGCGCGAAGCAGAAGAGCTTTACCGCGAGATGGGTGCGGCGGGTGTGCGCGACAACACGGTGATGCTGTTTGGTCAAATGAACGAAGCCCCGGGCGTCCGGTTTCTTGTGGGCAACACCGCTTTGACGATGGCCGAGTATTTTCGCGACGACAAAGGGCAGGATGTGCTGCTTTTGATCGACAACATTTTCCGCTTTGTTCAGGCGGGGTCCGAGGTGTCGGGGCTGATGGGCCGGATGCCGTCGCGGGTTGGGTATCAACCGACGTTGGCCACAGAGCTGGCGGGTCTTGAAGAACGCATCACATCAACCAAGCACGGCGCGATTACGTCAATTCAGGCGGTCTATGTGCCCGCTGATGATTTCACCGATCCTGCGGCTGCGCATATCTTTTCCCATCTGTCCGCATCGGTGGTTTTGTCACGCAAACGGGCGAGTGAGGGGCTTTATCCAGCGGTAGATCCGCTTGCGTCGGCGTCGGTCATGTTGACGCCATCGGTCATCGGCCAGCGGCATTATGACATCGCGCGTGCCGTGCGCCGGACGCTGGCCGAATACGAGGAACTGCGCGACATCATCGCGATGCTTGGCCTTGAAGAGCTGTCCTCTGCCGACCGCGCCACCGTTGCCCGCGCCCGCCGGTTAGAGCGATTTTTGACGCAGCCCTTTTTCACAACGGGGTCCTTTAGCGGGATGGAGGGTAAGCTGGTGCCAATCGCCGATACCCTAACAGGATGTGAAACGATCCTTGCCCAAACGCAATTCGACCGGCCCGAAAGCGCCTATTATATGATCGGTGGATTGGCTGATCTGGAGGTCAAATCATGAGCACCGCATCGGATATGAACGTCACCCTGCGCTTGCCGACCCGCACGTTGTTTGAGGGGCAGGCCACGCGCATGACAGCCGTGGCCCCGAACGGGGCATTCGGGATTTGGCCCAACCATGTGGATTTTGTCACGGCGATTGTGCCCTCGGTTTTGACGCTGCGTCTTGTTGACGGGTCCGAGGAAATCTTTGGTCTTGATGAGGGGCTGCTGGTCAAGAAGGGCCACAAAGTTATCTTGGCGGTTCTGCGCGGGGTGCGCGGCGACGATCTTGGCAGTCTGCAAGACACTGTCGCGTCCAGCTTTGTCCAGATGGACGAGGACGAACGGCAGGCCCGCGCCGCCCTTTCACGGCTAGAGGCGGACATGGTCCGACGGTTTGCCGAATTGCAGGGGCCGCCGCAATGACGCCAAAGCCCGACAAATCCACCGACGAAATCGCCCGCCAAGCCAAGCGGATGAAGTCACGGCGCGAGCATCCGGGGCCAAGCCCGCTGCGCGGTATCGGCACCTTTGGCATGATCGGCTGGTCCATCGCCGTGCCGACGGTTGGCGGCGCGTTTCTGGGGCTTTGGTTGGACGGCATCGCCCCGCAACAGTTTTCATGGACCATCGCGTTGATCTTGGGCGGTGTGGTGGTGGGCGCGTTTATTGCTGCGTCATGGATTAGCAAAGAAGGAGGCGACAAATGATCACGGTAGATTGGCCGACTGTCATGCTGGGCGGCGCTGTCGGGTTCGCAATGGGCACGGTGTTCTTTGTCGGGCTGGCCATCGGAATACGGCTTGCGTTGCAAAGTGAAAGCCCCGTCAAAATTTTGTCGCTCAGTGCGGTGCTGCGGATCGCGGCCTTGCTTGGTGTGGGCTGGATTGTGCAGGGGCAGGGCGGGCCGTGGGCCGTAGCTGGCTATGCATTTGCGGTCTTTGTCGTGCGGCTGATCGCCACCACATATGCCCGCGTGAGCGCACCGGTCGGACGTGCGCCATGAAGCTGTCGCCAGATCAAACCGTCATGTTTGACGCATGGGGCGTGCCGATTAACGCGACCATTTTCTTTACCTGGGTTGTGATGGCGCTGTTGACGACCATCTCGTTGCTGATCACCCGTAATCTGCGCCCTGATGTGCCGCCAAACCGCTGGCGGACAACGCTGGAAGTGATCGTGCAGGGCATTCAGGGCCAGATTGAGGAAATCGCCCAAGGCCCGTCACGGTATCTGCTTTATTATGCCGGAACGCTGTTTCTTTTTGTTGCGGCGTCGAATTTTCTTTTGGTGGTTCCGGGCTTTGCGCCGCCGACATCATCGCTGTCAACGACCACTGCGCTTGCGCTGTCTGTTCTGATTGCGGTCCCCTTGTTTGGCGTGACCAACCGTGGTCTTGCCGGCTATCTCAAGACGTATATTCAACCCTCTTTCATCATGCTTCCGTTCAATATTATTGCCGAATTTTCACGCGGAATTTCGCTCGCTATTCGTCTTTACGGAAACATCATGAGCGGCGCTGTGATTGCTGCCATTCTTTTGACCGTGGTGCCGTTCTTTTTTCCGGTGGTCATGGATGTGCTTGGTCTTTTGACCGGCATGATCCAAGCCTATATTTTTGCAGTTTTGGCGACGGTTTATATTTCAAGCGCCACCGGGTCGCCGCCCCCTCCCCAGTCCGAAAAGGAAACACCATGACAGACCTTGGTATTATTGCCGGCATCTCAATCTTTACGGCGGGGCTAACTGTCTCGTTTGGCGCGATGGGCCCCGCGTTGGGCGAGGGGCGGGCCGCCGCGTCGGCGCTGAATGCGATTGCGCAACAGCCTGACGCAGGGCCGACGTTATCGCGGACGCTGTTTGTCAGTCTCGCCATGATTGAATCGACTGCGATCTATTGCTTTGTTGTTGCCATGATCCTGATCTTTGCGAACCCGTTCTGGACTGCCGCACTTGAAGCGGCGCAGGCCGTAGGGAGCTGACCCATGTCCATCGACTGGATCACTGTCGCGGCGCAGATTGCAAATTTTCTGGTGCTTGTCTGGCTTTTGAAGCGGTTTCTATACCGTCCCATTCTGGACGGCATCGACGCGCGTGAGGCCGAGATTACCAACCGGATGACCGAGGCTGTGCAGGCCAAAGATGATGCCAATACAGTCAAAGAGGCGTATCATGACAAGGCGCGCGCCTTGCATGTTGCCCAGTCCGAGATGTCTGAAACGATCCGCAAATCCGCCGAAGAAAAGCGTGATGCCCTGTTGGTCGAGGCGCGCCAGCGGATGGAGCGCGAGCAGGCCAGTTGGCAAACACATTTGGACGATGAGGCCCGCAAGTATGCCACCCAGATGCACCGTGCAGGCGCGGGTGCGCTGCTGTCGCTTACACGCAAGGCGCTGATGGATCTGGCGGATGAGACGCTTGAGGACCGCATGGCGCATCATCTTGTGCATCAGCTTAGGCCGATTGCTGATGATTTGAAAAAAGCCGCAGGTGACGGGCCTGCTGCGGTTGTGTCGAGCCATGATCGGCTGCCCGTGTCCGCGCAGGACAGTCTTGCTGCGGAATTGAAGGGGTTGTTCCCTGATGTCACCGCCGATTTTAAAACCGACCCGACCCAGGCACCGGGTCTTATTTTGCGCATAGGCGGGGCGGAATTGGCGTGGACGGTGGAGTCTTATATCGATGGTCTTGAAGCGTTGATTGGTGACCGCCTTGGTAACAGCACTGGCAAAAAGGCGCAGGCCAATGGCGATTGACGCCAGCGAAATCGGCGCTGATCCGGCTGCGCTTGTGCAGGCTCTTGTGGACAGTCCGGCGCCGCTGCCACGGCTCAGCGAGATCGGGCAGGTGGCCGAAGTCGCTGATGGTATTGCCATTGTGACCGGTTTGGAACGTGCCTTGTCCGAAGAGTTGCTGCGGTTTGAAAGCGGTGTGCAGGGCATTGTGCTTGATCTTGAACCGGGACGGCTGGGTGTTGTGCTTTTGGGGCCATGGGACGTGATCAGCGTGGGTCAAAACGTGTTCAGAACCCACGCTGTTGTCAGCACCAAAGTCGGGCCCGCGCTTTTGGGTCGCGTTGTGGATGCGCTTGGCAATCCGCTGGACACGCAGGGCCGCATCAAAGCAGAGACCACCCGGCCCGTCGAGGCGGAGGCGCCGAAAATCCTTGAGCGGCAGGCGATCTCTCGGCCGCTGGCAACCGGGATAAAGGCGGTGGATGCGGCGGTGCCGATTGGTCTTGGGCAGCGGCAATTGGTGATCGGGGACCGGCAAACCGGCAAGACGTCATTGGCGGTGGATGCAATCCTGAGCCAGAAAACCACAGATGTGATTTGCGTCTATTGCGCTATCGGCCAACGCGGCGATGCGGTCGCGAAGGTGATCGGTGCGGTCGCTGATGGCGGCATGTCCAAGCGCACGATCATTCTGTCTGCGGGCGACGAAGAGGCGGCGGGCCTTGCCTATATCGCGCCCTATGCGGCGTTGACGATGGCAGAGTATTTCGCGGGGCAGGGGCGTGATGTGCTGGTTATTCTGGATGATTTGACACATCACGCCCGGTCCTATCGCGAGCTGTCGTTGCTGTTGCGCCGCCCGCCCGGGCGCGAGGCATTCCCCGGCGATATATTCTACATCCATGCAAGGCTATTGGAACGGGCAGGGCAGTTCACCGATGCGATCGGCGGCGGGTCGATCACGGTTCTGCCTGTCGTTGAAACGCAGGCCGAGAACCTGTCTGCCTATATTCCCACCAACCTGATTTCGATCACCGACGGGCAGATTTATCTGTCCCCGCGTCTTGTCCGTAAAGGCCAGTTTCCTGCTGTCGATCTTGGCGTGTCGGTCAGCCGCGTGGGCGGCAAGGCACAAAGCAAAGCATTCCTGTCAGTCGCCGGAAACCTGCGCGTAACCTTGTCGCAGTTCGAGGAGCTGGAAGACTTTGCGCGATTTGGCACCCGGTTGGACGATGACACACGCGCGCGCCTGACACGGGGGGCCGCCGTCCGCGCGTCCCTGCGCCAAGCGGAGCGGGACCCCATGCCCGCTGTCGAGCAACTGGCGGTTTTGGTCGCGGCGATGGACGGTCAATTTGATGGATTATCCGACGCCGATACTTTTGCAGTGATGTCGGCGCTGCGAAAACTAGCGGTACGTGATCTTGGCGATATGGCCAAGAAGATCGCGCAAAACGAGCCGTTTGACGATACTGCCCGCGCCCAGATGGCGGCGCTTGGACAGCAGGCCCGTGCAACATTGGAGGCACAAAATGGCACAGACGCTTGAGGTTCTTGCGCGCCGTACCGCCAGCATGGAGGGCATCCGTAGCGTGGTGCATACGATGAAAACATTGTCGGTTATCAACTCTGCCCCATATGAGCGCGCCGCCCATGCCGTCGAGGCCTATCACGACACAGTGCTGCTGGGTCTGCATGCGTTTTTGTCGCGCTCTGGTCCGATCAGTGACGTCACATCGGACGACCCGACGCGGGTCATGGTGGTTTTCGGGTCGGACCACGGTCTGTGCGGCAACTATAACGAAGCATTGGCCGCGCATGTTGCGCTGTCTATCAATGCCGACACCGACGACGCAACGGCGGTTATTTGTATCGGGGCGCAGATGGCGGATGCATTGGCGGATCAGGGTCTTGGGGTGCAAAAATCGTTTTTCCCGCCCGCCTCTGTTGACGGGATCGGGCGACTTGCAAATCTTCTTACAAAGAAACTGGACGACATCAGGCAGCGCAGTCTTCCGCATGATGTCGTGGTGTCCCTTGCGTATTTTGCGCGCAGTGACGGCGGCATGCAGGCCCCCAAAATCGAAGCGTTGTTGCCGCTTGATCCTGTGCTTATCCGCGATCTGCAAACACGGTCATGGGTGTCGCGGAGCGTGCCCATTTTTACCATGCCGCCGGATGCATTGTTTTTGTCGTTGGTGCGGGGGCACTTGTTTGCCAGCCTGTTTCGCGCTGCAGCCGAGGCCTTGGTCACGGAAAATGCCGCCCGCCTTGCGCTGATGCAGCAGGCCGAACAATCGGTGGATGACAGGCTAGAGGCGCTGCAATCCGACACGCGGACCATCCGTCAAAGCGAGATCACGACAGAGCTTTTGGACGTGATCATCGGGTTCGAGGCGTTGAGGAAAAAAAGGCGTCCGGGTAATATTCACAAGACCGGGCCTGCTAAATAGCCGGATTCGAGAGGTGGCCGACAAGCGGGCCGCGCACACACCGGGGTGGTTTTCCCGCGAACGCGGCGCGATTACTCCCATTCATCAAGCATGGCTTCAATAATTTCCGTAAACTGGAAATAAATAACGGAGTGACCGCGTCCCGGGAATATTACGGGGGTGCGACAGGTTGGAATGCGCCCGCAGACATAGTCCGCAATACTTGGATGCACGCCCGCGTCGTCCGCGCCATGGAATACCAAAACGGGTGGTCCGCTAATCGCGTCGAGCGCAAAGGGCCACTCCCGCCGCTCTATTGCGAAGTCGCGCGTAACGCCAGCGGCACCTTGGCGGAATGCCTCAACTGTGGAGGCCGCGAATTCCGGCTGTGCGAAATACGCGATGTCTTGCGCGGAAAAATTGCCCTGATCCGCGTTTTCAGCAATTCCGATGGGATCGTTGAAGATGAAAACGCGCATCGTGCGGAAGAGCGCGTGCATCAACCACGGGGCGTTTTGCGCACTCCAGATGAACAATTTGTTGGTCGCGGAGCCACTGAAGGTGTCGCTGTTCAGGGCCTCTGCTGGAAAATCATCTGCTGCATACGGTCCCTCTCCGGCGACGATGGCTGTGACCGCAAGGCGCTGCGGGGCCGCATGGGCAACGACGGCTGCGTATGGCCCGCCGGTGCTCCAGCCTAATGTGCCGAAACGCACGATGCCAAGATGGTCTGCCAATGCAGCGACGTCGCCAGGCCAATCAAGATAGGAACGATCTTGCTGGAAGTCCGATAAGCCATAGCCGGGGCGGTCAATCGCGATCAAACGGATTCCCATATCGCGGCTGGCCTCGTCAAAAAGAAGCCCTTCCAAGCGTGATCCGGGGCCGCCATGAAAGTAAAACACGGGCCGACCGTCCGCAGCCCCGACCTCCAAATACGCCAATGTGCGACCGTCCGGCAGCTGGATTGTTTTGCCGGCCGCACTGAATGCAAAGCCTTGCGACGGCGACGGCGCGTATAAAAACAGACCAGCGACGCCAACGCCCAACACGCCAAGCAACGCAATCACGATGATTGAAAATATGCGCGTTATCCGGGCCATATGTTATGTCCTATTTGGATTGGGCGGGCCAATGACGGGCCTGCCGCGGTGTCCGATTTTGCTGACCTGCGTGAGTGAACCACGCCGCGGCGCTGCAAGATTGACACATATCAACGCCATGTCCCTTGCGCTGCATGGTGTCGCGATAGCGGCCGGAGTTCCGCCTGATGATTGACGCAAGAAACCGTCTGGCAACAAGATGGCGGTATCAACGCGGGGGGCCGGTTACACTTCCTTGACCAGCGCGTGATAGGGCAGCCGCACGCGTTCGCCAAAGAGGCCCTCGGGTTTGCCAGCCCCGGCGCCAATGACCATCGTGACTTCAGCCGTTGACGGAATCCCGAGCAGCTTAGCAATAGCGCGCTGGTCGATGCCGCCCATCGGGCAGGAGTCGTAACCGTGCGCTGCGATCGAAAGCATAAGGTTTTCGGCGGCCAAGCTGGCCTGAACGTGACCGTAAACGCGGTGGTCAGCGCGCCGGACAGGTCCGTTCACCATTGGCTCGCGTCTGTTTTTGTACCAGAGCATGAACCGGCGTATGAGGTTATTGAAACCCACGCGGTCGGTCTTCATCAACATGGGTATGATATTTTCGTAATAGTCACGGACAGGGTCTTTTAACGGTGTCTTGCCGTTATCGGTCATAATATCGGTCAATTTGCGCAGATGCGATTGCCATTGATCGACACGCGAGACGATAACAATAAGGTCGCCGGCAGTCGTGGCGGCCGGTTGACCAAGGCAGAGTGCGGCCACGCGTTTTTTCTTGTCGTCATCGCGTACCCAGTAGATTTCATAACATTGAAGGTTCGAAGAACTCGGCGCAAGAATCGCGTCCCGTAAACAATCGCGCAAGATGTCTTCTGGTACTGGATTGCCGTCAAAAACCCGCATAGCGCGGCGGCTTTGGATGGTCTTTTTGAATCCGGGCAATGCGGATATCTTGAATGACGGATTTGGCCGGTCGTCCTTTGCAACAACAGTCGCCAGACGGTCCATGTCACGCAGAGGGGTTGGGGTCCCGGGCATCAGAGTATCTCCAGTCCTTGCTGGTGCTTCACGTTTCGAAGGTACAGGCGACCGGGCAAAATGAAATTGACATCGCTCAACTTCAGAAATCCTTGCATCAGTTAGATCAAGCCTGATCAACAACACGCGATCGCGAATACCGACGCCTGCCAATCAGCCAAAAACGCGTTGAAGCCAAGATAGGACGCTCACCCGATTATCGGTCTATGTGGCTGTCGTTCTCCTTGTTGTGGGCAACGCCGTGCAAGGCACAAGTGAAGGAGCGCATAAGTTTGGCCTCTACCGGCACCATATGAACGGAAATCTTGGCCGAAGCTTATTTCGCATAATGATCATTATGTTAAATAAGGTGTCGTGCCGCATGTTGATGGTTTCTTGCCTGGCATTCCAGCGCTCCTAACAATGCCATCCTTCAAATTGCCAATCTCAAAGGTAACGATGCCCGCAGCCTTGTGCCTATGCGGGGCAATATCATCGGCGATTGAAACAAACTTTGGGAGCAAAGGCCGGTCCATTCGCTGCGTGGTATGCGCATGCTCACACTGCGGGACAAGCTGCTATTTTGCTGCAATTGCGCCAATGGCCGCTATGTCAGCTGATCGGCCATTCGGGAAGGTTGCGAAAGCGGCGCGCGCCCTAGACACACCTGCGCCGCTTCCCATGGCACGGTCACAGTTCCGGTATGGCGCTGTCTTTCTGTCTTGGACATCGCGCGTTTGCGTCGCACGTCGCCGACCGTCAGGCAGGCGCGTGCTGCGGGGCCGTTCAGGGCGGTGCCTGATGGATGGTTGGTGCCGAATAGCGCGGCCAGGTGCGCGTTTTCCTTGGCCGTCAGTCCCTGCACGACCATCGGCCCCAGCAGCAGCGATTCAGATGTGCAGCCGTTGGCCGTGACCACCTCGTGGCGGTCGCAGGCGAAGTGGATCCACGTGATTTCGGACTTGCCGTTCATGTGCCGGATACCGGGCAGGACGGTCAGGGCTTTGGCGGGCACAAGGGCCTCGGCGTTGAAATAGCCCATCAACTGGCCGTCACCGCCGACCAGAATGCGGTGCTGTGGCGACACGATCAGGTCGCGGGCGGGGCGGCCTGCGCCAAGCGCGCCCGCCTTGATCAGAACCGGCTTGTCCGCGACCTCTGCCTGCTCCAGCGGATGGGTGCCGCTGCGCACCCAGCGGATGGGTTGTGGGCCGTGATCCACGGTCAGCACCAGATCACCGGGTGCCAGCGTTTCTACCGCGCGCGGGCCGTCCGGTGTGTTAATCAGCGTGCCGGGGGCATAGCAGGGAATGGTGCCGGAATTTTCGGTGGTCTGGGTATAATATGATGCACCGCCGTCGTCCGATTGGAGCGATTCCCCTGTGGTAGAGGTGCCAACCATCGTAGATGTCGTACCCGCAGCAGGGCCTTCAGCAGCTGTGCCGGTTCTACCGTCGAAAGAAATCAGTTGCAGAACTGTACCGGTGTCATCAACCAGCGCAATCATTCGCTTTTCGGACAGGTCGGCAAACCCCGCCGTGCTGTCATCTATGACGTAGACGTCACTGCCGCTGATGGTGGAGCTTGCTGTGCCAAGCGAATAGGTTTCCTTTAACGCGCCGTTGTCGCTGTAGACAACCAAAGAATAGCCGCTGACGTCGGTGCCCTCGGTTACAGCGACCTCGATAAAATCGGTGTCGATCGCGCCAGCGTAACTGATCTCTGAAATATAGCCTGCCATCATGCACCTCTTGCGTGTTCAGCACTAGGGTGGCGCAGACGGGTAAACAGAGGCTGAAAACGCGTTCGGCAAATGCGCGCAATTTTCGACAAATTCGGGGTTTTTGCGGTGTCAGGCCGCCAAGGTGACAGGCTGTGCGCCCCCGACAGCGTGCAGGGTATCGCGCGTCTGGCGCAGGGTCAGGCAGGCGCGTGCTGCGGGGCCGTTCAGGGCGGTGCCTGATGGATGGTTGGTGCCGAATAGCGCGGCCAGGTGCGCTTTTTCCTTGGCCGTCAGTCCCTGCACGACCATCGGCCCCAGCAGCAGCGATTCAGATGTGCAGCCGTTGGCCGTGACCACCTCGTGGTGCGCGCAGGCGAAGTGGATCCACGTGACGGTGCATTTGCCTGCCATGAACCGGACACCGGGCAGGCCGGTCAGCGCCTTGGCGGGGACAAAAACCTCGTGCGGGAATGCGCCGTCGAGCTGGCCCTGTCCGCCGACCAGAATGCGGTGCTGTGGCGACACGATCAGGTCGCGGGCGGGACGGCCTGCGCCAAGTGCGCCCGCCTTGATCAGCACCGGCTTGGCATCTGGCGCGACCTGTTCCAGCGGTTGTTCGTTCACGCGTGTCCAGAGAATGTCCTGCGGGCCATTGTCCAAGGTCATCACGCGGTCGCCGGGTTGCAGGGTTTCAACCTTCCTGTCGCCTGTCGGGGTCAGGATATCTGTGCCTGCGGCGTAGCAGATGAACACCTCTGTCGGCGATGTATCCACATCGGTCAACGCCACGGCACCGTTGCCGAACTGTTCCATCAGGGCCATCGTGCCCGAGCCATCGGTGACAAAGAAAAACCGCTCGTAATTTCCGTCGATGATCACCGAAATCACGGTGATCTGGCTGCCTTCCAATTCGGTGGGCACTTTGCCATTGTCAAAGGGCAAGCCGCCGGTCTGTTCCACGATAAAATTGTAGGACGTGCCGTCGATGATCACAGTGGTGTCAGGATCGACGTCGCCGCCGTTGGCCTCGAGCACAATATCACCCGTGGGTCCGCTATCGAATGTGATAAGCGTGGTCGGCTGCTGTGACATGTTGTCGATATTCAGCGCCGCGTTATTCGCGCTGGAACCATCGCCGCGTGCATAGAAACTGAGGGTTGTCATTGTGCCTATCCGTTAACGCGCATTGCGCTGTCTTCACACAAAATTAACCTCAATATTTGTTGAAATTCGGGCGATAAGACGCGCAATTCAGGCGAACATGGGGCAACACCCGCCGACCCTTGAGAGCACAATCGGAGATTTTGCTTTGGACATCATGCCACCGGCCCAAAAGCGCCCAGCGACGTCATCGCCCCGACGGTTCGGACTCAAAAGCCCTGCATAAGCATGTCGACGGCGATTGTGACGTTTTCAAATTCCTCATCGAGCGTACCAATTGGCGACGTAAGTATGCCAAGCGGGACCGCAGCCAGAAACTGCGTGGCCATGACGACAGATTGTCCGTCAATTTCAAAGATCGGATTGAGTTTTGTCGCCGGTTTTGGTGCGCGAGACTTTGGCAAAAGCGGCACAACGACCCGTGTGTTGAGATCGCTTAAAAGATCGGTTTGCACATCCAGCAGGAAGCCGTCACCGGATGGATTTGGAAAAACATCGTATTTGGCCATCAGAACTGGCGGAAGCTGTCGAGCGGCAAACCATGGTTTTCGACGTAGGCGTTGGAGCTTTTTAGCGCTGCAGCGTTTGTCGCTTTCCATTGTTCCGATTTGGCGGCCATGACCGCATGACGAACCCCCTCCTCTGCCGCGCGTGACAAATTCACCTTCAGCGCCTTGGCTTCAGTGAGCAATGCGGCATCAAGCGACAGGTTCGTCGGCTTTCGGGGCTGAGCAGTCATGGGCAGGTCTCCTTTGGCATGAATATCACGTTGAAATATGCACGTCAATTATACGCATATAAGATGCGCAGTTCTGCGCGGTCTTGGGGGGCATCGTGTCAAAAGTCTGGCCGACGCTTGATTTGCATCATTCGAAATTTTCGGCGCGCAGCTAACATCGCGCAGGTATCACAGACATGTCGGGATCGACGATGACCATCACGGACGAACTTCAGGCGACCGTCGAACAGATTGCGCAATCAGGCAAAGGCATTCTTGCGGCGGATGAAAGCTTGCCAACCATCGCCAAGCGTTTTGCGCAAATCAAGGTTGAATCGACTGCGCAAAACCGTCGTGCATATCGCGCGTTGTTGTTTACGGCCCCCGCACTTGAAAACTATATCAGTGCTGTGATCGCCTTCGAGGAAACGCTTGGCCAGAAGACCGACGATGGCGTGCCGTTGACAGATGCGCTGGTGCAACGCGGCATTGTTCTCGGGGTTAAGGTGGACAAGGGCACCGGGCCGCTCGCGCTTTCGCGCGGGGATCACATTACCTTTGGTTTGGATGGGCTGGCCGAGCGGTTGCAGCGGTTCAAAAGCCAAGGAGCGCGCTTTGCCAAGTGGCGCGAGGTCTATCAGATTAGTGATCGCTATCCGTCGTTCGTGGGCATCAGCGCCAATGCCGAAACGCTTGCGCGTTATGCCGCAGTTTGTCAGGCGCATGGCATTGTCCCCATTGTGGAGCCGGAGGTTTTGATCGATGGCGACCATAGCCTCGCGCGTTGCGCCGACGTCACCCAAGCCGTGCAAACTGCGGTTTTCCAAGCATTACATCGTCACCATGTCGCGCTCGAGCACGTAATCCTGAAGCCCAATATGGTCATGCAAGGCAAAGATCACACCGTTAAGGCAAGTGCCGACGAAATCGCCCGCGCGACACTGCGCGTTTTTCGGCGCACTGTCCCCGCAGCAATCCCAAGCATCAATTTTCTTTCAGGCGGCATGAGCCCCGCAGAGGCGACTGCCAACCTAAATGCCATAAACGCCAGTCACCCGACGTCGCCTTGGTTGCTGTCGTTTTCCTTTGGCCGTGCGCTGCAGCAGCCTGTGTTGCAGGCTTGGCAAGGCAAAGACCGGACTGGTGGTTCAGCACAGCAGGCATTGTTAAAAAGAGCGCGATTGAATGCAGCCGCGCAAGCTGGTGCGTATGATGCAGCGATGGAGGCGTCACACTGACAGGCGCGTCGTAAAATGTCGTAAAATCTCGACGGCAGCGATATCAGTGTGACGGGGGTTTGTCCGCGCGCGCCGTGCTATTTATCCGCGATGTGTCGGCATCGGCGGCCCCTGCCCTTCCTAACTGCACCACAACATGCAGGCTTTGTCCGCGATCTGGAAACGGGACAGCCTGCGACCCAAAGGGCGCGCCATCCACAGTGATGCCAACAACGCCGGTGCCCACGTGTTCGGGGTCTTTGATGACAATGGTCATACGGCCCTGATTGCCGTCCAATGTAACCTCGGCACCGCCCCAGTCTTTTGGCAAACTGGGGTCCAGATGCACGCTTTTTGCGGTCAGGCGCACGCCCAGAATGCCGCGCGTGGCCAGCTGCCAGCTCCAGCCAGCAGCGCCGGTATACCATGACCAGCCGCCAACCCCTGTCCATGCATCCGTGCCCGACACATCCCCTGTCAGAACATATGGTTCGCGCCGATAGTGATCTGCCCGCTGTTTGGTGTCGCTCCGGCGGATCGGGTTGATGATATCAAAGACTTGCCATGCGCGGTCACCATCGCCGATTTCCGCCATCGCGACCCCGAGCCACGTCGCCGCATGGGTATATTGGCCGCCGTTTTCGCGGATACCGGCCGGATAGGCCTGAATATACCCAGGATCCCGATCGCTGTTCTGGAAGGGCGGCGTCAGCAGCCGTATCAGTCTTTGGTCGCTGTCGACCAACTGTTCGTACGCTGATTCAAGCGCTTGGCGTGACCGTGCATCGGGTGGCTCGCCGCACAGGACGCTCCAGCATTGTGCGATAAGGTCGATCCGGCACTCGTCATTTGTCCCGGAGCCCCAAGGGACGCCATCGTCGTCAAAGGCCCTGACATACCACGCGCCATCCCACGCATGTTCGTCCAGAGCGGCTTGAAGTTTCTGCACGTGGACTTGCCAGCGTTCAACGCGATTTGTCTCGCCCGTGACTTTGGCCAGCGGCGTAAAGGCGCGGATCGTGGCGATTTGAAACCACGCAAGCCAGACGCTTTCGCCTTTGCCGTCCGCGCCGATGCGATCCATGCCGTCGTTCCAATCGCCGCTGCCGATCAGCGGTAACCCATGCGCGCCGGTGCGCAGGCCCCGATCAATTGCGCGGGCGCAATGTTCCAGCAGCGATGCGGTCTCGCCCCGATTGAACCGCTCGTATCGGTCGCCTTCGTCGGCGCGCAGTTCGGGGGCGGTAAGAAATGGTAGATCTTCGGACAAAATAGCAGTGTCATCCGTCGCCTCGATATAGCGTGCGACGACATAGGGCAGCCAAAGATAATCGTCCGAACAGCGCGTCCTGACGCCTTG
This sequence comes from Yoonia sp., assembly GCA_023955335.1. Lineage (GTDB taxonomy): Bacteria > Pseudomonadota > Alphaproteobacteria > Rhodobacterales > Rhodobacteraceae > Yoonia. The sequence goes on from JAGSGF010000008.1 coordinate 27,008, forward strand.
GCTTCCGGGTGGGTGCCACCAGTGCAGCACGTCACCTTCTTCGAACTGGTGGCGGGCCGCACGCAAGATATGGCCGCGCACCCGTTTGGGATCACTATGAAGGACGCCAAGCATGTCTTGCAGCTGATCGCGAAAACCGAACGCGCCGCCTGCTTGGTAGAACCCGGCGCGCGCCATCATCCGGCAGGAAAGATTTTGATAGGGCAGCCATTGATTGACCATCAGGTTCAACGCCGGATCCGGTGTCTTGACCTGAAGCGCCCCCAGCTGTGTGTCCCAGAATGCGCGCAAATCCTCGAATGCGCCGGTAATCTCTGCGGGGTTGCGCCAGCGTGCGATCAGGCGGGCTGCCGCGGCATGATCGGCACCTTCGCCCAAGACGAACACGACGTCTTGTGTGGCCCCGGGGTCCAACATGATGTGTACTTGATACGCCGCGCAGGCATCGCCACCCGGTGTAAAGCGGCCCCCCAGATCCCATCGGTGCAGGGCATCGGGTGATGACACATCCCCGTCCTGTCCCAAAAAGTCGCGCCGGTCGCCGCTGACGCTATGCGGATCTGCCGAGGCCGACAGAAACGCGACGCGGCCGCCGAACTCCGGGGTCCAGCCGTTTTGCGCCAGTATCGCTTTTTGAGCAGGATCATAGACGGTCGTGATGTGGGGCTTGGCGACGCTTGCTGTCGCGCCGATCAGCCATTCGGCATAGTAGGTTGCCGTCAAGCGCCGCGCAGTCGCAGAGAGGTTCCGAAGCCGCAGGCGGATCAGCTTGACCGGCGCGTCAACTGGCACAAACACCAGCATCTCTTGGTCCAAATCCTTGCTGGTCTGGTGCCAGCGCGAATAGCCCATTCCATGCCTGACCTGACATGTGGCGTCTTGGCCCATCGGCGCGGGTGTCGTCGTCCAGATCTGTGCCAGCGCCTCGTCGCGCAGGTAAAGAACCTCGCCGGGCGCGTTGCAGACCGGATCATTTGACCACGGCGTCAGCCGATGCTCGCCACTGTTCAGCGCCCACGTGAACCCAAGGCCCGCCTCGCTGACAATCGTGCCGAAGCTGTCATTGGCCAGCACATTACACCACGGTGCGGGCGTTGTCTCGCCGGGGGCGATCTGCATCACGTATTCCCGGTTCACCTCGTCGAAACCGCCAAGGCCGTTGTCGAAAAGCAAATCCGTCGGCCGGGTCACCACGGGCGGACTGGCAAAGGTTGCATCCGCCGAAGGTTCGAATCGCGGCGGCGGCGCATGCGCGTCCAGCGCGCTATCGACGATATCGGCCAAAAGCGCGTGGTCCCCCGTCAGGACGATATGCGCCGCCGCCTCAAGACCGCTTTTTGTGACCATGTCGATCTGATCCGAAGACAGCAGATGAATGCCGCCGCGCCGCCCCAGAAACCCTTCGGAGTGGCTGTCGCGCAGCACCGAAAGCACATATTCCCGCAACGGCTCTTCGTAGCTTGATGTGGCGCTGCGCAGGATCACAAGATCAGTTTCCAAACCGACACCGTGCCAAAGCCGTTGTGCCCGAATGAGCGTATCCAGCAGATCAGGTTCGTCCGTGCTTTCGAGCTTTAACAGCAGGATCGGCAAATCGCCGGAAATGCCAAACCGCCACAGACCGGCCTGCCCTTGCCAGCCCGCGCCATTTTGCGGCGCGACCGCGCGCAGCGTGTGGCCGGGCTGTGCCATAAATGACGACAGAACCTGAAGTTCAGGAAGATGCGGTGGCTCGATTTTCAGACGGTGAACGGTGCGTCTTACTTCGAGCATGGCATCACGAAAGGCCCGATCAAGCGCTGACTGCGGGTACTTTCGGGCGGTGGCCAGCACCTGCTCTTGTGAGGTGCCGGTGACGGTCAGAAAGGCGAATTGTTTGGTTTCCATCGGCGCAAGGCTGACCCGCGCTTGCAGCGCCATGATCGGGTCCAGCGTCCAACCGACCGTACCGCTCAGGTCGTGTTGCAGGCCAAGGGGCGAGGCCAAGCTGCCGTTCCTGCCGATAAACCGCGCGCGGTCCGTCTCGTGACCGACAAGCAAGATCGCCGGATCGTCGGCAACCAGTTTGTGCAAAAGAACCGGTGGCGCGGTCTCTGGGCGACGCGGGCGGCGCGCGAAAATTAACGCGTCATCTTGCGCCAGATAATCGCTCCCGACGAAAAGCTTGCTGAAGGCCGGATGCCGTTCGTCATCTTGAGGTGGGGCAAGCACGACCTCGGCGTAGCTGGTCAGATCGACTGTCCGCTGGGCGTTGCTTTCGTTAATGACCGTGACACGGCGTATCTCGACATCGTCGAACGGGGCGACCGTCACGTCCATGCGGATCGCAATGTCGTTGTGCCGTTGCAGCATCTCGACCATATGCTGGTGAAAGACTGTTTTGGGTTCGCGACACCGTGCCCCCGCAGGCATGCGGCCAACGGACCACAGCTGTTTGCTATCGCGATCTTGCACATAGAGCCATGTCCCGTAGCTGTCGCTTGTCGGATCGGGCCGCCAGCGGGTCAGCGCGGTCTTGCGCCAACTGAGCCCACCGGACCCTGCGCTGGATATCCCGACAGACATCTGGCCGTTTCCCAGAAAATGCATCTGTGGCACGGCGGCATCGGGCGATGGAATCCAGGGTGCCAAGGCAGGCGGACCAGCGGCCGCCGGTTCTGTTTCCCATGTCTCGTCGGCACGGCCCACTTCAAGCGGCGCATCCCATGGCACGCGTTCTTGCAACAACAGATCGACTGCACGGATCGGCTTTTCGCGCAGGGTCCAATGCACGAGGCAGTCGTCCGTTAACACATTGGTAATCGCGGCCATCGTCATGCCCTGATGATGCGCCATGAACGCACTGACGGCCACGAACGGCTGGCTTTCGGACACCCGACTGGGCGTAAAATCAAGCGCCTCGATAAACCCAAAGCAGGTCAATGCACCAAGGTTTTCGAGATCCCGCAAGTTTTGAGTGGCGCAGCAGGGCCACGCGCCAAGCGCCAGTGCCGTCGCATAGGGTGCCACCACCAGATCCTCTGTCAAACCGCGACGGATCCCGAGCGCGGGCACACCAAAGGCGCGATATTGATAGGTGCCCGCACTGTCGGTCACGCCGAAGGCCGATTCTGAAATACCCCACGGGATGCCCCGCTCGGCTGCATAGCTGCGCTGGACCTCGACGGCGGTCAGTTCGCTTTCGCCAAGGAGCGTGTCGCGATGGCTGGGCAGGAAAATCGGCGGCATGAGGTACTCGAACATCGACCCGTTCCATGACAGGATCGACGGCTTTCCTTTGAATTGCGTGATCGGGCGACTGAACGAAAACCATTGCTCGATCGGCGCGTCACCCTTGGCGATGGCAAACAGACTGGCCAGACGGGCTTCGGTCGCCAGAAGGTCGTAATGGCTGCTGTCCATCTTTCCGGCGCTCAGATTATAGCCAATCTGAAAGAGCCGGACCTTGGGGTTATACAAGAAGCTGAAGTCCATGCCATAAGCGAGCCTGTCGGCGTGATCGGCCACGGCTTTCAAGTCGGTTCGCAACTGTGCATCGGCATCCAAGCCACGCACGATGGCGTCGCGAAGATCGGTCAGCCATGTGGCATCTGCGCCGCCATCTGCCAATTTGCGGTCGATCTCTGCCAACAGATCGGGCCGGTGCGCTTGCTGGGTATCCGATGCCGCGACAGGCGAGAGCAGCTGCGCAACCCGCGCGGCGAAACCGGCTTGGTTTGCTGGCGCTGCATTGAGCAGATCGAGCCATGGCAGGTGCTGCGCCAGATCCCTTTCCAGCGCGTGAAGGTGGTGGCGGACCCGCTCCATCCAGACGGTCACATCGTGCAGCTTTTCCGGTGTGACATCGGCGGATGCCGCGATCGCGTTCTGGATGACCTCTTCCAGCCGCCGCCAATGCGTCGATGACACTGCGCGCAACGCGGTGGGCCAGTCAGCCGGATGTATCCGCGATGTGTCGATCTGGCGCGCAAACGCATCGTGTCCGTCGGCAAAGGCTTGGGCATCATAGCCGGGCAGCTGCCGGACGGCCTGTTCCAATAGCGCCAGCGTTACGGTCAAACCGTCAAAGTTGCGATGATCGCACGCAGGAAGGCGGGCGAGGTCAAGACAGCCTTGTTTGAGCGTGATCAGCGACATCGCCAAATTGCCGCTATCAACGGTCGAAACATATTGCGGTTCGAGAGGTTCCAGGCTTCGCGTGTCGTACCAGTTCAGGATATGGCCGCGATGGGATTTCAGCCGGTCAAGGGTCGCCAGTGTATTTTGTGCGCGCATCACAAGATCGCTTGTTGCGATAAACCCGAGTGCGCGCGCCGAAAGGGCTGAGACCAGGAAAAGACCGATATTGGTGGGCGATGTCCGGTGCGCGATCTTGTGCTCGGGCACGTCCTGGTAGTTGTCGGGCGGCAGCCAGTTGTCTTCGGGACCAACGAATGTCTCGAAAAAATACCACGTGCGGCGCGCAATTTGGGCCAGATAAGAACGGTCGGCGTCAGAGGCCGTTTCGCCGCGAAACCGGCGTGGTCTTGCTGTCCAGATCGCAATCTCAGGCGCGATCAGCCAAAGCAGCAGAATCGGCATTGCAGGCAAGAGCGAGGCAAAGTCATAGAGAGCGAGGTCGCCTGCGATAACGACAGCAAGCGCCGTGGAAGGCCACATGCGACGCCATGTCGTCCAGCGGATGCTTTTGTGGGAAATCGATGCCGCTGCATGGGCCGACGACGTCCATTCCAGCAGGTGCCGTTTGCTGACGAAAAGACGGTAAAGCGTCGATGCGATGGCGTCGATGGCGATCAAGGTATCGCTGATAACGAAAACAAGCGACAGAAACCATCGTCCGCCCTGCGCCCAAAACCGATGTCCGGTCTTGCGAATGAAACCGCGATGCACCCCCCCGCTTGCAACGCCAACGACCTCTCCGAACAGATACGCGCTGGGCGCGGCCAGCGCCAAAAGCGTCCACACAAGCGCGCTGCCGGGCAAGATCGCCCAACCGCCAATCAAGAATGCCAGTAGTGCTGGCGGAAGCAGGCTTCGTCGCAGGTTGTCAGCAATCTTCCACCGGTCAAGCCGACCAAGCTTATTTGGAACGCGGGTTCCGTCCTGCGATGGCACGCGCCGTCCAAGCCATTGCAAAAGCTGCCAGTCGCCGCGTATCCAGCGGTGGATGCGCAGCGCATGTTCGGAATAGCTGGTGGGGACATCCTCGTAGATCACCACATTGCTTACCAAACCTGCGCAGCCGTGAAGCCCCTCAAACAGATCATGACTAAGGATGCTATTTGCGGGAACGCGACCCTGCATGACCCGCTGCATGGCGGCGATGTCATAGATGCCCTTTCCGGCAAAGATGCCGGTTCCAAACAGATCCTGATAGACGTCTGATACCGCCCGCGCATAGATATCAATCGCCGTATCGCCGCCGTAGAGATAGGAAAAATGGGTCCCGCCACCCGGTTGTGGCAAGATTTCAATCCTTGGCTGGAGGATCGTGTATCCCGCCACAACGCGCCCGGTGCCGGCATCAAATCGCGCGCAGTTCAGCGGGTGGGCGATGAGCCCGACCAGACGCATGGCCGCAGTCGGGGGCAGCTCGGTATCTGCATCCAGAACGATGGCATATGGCAGCCCGACAAGGCGCTGGACGTCCCCGGCAGTGACAGAAAAACCGTCGGCGGCCCCATCCATGACGAAGCTGTTGAATTGCTCGAGTTTGCCGCGCTTGCGCTCCCAACCCATCCAGCAGCCTTCACGCGGGTTGAACCGGCGCGGGCGATGAAGAAGGAAAAAGGGCGCTTTGGCCGTCACCCCATGCTGCAGGTTCAGCCGGTCAACGCCGGCGCGCAACGCGGCTTCGATCTCGGCGTCACCGGGCAGGATTTCCTGATCGGCATCCGCGAAATCCGACGCGATGATATAGTGCAGGTTTGGATCGGGGTTCGCGAGCCAGCGAATTTCCAGTTTTTCAAGAATTCCGGACACCTCGTCGGCATCCTTGATGATCACCGGGACCGTGACAGCCGTTGCACAATGGCGCGGGATGCCCTTGCTAAAGTCCAACTCTGGCAAACAGACCGGCGTCGTCAGCTTTGCGATGCACCAGTGAACCACCGTAACACTCAGGATTGACGCTGGCAGTATGGTCATCGACACACCCGCCACCCACGACCAAAAGCCGGGATCATACATCCCTAAATACGCAAGCGGCAGCACAAGCGAGGCGAGAAAACACAAGATCAGGCCTGTCGCATACAAGCCCCCCGCGCGGCGCATAAGGGGGCGTTGAACCAACTCTGTCAGCGGCAGCCGATAGCCGATCACGGCCTCCAGTTCCAAAAGCCCGTCGTCAATCAGCCAGTAGCCCACATGCGCCTGAACGGGGTCGGCACCGTGCTTGTGCGAAAGCGCGACCGCGTTTTGCGCAATGTCGACCTCGGACATGCGTGACCGACGGGACAAGGTTTCAACCGTGCTGCGATACCGGTTCCGCGTCTCAAAGGTCATCCCGGCATAAATATCGGCCGGATCATCGGACAGGGTCGCCTCGATCAAACTAACCTGATCGACGAAATCCACCCATTTGATAGATTGCACCGCAATGAGGTTCGATATTGCCAACGCGATGCGGTCGGTCAGGTCGGCAATGGTTGCATCGCCAGATGCGCCGAACGGTGTGAACGGTGGCGAGATATCCGCGCCCAACTGACTGAACGCATTCACCAGATCTTCGAGGCTGGCCAATCGCAGCATGGACGGCAGCGCCCACAATTCCGCATTCGTCAGCGGCGCAGAGGCCTGATAAGCCGTGACAAAGGCGATCAGATTATCCAGCGAGATTTGCGGCCGAAATGTCAGGGTCAGTGCCTTGGCCACCGCATACACCCGCGGGGTGTTTTCACCTTTGGGTCCGGTCAACCCGGGAAGCTGTCGATAAAAGCCGTCGGGGAGGTCTTTTTCGACAAGGCGGATGGCGCGCGCGATCTGATAGTCGTTGTCCAAAAGCCAATCGGCAGCCCGAAGGTGATCTGGCGGCGGCGTTTGGTAATAGGCACGCAGGCCGTTCAGCCAATCAGGAAACGCGGATAAGGACCGATAGCACGCCAGTTTAAACGGCGGGCCCCGGCCAATGTGATGCCGCTTTGCAAGCTGCCCCGCAACATCCTCGTCTATCGGGCGCGTTGCGGTGTCTATACTGTGTGTCATTTCCTAAGATCGGATGGCTGTCTGATACCTTCGGATCTGGTGCCACTAAAGGCATGCTCCTCAGTCGGTTTCAGCTTTTGGCGGACCATCAAGACGGGAATATTGGACCGCTTCAGAATGTGGCTGGCGACATCGCCTAACGGCACGTCAGCGTGTCCGCTTTGCCCATGTGATGCCATGACGATAAAGTCTGCCCCCTCATCGTGCATCACTTTGATCAACGCGCGCCGGACATCGCCCCCGACAACGGTGCGTGTCGACACCGGCACGCCGCACGCGGATACACTGTCCATGAGGTGGTTCAGGTGGGCCTGTCCGACCCGCTTGTTTCGCGCCGTGATACGGTTGCATAGGTCGATGGCTTCGCGGTCGACAACGCCGATCGCCGTTAACCCGGGTGGCGGCGTCACGTGGCAAAGGACCAATTCCGCTTGCGCCGCCTTTGCCAACCGCAGGGCCTTTGGCAACACGCTTTCGGCGCGGCCAGAGCCGTCGATTGGAACAAGAATTTTGCGATATCGCGGGGGCTTTGTTAAGGGCGCATCGGTGGGCACCAACAGGATCGACGCATCGCTTGACGCCAGAATCGCATCGACGAAGCCGCCCGTGTGTCCGGGCAGGGTGTGGCTTTCTCCCAACACGACAGCGGCATCGGTGGGCCGATCAATCAAAAACCCCCTGACCTGATCAACGCAGCTGCCCTCGAGCACGTGAATGTCGATCGTCTGGTCGTGGGACTCGAACTGTTTTGCAAGAGCCAACAGGCGGTTTTGCATTTCGCGCTTTTGAATGTCCCAGTCGATTGGATCTACCGGGGTAACATCGGTGTCGCGCGCCCCCATCATATGAACAAGCGAAATTGTCGCGCCAAGCGCCTTGGCGAGGATGACGGCGTGGGGAAACAATCCTGCTGCGGTTTCCGGTTCATCGACACGAACCACGACATGCGAGGCGGCTGGCGTTTGATCGATCGGACCTGTGCCGTCGCCGTCCACCGGCGCGCGATTGTCTGGAGACGTGGCGACCATGATCTTATTCCTTTGTGCGCCAAAACTGCGCGTTGCGGTCATGAAAAGAGAAACATCGCAATAGCTCGTTTGACCCCAAGTCGAATTGATTTTCGTCAATGAGGGCCGAGAAAATCCTGCGACGGTCGCGATATACGCCATGTCACGCGCCCCTTTGGCGCAGTGTTGCGCCGTGTTGGCAAACAGCAGGGCATACGCGCGTCAAATGCAGCCACCGAAAGGCACACAAAATGGCCCGGACACCGCAACTCGTGATCAATTTCAACAAAACAAGACGTGGCGATGTTGGCCTTGTCGGTGGCAAGAATGCGTCACTGGGCGAGATGATCAGCACACTTGCCTCCAAAGGCATTCGTGTGCCCGCCGGGTTCGCGACAACAGCCGACGCCTTTCGCGATTACCTTTCCAGCAATGGCCTGAATGCCGCGATTGCCGACCACCTCGACGCGCTGGAAAACGGGCGCATAAGCCTGTCCAAGGCTGGTGAAACCATCCGCCGGTTGATCCTTGATGGCGATTGGCCCGCTGCCACGGCGCAGGCGATCTTGACTCAATACCGCGCCTTGGGTGACGCGGCGAAAGACACGGATATGCCTGTCGCCGTTCGCTCGAGTGCCACAGCCGAAGATCTACCCGATGCCAGTTTCGCCGGTCAGCAAGAAACATTTCTGAATGTGACCGGTGGGCCTGCCCTGCTGGATGCCTGCAAGCGGTGCTACGCGTCGCTCTATACCGATCGGGCTATTTCCTATCGGCAAATCCAAGGGTTCGCACATGATCAGGTCGCGCTTTCGGTCGGCGTTCAACAGATGGTGCGGTCGGACACTGGCGGGTCCGGTGTTATGTTCTCGATCGACACGGAATCCGGTTTTCCCGACGTAGTTTTGATTAATGCGGCTTGGGGCTTGGGTGAAAACGTCGTTCAGGGCGCGGTTGATCCTGATGAATATCAGGTGTTCAAACCGTTCCTTGACGATCCCGCGTTAGTGCCAATTCTTGCAAAACAACTGGGCGCCAAAAAGATCAAGATGATCCATGATCGCGATGGCACCCCCAGAAACGTCCCCACGTCAAAGGCCGAGCAGCAAAGCTTTGTGCTGGGTGACGCCGAGATCATGGCCTTGGCGCGACAGGCCAGAATTATCGAAGACCATTACGGTCAGCCGATGGATATGGAATGGGCGCGCGATGGTGCGGCCGGCCCGCTGTATATCGTGCAGGCGCGCCCCGAAACGGTCCAGTCGCGTCTCGATATGGGGACATTGAAAAGCTATGTGGTTGCGAACCCCGGTCGGCTCTTGTTGACCGGGCTAAGTGTTGGCAGTGCCGCCGTGGCGGGGCGTGTGTCGATCATCGAAAGCGCCCGGGACATCGACCGTTTTGTGGAGGGGTCGGTTCTGGTCACCAGCACAACCGACCCTGATTGGGTCCCAATCATGAAACGTGCGGCCGCCATCGTGACAGACCACGGCGGGCGCACGTCACATGCTGCAATCGTCAGTCGCGAACTTGGCCTGCCCGCGATCGTCGGCTGCGGAAATGCGACGCATATCTTGCACGATGAACAGGACGTCACCGTGTCCTGCGCGGGGGGCGAAGAGGGCGTTGTGACCGAAGGCATCTCGGACGTATCGGTGACCGACGAAGCATTGGAAAACCTGCCTTTGACCAAAACCAAGGTCATGATGAACCTCGCCAATCCCAGCGCCGCCCTGCGCTGGTGGCGCTTGCCGGTCGACGGCGTCGGCTTGGCGCGGATGGAATTTGTCATCAATAGCGCGGTCCGTGTCCACCCGATGGCCCTCGCCCACATCGACAAGGTCAGCGACGCGGACGCACGGACGCAGATCGAACAGCTTACCGCTGGCTACAACAGCATGCCCGACTATTTCGTCGACACTCTATCGCGCGGGCTCTCCCGGATCGCGGCATTCTGCTATCCCAAGCCGGTGATCGTCAGGATGAGTGATTTCAAGACCAACGAATACGCCAACCTGCTGGGCGGCCGTGATTTCGAACCGCACGAGGAAAACCCGATGCTCGGATTTCGCGGCGCATCGCGCTACTACTCTGACAACTACCGGGACGGGTTCGCGCTGGAATGTCAGGCCATTGCACGGCTGCGTGGGCAGATGGGGTTTGATAACGTGATTGTCATGATCCCGTTTTGCCGCACCCCCGAAGAATCCGACAAAGTGCTGGCGGTCATGGCGGCAAACGGGCTGGAGCGTGGCCGCGACGGGCTTGAAGTCTATGTGATGTGTGAAATTCCAGCCAACGTCATTCGGGCCGAAGAATTTGCAGCACGCTTTGACGGATTTTCCATTGGATCAAATGACCTCACACAGCTGACGCTTGGGATCGACCGCGATTCGGATGCCTTGGCGCCGTTGTTCCGCGAAGATGACCCTGCGGTTTTGTGGATGATTGAAGCCGTGATCCGCAAAGCGCATGCCGCCGGAACCAAGGTCGGGTTTTGCGGCCAGGCGCCCAGCAATGACCCGACTTATGCACAGTATTTGGTGAAATACGGGATCGACACGATTTCGGTGACGCCAGACAGCTTTGTACAGGTGTTGCGCAATGTGGCCAAGGCCGAGAAAAGCTAGACGGTCACCACGCGACATTGCGCAAAATAAGCACGGGTTTGTGTCTCGTCGCACAAATCGGTCCCTTCGGTGCCGACGGTCGCGCTGGCCGCCGAAACACCCCAGCGCAGGGCCTGATCAGGTGTCTCGCCACGCGCCAGTGCCAGCGTCATCGCACCGACAAATGAATCCCCCGCACCGATGACACTGCGCACGGGAACAGGCCCCGTTCGGCAAAAAAACCGCGCCGTTTGCGTGACCATAACCGACCCTTCGGCCCCGCGCCCCATGACCACCATCCGCGCGACACCGCGCGCAACCAGACTGGATGCAAAGTTCAGGCTGTCATTCATGGTGTTCATCGGATGGTTTGCCGCGATCGTAGCCTCTTTTTGATCAATACGGAGAACCAAAGCAGGCGCTTTCGGTGTGGCGATAAACCGGGCCAGCGGACCTTTTGATGTATCAATGATCAGCTTGTCCGTGCGGGGGGCGATGGCGTCCAGAATACGCTGCAGGACGGCGTCGCCCAAACCGGGCGGGATGCCACCGCTCTGGACGACATAGCCGTTCATAGGTGCGATGCTGGCGATTTCAGACACGAGTTGCGCCGCCTCGGCGGGGCTGAGCGGGTGTCCCGGAACGGTGAACCGGAACTGATCACCGTTGGATAGGTCCGTCACGGCAAAGCTTTGGCGCGTCTCACCGCGCACCCGCACAGGATGGGTCGGCACATCTTCATCTGCCAAAAGGCGCAAAAGCTTTTCGCCCATGGGACCGCCCGCTGCGACAAGCGCAGTCGCCCGCCCGCCCAGCTTGTGGATCGCGCGCGCAACATTTACGCCGCCGCCGCCCGGATCGACACGGGGCGCTTTACAATAAAGCTTGGGGCCCGCGACGATATTTTCGACTGACGTGGCAAGATCGACAGCAGGGTTGAACGTGATTGTAAGAATATCCGGCACAGCGTTCCAGTTCCTTTTTTCCCAGCGCGACAGCCTTGGTCATCTGACAGGCAGCAACGCGCCCTCGGCGTGGCTCAGCCGCTTGCCCCGTCCTTTTTCAGCATCATCGACAGACGCAAAACAGCCGCCAGAATGGCCTGAGCCAAGACCGGCGCGCGCCCCGCACCAATGACCGCGTCATTGTCAAAGCTATCATTCTCTCGCAGACTACAGTGCCAGTGCCCGTCATGATCATTGGCCCGTCCGTGGATGTGCACAGCCCAATTGGGATAGGCGTTATCCGCAACATGCAGCGCACCATCGGTGGTCCCGATCTGGTGTGGTGTCACGCCTTGTGTCGCCTTTGCGGGCAAGACAATCGTTAAGGCATGAACGACCCCTTCAAGCCCCGCATCCGTCATACTTGCGGTTTCCAAATCCTTGATCAGAATATCGATTTCGGGGTCTTTCATATCTGTGCGCTCCGCATTTGTGTCATGGTCAATTGATTTTCAGCGATGCCGATGACGTCGGTTTTGCCATAGCCGCGCGCGAACTTTGAACAGGCCATCTTATGGCGCTGGCAGACGACACGTTTGCGTGTTGCGCCCATTTTCCGCGTGCAAAACAAAGGCTATAGCGCTTGCGCCGATCGGGATTGATTTGCGTCAATCGCTTCAGATGACCGCCGCCCCGCGAACCCGCGCGCAGTCGCAGCCGGTTTTGATTTTGATCAATCTGGATACAGGCGCGCCTGTTAGGCGGACGTAAACCCCTCATCCCACACGGAGACCGAAAATGTCCTATCAAGACTATCTGCCCGCAAACTGGATCAGAAACCGGAAAAGCGACGAGCATCCGCTCGTGTCTTTGCGCAAGGAGGTGGACAGCCTGTTTGATGACTTCGGCGAGGGCTTTTTTCGGCGCGGCAATGAGGTCAACGTTCATTCCAATGTCAGCGAGACGGACAAGGAATTCAGCGTCACAGCCGAACTGCCGGGTTTGACGGACGCGGATGTTGATGTGTCCGTGACAGGCGATCGCATCGTCATCAAAGGCGAGAAAAAATCTGAGAAAGAAGAACGCAGCGACGAGGAAGGCCGCGAATTCCATCGCCTTGAGCGCACATCGGGATCATTCCAGCGCATGATGACATTGCCCTTCGTTATTGACGCCGACACGGTTGACGCCGTTGTCAAAGATGGCGTTCTGACGGTCACGATCCCCAAGCCGCCAGACGCCGTCGAGAGCACCAAAAAGATCAGCGTGGCCCACGCCAAATAGCTGTGTTGTGGGCGTGTGCGCCTGTGCAGAACCACAACAAAACCAACACCATTCGGGGTGGATTAAACGGCATCACGTCCAAGCGTTCGCAACATCTTCTCCGGGTCCAGGGACAAACACCAATGCCAAAAAGATGAGTAGCCCCCCCCGACACTGTGGTTCAGATCAAGGCCTTTCTGGCGCGCTCCGACGGTGGGGGCGCGTCGGTTGTTGTGCGCGAGACAAACAAATCATGGATCTTTCTGACGCCGACCCATGTTTTCAAGCTGAAAAAGCAGGTCCGCGATGATCTACAGGACCTGACCTCGTTGCGGGCGCGTCTTGACAACTGTCTGATGGAGACTGACCTCAACAGGCGTTTGGCACCAAAGACATATCTCGGGATCATCCGGGTTGTGAAATGCAGCGACGGACGCCTTGGTCTTGGCACAGACGGTAAGACAGTCGACTGGTTGGTGAAAATGCGGCGATTGCCCGCCGACCGGATGCTTGATGTCGCCGCCACGATGCCCGCAAAAGATCATGCCAGCCTAAAGCCGCAGGTCGAAAGGCTCGCTCAAAAGTTGATCGCGTTTTACAATGACAGTCCGGTCTCTTTGCTCGGCGCGGCCGAACTGCTGACAGGTATCCAAGACCAGCGCCAGCTTAACCGCGCCTGCCTGTTGAACCCGCTATTTGCAGCGCACCACACGCGGTTCGGGGCCGTGTTTGATGCCTTGGATGTTGCCTTCGCCACGCATTTGAAACTGTTTGAGGCGCGCGTCAAAGCAGGCTGGATACGCGAATGCCACGGCGATTTGCGCCCCGAACATGTCTGCCTGACGCCGACGCCAGTTGTGTTTGATTGTCTGGAATTCAACAGAAACCTGCGTTTGGTTGATCCTTTCAGCGAGGTTGTGTTTCTCGGGATGGAGGCCGAAATGCTGGGGGCCGCTTGGATCAAGCCGCTTTTGATCGCACGTATGGCCAGCGGCCTTGGCACATGTCCCGATACAGCGTTATTGGATCTATACGCGTCCATGCACGCCATGTTGCGGACACGGCTTTGTCTTGCGCATTTGTTGGTGCCGACCCCCAGAACACCTGAAAAATGGATGCCCTTGGGATTGCGTTATTTCAAAGTGGCCGAGCGCCTTTTGTGCGACACCGACCGTATTCTGGCACGCTAGGGTGCAATTGCACGCAGCATATTTGCAAATGTATCGGCCGTATCAACAATTTCAAGCCGGTGCGTCCTCGCCCCGTTGTGCAGCCGAAAAGGCGCGATGCTGTCGCTTACGAAAATCCTTTCAAAATGGTCCCCCAAGAACAACGCCTCCGCGCCGGATGTGAACAGCCCATGTGCCGCCAAGGCGTAAACCTTTGCCGCCCCGCGCGCCTTGCAGGCCTGCGCCGCCGCGATCATTGTACCGCCCGATGCAATCATATCGTCGACAATCACCACAGATTTCGCGGCAAAATCGCCCACGACATCACCACTGGTCATAACGCCACTGCTGCGCCGTTTCTCCATAAACCCGAAACCCACGTCTTGCCCCAGACGGTCCTGCAACGCATCCCGAAACAATTGCGCGCGCTTCACACCGCCGGGATCAGGGGACATCACGATCAGCGGCGCCGCGCCAATCCGCCACGCCATGACGTCTTGGAAAACTTGGCCAAGCTCAAGATGATGGGTGCGCAGGCGAAAGGCGTTCTGAAACGCGGCCAGATTGTGGGTCTCGAGGGTCATCAGGTCGTCACAGCGCACCGCGTCGCACAACTGGGCAAGATATCTGACGGTAAGAGGATCTTGCGCCTTGGTCCGGCGATCCTTGCGCCCGTAACACAAAAACGGGATTACCGCCGTCACACGCGTCGCACCATGATCGCGCATCGTGGCAATCAGAAACAACAGACGGCACAGCTTGTCATGGACGCTTAGATCAGGGCCATCATAAAGGCTTTGAATGATGCACACATGGTCGCCCCTGACAGGGGACAGCGGGCGTATCTTGTATTCCCCATCTGCAAAATCCCGATGCTCCAACGCGGACAGTTCGCGTCCCAAGGCCGCTGCGATGCGGTCGCCGTGGTCTCTCGTCTCGTGCAAAGCAAATAAGCGCACTAGCCATCCTCCTTGTCGATTGTGAAATTTGCGCAGCGGTGCCGCGCTTGGATACCGCCGGGGTCAGCGGTCTGCGGACAACTGCGCAAGGCAGCGCCGGAATTATCTGCGCGGGCCCGTCAGGCATCACAGCGCCTTTCCAATATCGCGGCCCCACCAGTGCGTTGCCGTAAAGCTGCGCCTTGCGCGCATGCTCAGGCCAACAAACAGGATGAAGATGGAAAACAGGCACCAGACAGCCGGCATTTCATTGGGGTTGTCGGTCAGCGACCACGCAAGAACCGGTCCCACCACCGCATGCATAACGACAAACCGCCAAGCGCCATAGACAAGCGGCAAGGCAAAGGTTGCGACCATATAAGTCGGGAAGCCAAAGTCGATGCCCAAGACGTTTGCGATCGGACGCATCACGCCATTATAGGGAATGTCCCACGCGATATGCCATGCGCCTGACACTGTGCAAAGACTGGTCGCGCACAGCGGGCTTCCTGGCACGCATGTGCCGACAGATTGCCACGGGACAAGTTGGGCGATCATAACTGCCGCAGACAGGCCGCAGACGGCAAAGACCCATCTTTTCGTGCGGTCCTTTGCGGCCTTTGGCACCAGCTCGAGGGCGAAGGCATTAATCAGAAACGGTTGGAACGCGATGTGCAGATATGACGCCAGCGTGACAGCCCTGTTCTCGAACGTGCCGCATTGGTCAACCACAGCATAGCCCGCAACCTGAAGCGCCTCCATCGCAGAAAAGTACCCCAGTGTCAGCCAAATCGCGGCGGGGTCCTTGCGATTATCGAGATCAAAGCGGCAGCTGTGCCAACGCCCATCATTGCAACCGAGACTTGCGAGCTCCAACACATGCAGCGCACTCCTTTGCGATCACCCTATCCAGATACGGGTGGGCGGAATTGATCGTCCTCAAGACGGGCAAGATGACAACCGACGGTCATCACCCAAGGTATCTGGCATGGTCAGGACCGCGCAATGGGCGCGCGAGAATACTGACACATGCCTCCGATAAGCCGACGTATCGGGCAATCTCGCCATCAGACAGCCCCAGATCGATAAAGCACCGCAACATCCAATTGGGGTCTGGGCCAAAGGCATCGTGGACCTCCGTTTTGAAGTTGCGTATCGGCAAGGACCTGATCGACGCGTCGCCAGCGCCTGAAGGCGCGGGGTCTTTTTGCACAGGCCGACCGGCGTTGTGTGGCGAACGGGTCTCGAAACTGGTATTGACGTCTTGCACGGGTTTCATCCTCTCCAAATTTTGCGCGCAGCGGGTTCGAAAGCCGCCCGGTGATTGCGTCTTGGCTAATGGCCATAACGCCCTTCGCTGATGTGCGTCGACGGGATGCGGTGCAGATCAAAGCCGCGAAAAATCAGCCAAAGCGCCAGTGCCATTTCGTTTATCCAGATTGGCAGGGACAACACCATGTCTGTCCCCGACCCGATCTCGATCCGGCCAAAAAGGATCAGCACAACAGAAACCAACAGCATCAGACCCCCGATCAGCCCCCAAAGCGACAGGACCACAGGCACAAGCCGGAACTTGAACAAAACCGGATAGAGGATCAGTGTCCCGATGCTGAAAACCAACAGGACCAAAAGAAATGCCCAGTCGTGAAGCGCCACAGCCAGCGCGCGATCAGTACCCGATAACAGCATCAACAGGCCGATTGCAGCGCATGCACCAAGGCTTGCCTCGATCAGACGAAGACCAACATAAGCCACAGCCAATCCTTGCACGCAGCGCCAGATGATCGGGTAAAGCGCAATTGCGATGCCCGCGCTAGCGAGCGCATTTGCAAGCTCCAACATGACGCCGACAACAAACAACGACCTTTGGTCCGTGACCTGACCCACGACATCCGGCGCGCCAAGCATCGGGGCGATGATTATCTGACTGGCCATCGTCGCACCTGTGGCGGTGATGAACAAAACGCCAGCAACGATGCTTTCGGTCCGGTAGTGTCTCATCCTCGTGGTCGCCCCCGTTTTGGTGGTGTCAGCCATGTGTTGCATGTCTGGGGCGGCTAAGATTGATTTGGGTCAAGCGCAGACGAAAACGCCGGTTTCAAGGTCCGCCTGTGATGACCGGCTACTCCCTGCGGAGCGCATCAATCGGGTTCATTCGGGCGGCGCGGCGTGCCGGAAAGTAGCCAAAGACCACACCGACAGCGGCAGAAAACGCAAAGGCCAAAAGCACGATCTGCGGGTCGGGGCTGAACGGGACAGAAAGCATATTAGCCCCCAACAGCCCCACGCCCAATCCGACGACGATGCCAATCAAGCCGCCAAAAAGCGACAGAATGATCGCCTCGACCAGAAATTGCAGCAAGACTTGCCGGGCCTGCGCTCCCACCGCCAAACGGATGCCGATTTCGCGGGTGCGTTCGGTCACCGAAACCAACATGATGTTCATGATCCCGATACCGCCCACCAAAAGGCTGACAGCCGCCACTGCCGACAAAAGCCCGGTCAGAACGCCGGTGATGCCAGACAACATGGTTGCGAGCTGTTTCATGTCCATCACGGTGAAATCATCCTCCTCGCCACGTCCGATCCGGCGGATGTCGCGCATGACGGCTTCGACGTCTGTCTTTGCCCGTTCGGTGTCCGCGCCGTCACGGACCGACACGATAAACATGGCGACATCCGTGTTGCCCGCGATCCGCCTGTGAAAGGTGCGGATCGGAATGATGACGAAATCATCCTGATCACTGCCAAAAGTCGACGCGCCTTTTGATTTTAAAAGACCGATGATCTCGCAGGACAGGGATTGGATGCGCAGTTCTTCTCCGATTGGATCAGATGTGCCAAAAAGGTCTTTGCGCACGGTTTCGCCGATCACACAGACGGGCTTGCCTGCCTGAAGCTCTGTCACGTCAAAGATGCGCCCGCGTGCGATGTCCCATTGGGCGGCGGTGAAATAGCGGTTGTCGGTGCCGACAATATCGGTCCGTCGGTTTTCATTGCCAAAGACGGCGCGGGCGCGGCCCATGCTCATCGGGGCGGACACGTCGATAACGCTAAGCTGCTCTTCCATCAGATCGTTCATACGGATGGTAAACAGATGCATCGACGTGCCCGCAGGCCCGCGTTCCATCGCGTCCTGACCGGGCAGAACCATCAGCATGTTGGTGCCCAGTTTTTCGACATCTGCGGTGACCTGTGCCGTCGATCCCTGACCCACGGTGACCATGGCAATCACGGCCCCTACCCCGATCACAATGCCCAGAACGGTCAGAAACGACCGCAACGCGTTGCGAAATATGGCCTGTACGGCAAGGCGGATGGTTTCCAAAAACATGCTAGGCCACCGTCGCCGTCAGGCCGTCACGTTCGATCCGGCCGTCGACCATCCAGATCAGACGCCGGGCAAATTTGGCCATCTGGGTCTCGTGTGTGACCATCACGATCGTAAGGCCTTCGTCGTGATTAAGCGCTTGCAAAACCTCCATGATTTCAGCGGATAATTTGGTATCAAGATTGCCTGTCGGTTCATCGGCAAGGATGACCTCGGGGTTTCCCGCCAACGCACGGGCGATTGCGACGCGCTGCTGTTGGCCGCCTGACAGTTCAGAAGGGTCATGGTGCGCGCGGTGCGCAAGCCCGACCTTTGCCAAGGCGTTCGTTGCGGCAGCGTGACGCTCGGTGCGGCCCATACCTTTGTAAATCAGCGGCAACTCGACGTTTTGCAGTGCGCTGGTGCGTGCCAGCAGATTATAACCTTGGAAAATGAACCCCAGATAGTTCCGCCGCAGCAAGGCGCGCTGATCCGGCGTCAGGTGCGCAACTTCAACACCGTTGAACATGTAGTGCCCAGCTGTTGGCACATCGAGGCAGCCAATGACGTTCAGGGCGGTCGACTTGCCAGACCCGCTTGGGCCCATGATTGCGACAAACTCGCCCTTGTCGATATCAAGGTTAACTTGATCAAGCGCGCGGACCTCGGCCTCGCCCACACCATAGACGCGGCTGATGTCGCGCAGCTGGATCAACGCCCGAGGTCTGTCAGCACGATCAGCCATCGATCCGGTCCACGATCACCAGATCACCGGCGGCAAGCTCGCCTGCGATGATTTGTGTCATACGGCCATCGCTTGCACCGGCCCGCACGCTGATCTCTTGGGGGGTATCATCACGCATCACCCAAAGCGTTTTGTCATCGCCGCGATTGGGGCCGCTGCCCCCGTCCGGGATCAACATGCCAAGCAACCCGCTGCGCGCGTCATCCGCGACGGGGGCGGCAGGTGGTGTGTAGCGCAATGCGGCATTGGGGACCGTCAGCGCAGCCGTGATCTGAGCCACAGTAATATCGGCGGTCGCAGTCATCCCCGGACGCAACGACAGATCGGCGTTGTCCACGCTTAGAATCCCCTTATAGGTCACCACCCCGTCAATGGTTTTGGGCGAAAAGCGTATCTCGGATATTTCGGCAGGGAACAGGCGCTCATCATAAGCGTCGACAGTGAACGTGGCGGTGTTGCCAACGGCGGTGCGGCCGATATCGGCCTCGTCGATGTCGACCTGTAGCTCCATTTGTGCCAGATCTTCGGCCACGGTGAACAGCACTGGGGCTGACAGGGCGGCGGCCACGATCTGCCCCGCATCCACCGCACGATCCAGAATGATGCCGTCAATCGGCGAACAAATGCAGGCTTTCTCTAGCTCGGCCTGATGCAAATCCAGATCAGCCTCGGCCAATGCCCGGTCTGCAACAGCGGATTGTAACGCAGATTGCGCACGCACAAAGGCCGCGCGTTGTGACACGAACGTCTGATGCGTCGAGACACCCCGCTCCTCAAGGCGCTGTCCGATATCATATTGGGTGCGGGCTTCTTCCAAGGTGGCCGCGGCCATGGCGACACGTGCGATTGCGCTATCAAGCGCTGCTTTGCTAACCGCAAGCAGCGCGTCAAGCTTGGTTGTATCGAGCGCGGCTAACACGGTGCCTTTGGTCACAGTGTCGTTAAAATCGACGTTAACGCTGTCAAGAATGCCGGACAATTCGCTTGATATCTCAACCAGATTGGTCGGCTCGACGGTGCCCGTCGCTGTGACCGTGACGCGAAGATCGCCGCGTGATGCGGGGGTCGTGATATACTGAACATCGCTGTCTTGATCGGCAACTGACATCCAGAAGATGCCGCCAGCAACAACGATCACCAACCCGATCAACAGCTTGGCCCAGTTCGGGATCAACCGGTGACTGCGGCCCAGCCCAAGTTTTTCTGCAACGTCCTGAGATGTTTGTGACATGGCGGGTCCCTCACAGCGCGTGGTTCCGTGCTAGCCTAGGGCGTTCGCCGCGCTGGCAATTGATCGGGATCAACAGGCCGTCCCAATTTCAGGCCGCGCGATCGCAAAATTTTGGCCGCCGATTGACATTCGTCAAGCCGGGATGCGGGTAAGTCGCCGTATTATCGGTGCATGACTAAGATCAACAATCATCAATTCAATCAAAGCCACAATCGCCCTGCAAAGGTTTCCGGCCCCTCTGCGTGGGGCGGGGTGTTTTTATGCGTGATTATATTCTGGGTCACGGTTGTTTTGTGGCTGGGATGACCGCGCTCCCGAACACATAAAATAAGGACCTGACTGCGCCCTGACTGCGCCCCGATTGCGCCCCGTGTCGCCAGTCAAGGTGTCGCTGCGCCTTTGGCTTTTGGTATGCCATTGCGGGGGGGGGGCTGTGCGAAGGTGCCGACGGCACGTTTCCGGCGGGAATTTTCGGGATGGGAAAAAACGGAGACCGCTCATCAACCCTTCGCACTTGATCAACATGACCTTGATTTTCCTATCTGAATTGACTTAAATCAATTCCGCGGCATCATTTCGGCTTTGCGTCAATGCCAAACCAATTGATCATCGGCACGCCGCGTGGCGGAAATATTTCCGGTCATGTGATCAAAAAGGGCTCTGTTGTGATCTGAATTCCCAGACGGTGACGTTTGCATCATCGTTGGTATCGGCGGCTTCATAACTTGCCTGCGCTTTCGCCATAAACTCGGCCAGCGTTATGACCGCGTCGCCATCTGCGTCCATGGCCGCGAACCGCGCAATGCGATTGACATAAAGCCGTTCTGTGTTGCGACGCCCCATCGACATCAACATCGACATCGCCTGCGGCGCGCTGTCCATGTATTCGTCGAGCGCGCCCAATTGTGAAAGCAGTCACGTCGATGGGGGCTTTGTTGCAACCAGAGAACCTGCGCCAAACACGGACACCATTGGTGGCGTAATTGATATTACGCCTGCGTCAAACCGCCCGTTATAAGTGAGCTGCAATCTTGAGATCACGACCGGAACAGGCCGCAAAATAGCACAGGCCGAAAAGGCGTTTCTGTGCCGCTGCGGTACGTCCAAGAACAAGCCGTTATGTGATGGAAGTCACAAAGACGCCGGCTTTTTCGATCCGTAAAGGTCTAGCGGTTAACCCAACCTGACAAATTTTCGTCGATGATACCGCAAAGCGCTGAAATATGCGCCGGATTGTCGTTGAGGCACGGGATGTACAGAAAGTCTTTTCCGCCCGCTTCCTCAAAACTCTCTTTGATCTCTTCGTTAATCTCTTCCAGCGTTTCGATGCAGTCGGCGGAAAATGCAGGTGCGCAGATCGCGATGCTTTTGATGCCGTCTTCTTCGGCCATGCGCGCGACTTCTTTTACGGTGTAAGGCTTCAGCCATTCTTCGGGGCCAAACTTGGATTGGAATGTCGTCTTGATTTGAGTGTCATCCCAGCCAAGCCGTTCTTTCAATAACCGCGTCGTTTTTTGGCATTGGCAGTGGTAAGGATCGCCTTCGCGCAGATACCGTTCTGGCACGCCGTGGTACGAGCAGATCAGTATTTCTGGCTTTTTGTCAGTGTCCGCATAGGCCGTTTCAATCGACTGCGCGAGCGCATCGATATAGGCCGGGTTCTCAAAGTATGGCTCCACCACGCGCGCAATTGGCTGCCATTTTTCCTCCATCAATACCCGAAAGAATTGGTCATTCGCCGTGGCGGATGTGGCCCCAGCGTAATGCGGATAAAGCGGGAAGAACAAGATTTTGGTGCACCCTGCCTCGACCATTTCGCGGACCTTGGATTTCGTTGACGGGTTCCCGTAGCGCATGCAGTAATCAACCATCACGTTGTCACCGTACCGGTCAGCCATCGATGCCTTAATCGCTTTTGTCTGCTTTTTCGTGATCGTCAGAAGCGGGCTTTCGTCATCTTCGTTGTTCCAGATTGACCTATAGGCCGCACCTGACTTGGACGGACGTGTGGTCAAAATGACCAACTGCAAAAGCGGCTGCCAAAGCCATGCGGAATAATCGATTACCCGCTTGTCGGACAAAAATTCATTCAAATACCGCCGCATCGACCAATAGTCGGTGCCATCTGGCGTCCCAAGGTTGGCAACAAGTACGCCCACCTTGGCTGGCATAATCTTTGGATGGTCGGCCTGTGCGTGCACGGGGCACTGCGCTGCGGATTTGTCTGTCATTTTGTTATCCCTTTGCGTCCATACGTAGCTGCGCCGACCGTTTGGTCAATTGTTATCATCGTTAAGCGGTGTTTCAGTAGTCCCTAGCACATCGGCCAGTCGATTTGTCGCAGACCCGGGTCGCAAAGCTTTGGGTTGCGTGTCGGCCGGTGCCCATCCAGTCAGCATGATAATCTCGAACGTTGCGTCTATGCGGCCTTCGTCATTGCTGAAGTGTTCCGCGTAAAGCGTCGCCGCTTCGGTCAGGATATTTCGCATGCTAAAATGGCGTGGCCTGTGGGCCAGCGCATTGTTTTCGCCCATCTTGCGCAGATCGTGCATGACGTGGAAGGCATTTGAATAGCTCACCGTGAGCGGGACGCCATCCGCGACTGGCAGCGCCAGACCCGCCCGTTGCAGCAGCCCACCAAGGTCTCTGATCTCACCCATCGGAGCGATCCGCGGGGACAAGCCGCCAGCAACAACGGCCTCTGCCTCAGCCAATGCGCTGCGCAGCTCGTGTAATGTTTGGCCGCCCAAGCATGCGCACAACAGCAAGCCATCGGGTTTCAGCGCCCGCCTGCATTGCACCAACTGTCCCACCGGATCATTCGCCCAATGCAACGTCATCACATGCAGCACCAGATCAAAGCGGGCTTCGGTCAGATCAAGCGTCTCGTCGTCGGCCACAATAAACGCATCGGGGAACAGCGCCTGCCAGAAATCTGGAAAACCTGTCACAATCGCTATGGATTGAAAGGTTCTGTTAACCTCTTTGAGTCTTTCCTTAATCTCGTCAGCAATGACATCGTGCAGGAAAAGCGCGTCTGGAACGGCGCGGGCGCGATTGCGTAAAAGGGCGGTGCGGTCGGTAAGCTTATCCATAGCGGGTTATTTAGGGTGCAAACATGCAGATGCAAAGGATCATTCGTTCCATCTATCCTGCGCAATGCGTCGCGTGTGACGCGGCGACCGAAGATGACTATGGTCTTTGTGGGACCTGTTGGCGAGATACGCAGTTCATAAGTGGTACGATTTGTGATGCCTGTGGCACCGCGTTGCCTGGTGATTTTGGCGATTACGATGCCAAATGTGATGATTGCCTGCGGATTGCCCGCCCTTGGGAAAAGGGGCGTGCGGTGTTGGCGTACACGGGTGTTGGCCGCAAGCTGGTTTTGTCGTTGAAACACGGGGATCGTACCGATTTGGCGCAGCCTGTCGCGCGCTGGATGGTCCGGAAGGCAGAGCCTTTGATCCAACCAGATACCGTGCTGGTGCCCGTTCCATTGCATTGGGTTCGACTGCTTCGTCGTCGCTATAATCAAGCGGCGATATTGGCCAATATCATGGGTAAACTTATGCGGACGACAGTATGTCCGGATGCCTTGCTTCGCCCACGCGCAACAAGTTCGCTTGAGGGGCATGGACGTGATGCACGGTTTCGGACCTTGGCGGATGCGGTGCAGTTTAATCCTAAACGGCAGCAGATGATCACGGGTCGCCCTGTTGTGTTGATCGACGATGTCATGACATCGGGTGCAACGCTTGCTGCATGTGCGGATGCATGTCTTGCCGCAGGTGTGAACCGTGTTGATGTGGTCACACTGGCAAGGGTCGTCAAAGATGCTTAGGTAGGGCTAACCAACACAAAAGGACGCCCGATTATGCAATCCGTTGAACTTTATACCACCAAAATGTGCGGCTTCTGCCACGCTGCCAAACGTCTATTGACCTCCAAAGGTGTTAGTTTTTCTGAAGTGAACCTGAACGCCCAACCAGAGCGTCGCGCAGAGATGATGCAGCGTGCCAACGGTGGCCGTACGGTGCCGCAGATCTTTATCGGAACGACCCATGTGGGCGGATACGATGAACTTCATGCGTTGCATAGCGCCGGCAAGCTGGACGCCTTGCTCGCTGGATGAAGGCTGGATTACTTCAACTTACATCAACAGATGATCCGGCTGCAAACCTGACCGCGACCCGTGCTATGATGCGGGACGCGGCAGGGCAGGGCGCGGGGTTCATCGTGACGCCAGAAGTTACCAACTGTGTGTCCGTTAGCCGTAGTCACCAGCAATCTGTGCTGTGCCTCGAGGTTGATGATCCCACGTTGGTTGGCCTGCGGGCCGAGGCCGCAGCGCTGGGCGTTTGGCTGTCGATCGGGTCGCTAGCGCTTAAGACGGACGACGCGGATGGGCGGTTCGCAAACCGGTCGTTTGTGATCAACCCTGCGGGGGACATCGTCGCTCGATATGACAAAATCCATATGTTTGATGTGGAGGTTTCTGACGTCGAAACATACCGCGAGTCTGCTGGATATCGCCCCGGCAATCGTGCGGTGACGACCCAAACCCCGTTTGGGCAGCTAGGACTTTCGATATGTTATGATCTGCGGTTCGCGTATTTGTACCGCGCTTTGGCACAAGCGGGTGCTAACATATTGCTGGTCCCGTCTGCGTTTTCGCCAGTGACGGGCGCTGCTCATTGGCAAGCTTTGTTGCAGGCCCGTGCGATTGAAACGGGCTGCTATGTTTTGGCCGCAGCCCAAACGGGTGATCATGGTGGGCGCAAAACCTATGGGCACAGCATGGCGATTTCCCCGTGGGGCGACGTTTTGGTCGATGCAGGCACGACAAAATCTGTTAGCATTGTTAATATTGATCTGTATGCAGTGTCAGATGCGCGCAAACGCATCGCGGCCTTGTCTCATGACCGCACATTTGAAGGCCCATAATGTCTGATTCTACCCAAGATTTGGCAGTGACGCTGTTTAGTGAAATCCTTGCTGTGGACCAATTGGCCCGCAGTAGCGTGGCCCATGCGCTGCCCAAAGGGATGGAACTGTCGCATTTTTCCGTTCTGAACCATCTGGCCCACGCGGCGGTGGAAAAGTCGCCGGCACAGCTTGCCCAGACATTTCATCTGACCCGCGGTGCAATGACAAATACGCTTAGCAAATTGGAATGGGCCGGTTGGATCCATGTCCGGCCAGATTGGGAAGATGCCCGCCGCAAGATGGTATCGATCAGCCCGTCAGGACTTTCCGCACGTGACGCGGCCGTCGCAGCGATTGCGCCGGTGATTGTCCAAGTTGTCGATACTGTTGGCGCAGATAAGGTCCGCACCGTGTTGCCCGTTTTGCGCGAAATGCGGGTCCAGCTGTCTAAGGTAGACTAGCGCTTCGCTAAGATTTTAGTGCTGCTGTTACATAGTTAACAGACAGGTCTTTGTCCGAAATCGACCACGTGAATTTCGCAAAGTTGAACACATATCCCTTGCGGTCCACCGGGTCCAAACCCGCCTTAGTCAGTAGATCAAACAGCTCGTCCGGGGTGATGAACTTGGACCATTCGTGCGTGCCCTTTGGCAGCCAGCGCATGACCCATTCCGCCCCAACAATCGCCATCGCAAACGATTTTGCATTCCGGTTGATCGTGGAACACAAGTGTAACCCGCCGGATTTGAGCAACTGTTGGCACGCCGTCAAATACCCTTGCGGATCGGCAACGTGTTCGACCACTTCCATGTTGATGACGACGTCGAATTGTTCGCCTGCTGCGGCCATCGCTTCTGCTGTGGTGTGCCGATAGTCAATCTTTAAGCCCGATTGCGCTGCATGGACTTCGGCCACTGGAATGTTCCGTGCGGCGGCGTCAACGCCAACCACATCGGCTCCAAGCCGCGCCATTGGTTCGCAAAGAAGCCCGCCCCCGCAGCCAATATCGGCGATTCGCAGTCCCTTAAACGGGGCTGGACCATTCAGGTCACGCCCGAATTCAGCAGCAATCTGGCGCGTGATATAATCAAGACGGACCGGGTTCATCATGTGCAGCGGCTTAAACTTGCCGTCCAAGTCCCACCATTCGGCGGCCATGGCTTCGAATTTGGCGATCTCAGCGGGATCAACGGTGTTGGTGGCTTGCATGTCGGTTGCTCCGGTTTTCGCGTGGTCAGTTTGGTATTCGCATTATATAGGTCGAATATGGACAAGGTCTTAGGTCAAAAGCGCGCGGTGTCGCATCTTTACGCCCCAATCGACCCATTCGACCAGCGGATGTTGGACGTGGGCGACGGGCACACTGTGTATATGGAACAATGCGGGCGGCCTGATGGCATTCCCGTTGTGGTTCTGCACGGCGGTCCGGGGGGCGGATGTAGCCTTGCGATGCGCCGCTATTTTGACCCGTCTATCTACCGGATTATTCTATTTGATCAGCGCGGCTGCGGGCGGTCTCGTCCTCATGCAAGCGTCGAGGCGAACACGACTTGGCATTTAGTTGCCGATATTGAACTGATTCGCGAAGCGCTTGGCATTGACCGTTGGGTTGTATTTGGTGGCAGCTGGGGTGCAACGCTTTCGTTGATCTATGCGCAAGCGCACCCTGATCGTGCGGCTGCGCTTGTGCTGCGCGGCGTGTTCTTGATGACCCAGCCAGAGCTTGATTGGTTCTATGGTGGTGGGGCTGGCGTGTTTTGGCCCGATCTTTGGGCGCATTTCGCAGACCTTATCCCAAAAGACGAGCAGGGCAATTTTATTGCAGCCTATCACAAGCGGCTATTCTCGGGTGATCTGCAAAGTGAAATCCGCCATGCGCGTGCGTGGGCATCATGGGAAAATGCGCTGGCGTCTATCGAAAGCAATGGGCCTACCGGCGACAGCCCTGCGGAATATGCCCGTGCATTCTCGCGGCTTGAAAACCACTACTTCTATCACGCTGGGTTTCTTGGGCCGGACCAGCAGATATTAGATAATATGGATAAAATCGCCCACATTCCGGGTGCGATTGTACAAGGGCGTTTTGATATGATTTGCCCACCTGTGTCCGCGCATAAGCTGGCGCAGCTTTGGCCAAAGTCGTGCCTTACATTGATCGGCAAAGCGGGTCATGCATTGTCAGAGCCGGGCATCAGTGCAGAGCTGGTGCGCGTGACAGATCAAATCGGCGTGCTGGGTATTGGCTAACCTTTAGGGTTTACAGGTCTGGGCCAGTCGTTAAGGATAGCTTCTGAACTATCTGGGAAACTTGAATTTTGGGCAACGTCCTAAGTATTATTCTTCAACGCCTTGCGCTCGGCTTACTCACTCTTCTGATCGTTTCCATTGTTATCTTTGTGGCCGTTAATATGCTGCCCGGTGACTTTGCCGAATTGATCCTTGGTCAAGGCGCCACCCCCGAAGCCGTCAAAAGCATTCGTGAAGATCTTGGGCTCGACCAGTCATTGGTGAGCCGGTATTTTGGTTGGCTTGGTGGGATGTTGACCGGCGATCTTGGTACCAGCTTTGCGCAGTTGAATTTCCAGACCAATATGGGCGGTGGAGCGGGCAAGACTGTGGCCCAACAAATCGCGCCTCGCTTTGCCAACACTATGTTCCTTGCGATGGTCACTGCCGCGATCGCAGTGCCAGTGGCTGTAACGCTTGGCATCCTTGCGGCACTTTACCGGAACACAATTTTTGACCGTGCGGCTAACATCTTTACGCTCAGCTCAATCAGTAGTCCCGAATTTTTCATGGCCTATGTGCTGATCTTGTTCCTTGCGGTGCTGAACCCCATTCTGCCGTCGCTGTCGAACATCTATGACGGCATGGCGTTCAGTGACCGATTGAATAAATCCTTGCTCCCTGCGCTGACCTTAACGTTGGTTGTTACCGCCCACATGATGCGGATGACGCGTGCCGCGATCATTAACTTGCTGGCCTCGCCGTATATCGAAATGGCACGCCTTAAGGGCATGTCGCCGATGCGCGTGATCGTGAAACATGCGCTGCCCAATGCGCTTGCGCCGATCATTAACGTGGTAGCGTTGAACCTTGCGTATCTGATCACTGGTGTGGTCGTGGTGGAGGTAGTGTTCGTTTATCCCGGCATCGGTCAGTTGTTCGTGGATAGCGTGAAAATCCGTGACATCCCTGTGGTGCAGGCCTGCTGCCTGATCTTTGCTGCCGCCTATATCCTGTTGAACCTGACGGCCGACATCATGTCGATCCTGTCCAACCCACGTCTGCGGCATCCAAAATGAGCTTTGTTATCAACACCATCATTTGTCTTGCCGTTATCGCCGGTGCTGCATGGGCATTCCGCCGGCTTGGCCAGTACGGAACGGCCAATGCGCCGCAGTATCGCGACATGCCGTTTGGCGTGGCGTTTGGATATGTCCTCGCGCTGGTCGTGCTTGTTTGGCTGGCCTTGGCCTATGTCGCATCGTTAAGCAGTGATACCGCTGTTGCGAATAAGTTCTTTTTCCTTGGGGTTGCGATCAACGGTTTCATCCTGTTTTCCATTGCTGCTTGGTTGTTCCGTATGTTTGGGTGTCACGTCGGCACACAGCGCACACGCAAGCTGTTCCGTGCGATGCCGCTGACGGCATCCTTTGGTGTGATGATCATTTTAATCTATGCGATTCTTGCGATTTTTGCCCCGGTTATTGCCCCCTACGGCCAAGACGAAATTTTGCAGGGCGTTGCGGCCAACATCATTCCTGGTGGTGATCCGGCGCTGGGCGGTGATCCTGCATTTCCGCTGGGCACTGACCAGATTGGCCGCGATATCATGTCCCGCCTGATTTACGGCGCGCAGAACACGGTTGGCATCGCATTTGCGACCACGCTGCTTGCGTTCTTTATCGGTGGCTCGCTTGGGTTTCTTGCGGCGGTTGTTGGCGGTTGGACGGACCAGGTCCTGTCGCGTGGCGTTGACGTGCTGATGGCAATCCCGTCGCTGATTTTCGCGCTGTTGTTAATGACAATCGCATCCGTGTGGTCAGCGCGTCTTGGAATTCCGCTCACGGTTTTCATGGTGCTGATCATTGCGGTGATAGATAGCACCCGTGTGTTCCGTCTGGCCCGTGCGGTTGGACAAAACATTGTTGTGATGGATTACATCGAGGCTGCGAAGCTGCGCGGCGAAGGCATGTGGTATCTTGTGTTTCGCGAAATCCTGCCAAACGCCACCGCACCGCTGTTGGCCGAATTTGGCCTGCGATTCTGTTTTGTGTTCCTAACCATTGCGGCGTTGTCGTTCCTTGGCGTAGGCATCCAGCCACCGCTGGCCGATTGGGGCACAATGGTGCGCGACAGTGCTGCGTTTATTAACTACGCGCAGTTCGCGCCAAAGGCGGCGTTGACGCCGTTGCTTGCTGCGGGTGCGATTGCTTTGCTGACCGTCGCCGTCAACTTTGTTGTTGACTGGATGCTGCACAGATCTTCGGGGTTGAAGGAATGACTGATACGCTGCTTGAAATCTGCGGGCTTAAGCTCGAAGGGCGCTTTGACGAGAAATGGAACCCGATTATCAACGGTGTCGACCTGACCTTGAAAAAGGGCGAGGTGCTGGGGCTGATCGGCGAGTCTGGTGCGGGGAAGTCCACGCTTGGTTTGGCCGCGATGGGCTTCTGTCGCGATGGCGTGCGTATTTCCGCAGGGACCGTGAAATTTGACGGTATCGATCTGCTGACTGCATCCGCTGCCGTAAAACGTGGCTTGCTTGGTAAGCGTATTGCCTATGTCGCACAGTCCGCCGCAGCAAGCTTTAACCCTGCCCACCGCATTATTGATCAGCACGTCGAAGGACCGACCCAGCACGGTGTCATGTCTCGGGCGGAAAGCGAAGCGGACGGTATGGCGCTTTATGAAAAGCTGCGTTTGCCTGACCCTGAACAAATCGGGTTTCGGTATCCGCATCAGGTATCTGGCGGTCAGTTGCAGCGTGCGATGACCGCGATGGCGATGGCTTGTCGCCCTGATCTGATTATCTTTGATGAACCGACGACCGCGCTCGATGTGACGACCCAGATCGAAGTTCTCGCGTCGATACGTGACATTGTAAAAGACTTTAACACCGCCGCGATTTACATCACCCATGATCTGGCTGGTGTTGCCCAAATGGCTGATCGGATTAAGGTGCTGCTGAAGGGTGACGAGGTCGAGACCGCTGACACCCGCACGATGCTGTCACATCCAACGCAGGAATACACAAAATCACTTTGGGCTGTGCGCAGCTTTGAGCGGCCTTTGAAATCACCTGTTGTTGCGGGCGCTGTCCCTGTTGTGTCCGTGCAGAATATCGATGCAGCATACGGCAAAGCCAAGGTGCTGCATGACGTTAGTTTTGACATGTATGAAGGGCGCACGGTGGCTGTTGTTGGCGAATCCGGGTCCGGCAAATCGACGGTTGCGCGCTGTATCACCGGGCTGTTGCCGCCGATGACTGGGCAGATTAGCTTTGGTGGTGAGGTCATGCCCGCAGATTACCGTAAGCGGACCAAAGACCAGCTGCGTCAAGTGCAGATGATTTATCAAATGGCCGATACTGCGCTGAACCCGCGCATGTCGATCGGCGAGATTATTGCGCGGCCTGTGCAGTTTTATCTTGGGCTGACAGGTAAGGCGAAACGTGCCCGCGTGGATGCTTTGCTCGAGCAGATCGAACTTGAGCCTTTCGAGTATTATGACCGCTTGCCGTCCGAGCTGTCGGGCGGTCAAAAACAACGGATCGGTATCGCGCGCGCGCTTGCCGCCGAGCCAAAGTTCATCATTTGTGACGAGGTTACATCTGCGCTTGATCAGCTTGTCGCCGAAGGCATCCTGCGCCTGCTTGCCAAATTGCAAGACGAGCTCAAATTGTCATATATGTTCATTACCCATGACCTTGCGACTGTGCGCGCAATCGCGGATGAAGTTGTTGTCATGAAAGACGGTCGCGTCGTTGAGGCGGGCCCGAAAAAGGAAATGTTCACCCCACCTCACCACCCGTACACCGATTTGCTGTTGTCATCCGTGCCAGAAATGGACCCTGACTGGCTGACGAATTTGTTGCAGGAGCGCGGAGTTGATAACATCGGCGACGCTGCTGTGGGTAAGATGTAATTACGAATCACTGCTTCGGCGGAGAAATCAAAGGGCACATGATACGCCTACGACCAACTAGGGAGAACGATATGTTAAATGGAATTAGCAGACGTGGTCTGATGAAAACCGGCGCTGCCGCTGGTGTTTTGTCGATGACCGGTATGCCGCTGAAGGCGGCAACAAGAGGCGGCAAGCTAACCGCTGGCCTGAGTGGTGCAAACACATCCGATAGCTGGGACAGCCGCACGCATTCTGACATCTTTATGCTCGCTTGTTCGCAGGGCTCTGTATTTGACAGCCTGACAGAAGTTGCGGCCGATGGATCGCTTAAGGGCGAGTTGGCCGAAAGCTGGGAAGCGTCTTCGGATGCGAAAACCTGGACGTTCAATCTGCGGTCTGGTGTGACGTTCCACAACGGCAAAGCGTTCGGCGCTGACGATGTGATCGCGTCCTTGGGAATGCACATTGGTGAAGACAGCAAATCAGCCGCCAAGCCGATTGTTGAAGCCATCACAGAGATGAAGAAAATGTCTGACACGCAGGTGCAGTTCACGCTTGCATCCGGCAACGCGGATTTCCCATATCTGATGTCGGACTATCACATCTGCATGTATCCAGCCGGCATGATCGAAGAAGCGATTGCCAAGGGTATCGGCACGGGTCTGTATCAGGTCGAAAGCTTTGATCCGGGTGTGCGCATGGTCGCCAACCGCGTTAAAGATCACTATAAAGGTGACAGCGCTGGTTTCTTTGATCAGATCGAATACATCGCGATCAACGACAATACTGCGCGTATGAACGCGTTGATGACCGGTCAAGTTGATACGATCAACCGGATCGATTTCAAAACTGAAGCTCTTTTAAAAGCCAACCCTGCGTTGCGCATTCAAGAAGTCACCGGCAACCAGCATTATACATTCCCAATGTTGACGGACACGTCACCGTTTAACGATGTTAATGTGCGTAAGGCATTGAAGTACGGCGTGAACCGTCAGGAATTGGTCGAAAAGATCCTGCTTGGTCACGGTGCTGTTGGTAACGACACGCCAATCGGTCCTGCAAACCAGTTCTACAACGACGAGATGGAGCAGCTGGCTTACGATCCTGATAAGTCCAAGTTCTACCTTAAGCAGGCTGGCATCGATAGCATCGACATCGATTTGTCCGCGTCCAACGCTGCATTTGAAGGCGCGGTCGACGCGGCCCAGTTGATGCAAGCATCCATGAGCGGCACAGGTATCAACCTGAATGTCGTGCAGGAACCTTCTGACGGGTATTGGTCTAACGTTTGGCTGAAGAAGGGCTTTTCAGCTGCGTATTGGTCCGGTCGTGCGACCGAAGACTGGATGTTTGCGACTGCCTACGAAACTGGTGTTCCTTGGAACGACAGCCAATGGGATGACAAAGACAGTGCTCGTTTCCAAGAGCTTCTGTTGTCTGCGCGTGCCGAGCTGGATAGCGACACTCGCAAGGCGCAGTACTTTGAAATGCAGGAAATTTTGCGTGACGAAGGTGGTACATTGATCCCGATGTTCGCCAACTACGTGCAGGCCGTGAACAACCGGATCAGCAGCCCTGATCAAGTTGGTAACCTGTGGCAGATGGATAACGCGCGCATGGCCGAGCGTTGGTCCGTGGCATAAGCCACCTGTCATTAGAACAGAAAACGCCCCGCAAATTGTGGGGCGTTTTGCGTTGAACGGTTCAAAATCGTGGCCGTGGCGTCATAAGATCGCCATGTTCATGCTGTTTGGAAGTGGTTAATTCAGCTAACATGGAAAGCCGGCATAGGCCGTGAGAGGAATTTTTGATGAACAGCGTTATGAAAACAGTAGCCAAAACTTTTGCGGCGGCATTTCTATTAACCGTACCGCCTGCGATCGCAATCAGCGTTTCAGCAACGCCAGCATTTGCTGAAAAGGGCGGCAATTCAAATCGTGGTAATTCCAATGGCAACCGTGGCAACCGGGATGCGAAATCTAATGGCAACTCAGCAAATCGCGGCGCCATTGCCAGCGAATTGAAAGGCTTAAACGCAGCGCATGCCAGCGCAAACGGGTTAGCCAATTCTTCGCCCGATAGCATGCCGGGTAAACTGTATACTTACCAGCAATCGACGCTTGCGTTGAATTCATCTGCGACAGCGGTTCAAGAGGCGTCTGACCTTGTTGATGCGCTAAATGCGATGACAGAAGAGCAGTTTAATGACTTGAATCCTGACCTTGATTACACCGCAACCATTCTTCAGGCATCCGTCGCATATGACACTTCACTTGCAGCGCTTGACGCTGCTGAAATTGATGCGGACGCATCTTTGCTCACCTTGACGGGCGGACGTGAGCTGTCTGACGGTGCGATGGCAGAATTACAGGCGCTCTTGGGCCTCTGACCTAAAAAATGGGCAAGTGACCATTTGGTTGCTTGCCCCCTTGCAGACTCAGTTCACCTTGTCTATATCCCTCTTAACAGCGGCGTGCTGGGGTCCAAACCCAGCGCCCAACCGGAAATTTGTGACGGGCCGTGCGCCCGTTTTTTTGTGCTTGGAGCACCTATGAACGATCTGATCGCCAAAGCGGCCATTGACCGCCGTATCGCCGAGATCATCACACCTGTTGTCGAGGACATGGGTTTTGAGGTCGTGCGTATTCGCCTGATGACTGGCAAAGAAAGCATCTTGCAGGTTATGGCCCAAGGTCCCGACGGCAATATCGAGGTTGATGCCTGTGCCAAGATCAGCACCGCCATTTCTGCCACGATGGATGTCGAGGATCCGATCCTTGATGCGTATACGCTTGAAGTATCGTCCCCCGGCATTGACCGCCCGCTGACGCGGTTGAAGGATTTTGCCCAGTGGGAAGGCTTTGAAGCCAAGATCGAGACTGACGAGTTGATCGACGGTCGTCGTCGTTTCAAGGGCCAGCTTGAGGGTGTTGAAGGTGACGAGATCTTGATTAACATCGCCGAGGGCACGATTGGCCTGAAATTTGAATGGCTGTCAGACGCCAAATTGGTGCTGACAGATGAGTTGATCCGCGATGTTTTGCGTGGACGTAAAGATGCGGGTCAGATCGACGAGACCCAATTTGATGAAATCGAAACCATCATTGATGGTGAGGAGAAAACCTGATGGCAATTACTTCAGCAAACCAGCTTGAGCTTCTGCAAACAGCCGAAGCCGTGGCCCGTGAAAAGAACATCGACGCCAACTTGGTTGTCGAAGCGATGGAAGAATCGCTCGCCCGTGCCGCGAAGTCTCGTTACGGCGCAGAGATGGACATTCGTGTCGCCATCGACCGCAGCACCGGCAAAGCGACCTTTACCCGTGTTCGCACGGTTGTTGAAGAAGACCTGATGGAAAACTATCAGGCTGAGTTCACGGTTGAGCAGGCCAAAGAATATATGACTGACCCTGAGGTCGGCCAAGAATTTGTCGAAATCGTCCCACCAGTCGAGTTGGGCCGTATTGCAGCGCAATCCGCCAAACAGGTGATCTTGCAAAAGGTCCGCGAAGCCGAGCGTGACAAGCAGTATGAAGACTTTAAGGACAAGGCGGGCACCATCATCAACGCTGCTGTTAAGCGCGAAGAGTATGGCAACGTCATTGTGGATGTGGGTTCTGGCGAAGCCATCCTGCGTCGCAACGAAAAGATCGGCCGCGAGTCATATCGCCCGAACGATCGCATCCGTTGTTACATCAAAGAAGTCCGTCGCGAACAGCGCGGTCCACAGATATTCTTGTCGCGTACGGCGCCAGAGTTCATGACCGAGCTGTTCAAGATGGAAGTCCCTGAGATTTATGAGGGTATCATCGAGATCAAGGCAGTTGCCCGTGATCCAGGCTCCCGTGCCAAGATCGCTGTCATTTCTTATGACAACTCTATTGATCCAGTCGGTGCCTGTGTTGGTATGCGTGGTAGCCGTGTTCAGGCTGTTGTTAACGAGCTGCAGGGCGAGAAGATCGATATCATTCCTTGGAATGAAGATATGCCAACGTTCCTTGTGAATGCATTGCAGCCAGCCGAGGTTTCCAAGGTTGTTCTGGATGAAGAAGCTGGCAAGATCGAAGTCGTTGTTCCAGAAGAGCAGCTGTCCTTGGCGATTGGCCGTCGTGGTCAAAACGTGCGCCTTGCGTCCCAGCTGACTGGCTTGGCCATCGACATCATGACCGAAGAAGAAGAATCCAAGCGTCGTCAGGCCGAGTTCGAACTGCGCACTGGTTTGTTCATGGATGCGCTTGATCTGGACGAATTCTTTGCTCAGTTGTTGGTATCCGAAGGGTTCACGAGCCTTGAAGAAGTCGCTTACGTTGATTTGACCGAATTGCTTGTCATCGAAGGCATCGACGAAAGCACGGCAGGCGAATTGCAGACACGTGCCCGCGAACATCTGGAAGCCATCAACAACAAGGCGATGGAAGCTGCCCGCGCTGCCGGTGTTGAAGATAGCCTTGTGAACTTTGAAGGGCTGACGCCGTTGATGCTTGAAGCACTTGGTGCAGACGGCGTGAAGACGCTGGAAGACTTTGCAACATGTGCGGATTGGGAGCTGGCCGGTGGCTGGACCACAGTCGACGGCGAGCGCCATAAAGACGAAGGCGTGTTGGAGAAATTTGAAGTGTCACTGGAAGAGGCACAAAATATGGTCATGACTGCCCGCGTTATGTTGGGTTGGGTTGATCCTGCTGATCTTGAAACTGATAGCGATGATGCCGATATGGCAGAGGAGGCCGAAGCCTGATCGCAGGCTTCGGAGAACCCTAGATGGCGCGCGGTGGTCACAAAAAACAACACGACGACGATGTAGAACGTAAATGCATCGTCACGGGAGAGGTCACACCAGTGACGGGCCTTATCCGTTTTGTTGTTGGTCCGGAAAACACGGTTTACCCCGATATCTTGGGTAAGCTGCCCGGACGTGGTATGTATGTGTCCGCTACGAGGGCCGCATTGGAAGAGGCGGGGCGCGGACAGTTTTCGCGCAGCGCCAAGCAGGCCGTGACCGTTCCCGACGGTTTGGTCGAAGAAGTTGAACGTCAATTGGCGCGTCACGCGCTTGAGATGATCACTTTGGCCCGCAAGGCAAGCCGTGCGGTTTGTGGATTTGAAAAGGTTAAGGGCTGGCTCGCCGGTGGTGAGCGCGTCCGCGTTTTGTTGCAAGCCTCTGATGGATCAGAGCGTGGCAAAGCAAAATTATGGACCCCCGAGGGTGCCCGATATTTCGGGTGTTTCACTTCGGAGGAATTGGGTTTGGCATTCGGGCGTGGAAGTGTGATACATTGCGCGCTCTCGACTGGAAAACTCAGCAACCGTGTTGTAGAGGAAGCCACAAAGCTACGTGGCCTACGAGAGATAGACGGCGGCGATAAGCCAGCCGGGAAGGATATAGAAGCCAAATGAGCGATAACGACGGCAAAAAGACACTCGGTCTTGGCGGTTCGCGCCCAAGCAATGTGAAGCAGAGCTTCAGCCACGGACGTACCAAGAACGTGGTCGTTGAAACCAAACGCAAGCGCGTTGTGGTTCCCCAGCCTGCTGGTGCGGCAAAGACAACGGCGAGCGGCAACTCTGCTCCACCGATGGGCGGCGACCCATCCAAGCGTCCGGCAGGCATTTCTGATGCCGAGCTCGCGCGCCGGATGAAGGCATTGGCTATGGCCAAGGCCCGTGAAGCCGAAGAAACAATCAAGCGTGAGGCTGAAGAGAAAGCCCGCGCCGCAGATCGTGAAGCCCGCCGCGCCGAGCAAGAAGCCAAAGAGGCGGAACTTCGCGCACGTGAAGAAAGCGTAAAGGCGAAAGCTGAAGAAGAAGAGCGCAAGCGCATTGAGGCGACGAAAGCCAAAGCTGTTGCTGATGCCCCTGCTCCTGCCCCTGCACCGCCCGGTGAAACGTCTGTTACCCGTCCATCGTCTGCGCCCCGCAATGCGGACCGCGAAAAGGCGAGCCGTGGCAACGACAACACCAAAGCCAAGCCTAGTCGTACAGCTGAAGACAACCGCCGTTCTGGGAAGCTGACGCTGAACGATGCGATGGCTGGCCGTCATGGTGGCCGTCAACGGTCAATGGCTGCGATGAAGCGTAAGCAAGACAAAGCCCGCGCCAAGGCGATGGGTATCTCGGCCGATCGTGAAAAGATCTACCGCGATGTGTCCTTGCCAGAAGCGATCACCGTTTCCGAGCTGGCCATCCGTATGACCGAGCGTGTGTCCGACGTCGTAAAAGCCTTGATGAATAATGGCATCATGGCGACCCAAACACAGACCATCGACGCGGATACGGCCGAGCTGATCATCGAAGAATTTGGCCACACAGTCGTCCGTGTGTCTGATGCCGACGTTGAACAGGTCATCGACCAAATCCAAGACGATCCTGCTGACCTGCTGCCTCGCGCCCCGATCATTACGATCATGGGTCACGTTGACCACGGTAAGACATCGTTGCTGGATGCGATCCGTAACGCCCGCGTTGTTGCTGGCGAAGCTGGCGGTATCACGCAGCATATCGGTGCTTATCAGGTTACAACCGAAAGCGGTCAGGTTCTGTCATTCCTTGATACTCCAGGTCACGCGGCGTTTACGTCGATGCGATCTCGTGGTGCGCAGGTAACCGATATTGTCGTTCTGGTTGTTGCAGCGGATGATGCGGTTATGCCGCAGACCATCGAGGCGATTGCGCATGCAAAAGCCGCGGGCGTGCCAATGATTGTTGCAATCAACAAGATTGACCGGCCAGCAGCCGACGTGAACAAAGTGCGTGTCGAATTGTTGCAGCACGAGGTTATCGTTGAAGCCATGTCAGGTGATGTTCAGGACGTTGAAGTGTCTGCGATTACCGGTGAAGGCCTGCCAAAACTGCTTGAGGCGATTGCGCTTCAGGCCGAGATTTTGGAACTGAAAGCCAACCCGAACCGTGCCGCATCTGGCGCTGTTATTGAGGCACAGCTTGACGTCGGCCGTGGCCCTGTCGCGACTGTTCTGATCCAGAACGGGACACTAAAAACCGGCGACATCTTTGTTGTTGGCGAACAGTGGGGCCGTGTCCGTGCCTTGATCGACGACAAAGGCGATCGTATCGCGCAGGCCGGTCCATCCGTTCCTGTTGAGGTGCTTGGCCTGAACGGTACGCCAGAAGCGGGTGACGTTTTGAACGTCACCGAGACAGAAGCACAAGCGCGTGAAATCGCTGAATACCGTGCTAATGCCGCCAAGGATAAGCGCGCCGCCGCTGGTGCCGCCGTGACCCTTGATCAGTTGATGGCCAACGCCAAGCAAAGCGAAAGCGTCAGCGAGCTGCCAATCTTGGTCAAAGCCGACGTTCAAGGCTCTGCCGAAGCGATCGTGCAGGCGATGGAGAAAATCGGCAATGATGAGGTCCGCGTTCGCGTGCTGCATTCCGGTGTTGGTGCCATCACCGAATCCGATATCGGCCTTGCCGAAGCATCGGGTGCGCCTGTCATCGGCTTTAACGTTCGTGCCAATGCATCGGCCCGTCAAACTGCCAACCAAAAGGGCGTGGAAATCCGGTATTATTCCGTCATCTACGACCTTGTGGATGATGTGAAAAAGGCTGCATCTGGCCTGTTGTCCGCCGAGATCAAAGAAAAGTTCATCGGTTATGCGACGATCAAAGACGTGTTCAAAGTGTCCAACATTGGCAAAGTTGCTGGTTGTCTCGTGACCGAGGGTGTCGCCCGTCGTTCCGCTGGCGTGCGCCTGCTGCGCGACAACGTGGTTATCCACGAAGGTACGCTTAAGACGCTCAAGCGTTTCAAGGACGAGGTTGCAGAAGTGCAGTCAGGTCAGGAATGTGGCATGGCGTTCGAGAGCTATGAAGATGTCCGCGCGGGTGACGTGATCGAAATCTTCGAGCGTGAGTCGGTTGAACGTAATCTGTAAAGATTATCGTTAGAATTGGAAAAGGGGCAGCTGGTTGGCTGCCCCTTTTTCGTCTCATCTTATCGGGTGGTGGACGCCCTAAAGCCAATCTCGCAAGATAGGTATCAAAGGCACGTCAGCAGCTGGCATCGGATAGTTTTTCAGGTCCCGTGCATGCACCCACTTGAGCGCTTGGTTTTCGCGGCTTTGCGGTGTGCCTTCCCATTTACGGCACGCAAACAGCGGCATTAGCAGATGAAAGTCATCATAGCTGTGGCTGGCGAATGTTAGCGGCGCGAGGCAGCTTTCCCATGTGTTGATGCCCAACTCTTCTTCCAGTTCACGGATTAGGGCTGCTTCGGGTGTTTCACCTGCCTCGACCTTGCCGCCGGGGAATTCCCACAAACCCGCCATGGATTTCCCTGTGGGCCGTTGCCCAAGCAGGACCCGCCCGTCGACGTCGATCAGGGCGACGGCAGAAACGAGGAGGGTTTTCATGACCGATAGTCCGCGTTGATTGTGATGTAGCCGTGGGTCAGATCGCAGGTCCATGCGGTCGCGCTCCCTTGGTCAAGTCCAAGGTCGACGTTGATCGTTATGTCTTGGTTCTTCATGTAATCCGCGCCTGCGTCTTCGGTATAGGTTTCCGCAACCCAGCCGTTTTCGGCCACAAGGATATTGCCAAACCGGATTGATAGCAGGTCGCGGTCAGCGGCGGCGCCGGATTTACCGACTGCCATAACAATGCGCCCCCAGTTGGGGTCTTCACCCGCGATTGCGGTTTTCACCAGCGGTGAATTTGCAGTGGCCATCGCGACCAGCCGCGCGTCTGCGTCGGTTGCCGCACCTGTCACGTTGATGGTGACAAATTTGGTGGCCCCTTCGCCGTCGCGCACGACTTGGTGGGCGAGGTCGCGCATCAGGTCATGTAGCGCGGCCTCAAACGCCGCATTGCCTGTGACGTCGACACCAGATGCGCCTGTTGCGGCGATCATCAGGCTGTCAGACGTTGATGTGTCGCCATCGACTGTGATGCAGTTGAAGGTCACGGCATTCTTGCGTGAAACCAAGGTCTGCAGATCGGCCTGGTCGATTTTTGCGTCTGTAAAGATGTAGACAAGCATCGTGGCCATATCGGGGGCGATCATGCCGGACCCTTTGGCGATGCCTGCGATTTTAATCGGCATGCCGTTGATCATCACCGTTTTGGTGGACCCTTTGGCGAATGTGTCCGTCGTCATGATTGCCTGCGCAGCGTTACCCAATCGGTCGCTGCTTTGCGTGTCGTGCAGGTCTTGCAGTTTTGCGATGATTCGATCATGCGGCAATGGCTCGCCGATTACGCCTGTGGAGGCGGTAAAAATACGCCCCTCGTCAATGCCGGAAATGTCCGAAACACCTTTGCAAAGCGCGGCGACAGATCCGTCGCCTCGTTTGCCGGTAAAGGCGTTGGAATTGCCGGAGTTCACGATGATCGCCGCAGGTCCGCTAGAGAGTTTGGCCAGTTTACGCTGACAATCAAGTACGTTGGCTGATCGTGTGGCAGAGGTGGTGAACACCCCCGCCACGCTTGTGCCGTCAGCCATAATCGCCAACATCACATCGAGCCTGTTTGCATATTTCACCCCGGCCGCAGCGGCCGCAAAGGTGACCCCATCAATGACGGGCAGATCGGGGAACGCCGCAGGCGCGAGGGGTGATATCGTCATGTTTTAGTCCAACAGATCAAGGTTGCTAAGCAGGTTTGGGTCGAACTGCCCTGCTTCGGGTCTTACAACGGTTACGGCATCGGATAATTCGGTCAAACGGGCTTGGATCGCGGCCTCTTGGATTTCGCCGAACAGTTCTTGGCGCACTGCTTCGAGTGTTGGGATGTCCTTGTTGCGCGTTTCCAGCAACGTCACGACGTGCCAGCCGAACTGTGTTTTTACGGGGTCGGACACCTCGCCAACCGACAGCGCCATTGTGGCGTCCTCAAAAGCTGGAACCATCTGACCGGCGCCGAACCAACCAAGGTTGCCACCGTTTGGCCCCGTTGGCCCCGTGGATACGTTACGCGCCACATCAGCGAATTCTTCGCCTTCAGTGATGCGGGCTTTGGCAGCAAGCGCTTCTTCCTCGGTTTCCACCAAAAGGTGGGACGCGTTGTATTCCGTTGTGGGTTTTTCAGCGGCAAAGCGGGCCTCATAGGCGGCCTGAATGGCCTCATCTGTGGTCGCGCCATTTGTGATGTCGTTGATAACTTCGCCAGCCATCAGGCTGCGGCGTTCGTTTTGCACGGCATAGTCCACACGACCCGGTACGTCGGTTAGCGCGTCAGCCAGAATCTGTTGTTGGATCAGCTGATCAAGGATACCTGCAAACAGCACATCATCGCCCAGCTGTGCGTATTGCTGTGGCAGTTGTGCGCGCGTGATGATCATTTGACCGAGCGTGATTTCGGTATCGCCCACGGTCGCGATCAC
Source organism: Yoonia sp. (assembly GCA_023955335.1). GTDB lineage: Bacteria > Pseudomonadota > Alphaproteobacteria > Rhodobacterales > Rhodobacteraceae > Yoonia. The sequence continues at coordinate 68,820 of JAGSGF010000008.1, forward strand.
CGTGTCAGCGGTTGCATCTTGGGCCACACCAGTTGTTGCGGCCAATGACAGGGCCAAAGCCCCCAAATATGTTGCATGTTTCAGCATTAAACGATCCCTTGATGCTCCGCGACGGGTCACGGCGTTGACAGTGTATAGGCGGCCCCTTACATCCAAGATACGCCTTAGAGGGGGCAGGCTTAGCCCTTTGTAGGTGGCCCGTACGTGGCCCACAAGCAACCTCCTCTCAAATATATGTAAGCAGTGCGTGATGACGCCGTCGGAGAGAATATGCTGGGTTTAGGATCGATTGCTAAGAAGGTGTTTGGCACCGCCAATGACCGTCAAGTCAAAGCCACCCGTGGCGTTGTTGACAAGATCAATGCGCTGGAGCCCGCGTTCGAGGCGCTGAGCGATGAAGAGATTCTTGCGAAGACGGCTGAATATAAAGAACGCGTTGCGGGCGGTGAAACGCTTGACGCGATCTTGCCAGAGGCGTTCGCCAACTGCCGCGAGGCTGCCAAGCGTGCCTTGGGTTTGCGTGCCTTTGACACTCAGTTGATCGGCGGCATTTTCCTCCACGAGGGCAACATTTCCGAGATGAAGACGGGCGAGGGTAAGACCCTTGTTGCGACCTTCCCTGCATATCTGAATGCCTTGACGGGTAAGGGCGTGCATATCGTGACCGTAAACGATTACCTTGCTAGCCGTGATGCTGAATGGATGGCCAAAGTGTACACTGCGCTTGGCATGACCACGGGCGTTGTGGTTCCGAACCAGCCTGACGCCGAAAAGAACGCCGCGTATAAATGCGACGTGACTTACGCGACCAACAACGAGCTTGGGTTTGATTACCTGCGCGACAACATGAAATCAGAGCTGTCCCAGATCAATCAGCGCCCGCACTTCTTTGCGGTCGTAGATGAGGTTGATAGTATCTTGATCGACGAGGCGCGGACGCCACTGATCATTTCCGGCCCCGCTCAGGATCGGGCGGAAATGTACCGCCAGATCGATAAAATTGTGCCAGAACTGACCCCGGATCATTACACCATCGATGAAAAGGTCAAGCAGGCCACGTTCACTGATGAGGGCAATGATTTCCTAGAAGTGCGCTTGCTGGCCGTTGGTCTGATCCCTGAAGGTCAGACATTGTATGACCCAGAAAGCAGCACATTGGTGCACCACCTGTCCCAAGGTTTGCGTGCCCATAAGATGTTTGAGAAAGACAAAGACTATATCGTCGCTAACGGCGAAGTCGTTTTGATCGATGAATTCACGGGCCGCATGATGACGGGTCGTCGTTTGTCTGATGGACTGCACCAAGCGATTGAAGCCAAAGAAGGCGTTGATGTGAAGGCCGAGAATGTCACGCTCGCCTCTGTCACGTTCCAGAACTATTTCCGCTTGTATGAAAAGCTGGCTGGTATGACGGGTACGGCGTTGACTGAAGCCGAGGAATTCATGGAAATCTACGGCCTTGGTGTGATCGAAATTCCAACAAACCGCCCGATTGACCGTAAAGACGAGCATGATCAGGTGTACCGCACTGCCCGCGAAAAATTTGAAGGTGTGGTCAAAGAGATCAAGGCCGCCAATGCGAAGGGTCAGCCGATTTTGGTCGGTACAACGTCGATTGATAAATCTGAACACCTTGCGCAATTACTGACTGCTGAAGGCATCACTCACAACGTTCTGAACGCCCGCCAGCACGAGCAAGAAGCACAAATTGTGGCCGACGCTGGTAAGCTGGGTGCGGTGACGATTGCGACTAACATGGCCGGTCGTGGTACTGATATTCAGCTTGGCGGTAACGTTGAAATGCGCGTCATGCAGGCGCTTGCCGAAGATCCGAGCGCCGATCCAGAGGAAACCCGCACACGTATCAGTGCAGAGGTTGCCGACGAAAAGGAAAAGGTGATCGCTGCCGGTGGTCTGTTTGTTCTGGCGACAGAACGTCACGAATCACGCCGCATTGATAACCAGTTGCGCGGTCGGTCTGGCCGTCAGGGTGATCCGGGCCGCTCGTCGTTCTTCTTGTCGTTGGAAGATGACCTGATGCGCATTTTCGGATCCGAGCGTTTGGACAAAGTGTTGTCCAGTCTTGGCATGAAGGAAGGCGAAGCGATTGTGCACCCGTGGGTCAACAAATCGTTAGAGCGCGCGCAAGCAAAAGTCGAAGGCCGTAACTTTGATATTCGTAAGCAGCTGTTGAAATTCGATGATGTCATGAACGAGCAGCGTAAGGTGATCTTTACCCAGCGCCGCGATATCATGGAGGCATCGGATCTATCCGAGATTGTTGCTGATATGCGCCATCAGGTGATTGATGATCTGGTCACGGAACACATGCCGCCAAAATCCTATGCGGATCAGTGGAACACAGAAGGCCTGTATGCCGATGTGATTGCAACGCTTGGTATCGACGCGCCCGTAATGAAATGGGCCGACGAGGAAGGCGTTGATGACAACGATATCCGCGAACGTCTCGAAGAGGCCTCTGATGCCTATATGGTTGAAAAAGCCGAGGCGTTTGGCGATGAAACCATGCGCAACATCGAAAAGCAGGTGTTGTTGCAGTCCATTGACGGCAAATGGCGTGAACACCTGCTGACGCTGGAACATTTGCGTGCGGTTGTTGGCTTTCGTGGCTACGCGCAACGTGATCCGCTCAATGAGTATAAGACAGAGGGCTTTCAGTTGTTTGAACGTCTGCTGGACGGTCTGCGGACGGAAGTGACTCAAAAGCTGGGTCAGATCCGGCCAATGTCGGCTGAGGAGCAGCAGCAGTTGATTGCACAGATGCAGGCCCAACAAGCCGCTGCCGCCAAGACCCAAGAAGACACCGTTGCGCGTGCCACATCGTCCCCTGGTGGGACAGGTGCGACGCCGCGTGATGGGTTCGTCGAGGGTGATCCAACGACTTGGGGTACGCCAAGCCGGAACGATGCTTGCCCATGTGGGTCGGGCAACAAGTTTAAGCACTGCCATGGGAAGCTGGCGTAAACTCGCCAAAATCCTGTCACGCTAAAACCTTGGGGTGGTCCTTATAGGGCCATCCTGAATTGACAATCTGTTTCCAAACCAAAGGGTAAAGGAGGCACGATATGTCCCGCAAAAAGAAGTTCATGACCGCCGCGGCCACGTTTTCCGTGGCGCTTGGGATCGGCTTTGTTATGCAGTACGGTGATGCGGTTGCGTCGCGCTTGCAGCCAGATGACGGGCTTGCGGCGACAGAGATCACGCCTGCTGATATCATGATGCCACAAGAGGCGCGCTTGGCACCGTCGCTTGTCATGCCGCAGGCAACGCCGCCTTTGGATATTTCGGTGCCTGTGCAGCTTGCTGCGCTTGATTCGGCGACGGAAAAACTGATTATCCCGGAAATCGCAGCGCCTTTAGCCATTCCAAAGCAGACTTGTGACGTTGCCGTGGATGCAACTGTTTTGCCGCTTGCGATGGTGTCGCTATCAGTGACTGCGCCGTGCCAACCCACTGCTGCCATGACCATTCATCATCAGGGCATGATGTTTACGGTCTCGACTGACGCTGCTGGAACGACCGATATTTTGGTGCCTGCAATGGCAGAAGACGCATTCTTTATCGTGGCTTTTGAAAATGGAGGCGGTGCTGTGACATCTGTTACAGTCCCTGAATTAGTGAATTTTGATCGTGCTGCGTTGCAGTGGCAGGGCGTGAATGCGGTGCAACTGCATGCGTTGGAATTTGGTGCCGACTATGACACGGATGGTCACGTTTGGTCCGCTTCCGCTGGTGAACTGGACTTTGTGACCCCGTCGCAGGCTGGGTTCTTGGTCCGGCTGGGTGATGATACGCGCGACATGCCGTTGATGGTCGAAGTGTATACATTTCCAACAGGGATTGCTTCGCGCGACGGATCAGTCGCCTTAAGTGTCGAGGCCGAGGTGACAGCAGAAAACTGCGGACGTGATGTCGCCGCTCAAAGTATCCAGATTGATCCATCGTCAACGCCGACAGCCATCGATTTAACCATGACAATGCCCGAATGTGACGCAATTGGTGAATTTCTGGTGTTGAAAAACATGTTCAAGGACCTGACACTCGCCGCGAAATGACGCGTTATGAATCAGGCCAATTTGGCAGACTTCTGAAACGTGCGGTGCTTGGCGCCGCACTTTTCTTTTGTGCGCCTGCGTTCGCGCAGGATGTGACTCTCACGTCGGATGGAGGTGGGTTGACCGTTTTGGGTCGTATGATCGGCTTTGATGGCGAGAATATCCAAATCGACTCGGAATTCGGCACGCTGACACTGCGGTATGATACGGTGACCTGCGCGGGCGACCCCTGTCCTGATCCAGATACTTATGTACCAGAGCTACGCCTATCGGGCGCGCGTCGGATGGCTGATATTCTCATGCCTGCGATGGTTGAAGGGTTCGCCCGGTCAAAAGGGCTAGTTGTCAATTTTCAAAATTCTGACGCCGGCTTTACCCAGACACTGATGGATGGCGATCAAGCGGTCGCGCGAGTCGTTGTCCATGCAACCAACACGGATGAAGGTTTTGCTGATCTGATTGCACATCAAGCCGACATGGTAATGTCGGTCCGCGAGGTCCGCGCCGCCGAGATCGATCGCGCCCGTGATGTGGGACTTGGCCGCTTGGATGACGCACGGCAAAGCCGGATTGTAGGTCTTGATGCGCTGGTCCCTGTGGTGTCGTCGCGGTCGGACGTGCGGGGCATTTCGCTTGCGGATTTGTCAGATGCCTTTGCAGGCCAAACGCCGAATTGGTCCGTATTGGGCGGACCCGATGTGCCGATGACGTTGCATTTAGGCCCGCCCAATGACGGGCAGATGCAACGGTTTATTGATGATGTGCTTGGTGTGGCTGGAAAAACATTGGGGGCTGCCGTTGTCCGTCATCCAGATCATGATGCGGTTATCGCTGCCATTGCCGCCGATCGAGGTGCGTTGGGGATATTGCCGTTCACGGATGTGGGCATCAACCAACCGATTGCTTTGCGTGATGGATGTGGGTTTATCTCGGCACCCCGTTTGACGGCGTTAAAAACTGAAGACTACCCCTTAACAGCGCCGATGTTTCTGTATCTACCAAGCCGCCGTTTGCCCGCTTTAGCACGCGAATTTCTGGCATGGATGCAGGGCCCACAGGCACAACTGGTTGTTCGGCGGGCTGGATTTGTTGATCAGGGTGCAGTCCCCATACCGCTTGATTCTCAGGGACAGCGATTTGCCAATGCGATTGCCGCCGCTGGTGCTGATATGCCGTTGATTGAATTGCAGCGCATGGTGCGCGTGTTGGGCGCGCGTGTCCGTCTTTCGACGAGTTTCCGGTTCGAGGTGGGATCGACGCGGTTGGATGCGCAGTCGCGGTCAAACTTGTTGTCGCTGGCGCAAGCTATACGCGATGGGCGTTATGATAGGCGTCCGTTGTTGCTTGCAGGTTTCAGCGATGGGCGCGGGGCGGCGTCAGCAAACAGAGATCTTTCAAGCGCCCGTGCAGAGGCCGTGTTGCGTGATTTGCTGTCCTTATTGGGGGGTGTGTTACCCGATGGTGTCAGCGTCGAGACTGGGGCCTTTGGCGAGGCTTTGCCAATGGGCTGTGACGACACTGAATGGGGCCGTCAGATGAACCGCAGGGTGGAACTGTGGGTGTCACAATAACCCAAGCGACCGAAAACTGGTTTCACGAGATTTTCCAATGATAATGTGATCATGCACTGTGATCGCGAGGGCTTGCGCTGCTTCGTCAATTTGGCGGGTCATGTTGATGTCCGCCTCCGATGGTGTTGGGTCGCCGGATGGATGGTTATGCACCAGAATGATCGCAGCGGCGTTCAGTTCCAACGCCCGTTTCACGACCTCTCGTGGGTAGACAGGGACGTGATCGACGGTGCCTTTGCCCTGCTCCTCATCCGCGATCAGTGTGTTTTTGGTATCCAGAAACAGAACGCGGAATTGTTCGGTGTCGCGGTGAGCCATGATGGTGTGACAGTAATCAAGCACCTCATCCCAGCTGGATATGATGTGCTGCTGCATGACTTTCGCACGGGCAAGGCGGTGGGCCGCTGCCTCGACGATCTTTAATTCGGTAACAACTGCTGGGCCGCATCCTTTGACCTTGGACAGCTGTGATGGCGGGGCGGACAGCACGCGGTTAAAGTCGCCGAATGTGTCGATAAGCGTACGCGCTAATGGCTTCACGTCTTGGCGTGGGATGGCGCGGAAAAGTACGAGTTCGAGCAATTCATAATCGGGCATAGCAGCCGCGCCACCGGCGTTGAACCGTTCACGCAAGCGTTTGCGGTGGTCGGCCAAATAGGACGGCGCACGCCCGTTTGGCAGGGGCACAACACGTTCCACGTCATCGTGGTCGGCGAAAAGAGAGGGGGCTTCTGCAAAGTGGTTCATAAGAAACACTTTGCAGAACAGATGGTGAATGAAGGGTTAAGACTAACCTTTCATTGAGTCCCAAAAGCTTTTGACCGACTTAAAGAAGTTGGAACTGTTGGGGTTATTTTCGGCCTGAATTTCGTCAAATTCCTTCAGGATCTCTTTTTGACGGGCGGTCAAATTCACGGGTGTCTCAACAGCAAGTTCAATGAACATATCGCCTGTGCCGTTGCCGCGCAGGGCTGGCATCCCTTTGGCACGCAGGCGCATTTGACGACCTGATTGCGACCCTTCGGGGATTTTTACACGGCTACGGCCACCGTCGATTGTTGGCACTTCGATCTCTCCACCCAAGGCGGCCGCTGCGATGCTAACGGGGACTTGGCAGTAAAGATTGACGTTGTCCCGCTCGAACAGTTTGTGATCGTTGACCTCGATAAAGATATACAAATCGCCGGTTGGACCGCCACGCAGGCCTGCTTCGCCTTCGCCAGCAAGCCGGATGCGCGTACCAGTTTCGACGCCCGCAGGAATATTGACGGAAAGTGCTTTTTCTTTCTCGATGCGACCTTGGCCGTGGCATGCGCTGCACGGATCTTTGATCGTTTGACCCATGCCGTTACAGGTCGGGCAGGTGCGTTCAACAGTGAAGAAACCTTGCTGCGCGCGGACCTTGCCCATGCCAGCGCATGTCGGGCAGGTGACTGGTTGAGACCCATCTTCGGCACCAGTGCCGTTACACTGCCCACAAGACACAGCGGCAGGAATGTTGACAGTTTTCTGAAGGCCGGAAAACGCCTCTTCGAGGTTGATGCGCAGGTTATACCGCAAGTCATTGCCGCGTTGCGCGCGGTTACGCTGTTGACCGCCACCACCGCCGAAATTGCCGAACAGGTCGTCAAATACGTCTGAGAACGCAGAGCTAAAGTCGCCATGGCCACCGCCACGTTGCTGACCGCCAGCGCCGCCCATGCCACCTTCAAATGCGGCGTGACCGTAACGGTCGTAGGCTGCTTTCTTATCGGCGTTTTTTAACACCTCATATGCTTCGTTGGCTTCTTTGAATTGTTCTTCGGCTTTGGGATTACTGGAATTACGGTCCGGGTGCAGCTCTTTCGCCTTTTGACGATAAGCTTTTTTGATCGCATCAGCGTCAGCACCTTTTTTGATACCGAGCGTTTCGTAAAAATCGCGTTTTGCCATTGTTGCTTTTCCCCTTTGGGAATGGAAAAGACCGACCCGGTTAAAAGGGCCGGTCTAATCAATCAGGCGGTTGCCTTAGTTGCCACGTTTGTCGTCGTCGCCGAGGTCTTCAAAGTCCGCATCGAGGATTTCTTCCTCGTCCATGCCCTTTGGTTCGCCCTCGCCTTCTTCGGCTTCCTGGCTGGCCTTATAGATGGCTTCACCCAGCTTCATGGCGGATTCGCGTACGTTCTGCGCACCAGATTTGATCTTGTCAGCATTTTCGCCTTCAAGGTCGTCCTTCAGTGCAGCGATTGCCAATTCGATGACTTCAACAGTTGTTGGGTCAACCTTATCAGCATGCTCTTCCATTGATTTCTCAGTGGAGTGGATCAGGCTTTCTGCTTCGTTCTTGGCTTCGATCAGCTCGCGGCGTTCTTTATCCGCATCAGCATTCTCTTCGGCGTCACGGACCATTGATTCGATGTCTTCATCGGACAGGCCACCAGATGCTTGGATCGTGATCTGCTGCTCTTTACCAGTGCCTTTGTCTTTGGCGCCGACGGACACGATGCCGTTGGCGTCGATGTCAAAGGTGACTTCGATCTGTGGCATGCCGCGTGGCGCTGGTGGAATGCCTTCAAGGTTGAACTGGCCGAGGATCTTGTTGTCGGCAGCCATTTCACGTTCACCTTGGAAACACCGCAATGTCACAGCATTCTGGTTATCTTCGGCAGTCGAGAAGATTTGGCTCTTTTTCGTTGGGATCGTTGTGTTGCGATCGATCAGGCGTGTGAACACACCACCGAGCGTTTCAATACCCAAAGACAATGGTGTCACGTCGAGCAGAACAACGTCTTTAACGTCGCCTTGCAGAACGCCAGCCTGAATTGCGGCGCCCATGGCGACGACTTCATCAGGGTTCACACCTTGGTGCGGCTTTTTGCCAAAGAACTTTTCAACTTCTTCCTGAACGCGGGGCATACGTGTCATGCCGCCAACAAGAACGACTTCGTCGATGTCACCAGTGGACAGGCCCGCATCTTTGATTGCGGCCATACAAGGCTTTAGCGATGCTTTGATCAGGTCAGCAACGAGGCTTTCCAGCTTGGCACGCGTCAGCTTCATGACCATGTGCAAAGGCTGCCCGTTGGCACCCATGGAGATGAACGGCTGGTTAATCTCAGTAGACGAGGACGAAGACAGTTCGATCTTGGCTTTTTCTGCGGCTTCTTTCAGGCGCTGAAGGGCCATTTTGTCTTTGGTCAGGTCGACCTGGTTTTCTTTTTTGAACGTGTCAGCAAGGTAGTTCACGATGCGCATGTCAAAGTCTTCGCCGCCAAGGAACGTGTCGCCGTTGGTGGATTTAACTTCAAACAGGCCATCGTCGATTTCCAAGATGGTCACGTCAAATGTACCGCCGCCAAGGTCATAGACCGCGATGGTTTGTGTGTCTTTCTTATCAAGGCCGTAGGCCAGCGCAGCAGCTGTCGGCTCGTTGATGATGCGCAGAACTTCGAGGCCAGCGATTTTGCCGGCGTCTTTTGTCGCCTGACGCTGAGCATCGTTGAAATACGCAGGAACGGTGATAACCGCCTGTGTTACTTCTTCGCCGAGGTAGCTTTCGGCGGTTTCTTTCATTTTGCCCAAGATGAACGCGGAAATCTGGGACGGAGAGTATTTCTCGCCACGAGATTCGACCCATGCGTCACCATTGCCGCCGTCAACGATGTTGAACGGCATATTTTTCTTTTCCTTTGCAAGGAATTTATCGTCGAACCGGCGACCGATTAGACGCTTCACAGCAAAGATTGTGTTTTCCGGGTTGGTTACAGCTTGGCGTTTTGCAGGCTGTCCAACAAGGCGCTCGTCATCAGTGAAAGCGACGATCGACGGCGTTGTGCGCGCGCCTTCAGCGTTTTCCACAACACGCGGCTTAGAGCCGTCCATGATGGCGATACAAGAGTTTGTCGTTCCGAGGTCGATACCAATAACTTTGGCCATATTTCAAATCCCTTACATTAGGCGGTTTGAGCGGCGTGAACCCATTTCGGCACCCGCGCCTGTTGCTACGTTAAACGGGTCAAGTTTTCGCCTGACCGTTTGATCTTGGCGTATATAGGGTTGCGATTTGGAGGCTGCAAGCGTGGGAAGTGATTGGAATGCGCAAAAACTCAACTTCTTGTGTCTTATTCACAGAATACGCGGCCTTATGATCCGTCCGGCATCAAATTAATGGCCCGCGCTCCAGCTTTGGGACACGCTTCTGCGGGTGTAAAATTCGCCCATTAACCCAAGCATCAGCAATCCGACGGCCACAAGATAAGGGTATGACGATGACGTAAAGTGCGGGTTATAGTGCAGAAAAATAAATCCGCGTGCTTGGTCGATCGTGTGGAAAAGCGGGTTCCAGTCGAACAAAACGAGCATAGAAGCAGGCAGTGAATTGGCCACGAACATCTTGCCTGACGCGATCATGCTGCCACGAGTGTAGATGATGACCAAGATTTTGACGATGTCAGGTGCCCAAGGTTTGAGGGCCAAAAAGACCATTCCGACCCCGACCCCCGACAGCCAAGCAGCCAAAAGCATTGCCAGCGCGCCGATAGGGTATTGGATGATCAGAGGTGTGAACACCACGTGATATATGAACAGGACGCAAAACAGCGAAAGGAACTGTAGATAAAGCGTAGACACCGCCGCAGCGCAAATCGCGATAAAGGTATTCATCGGTGCATGTTGCATCATCGCCGAGGCTGGCCCCTCGGAGCCGACAACCGCCGAAATTGCTTTGGTGTGGCACTGAAACAGAAAAATGCCGGACATGATGTAAAGCAGAAAGTCGCCCCGAATGGCATTACCGCGCATACCCAAAAGGTGGAACATCGCATAGAATGTGAGCACGAGCATCACGGTTTGCAGAATATTCATCGCCAGCCCGACGAGTGCATTGCGGTGGGTTTTGCGCACGTCACGCACGATGGAGTGATAGATCAGTTCCAGCATCCCGAAAACGGTACGCGTTGTTGTCTTGCGAGCTTGCGATTGAAACATGGTAAACCTGCATAATTAATAGGGACTTCGCCCTGTATCACGATTTTCTTGCCGTTCGTGTTGCCTGCTATCATAAGGAGGCAGACCTGTTTTTTCAATCATTAGAACAGGCAGCATAACGAAACGTGAAGGATGCGCGGCATGGATTTTGAGAAACTGACCACAGTCATGCGCCGTTTGGCGCTAGAAGCAGGCGATAAGATCATGGAGATCTACGCTGATCCCAATTTTGAGGTCCGTTCCAAATCAGACGAAAGCCCTGTGACCGAAGCCGATGAAGCCGCCGATGCCATCATCAGTGCGGGCCTGCGCGCAGCGTTCCCTGACGTTCCTTTGGTCACCGAAGAACAGTCTGACAGCCACGGTCAAACCGTCAGCACATTCCTGATCGTTGACCCGCTCGATGGCACCAAAGAATTCATTAAGCGCCGCGGTGATTTCACGGTGAACATCGCCTATGTCGTCGATGGCACCCCAATTCGCGGCGTTGTTTACGCGCCCGCCAAGGACCGTTTGTTCATCACGGATGCCGCTGGTGTGTCGCTGGAAGAAACGGGTGATTTTCCAAAGGATGCCATGGGCCCCGCGTCCCCTATTCAGGTCACGACCCCTGACAATGATGCCTTGTTGGTCGTTGCGTCCAAGTCCCACCGCGATCAGGCGACTGATGACTACATCAACAAATACAACGTGAAGGACAGCAAAAGCGCTGGTTCTTCGTTGAAGTTCTGTCTGGTTGCGACGGGTGAAGCCGACATTTACCCCCGCGTTGGTCGCACGATGGAATGGGACACGGCCGCCGGTCACGCTGTTCTGACGGGTGCGGGTGGTGCCGTTGTTCGTTTTGACGATCATACAACGCTGAAATACGGCAAAGCAGACTTCGCCAACCCGTTCTTTATCGCATACGCCCCCGGCGTTGAGCTGAAGGCTCCGTAAATGTCAGTACTGGTCGTCATCCCCGCCCGCTATGCCTCGACCCGTTATCCCGGGAAGCCGCTAGTTGAATTGCGCGGGGCGGGCGGTGACGCCAAAAGCTTGATCCGTCGCAGTTGGGATGCGGCAATGTCCGTGCAAGGCGTGGACCGCGTTGTGGTTGCGACTGATGATGACCGCATTCGCGAAACCTGTGAGGGGTTCGGCGCAGAAGTCGTCATGACATCCGAGAATTGCCAAAACGGGACCGAGCGTTGCGCTGAAGCTTTTGATGCGTTGGGTGGTGGATTTGATATTGTCGTCAACTTACAAGGCGATGCCCCGCTGACACCTGCTTGGTTCGTCGAAGACCTGGTGGCCAGCTTGCGCGCCGATCCTGTGGCCGAAGTGGCGACTCCTGTCCTGCGAACCGAAGGGGCCGCGTTGAATGGTTTGCTCGAGGATCGCCGCGCTGGTCGTGTTGGCGGAACGACTGCCGTTTTTGGGGCCAATCATAACGCGCTTTATTTTTCCAAAGAGGTTATTCCATACACGGGAAAAACCTATGCCGATGCTGATGATACGCCCGTTTTCCACCATGTTGGTGTCTATGCGTACCGCCCGTCCGCGCTCGCCGCTTATCCCCGCTGGCCCACTGGCCCGCTGGAGCAGCTAGAAGGTCTAGAGCAGTTGCGGTTTTTGGAACGTGGTGCGCATGTCCTGTGCGTCGAAGTTGACGCCAACGGGCGCCAGTTCTGGGAGTTGAATAACCCCGAAGATGTTCCGCGGATCGAGATGATGCTGTCCCAAATGGGTCTTGCGTGACGGCCCTGTCCGTCAGCGTTATTATTGTCAGCCATGGACGGCCCGATGCGTTGTGCGTGGCCCTGACAGCGGTCGGACAGCTTGGGTACTCAAATTTCGAAATTGTCGTTGTGGCTGACTCCGCTGGCGTATCTGCCGTTCGTGCACATGCATTGGCTGACCAGATCAAGATCGTTTCGTTTGACACCCCCAACATCAGTGCCGCTCGCAATGCTGGCGTGGCTGTGGCCGCAGGAGAGATAATTGCATTCATTGACGATGATGCTGTTCCCGAACCTAGTTGGTTGGTCCATCTGACCACACCATTTGCCGATGCGGCGGTGTCGGCGGCTGGCGGCTATGTCGTTGGGCGCAACGGGATCAGTTTTCAGTGGAAGGCCCGCACCGTTGATCCAGACGCGCAGACCAAAGCCTTGCAACTAAGCAGCGATGCCCCAGAGGTGTTCACAGGGACACCTGATTGCGCGATCAAGACCGAAGGTACAAACATGGCCGTGCGCCGTGATGTGATTATGGCGCTGGGAGGCTTTGATCCCGCGTTTCAATTCTATTTGGATGAAACCGATCTGAATATGCGCCTTGGGCGGGCGGGCCACCGGACTGCGATTGTGCCCCGCGCACGGGTGCATCACGGATATGCGGCAAGCGGCAGGCGGCGGTTTGACCGCGTCCCAACCGACCTTCGCCAGATCGGCGCAAGCCTCGCGGTTTATCTGCGCAAACACGGCGGATCTTTGGGCGTCTTGGATGCCGAACGGGACGTTCAGCGCAAACGTTTGCTGACCCATATGGTCGCGGGGCGGTTGCTGCCGTCAGATGTTGCACCGGTTTTGGTGGGCTTTGACCGTGGATGTGCCGACGGGATGCAACGCGACTTTGGTGAGATCGCGACCGATATGGCGCCTCCTCCGTTTCGCAAATTTAACCAGCTGGAACGGCCTCTGCGATTTGTTGTCGGGCGGATCTGGCAGAAAAACAGGTTGCTCGCCAAGGCAGCGCGTTTGGTTCAGGCAGAAGATCGCGTTGCTGTTATAATCTTGTCACCTACGGCGCTTTTTCATCGGGTCCGATTTGTTGAGGCTGGCTACTGGCTGTGGACGGGCGGTCAATTCGGCAAAGCAGATCGCTCCGGGCCATGGCTGCAGATTTGGCGCCTACGGATGCGTGCTGAAAATATCATCAAAAATTTTGCACACGGCCGCTGATTAGCTTAGTAGCAGCATGCAAGGGGCTGGTCGGTTAAATTTCCCCACGGTTTTGGCGTGACGTGGCTATTTATTGCCTGTTAGCTTCGTGCTAAGCGGCCTGATAATTTGTTGATGTGCGGAAGATAAAGATGAAGAGAAAAGTCACCAAAGCCATCTTTCCTGTTGCCGGATTAGGTACGCGGTTTTTGCCGGCGACCAAGTCGGTGCCAAAGGAAATTATGACGCTGGTTGATCGCCCGTTGATTCAATACGCAATTGACGAAGCCCGTGCAGCGGGCATCAAAGAATTTATCTTTGTGACCTCGCGTGGAAAATCTGCGTTGGAAGATTATTTTGACCAAGCGCCTGATTTAGAAAACTCCCTGCGCAAGGCAGGCAAGGATGAATTGCTTAAAACGCTGAAAGAAACCAGCATGGACAGCGGTGCGATTGCATATATTCGGCAACATCGCCCTCTTGGCCTTGGCCATGCGGTTTGGTGCGCCCGTCGTTTGGTTGGGAATGAACCATTTGCCGTTATTTTGCCCGATGACGTGATCGCGGCCGAAAAACCGTGCTTGCAGCAAATGGTTGAAGCCTATGAAGAAACTGGTGGCAGTATGGTTGCCACGATGGAAGTGTCACCCGAAAAGACATCGTCTTATGGTGTGCTCGACGTTGCATCCCAGACTGGGGATGTTGTTACGGTTAAGGGGATGGTTGAAAAACCTGCTGCTGGCACCGCCCCGTCGAATTTGGCTGTGATCGGGCGCTATATTTTGTCGCCAAAGATCATGCAGAACTTGAACCGTATTGAAAAAGGTGCAGGCGGCGAATTACAGCTGACCGATGCGATTGCCAGAGAGATGGACGAAGGTCGCGATGTGTTTGGCTATCGCTTTGATGGTAAGCGCTATGATTGCGGATCTAAAGCAGGGTATCTGCAAGCCATGGTTGCCTTTGCCTTAGAGCGCGAAGATCTTCGCGACGAATTTGGTGCATATCTGACCGAAATAATGGCTTTGCGGACTACTGCACGATAATGGCTCAATGGGGGTGACCTGATATGTTGTCGCCCGTTGCTCGTCTTTTTGATATCACACGTTTGGTCAACCGCGCTGGTTTGCGCCCGACCGGCGTTGACCGGGTCGAGATCGCATATCTGCGTGCCTTGGTTTCTGACCCTACCCCGCTATTTGCCGTTGCACGCACCGCGCTGGGCTATGTTTTGATCGATCGCGCAGGTGCAAAGCGAACTCTTGCGGCGGTAAATGCAGATACGTGGGGGCAGCCGGATGTTATCAGTCGCTTGAACCCGCGATTGACTGCGCCGCGCAGATTGGGTCAGTCGTTTTTGCGCAAGCATGCCTTGGCCCGATGCTCACGTCACAGGCTGACCCGCATGTTAGCAGCCCAGCTGCCTTCTGGGTTTACCTATCTAAATGTTGGGCACAGCAATTTAAATGCGCGCATGTTTCAGGCGGTCGGTGCGGCCCACAAAGTTGTTTTGATCCATGACACCATCCCGTTGGACTATCCTGATACGCAAGCGCCGGGGGCAGTTGATGCCTTTGCTGCCAAGCTTTCGCTTGTGTCGGCGCATGCGGACATGGTCATCTGCACCTCGGCGCAATGTGCCGCAGACGTGACCCGTCATTTTGTTGCGCTGGGCCGTGTGCCGGATATGGTGACCGCCCATTTGGGGGTGGACGTGCCAACCCCTGACCTTGCGATGCAATGCCCTGATACGCCTTATTTTGTGACTGTCGGTACGATTGAGCCGCGTAAAAACCATGCGATGCTTCTGGATATTTGGGCGGATTGGCCGGATGCGCCACCGCTTGTGATTTGCGACAAGCGGGGGTGGAATAATCAAGATGTTTTTGCCCGTTTGGACACCCGTCCTGCGCAGGTTATCGAACATAATGCGCTGTCTGATGGACAGATTGCAGCGCTGGTTAAAGGGGCCACTGGGATGTTGTTCCCGTCGGGTGCAGAGGGCTTTGGCCTGCCCCCAGCCGAGGCATTGGCGCTTGGGACCCGTGTCGTTTGTGCCAGCCTGCCGGTTTATGCGGATATTCTGGGTGACAGTGCCGTTTACGTGGCCGCCTGTGACCGCTGTCTATGGGAAAAGGCGATCAAAAAGCTCGTAGCTTTAGGCAGGTCTGATCAAACACCGCAGTATGTTCCCCCAACTTGGGATGCACATTTCAAGACTGTGTTAAGTAAGGTCTGATTTAAGGTGCGGTGTTTATTGACGGAAGGGGGCATCCTTGGGTGCATGGCAGTCATACCGACTTCGGGTTCAGCGTAAGCGGTGGCGTATTCGTGCGCTGCGCAAGCGGCGTGAGCTGTCGTCGGCTGTTAATCGGACGAACCAGATTAAGCCCGATGATATCCTTGTGTTTTCAACGTTCCGCAACGAAGCGGTGCGTCTTCCCTATTTTCTGAAATATTATCGCGATCTCGGGGTCAGCCATTTTATTATGGTCGACAACGAGAGTGACGATGGTGGTGCCGACTATCTGCGCGAACAACCTGATGTGTCGCTGTGGACCGCGCATGGGAGCTACAAACGGTCTCGCTTTGGCGTGGATTGGCTGAATTGGTTGCAGCGCAAGTATGCACATGGCCATTGGACGCTGGTCGTCGACCCGGACGAGCTGTTGATTTACCCGTTCTGTGACACGCGTCCCTTGCGCGCGTTGACCGATTGGCTCGATGCGTCGTCGATTAAGTCGTTTGGTGCGATGCTGGTGGATATGTATCCCAAGGGGCCGGTTGATAACGTGCCGTACTGTGCCGGGGACAATCCGTTGGATATCGCCCGATGGTTCGACAGCGGCAATTATGTGATCAACCGTAACGAGGCATTTGGTAATCTGTGGATTCAAGGCGGCCCGCGTGCGCGGACGTTCTTTGCTGACGAACCGGCGCGTGCGCCTGCGTTGAATAAAATTCCGCTGGTCAAATGGGACCGTAATTATACTTACGTCAGCTCGACCCATATGCTGCTGCCCCGTGGCCTGAACCGTGTTTATGACGAGTGGGGCGGGGAAAAAGCGTCGGGTGCGCTGCTGCATACCAAATTCCTCTCAACCTTTACTGACAAAGCCCGTGAAGAATTGGAGCGCGGCGAGCATTACGCCAATTCGGTTGAATATAAGGCCTATGCATCGGGCATCGAACAGAACCCCGATATGTGGTGCAAGTGGTCTGAGAGATACATCAACTGGCGCCAATTGGAAATTTTGGGAATCATATCCAAAGGAAATTGGGCATGACCGTTGGAATTGTCATGCTGGTCCACAACGCGTTTGACCGCGCCGAAGAAGTGATCCGCCATTGGGTTAAGGGTGGCTGCCCTGTGGTCGTCCATGTCGACAAAAACGTTGATAATGCTCTTCATGATGCGTTTGTTGGCAATTTGGCTGACTTAAAGCAGGTTAAGTTTTGCAAACGCCATTCCTGCGAATGGGGCACGTGGGGCATTGTCGCTGGGTCACAATCAGCCGCGACGCTGTTGCTAACTAGCTTTCCTGACGTACGGCACGCATATTTGACGTCTGGGTCGTGTATGCCGCTGCGCCCAGTCAGCGAACTTGTGCAGTACCTTGATAGCCGCCCGCGTACCGATTTCATCGAAAGCGCGACAACGGCTGATGTGCCTTGGACGGTCGGCGGCCTTGATGCTGAACGATTCACGCTGCGGTTTCCATTCTCGTGGAAAACGAACCGCCGCATGTTTGACGGCTATGTCAAACTGCAACGCGCTGTTGGGTTCAAACGCAAAGTGCCTGCAGGTTTGATTCCCCATATGGGGTCGCAGTGGTGGTGTCTGACGCGTCAAACGCTCAGTGCGATGCTGCAAGACCCCGAACGCGAGGTTTACGACCGCTATTTCAAACGGGTCTGGATACCTGATGAAAGCTATTTCCAGACGCTCGTCCGCCTGTATTCAGGAAACATCGAAAGCCGGTCACTGACCTTGTCCAAGTTCGACTTTCAGGGCAAGCCGCATATCTTTTACGATGACCACCTACAATTGTTGCGCCGGTCCGACTGCTTTGTCGCGCGCAAAATTTGGCCGAACGCGGCGGGGCTGTATAAGACGTTTTTGACGGATGACGGCAGCGCAATGAAGGGCGCAGAGCCAAATCCAGGCAAGATTGACCGGATTTTTTCTAGGGCAGTTGATCGCCGGACGCGCGGCCGACCTGGGCTGTATATGCAAAGCCGGTATCCCAATCGCGATTGGGAAAATGGTGTCACATCAGCCCCGTATTCCGTTTTCGAAGGTTTCACTGAGCTGTTTGAGAACTTTGAGCCTTGGTTGGCCAAGGTCACCGGCGCGCGCGTGCATGGGCATCTTTACGCCCCTGACCGTGTTGAATTTGACGGGCGCCAAGGATCGTTTAGCGGTGCGTTGATCGACAACCCGATCTTGCGTGATTACAACAGCCAGATGTTCCTAACCAACCTTATCTGGAGCACGCGGGGCGAACGCCAGTGCATTCAATTTGGCCCGCAGGATTCGCAATTTGTTAGTTGGATGTTGGCCACGGACCCCAATGCGCATGTGTCTGTGATTTCGGGCGCTTGGGCGGTCAGGTTGTTCCAGTCCAACCGCAATTTTGCTGACATTCGCCAAGAGGCGGCGCATTTGCAGCAGGTCGAGAATGAACACCTCAGCGCGTTGCGGTCGCCGTGGGCCAAGGCGCGGGTCAAGATTTGGACGATGGCTGATTTCATTCAGGCGCCAATGGAGCCATTGCAGTTGATCGTGGATGAAATGACCGGAAAAACTGTGCGACGCCTGACAGAGGCGCCCCGCATGGTCGACCTAACTGGATTTGGTCAATTTTTGCAG
>JAGSGF010000056.1 GCA_023955335.1 Yoonia sp.
CATCACAACGTTCGGGTTTTAGAGTGAGAGGTGTATAGTTGCCGTCCGATAGAATGAATTGTCGCTGATCAGGCTATCAATTGCTTCGCATGTGACGTTTACCAGAACGGAATCGCCGGCTGTTGTTGCGTCCTGAATAGAACCGCAAGGGTGGCCAAGGGTGTAGATCATCGCACGCACGCAAAGCTAGCACGGCAATACGCTTGGTCCAAGCCCGTTTGCCTGGTGTTGGATTGCAGATACCCGAGATCAACGGGCGTGCGCGTCAGCAACTTATCAATGAGCAAGACATCCCAATCATATTTATTTCTGGCCATGACCGTGCGCGCGGGATGGTTCAGGCGATGAAGGTCGGAGCAACAGATTTTCCAGAGAAACCGTTTTGGCAAAATACTCTGGTTGCCTGCATCGAGACTGCTTTCGAAACGATATGGCAGCAAGACCTGACGCCAACGAATACCACGCGTAGAGGTAATTACGCGCCCAGTGACACCACGGCGAGATGTTGACGCCCACTGCGTCGATGTGGTTTATTCAGATGGATAGCAAAGCCGCAAATTTAGCTCATCGGTCAGATTTTGTTGGAACTACAAAGTAGTGGAGAGCGGCATGAGACAAGGTTCATTGGACGCGCTTCCAGAATTCCTTTCCAATGAAAACGTGGAGGCGCTGAACAATGGTGCGCACGCAGCGCCTTTTGATGTGCTTGGCCCGCGAAAGCTTGGGGATCGGCGTTGGATCACGACCTTTCAGCCGGATGCCACCGAGGTCATCGCAACCGTTGCAGGCAAGCAAACCCCACTCCAAAAAATTGATGGAGCAGTCTTTGCGGCTCCTGTCCAAGGTGCTGCATATACGCTGACAATGCGCTATGCAGATGGCACAGAGTTTACGACCCATGATCCATTTGCCTTTGATCCGGTCCTGACAGATTTTGATCAATACCTGCTTGGCGAAGGCAGCCACAAAGAGCTTTGGCGCGTTCTTGGGGCCCATGTGATCACGCATCAAGACGTAGACGGTGTGCATTTTGCGGTGTGGGCACCCAATGCCCGCCGCGTCAGCATCATTGGTGCGTTCAACAACTGGGACGGACGGCGCAATCCCATGCGCCCTGCAGGCCAGACCGGTGTTTGGGAGGTTTTTCTACCAAATCTAGGCGACGGTGATCTGTATAAATACGAGATTGTTGGTGCAGACGGCAGTATCGGCCAAAAGGCAGACCCAGTAGGGTTCGGGTCACAACATCCGCCCGAAAAAGCGTCGATTATACGCGATATCACTGGCTATGGTTGGAAAGACCAAGGCTGGATGGCAACCCGCGCAAAACGGTCCGACCGCAGCAGTCCGATTTCGATTTACGAAGTGCATCTCGGATCATGGCGGCGGCGCTATGATGATGCGGGGCGTCCGCTAAGTTACAAAGAGCTGGCGCAAGATCTTGTCGCTTACGTCAAGTTCATGGGGTTCACCCATATTGAATTGCTTCCCGTGTCCGAATTCCCATTTGATGGGTCTTGGGGATACCAGCCTGTCGGGCTTTATGCGCCGACCATTCGCTTTGGCCCACCAAACGAATTCCGCGATTTCGTTGACGCTGCGCATGCTGCTGACATTGGTGTTCTTCTTGATTGGGTGCCGGGGCATTTCCCGACCGATCCACACGGGCTTGCGCAGTTTGATGGCACGCATCTTTATGAACATTCAGACCCGCGCGAGGGGTTCCATCAAGACTGGAACACGCTAATCCCCAATTATGGGCGGTCAGAGGTGAAAAATTATTTCGTCGCGAATGCGCTTTATTGGATAGAAGAATATCATTTGGATGGTTTGCGCGTCGATGCAGTGGCCTCGATGTTGTACCGGAATTATTCGCGCCAAGATGGTGAGTGGATTCCCAACAAAGATGGCGGTGTGGAAAATTACGAAGCGACTGCATTCTTGCGAGAGATGAACATCGCCGTCTATGCGGCAGACCCCAGTATCATGACTATTGCAGAAGAAAGCACATCGTTTCCTGCCGTATCGCATCCAGTGCATGTAGGTGGGCTTGGCTTTGGGTATAAGTGGAATATGGGGTGGATGAATGACACGCTTAACTACATTGAAGAAGACCCGATTTATCGCCAGCACCTGCAAGACAAGCTGACGTTCGGTATCCACTATGCGTTTTCAGAGAACTTCGTTTTGCCGATCAGCCATGATGAAGTGGTGCATGGCAAAGGATCAATGATCGAAAAAATGCCCGGAAATACATGGGAAAAGTTTGCGAATTTGCGCGCCTATTATGCGTTCATGTGGACCCATCCGGGTAAGAAGCTGTTGTTCATGGGGTGCGAATTTGCGCAGCCTGAGGAATGGAACCACAATAGCGAATTGAATTGGACAGCCGCAGAACAGCCCGCCAACAAGGGCATCCAACGGCTCGTTCAAGACCTCAATGCGCTGTATTGCAAGACACCCGCGCTGCACGTCAAAGACTGCGAACCAGATGGTTTTGCGTGGCTGGGCGGTGATGCTGTCCAATCGACTCTCGGTTATGCGCGCTACGGCGGTGACGGTGACGCGCCGGTTGTCATTATGTGTAACTTTACGCCTGTGGAACGGTTACGCTATCGACTTGGCGTCCCTGAGGCGGGCTTTTGGGAGGAAGTCTTGAACACGGACGCCGCAATTTATGGCGGTGAAAACCGTGGCAACCTTGGCGGTCAGTCAACGACGGACATTGCGGCGGACGGGCATCAGCAATCTTTGACGCTGACCTTGCCCCCCCTGTCTGTGGTCATCTTAAGACGACGTCAAACAAACTAAAAACGGGGATGGAGACAACATGACGAAAACAAAGCGCCTTACGCAAAGATCAATGGTTTTCGTGCTCGCCGGGGGACGTGGCAGCCGTTTGCAAGAGCTGACAGATCGGCGGGTCAAACCTGCTGTTCCATTTGGTGGCAAAGGTCGGATTATTGATTTCGCTCTATCAAATGCAATGAATTCAGGCATCCGCAAGATGGCTATCGCCACGCAATACAAGGCGCATAGTCTGATCCGGCATTTGCAACGTGGTTGGAATTTCTTTTGTGCGGAACGGAATGAATTCCTTGATGTTCTGCCTGCGTCTCAACGCGGTGGCACCGAAAGCTGGTACAAGGGCACCGCTGATGCGGTCACGCAAAACATCGATATCGTAGACAGCTATGGCATTGACTATGTGGTCATTCTGGCGGGCGACCATATCTATAAAATGGACTATGAAATTATGCTGCGCCAGCATGTAGAATCCGGTGCTGACGTCACCGTTGGCTGCCTGACGGTGCCGCGCGAAGAGGCGAAAGCCTTTGGCGTCATGGCGACAGATAAAGACGGCCGCATCACCAGTTTCTTGGAAAAGCCCGCTGATCCGCCCGGCACTCCAGAAGATCCGGGCAAGTCGCTGGCATCCATGGGCATCTATGTGTTCGACTGGCAATTCCTGCGCACTTTATTGCAAGAAGACGCGAATAATCCCAACTCGACCAATGATTTTGGCAATGACCTGATTCCCGAGATCGTCAAAAATGGCAAGGCGATGGCCCACCGGTTTGACGAAAGCTGCGTACGCGACGACGGCGCGCCAGCCTATTGGAAAGACGTTGGTACCGTTGATGCGTTTTGGCAGGCGCATATTGATTTGACGACCTTCACGCCCGAGCTGGATCTTTGGGATCGCGATTGGCCGATTTGGACATATAACGAAAGCGTCCCGCCCGCGAAATTCATTCACGATGAACGCGACAGGCGCGGTATGGCGATTTCGTCTATGGTGTCAGGCGGATGTATTATTTCAGGGACAGAAGTGCGCAACTCGTGTCTGTTTACCAATGTGCACACCAATTCCTATGCCGTCTTGGACCAAGCGATCGTACTGCCGAACGTGACCATCAGTCGCTCGGCTAGGTTGCGCCGTGTCGTCATCGACAGCGGTGTGATCATTCCCGAAGGCCTTGTTGTGGGTGAAGACCCTACCGAGGATGCAAAATGGTTCCGCGTCACCGAGCGCAGCACGGTTTTGATCACCAAAGATATGTTGGATAAGAGGGCTGCCAGCTTATGACACGCGTCCTATTTGTTGTGTCTGAATGCGCCCCCCTGATCAAAACAGGGGGGTTGGCTGACGTGGCTGGCGCATTGCCAATTGCCTTGGCAGCCTGTGGCGACGAGGTGCGTACCCTGTTGCCGGGCTATCGGTCTGTTTTGCCAAAGCTCGGCAAAACCAAAGTCATTGAGACATACGACAACTTGTTTGGAGGACCTGCAAAACTGCGCGCCTGTAAGGTGGCGGGTCTGGATCTGCTGGTCATAGACGCACCGCATCTTTTTGATCGTGATGGCGGTTTGTACGGGGATCAATCTGGCGACGATTGGCCGGACAATCCTGAACGCTTTGCCGCGCTGTCTTATGTGGCCGCAAAAATTGCAAAATCGGGTGTCGGAAAATGGATGCCTGACATCGTACACGGTCACGATTGGCAAGCTGGGCTGACGCCCGAATATATGCAGACACTTGGCGCGGATGTCCCGTTTGTCTTTACCGTTCATAACATTGCGTTTCACGGGAACACCTCGGGGGATAGGCTGATTGGATTAGGATTAGACAGCGCACGTTTCCACGCGGATCATTTTGAATTCTGGGGCCAAATCTCTGCCTTGAAGGCTGCCCTTATGGGCGCGGCAAAGATCACAACCGTGTCTCAAACCTATGCAGAAGAATTGCTGACACCGGAATTCGGGATGGGTATGGAGGGGGTTTTGCGCCACCGCCAATCCGACCTTGTCGGGATCGTAAACGGGATTGATAAGGACATCTGGGACCCTGCAACTGATCCCAACATCACGCCCTACACGACCCCGTCGGGGAAGGCCGCGAACAAAAAGGCCCTGCAAAAGACGTTTGGTCTTGGCCAGTCGGATGGTCCGCTTTGCGTGCTTGTTTCACGACTTACCGAGCAAAAGGGTATTGATATGCTGCTCGCGGCTTTGCCCGCGCTGTTGGACCAAGGCGGTCAACTGGCGTTGCTTGGGTCCGGTGATCCGCGCCTAGAAGTTGTGGTGCTTGAGGCCGCAGAAACGTATGAAAACATGTCCGTAAAGATCGGCTACAATGAGGCCTTGTCCCATCAGATGATCGCTGGAGGTGATGTGATATTGGTGCCATCGCGGTTTGAACCTTGTGGGCTGACACAGCTTTACGGCCTGCGCTATGGCACGCTGCCGCTTGTCGCACTGACGGGGGGGCTGGCGGATACTGTTATCAACGCCTCACCAGCTGCACTTGCCACAAACGTCGCCACGGGGCTGCAATTTTTCCCGATCACAACCCGGGCGTTAGCGAACGCCTTTGCGCGTCTCGGCGCCCTTTACGTCCAGCCGAAAATCTGGAAAGGCATGCAACGCAACGCGATGAAACAACCTGTTGGCTGGGAAACCTCTGCGGCGGAATTTCACGCGATATATGCATCCCTATCAAAGGCAGGTGACTGACCATCGAAACTTTATCTATTCGCCCCGGACATCCGTCACCACTGGGGGCGACCGTCGATGAAGGCGGTGTAAATTTTGCCGTATTCTCGCGCCACGCCACCAAGGTCATGCTGTGTCTTTTTGATGAAAATGGTGTTGAGAACCAAATCATCACGCTGCCAGAACGCCAAGGCCACGTTTGGCATGGCTACTTTCCGGGCATGAAGGCGGGTCAGCAATACGGCTACCGCATGGACGGACCATACAAGCCCAAAGAAGGTCATCGGTTCAATCCCTATAAGCTGTTGATCGATCCTTATGCGAAACGCCTCACTGGCCATCCAACGTGGAATAAGGCGCTGTTTGGCTATAAGACGGGCCATAAGGACAAAGATCTCAGTTTCGATAAATCCGACAGCGCGCCCTACATGTCGCGTTGTGTTGTCGTTGACCCGACATTTGATTGGGGAGACACGCCACGACCAAACCATAGTTTGGAAAATTCGATTATTTATGAGGCTCATGTGAAGGGGCTGACCGCAGGTCGCACCGATATCACGAATGCGGGCAGCTATCTTGCGATGGCATCCGATCCGATCCTAGAGCATCTTAACAACCTTGGCGTAACGGCGATTGAACTGCTGCCAGTGCAGGCTTTCCTAAACGAAAAATTCCTGTTGGATCGCGGGTTAACCAATTATTGGGGGTACATGACCTACGGGTTTTGTGCCCCTGATCCGCGATACATGCAAAGCAATGACATCGCTGAATTTCAGCAAATGGTGCAGCGGTTTCATTCAGCAGGCATCGAGGTTATTTTGGATGTGGTTTACAACCATACTGCCGAAGGGTCCGAGATGGGCCCGACACTGATGTTCCGTGGCCTTGATAACGCAAGTTATTACCGATTGGCCGACGACAAACGCTATTACATCGACGATGCGGGTTGCGGCAATACGCTTGATTTCGAAAACCCGTTTGTGATGCGCTTAATGATGGATAGCCTGCGCTATTGGGTCGAAGTCATGCATGTTGACGGGTTTCGGTTTGATCTGTGTTCTGCACTGGGGCGGACGCGGACCGGTTTTGACCGCGACGGGCCATTCTTTCGTGCCATTGGTCAAGATCCGGTTTTGAACCGCGTGAAGCTTATTGCAGAGCCTTGGGACATTGGCCCCGGGGGCTATCAATTGGGTGCGTATCCGGCACCGTTTGCCGAATGGAACGACAAATACCGCGATAATACGCGCGAATTCTGGCGTGGGGATCGTGGCAAGGTGTCTGACATGGCGGGACGCATATCGGGGTCGGCGCAGTTCTTTGACCATGATGGCCGGTCAGCCACGTCATCGCTTAATTTTCTGACTGCCCATGACGGGTTCACGCTGCATGACACGGTTAGCTATGCCACCAAACACAATCTGGCCAATGGCGAGGATAACCGCGATGGCCATTCCAACAACCACTCTGACAACATGGGCGTTGAAGGGCCAACTGACGACCCCGCGATTATTGCAGCGCGCATCCGGCGAAAACGCAATCTGATTGCGACGCTGATGTTGTCCCAAGGCACGCCGATGATCTTGGCGGGTGACGAGCTTAGCAATACTCAAGGCGGCAACAACAACGCCTATTGCCAAGACAATGAAATTGGCTGGGTCAACTGGCCCGAAGAAGACGACCCGTTTTTTACTTTTTGCCAGCAAGCCATCGCGTTCCGCAAGATGCATCCATTGCTGCGCCAAACGCGGTTCTTGCACTCGCGTCAGCGATTGACTGACGGCGAACCCGATTTGTTTTGGCGGCAGGCGAACGGCGATGCGATGCGACAGGCCGATTGGGACAACCCCGATTTAGATATCATCGTTGCCGAAATGCGTATGGCTTCTGGATCACCGGAATACGTGCAGCGAGAAGGCACGCTGTTGGTTGTGCTTAATCGAGGGGCGGCAGTTGAAATCTCGCCGCCGCCGCCATCTGAAGGCGGGGCTTGGGTGCGTCGGTTTGACACCAGCCAAGACGACGCGATCAAAGTCACGGAGGGGATGCATGTTGCCGCAGATGCGGTCGTTGTCTTTTCAGACGAAAGGCGCACGCACTAAGGCGTCTGCAATGGCCGCAACAATTGAGTTACGGGAACGACGGGTCACGCCAACGCAAATGGTTCAACCAAGTCCAGCAGATGCCCCAGACCCAAGTTATCTTTGGCTTGGGGCATTCTGGCTTGTGTTTTTGGCACTGCGACGACATGACATTTATCGACAGCCTAAGGCAAATTTTCCGACGCGTTGCTGGGCCACGAAGACGACACAAGGAACTTCAATGAACGTCATGAATGATATGTCCGCGGACGCATTGCGCATCCGCATTGCCCAGCATCTGACTTATACGCTGGGAAAAGATAAATCTCATGCGAGCACTTATGATTGGCGCATGGCCGTCAGTTACGCGGTACGTGATCTGATAATCGAGCCGTGGTTTTCAGCCACCCGAAAAACCTACGCAGCCCAAGGTAAGCGGGTCTATTACCTATCGATGGAATTTCTCATTGGTCGAATTCTTGGTGATGCGATGGTGAACATGGGGCTTTATGATACGGTTCAGGCGGTGCTGGACGCGGAAGGCATCGTGCTGGCAGATGTTATTGAGGACGAACCAGACGCCGCATTGGGCAATGGTGGCTTGGGCCGTTTGGCTGCGTGTTTTCTGGAAAGCATGTCGACATTGGCATGCCCGGCCTATGGATATGGCATCCGGTACGAGCATGGTTTGTTTCGCCAAAAGTTCGAAGGTGGTCGGCAGGTTGAACACCCGGAAGACTGGCTAAACCAGCCGCATCCGTGGGAATTTGAACGCCCAGAGGCCCGCTACACCATCCCGTTTAAGGGTGGCGTCGACGATAACATGGTCTGGCATCCCTCTGAAACTGTCTATGCACGCGCATATGACATTCCGGTTGTCGGCTGGGAAGGTAAATGGGCCAACACATTGCGCCTTTGGGGCGCGCATTCGACGGAGCTATTTGATCTTGAGCGGTTCAATTCCGGCGACCATACAGCCGCCGCCGAACCAGAGGCATTGGCCCGGACGCTGTCGCGCGTGCTGTATCCAGAGGACACGACACAGAGCGGTAAGGAGCTGCGGCTCAAGCAAGAATTCTTTATGACATCTGCCGCGCTGCAAGACATCCTGCGGCGGTTTCTGAGCGAATATGACGATCTGACATTGCTGCCCCAAAAGGTCGCGATCCAGATGAACGACACACACCCCGCTTTGGCAGGGCCAGAGCTGATGCGGCTATTGATCGACGATCATGGACTAGACTGGGCTGCTGCAAAACGCATCGCGCAGGGATGTTTGAATTACACAAACCATACGCTTTTGCCCGAGGCTTTGGAGGCATGGTCAACTTGGCTGATGGGGCGGATTTTGCCACGCCATATGCAAATTATCGAACGCATCGATCATGAGCACCAGTCGGCGACGAAATGCGGACCCGATCTTGCGATTGTCATGAATGATCAAGTGCACATGGGCACATTGGCATTTGTGATGGCATCACATGTAAACGGCGTGTCTGCGCTGCATTCGCAATTGATGAAAGAAACCGTATTTGCGGGACTGGACAGGCTTTATCCAAACCGGATTGTGAATCAAACAAACGGGGTCACGCCACGTCGCTGGCTGCGGCTATCGAACCCTGCTTTGTCCAAGGTTTTGACCGACACCATCGGTGCAGGTTGGGAAAGAGATTTGGACCGGCTCGCCGATCTAAAGGCGCATGAAGAAGACCGCAATTTGCGGGATGCAATTGGGAGTGCAAAACGCGAAAACAAAGTCGCGTTGTCCAATTGGGCGGCTGACCGGTTAGGTATGGCATTGAACCCTGACGCCATGTTTGATGTGCAAATCAAACGAATGCATGAATACAAACGCCAGTTGATGAACGTGTTTGAAACGATTGCGCGCTGGTCTGCCATTCGTGCCAATCCGCAAGGCGATTGGACGCCACGGGTCAAGATGTTTGGTGGCAAAGCAGCGCCTGGATATTTTGTTGCCAAAGAGATCATTCACCTTATCAATGATGTGGCCCATACGATCAACAATGACCCTGTCGTGGGCGACCTCATAAAGGTGGTTTATCCGGCCAACTACAATGTCTCTATGGCGCAGCGGTTGATCCCTGCCGCCGATCTGTCCGAGCAGATATCGACCGCTGGTAAAGAGGCGTCAGGCACGGGAAACATGAAATTCACCATGAATGGCGCGCTGACGATTGGTACGCTTGATGGGGCCAACGTCGAAATCCGTGACCATGTTGGGGCCGCTAATTTCTTTCTGTTCGGGATGACTGCGGCACAGGTGCAGGCGCGCTACCAAATGGCTGATCATGCGCGCGAAGCCATCCTTGCGAGCCAGCCGTTACAGGACATTCTTCAAATGATTGCCGAGGGTCGCTTTAGCCCCGACGACAAAACCCGCTACGCCGGTTTGGTCAATACCACATGGAACCACGATCCGTTCCTTGTGGCATCAGATTTTGACAGCTACCTCGCCGCACAAGCAGATGTAGATGCCGCATATGCCGACCCAGATCATTGGAACAGGCTGGCCCTGCGCAACATTGCAGGATCAGGTTTCTTTTCATCCGACCGCACGATCAAAGGCTATATGGCCGATATTTGGGACACCAAAAGCCTGTCTTAGGCCATAGTCACCGTCACATCTTTGCCGTGGGACAAATAGGCGAATCCGTTGCCATCCAAGATAAGCCGGCCGTCAGTTAACGTCGCTGCGTTGGCGAAGTTGACCGATGCTTGCCCCTTCACCGTGACAGCCTGTGGATCAGGCGACAGATTGAAAACGCATGTCAGCGTTTGATCTTTTGCAGTGCGGGTAAAGGCCAGTAATGGTTCGGGCAAAGAGATGAACGTGGTCTTGCCGCGGCTCAAAGCGGGGCTCGCCTTTCTGTGGGCAATAACGTCTTTATAAAACGCCAGGATACCACCTGCGCCCTGCTGATCCACTGCGTTGGCGGCTTGCACCGCTTTCACAGGGAGCCAAGGCTTGCCTGTCGAAAACCCGGCGTTTGGTGCGTTCTTTTCCCAAACCATCGGTGTGCGACATCCATCGCGTCCCTTGACGGCGGGCCAATAGCGCAGCGCAGGCGGATCGGTTAATTCTTCAAACGTCATTTCGGTTTCAAGCTGGCCGAGTTCTTCGCCTTGATAGATACCAACTGTGCCTTCAAAAGCCATCAACATCCCACATGCAAAACGCGCCATCGCATCATCGCAAACGGCGTGTTGCGCCCAACGAGAAACTTGGCGGGGTACGTCGTGGTTGCTAAATGACCAGTATGGATGCCCGTCAGGCGCACCCCGCTGAAAGCCTTGAATGCAGTTCTGGAAATGCTCGGCGTTAAAATCCGGGCCCAACATTGCAAAGCTATAGGCCATGTGAAGCCGCTGCGTTCCATCGGTATATTCACCCATAATTTCGATGGACCTGTTGCCCATTTCGCCGACTTCGCCGACCATCATGATGTCGTTGTACTGGTCGGTCAGCCCGCGAAGTCGTTCCAGGAACCCAAGGTTCTCCGGTCGGGTTTTATTGTAGATGTTGTTTTGCATCCCATAAAGATCGGTTGCCATAACCTGCGGTTTTGCTTGGGCCGCTGGGTTCGACCGTAGCTTTTGATCATGGAAGTAATAGTTGACCGTATCGAGGCGAAAGCCATCAAGTCCGCGGTCCAACCAAAACTTGCAAGTTTCCAAAATGGCATCGACAACATCCGGGTTGTGGAAATTCAGGTCGGGTTGCGATGCAAGGAAGTTGTGCAGATAGTATTGCCCGCGCTGCGGATCAAATTCCCATGCAGGTCCGCCGAAATGGCTGTGCCAATTTGTTGGAGGGGACCCATCTGGCAACGGGTCGGCCCAGACGTACCAATCAGCTTTGTCATTGTCGCGGCTTGCGCGGGATTGTTTGAACCAGTCGTGTTCCTCAGACGTGTGCGACAACACTTGATCGACAATGACTTTGAGCCCCCGCGCGTGTGCCGATTGGATGAGCGTATCAAAGTCAGCGAGGGTCCCGAACAATGGATCAACGGACGTGTAATCGGACACATCATACCCCATATCGGCCTGCGGCGAGGCGAAAATAGGCGAAAGCCAAATGCAATCGACCCCAAGGTCTGCGATGTGATCCAAGCGGCGCGTGATCCCTTTTAGGTCACCAACACCATCGCCATCGTCGTCTTGGTAAGACCGTGGATAGACCTGATAAATTACAGCGCTGCGCCACCATTCGTGCATAAGCAAATTCCTTATTTTCACCGAACATAGCAGCGTTTTATTTGGTGAAAAGGGCTTGTTCTGCGCAATCAATCAATGCCACTTTTGATGAGCTGCGCTACGGCATGTGTTGCAATATCGCAGGTCGGGTTTGGTCGATCTGTTAAGGCCGCCATTCCGATCCATTGCATAAATCCACCCTCAAAACCCACGGCGATCACTTTGACGCTTGCTTTGGGCCCCAATGCACGGCAGCAATCACGCCATGTCAGTTTTAAACGCTTTATATGTGTCCCGCCGTCCTGCCGCCGCCTTTGTGGTGGTTGGTTTGTTCTGGGGGTGCTTCGCCGCCTTTGTACCTGTGATCAAAGCCCAGCTTGGGGCGAATGACGCGCTTTTTGGTATTCTGTTATTGGGGTCCGCAACTGGCCTTGTGTCGTCGATGTGGCTGGCACCCAAGGCGGACAAATTCCTTGGTGGGCGGTCGATGCAATTGGGCGTCATCGCGTTGGCGCTTGCGTGGCTTTTGCCGCCATTGATCAGTACGCCGATCATATTCGCAGTCAGCTTGGGGCTTGTTGGCATGGCGTCTGGCCTGCTTGATGTGGTGATGAACGCGCGCGTATCCGAGCTAGAAGGCAAGCATAGCCGCCCCCTGATGAATGCAAACCACGCCATGTTTTCAGTTGCTTATGCGGTTGCCGCAACGATCACTGGATTTGCGAGAGAGGCTGGCATCCCCCCGATCTACGTCTTTGCGGGCTTTGGGATTGTGGCCATCATGTTGGTGCCGTTCATCTATATGGATGTTCATATACCCGAACCAGAAGAAGGAGCCACAGGCGGCTACCCGCTTTGGCCGGTGCTGGTTTCAGGCGCGATTGTGCTAATTGCGTTCATGACGGAGGCCACGGTTGAAGCGTGGTCAGCCCTGCATATCGAGCGGACATTGGGCGGGGGCGCTGCCCAAGGAGCGTTAGGCCCCGCAATGTTGGGGTTCACCATGGCGTTTGGGCGGTTTTCCGGCCAAGCGGTGTCAGAGCGGATGCGCGACGTGCATGTGATTATTGGGGCGGCTTGCATGACGGCGCTGGGTGCTGTCATCGCCGCACTCGCACCCGCGCCGATGTGGGCCTACGTTGGCTTTGGCATCTTTGGTTTGGGCGTGTCTGTGATCGGGCCACTTGGGTTGGCCATCGTGGGGCGGATTGTACCGCCACACTTGCGCACGGACGCGATTAGCAAAGTCGCTGTCATGGGCTTTTCGGGCTTCTTCTTTGCACCTGTTCTAATGGGCCTTGTATCGGAGGTTTACGGATTACGGGTCGCATTCTGCGGTGTGGCTGCGGTCGTCCTGTTGGCAGTGCCGCTGACATTGATCGTGGCACGGATGCCGCGGGCAGATGGCCAGGCTTAAGCCCAGTCGCCTTCAAAATTGCGCGGAATCAGCAGGATATCTTTGTCCAGCGTGGTGACATCGCGCCTGCCACACAAGGCCATCGTGGTGTCCAATTCTTTGTGAATGACCTCCAAAGCTTTTGTGACGCCTGCTTCGCCCATCGCACCCAATCCGTTGACATAGGCGCGCCCGATATACGTGCCCTTGGCACCCATCGATAAGGCCTTCAGCACGTCTTGGCCGGACCGAATGCCGCTGTCCAAATGGACCTCGACCTGATCGCCGACTGCATCCATGATCGCGGGCAGGGCGCGGATTGACGACAATGCGCCATCGAGTTGCCGGCCACCGTGGTTGGATACGATGATCGCATCGGCGCCCAGTTTGGCCGCCATCTTGGCATCTTCAACATCAAGGATACCTTTCAGGATCACCTTGCCCCCCCACATTTCCATCAGCTTGGCAACGCGGTTCCAATCCAATGCGTGATCGAACGCTTCGGCGGTCCACGACGCGAGCGACGACGGGTCGGCCACACCTTTGGCATGACCCACGATATTGCCAAAGAACCGGCGCTTGGTTTGCAGCATCTCAATACCCCACGCCCATTTCGTCGCGAGATCGGCAATGCTCGCTACGGTAAATTTCGGCGGAGCAGAGAGCCCATTTTTCAAATCCTTGTGGCGCTGGCCCAAGACCTGCAAATCCAACGTAATCACAATTGCAGAGCAACCAGCCGCGCGGGCGCGGTCAAACAGGCGTCGCATGAAGTCGTCGTCTTTGAGGGTATAGACCTGAAACCAGAACGGCTTGGTTGTGTGCTCGGCCACATCTTCGATCGAACAGATCGACATGGTCGATAGCGTAAACGGCACGCCGAATTTCTCAGCAGCCTTCGCGGCTTTAATCTCGCCATCAGCGGATTGCATACCTGTCAGACCAACAGGCGCGAGCGCCACCGGCATCGCGACGTCTTGACCGATCATCTGCGATTTTGTCGTGCGGTTTGTCATGTCGACGGCCACCCGCTGGCGCAGGCGGATTTTATCGAAATCAGAGGTATTGTCGCGGAACGTTTGTTCCGTCCAGCTGCCGCTTTCAGCGTAGTCATAAAACATCTTGGGCGTGCGCCGTTTGTGCAGGCGTTTCAGATCAGCGATGGTTGTGATGACGGGCATGATACAGGCCTTTGCGTTGAATTGGTATAAATGTGTTACCAATTTAGCAAGGATCACGCAAGCCGCAGTGATAGGGCCTCCGGCGGGAGTATTTTTAAAAAAGCGAGGCGGATTTACGCGCGGTGTGTACCGTCAGCAAGGGATTTCACAAACGCCAACACGTCAGCAACGCTTTCGCCCGCGCCGATTTTCTCGACAATGGCAGAGCCGACGACCGCGCCATCCGCGATAGTCGCGATGTCTTGGGCTGCGTCTGGCGTTTTGATGCCAAAGCCCACGATAACGGGCAGGTCGGTTTGCGATTTGATTCGTGCGACTTCTGGTGCCACATCACCTGCTTGGGCAGACGCCGTGCCAGTAATGCCAGTGACAGACACGTAGTAGACAAAGCCAGATGTATTTTGCAGGACTTTTGGCAGGCGTTTGTTGTCTGTGGTCGGGGTCGCAAGGCGGATAAAGTTGATCCCTACGGCCTGAGCCGGAATGCACAGTTCTTCGTCTTCTTCTGGTGGCAAATCCACGATAATCAGCCCGTCAACGCCCGCCTCTTTGGCTTGAGCAAGGAACGTATCAACGCCGCAAGAATAGATCGGGTTGTAATAGCCCATCAGCACAATCGGGGTCGTGTCATCTGTTTTGCGCAACTCGCGTGCATATTGCAGGGTCTTTTGTAGGTTCTGCCCGCCACCCAACGCGCGTTGGCCAGCCAGCTGGATTGTAATGCCATCGGCCATGGGGTCCGTAAACGGCAAACCCAGCTCGATAATATCGACACCCGCCGCAGGCAGCCCTTTGACGATCTCCAACCCTTTGTCATAGTCGGGGTCGCCCGCCATCACATAGGCCACAAACGCCTTTTTGCCCGCGGCGTTCAGTTGTGCAAATTTGGCGTCAATCCGGCTCATGTCGGTCCCCTTAATACTCGCGTTTGTTTTGGGCCAACAAATGCGATAAATCAATGCCCCATTGCGCAAAGGGTCAATGGCTTCTAGAAGCAGCGCCATACATTAAGGAGAGTGCGCTATGGGTTTCAAGATGGGTATCGTGGGTCTGCCGAACGTCGGTAAATCGACCTTGTTTAACGCATTGACCAAAACCGCAGCCGCACAGGCCGCCAACTTCCCGTTTTGCACCATCGAACCCAACGTGGGCGACGTCGGTGTGCCAGACGCACGGCTCGACAAATTGGCCGCCATCGCGAGCTCCAAAACGATCATCCCAACACGCATGACATTCGTCGATATCGCAGGTCTTGTGAAGGGCGCGTCCAAGGGCGAAGGCCTCGGCAACCAGTTCCTTGCGAATATCCGCGAATGCGACGCCATTGCGCATGTGCTGCGTTGCTTTGAAGACGACGACATCACGCATGTCGAAGGGCGCGTTGATCCTGTTGAAGATGCCGAAGTCATCGAGACTGAATTGATGCTTGCCGATCTGGACAGCATCGAAAAGCGTCTCGCGAACCTGCACCGCAAGGTCCGTGGTGGCGACAAGGATGCCGTCGATCAAGTCCGCCTTCTGGAGATGGCCAAGTCCGCGATCGAAGCAGGCGAGCCCGCCCGCACATGCAAAATCGACGACGACGATGCCAAGCAGTGGAAAATGCTGCAACTGCTGACCACCAAACCTGTCCTTTATGTCTGCAACGTCGAAGAAGACAGCGCAGGGACCGGCAACAGCCAATCTGCGCGCGTCGCTGAAATGGCCGCATCCCAAGGCAACTCTGCCGTTGTGATCTCGGCGCGAATTGAAGAAGAAATCAGCCAGCTAGAGCCTGAAGAAGCAGACATGTTCTTGGGCGAAATGGGCCTTGAAGAACCAGGCCTCGACCGTCTGATCCGCGCTGGCTACGAACTGCTACACCTGCAAACCTACTTCACCGTCGGCCCCAAAGAGGCGCGCGCTTGGACAATCCGCGAGGGCACCTCTGCCCCCCAAGCCGCAGGCGTGATCCACGGCGACTTTGAACGCGGCTTCATCCGCGCCGAAACCATCGCCTATGATGATTTCGTGACATTGGGTGGCGAACAACCGTCAAAAGAAGCAGGCAAAATGCGCGCCGAAGGCAAAAGCTACATCGTCAAAGACGGCGATGTCCTGCACTTCTTGTTTAATACTTAGAATTCGTCAGGCGGTATTACGTCGAAGGTTTCGAAGTGATTTTCAATAAGGCCCTCTCGGGCTGCATGCAGGTTCCTTACAGGGGGTAGGCCCATATTCTCTTTCTACAGCCCCCGGAGCCAGAAAAAGCGACCATGCTCTGTTTAGGAGTTATGGTTGCTGGTCGTCTTCATTGCGGCAGTGCTGTCGACGTTGGAATAGTTCTTTTATGCAACGTCATGCGAAAGCATCACAAATTTCTGCAAATATCGCCCCGCATCAATCCCCGTGCCTGCACACTGTTCTAACTGGTGGAGGTTCGGGTTCGAAAACTGCTCAACCAAGGCCGATAGTTTCTTGCCAGTCTCGGTCCGCCGCAGCAAATCTTTTTCAGGATCAAAGCACACTTTTTCCAGTTCAATCTCGGGCGTAGTGGGCATTGAAAATTCAATAGATTTCAGGAATACGGCAACCCTAACGCCATTTCCCACGGGGTTCAGAACCCGCAAAAACGGCATATGCAAAACCTGCCCGAAACTTATGCAAAACATACGCTGCAATTTCAACGTTTTTGCCTCTTGCCCCCCTTTCAACTTACCCCTAAACGGGTCAACGGAGACGTGGCCGAGTGGTCGAAGGCGCTCCCCTGCTAAGGGAGTGTACGTTAACGCGTACCGAGGGTTCGAATCCCTTCGTCTC
>JAGSGF010000072.1 GCA_023955335.1 Yoonia sp.
AAGACCAAGCGACCGAATGGCTCTGGACTTACAATAACGACAGACCCAATATGGCAATAGGCGGCATCACACCCGCTATGAAACTGAAAATGGCCGCGTAATTCTGCAGGCGGACCCCACTAAAAATGGGGGGATTACCGAGGTCAGTGTTACTGAAGCAGATTCGCTTGTATCAATGGGTGAAGCGCTTGGACTTGATAAGTTTGATCTGATTTTCCTGGATTTCAATATGCCTGATGGAAACGGGTTACAGGCGCTAGATGCCATTCATTTTGACGACCACAATAGACTCGCTGCCGTAATTATGGTGACCGGTATCGACGATTCAGACACCGCCATTGCTGCAATGAAGCATGGTTGCAGCGATTTCATCAAAAAAGACGCTGTGTCGGTCTCATCCGTACGGCGGGCAACTATTAACGCGTTGCAGAAAGCAAGTCTCAACCGAGGTCTCGAAACGCAGACAGTTATGCGCTCCAACATTGAGACTGTGCTTGATCAATTCACCAAGCAATGTGCTGAAGAATTTCGTCCAATGCTCTTCAACATGATGCGCCATGTGCGCAACCTTCATACGGTAAGGTTGGACGAAGACAAATATAATACTGCGTTGAAGCGTATCGAAATCTCTTGCGGCCGTTTGTTCGATTTCATGGAAGATATCGAGGAAAAAGATCGAAAAGACGAAGCATTTTCAGAATTCAATAATGATCGATTCCAATCGGATGTCGCAGCGGTGCCCGTGAAGCAAGCGCCAAAACGAAAGACGCTTTTCGGGCAACGGGCATAGTGATCTGTCGGTCTCGCTCGAACGTGTCGGGATCCCTCGCAATGTCCTAAAAGCCTGTTTTGCTTTTACGAACGTCAAAAACCATGAGAATATCGGTTTGGTTCTTTGGCCGTCGTCGCAAAGCAGACGTTCGCCGCATCGCCAAAAACCAGCAAGTTGCACGCGAAGCAACCAGTCCCAAAAAAGCCCCGCCGTTTCGGGCGGGGCTTTGTCACACTGTTTAATCGATCTTGGGAAGGAGCGCATCAAGCGATGCTTTTGCATCCCCATAGAACATCCGGGTGTTTTCCTTAAAGAACAGCGGGTTTTCGATACCCGAATACCCTGTCCCTTGGCCGCGCTTTGACACGAACACTTGTTTCGCTTTCCAGCATTCCAGAACCGGCATCCCTGCGATTGGGCTGTTCGGGTCGTCTTGGGCAGCCGGGTTCACGATGTCATTCGATCCGATCACAATGGCGACGTCCGTTGTGGGAAAGTCATCGTTGATCTCGTCCATTTCCATCACGATGTCGTAGGGCACTTTGGCCTCGGCCAGCAGAACGTTCATATGACCGGGCAAACGCCCCGCCACAGGATGGATCGCGAAACGCACGGTTTTGCCCTGCGCACGCAATTTGCGGACCAGTTCCGCAACTGCGGCCTGCGCTTGAGCAACCGCCATCCCATACCCCGGGATGATGATGACGCTGTCCGCCTCGTTCAGCGCGGTTGCAACGCCGTCCGCGTCGATGGCGATCTGTTCGCCCTCCACGGCCATCTGCTCGCCTTGTGGGCCGCCGAAGCCGCCCAAAATAACGGAGACAAAGCTCCGGTTCATCGCCTTACACATGATGTACGACAAGATTGCACCAGACGAGCCAACAAGTGCCCCCACCACAATCATGAGGTCATTGCCAAGAGAGAAACCAATCGCCGCCGCCGCCCAGCCAGAGTAGCTGTTGAGCATGGAGACAACGACAGGCATATCCGCCCCACCGATCCCCATGATCAGGTGATAGCCGATAAACAGCGCCGCCAAGGTCATCAAGAACAACGGCAAGAACCCACCCGTGTTGAAGTACCAGACCAGCGTGATCACCGCGATTGCGGCGGCTGCGATATTCAGCAGATGCCCACCGGGCAATTTGGTGGCTTTACTATCCACACGTCCGGCCAGTTTGCCATATGCGATGACCGACCCTGTAAACGTGATCGCCCCGATAAAGATACCGAGGAAAAGTTCAACACGGAGGATATTGATTTCCACAGGCGTCTTATGCGCAATCATGTCCGCGAATGCGCCAAGATCGCCGCCTGCGGCTGCATTCCCGATTTCGAGATGGGCGACATAGCCTACAAAGACCGCTGCCAACCCCACAAGCGAATGCATGGCTGCGACCAGTTCGGGCATCTGCGTCATCTTCACTTTGGTCGCAAGCTGATAGCCGATAGCCCCGCCGCCCGCGATCAAGATCAATGACCAGAACCAAAGCCCTGCGCCCGGCCCCATAAGGGTGGCTGCCACCGCAAGGCCCATGCCCGCAATGCCATACCAGACCGCGCGTTTCGCGCTTTCTTGCCCCGACAAACCGCCCAAAGACAGGATGAACAGGACCGCTGCGACCACATAGGCCGCTGTTGTAAAACCGAATTCCATTGTCCTAATCCCTTACGATTTCTGGAACATGGCGAGCATGCGCCGTGTCACGAGGAAACCCCCGAAGATGTTGATACCCGTCATAAAGACCGCGAGAGATGCCAGCACGACAACAAGGAAAGACCCTGATCCGATTTGCACCAATGCGCCCAGAATGATGATCGAAGAGATCGCATTCGTGACCGCCATAAGCGGCGTGTGCAGGCTGTGCGCTACGCCCCAGATGACTTGGAACCCGATGAACACCGACAACACAAACACGATAAAGTGCTGCATAAAGCTGGCCGGTGCAACGAGCCCGATAGCCAACAGGATGATGCCGCCAATAGCAAGCATCCCAACTTGGTTGCGGGTTTGTAGCTTGAACGCGGCGTTTTCCTCGGCGCGTTTTTCTTCCGCAGTCAGGACCTTTGGCGGGTCCTTTTTCGGTTGTGCTGCAATTGCTGCAATTTTGGGCGGAGGTGGCGGGAAAGTCACGGCTCCTGCGTGCGTGATCGTTGCCCCTCGGATCACATCATCATCCATGTTGTGCACCGGCTTGCCGTCTTTGTCTGGCGTCAGGTCGGTCAACATGTGACGGATGTTTGTCGCGTAAAGCGTGGACGACTGTGCGGCCATGCGGCTTGGAAAGTCCGTGTAGCCGATAATTGTGACGCCATTATCGGTGACAATTTTCTCG
Organism: Yoonia sp.; assembly: GCA_023955335.1. GTDB lineage: Bacteria > Pseudomonadota > Alphaproteobacteria > Rhodobacterales > Rhodobacteraceae > Yoonia. The sequence goes on from JAGSGF010000072.1 coordinate 3,109, forward strand.
TCCATGACTGTCAGTTTACAGTTGCCGCCACGCTCTGCCGCAAGGTCAATAATAACCGATCCGGGTTTCATCGCTTCGACCATATCTTTGGTCCACAGTTCCGGCGCGTCGCGGCCGGGGATCAACGCCGTGGTAATCACGATGTCGATGTCGGGTGCGATTTCGCGGAACTTTGCAAGCTGCGCTGCTGCGAATTCAGGTGATGATACAGGCGCATAACCGCCCGTTGCCGCCCCATCAACCTGGTCTTCTTCAAAGTCCAGGAACACGAATTCCGCACCCATGCTTTCGACCTGTTCAGCCACTTCAGGCCGCACGTCAAAGGCATATGTGATCGCCCCAAGCGAAGTCGCCGTTCCAATAGCAGCAAGACCTGCAACACCAGCACCAACGACCAAAACCTTGGCGGGTGGTACTTTACCGGCGGCAGTGATTTGGCCCGTAAAGAAGCGGCCAAAATTATTGCCCGCCTCGATCACAGCGCGGTAACCCGAGATATTGGCCATCGACGACAGCGCATCCATCTTCTGGGCGCGTGAAATGCGCGGCACCATGTCCATCGCGATCGCGGTGGCGCCTTTGGCGTTTACGGCCTCCATCAGCTTTTCGTTTTGCGCCGGATAGAAAAACGAGATCAGCGTCTGATCGTCGCGCAGGCGTTTCGCCTCGGCGTCGGTTGGCGGACGCACCTTGGTGACGATGTCCGCCGCCTTAAATAGCGCAGCGCCGGTTTTCACGACCTCTACGCCCACGTCTTTATACATTTTGTCAGAGAAGCCAGCAGCTGCCCCAGCACCGGATTCGATAACGCAGTCGTATCCGAGTTTTTGCAAGTCCTTGGCGGATGCGGGCGTCATTGCCACGCGATTCTCGCCGTCAAACTGTTCTTTTGGTGTTCCGATTTTCACCGATAACCCTCCTACGCGATTTTGCAGTGCAGCATGCGTAGCCCGCGTAATAATATTTCACAAGCGATGGCTGTGATGAAACGACATTTTGCGCGCTGACGGCGGTCCGTTTTTCCGGCGCTGTCACATGGCCCTCTCTTGTACCTGCCGCACCGGTCGTTAGCATAGCCATCAACAAGGAGACTTTACATGGAACATGCAGGTAAACATGCACTGGTCACAGGCGGCGGTTCAGGGATCGGCGCGGGGATCGCGCGCGCCTTGGCCGATGCTGGCGCGCAAGTCACAATAACCGGCCGCCGTGCAGATAAACTGACCGAGGTCGCGGGTACGCACCCGAACCTGCATGCATTGGTCATGGACGTCAATAACGAGGCCTCGGTGCGCGACGGGATCAAAACCGTGTCAGGTGTTCGTGGCCCTATCCAAATTTGCGTTGCCAACGCAGGGATCGCAGAAGGCGGTCCGTTTGCAACCACAACCCTTGCGGATTGGCGCCGCACAATGACGACCAATCTGGATGGGGTTTTCCTGACATTCCAATCAGCGATGGCGACGCTGCCCGCCGATATGCCTGCGCGGATGATTGTCATCAGCTCGATTGCGGGCGTGCGCGGGCTAAAGAACGCGGTCCCTTATACCGTGACCAAACACGGTGTGATCGGCCTGATCCGTGGCCTGTCCGAGGAATACATGCGTGCACCGATCACGTTTAACGCGGTTTGCCCTGGATATGTGGACACTGACATCGTCCGCAACCAAATCCCCGGTCTGATGCGCCGCTTTGATACCGATGAGGCCGGTGCAGTCGCCATCATTGCCAAAGGCAACCGGCATCGTCGCCTGCTCGAGGTCGACGAGACGACGTCCGCCATCATGTGGCTTTGCTCTGATGGTGCCCGATCGATCGACGGTCAAACAATTCAAATCTCTGGAGGTCAAATCTAATGTTGTCCCTGATCCTGACGCTTATGGTTGCCGCTGTTCATTTCTATTTTCTCTATCTGGAAATGGTCAAATGGGAGGCCCCGCGCACCCGCAAGGTATTCGGCACCACCCCTGAATTTGCCGCAGACACCCGTGTGATGGCTGCCAACCAGGGGTTGTATAACGGGTTTCTAGCTGTGGGACTGATCGTGGCGTTAGTCATCGGCAATGCGCCTATGAACGTCTACCTGCTGGCCTGCGTTGCCGTGGCTGGGCTGTACGCTGCATACTGTGGGATCAAGCCCGCGCTATTCTTCCAAACGATACCTGCCCTGCTGGCGCTTGTTGCGGTCTGGGTCGGCCTATGACTGACTTTGCAGCAACGAAGGCACTTTTCCACCTGCCAGACGGGATGATCTATCTTGACGGGAACTCGCTTGGGCCCCTGCCGGTTGCGGCCACGGCGCGGGTCGCGCAGACAGTGACCGCCGAATGGGGGGATATGCTGATCACTGGCTGGAACAAGGCTGGATGGATGGCGCAACCCACTGTGCTGGCCGACCGCGTCGGGCGGCTTATCGGGGCAGAGGCAGGACATGTCGTTCTTGGCGATACGCTATCGATCAAAGTCTACCAAGCCCTCGCGGCGGCCCTTGACTTGACCCCAGACCGCCGCGTGATCTTGTCAGACACCGGCAACTTCCCCACCGATCTGTATATGGCCGAAGGGCTGATAAGATCGCTTGGGCGCGGGCATGAATTGCGCACTGTCGCACCCGACGACGTAATGGGATCGCTAACAGACGACGTCGCCGTCCTGATGCTGACCCAAGTCGATTACAAGACAGGACGGCTGCACGACATGGCGGCACTGACCAAGGCAGCTCACGCACGCGGGATCATCACGATCTGGGACTTGGCACATTCCGCAGGGGCCATTCCGGTCGACTTGGCCGGTTGCAATGCGGATTTCGCGGTCGGCTGTACCTATAAGTATCTCAATGGTGGCCCCGGCGCGCCTGCGTTCATCTATGTGGCACCGCGCCACATCAACCAGACCCAACCCGCATTGTCAGGCTGGCTTGGTCACGCAGCACCCTTTGCGTTTGATCCAACATATGCAGCAGGCACTGGCATTGAGCGGATGCGCGTTGGCACGCCGCCTGTCCTCCAAATGGCGGCCCTCGACGCGGCGATGGACGTCTGGGATAATGTGAACATGGATGACGTGCGCACCCGTGCCCTCGCTTTTTCTGAAATACTCATATCCGAAGTCGCAACAAAATGCCCCGATTTACGTTTAGCGTCCCCCAAAGACGGGGCCATGCGCGGAAGCCAAGTATCGTTCCACCACGCGCAAGGTTACGCGATCGTACAAGCGCTTGTTGCACAAGGGGTCATCGGGGATTTCCGGGCGCCTGACATCATTAGGTTCGGGATCACACCGCTTTATTTAGACGAAGGTGAAATCCACCGTGCCGTCGAGATCCTTGCAGACATCATAGCCAACCGGACATGGGATCAAGACCATTTCAAAACCCGCGCGGCAGTGACCTGAGCAATCATCAGTAGCAGTACCCGTAGTAGGATGGGTTTTAACCCATCATCCTCAAGGCTCGTGCAGCGCCTCGCGTGACCGATAAAGCGGCTTGGTCAGGTATTGCAGCACAGTCTTTTCGCCGGTGTGCAATTCAACAGATGCCTGCAGACCCGGACGGATCGCGATCTGGCTTTGGCGCTCATCAAGGTTCGCCAGATCAACGGCTAACGTCACCTTATAATGCGGCGGGATATCCGGACGGCGTTCGTCCTTGAACGTATCAGCCGAGATGAACTGCACCTTGCCCGACAGACTGCCATAGATGGTATAGTCATAGGCACTAAACTTGATCGTCGCGGTTTGGTCTTGTCACGCTTACATTCCGGTCTCTCAATTCATTTATGCAGCCTTTCGTTCGAAGGCCAAGGGGCTTTTGCCACCCAGCGATGAGTGACGGCGGCGTGGGTTATAAAAGCCATTGATATACTGGAAGATCGCG
>JAGSGF010000065.1 GCA_023955335.1 Yoonia sp.
CAATTGCGATTACGGGGGCGGCAGTCGAGATCAACTTGGCGCATTACCTTCTGACCACGACGACGTCAGGGCCGAATGACCCTGCCAAACATCTGTTTGAGGCTTGGTTAGAGGCGGCGTTACAAGACGGATGATAGGGCGCTTTTGGATTTTCGATCCCACTTTGTCTGCTGGCGGTGGCCGGGGCCTGTCGAACCTTCCGGTGATCAATACTCGCGCCCCTTTCTCTATCAGCCGACAAACGAACAACGACCATTTGATCAACGCGCAGCATTGGTCAATTCGGGCGCGAATCCGCCTTTTGCTTTCCCAGAAACACTTGATGACGCACTAGCGGCGAAGCCTACATTAGTTTTTGGGTTATAATACGTCGTCAACGCTGTGTTGATGTTTGGGCATGAGGGCTGGTGGAGGGCAAATCATGCCAAGAGTTCAACTTCCCGCTGTCACCCCAAAACGACGAACCTGGAATAAGGGTCGCCTCGTCGGGCAAAAGCGCCCACTTCTACCAAAACAGGTCTGGGCCATCCGCGCTCGCCTCGAACTAGCCTGTGCAGTTTGAACTAGCTGAAAACACGCGAGAAACTGTGACCAACTGGATCAAGTCTCCGGAAATGATCGGGTGCCAGTTCTTGTTTCCGAGCCGTTTTCATGATCGCCCGCACATATCAACACGCCAGTATGGGCGTCTATTTAGGGACTGGGTTGTTTCCATTGGGCTAGAGCCTAGTGGCTATGGCACCCATTCCATGCGCCGAACGAAGGTGGCGGAAATCTATCGCAAGACAGGCAACCTGCGTGCTGTTCAGCTTCTGCTTGGCCACACAAAAGTTGATAGCACTGTCAGATATCTAGGGGTCGAGCTCGAAGACGCACTGAGCATTTCCGAGCGGATCGATATCTGAGAATTCTGACGAACGGTTGGAGCCGTTCGTCATTTCAAAGCGGTTCTGCCCGTTTGAGGCTTTCTGCGGCAGGGTCGATCCGAAAATTGACCGATGCTGCGACTTTGATCGAAAGACTCCTAAACGCGGCTAGCTTAGAGCGCGGCTCACAGGATTTCGGAGAGTTTTAGCCGTTGGATTTTCCCTGATGGGCCCTTTGGCAGTTCTTTCATGAAATGTATTCGGTCCGGGGATTTGAATGCGCCAAGCCGCTGTGAGCACAGAGATAAAAGGTCAGCTTCGGCCAACGTTGAACCTTCGCAAACTGCAACTGCCGCTTCGACCCGTTCGCCATATTGCGTACAGGGCCGAGCGAATGCTGCCGCTTCGATGATGTCGTTGTGACTGTAAAGAACCTCGTCAATTTCACGCGGCGCAATGTTTTCTCCGCCTTTGATGATCAACTCTTTTAAGCGCCCTGTGACAAAGACATAGCCGTCGTCGTCCATACGGCCAAGATCACCCGTGCGCAGCCAATCTCCGACAAACGTGGCGGCAGTTGCCTCTGGGTTGGACAGGTATTCGAGCATGACGTTCGGCCCGCGCACGGCTATTTCACCCTCAGTACCGCGCGGTGCCACAGTCAGGTCAGCGGCCATTATTTGCACATCGTTGCCATACCCCACACCGGGTGAGCCGATCTTACGCACGCCCGGTGGCAGCGGGTTGGACAGGATTTGGGCGGCGGTTTCCGTCAATCCCATGGTTTCAATGATCGGCACACCAAAGCGCGTTTCAAAGGCAGATTGCGTTTCAACGGCAAGGGCCGAGGACGCAGATCGCCCAAACCGCAGGCGCGTGCCTGTCTGTGGATCAGCCGCACCGTGCAACAAATGGCTGATGATGGTCGGCACAACCGAGAACCAAGTGGCCTCGCCCTCAGCAATTTGGGTCCAAAATTTGCTGGCGGAGAACTTCGACACCATTACCAGCGATCCACCTGACACCAACGCACCCATCACGGTCACGCACAGCCCGTTTATGTGATAGATTGGCAAGACGCAAAACCCGCGATCATCACCACTCAGCCTGTGGGCTACAACGGTGGTCCAGCCCCCTGCCAAAAGGCTCGAATGGCTATGCACAACGCCTTTGGGTTTCCCAGTCGTGCCTGATGTATACATCAACAATGCGTGGTCATCGGGGCTGATATCCGCCAGTTCTGCCGTCGCAGTGAGCGTCGCTGGGGTCAGTTCAACCACACCTTTAGGGGCGACTTTGGCAAAGGTCTCACGCTGGGACTGATGTACAATCGCGAAGCGCGCGCCAGAGTGGTCAAGCGCGTAGGCAATGGCATCTGGCCCCGCCGCAAGATTGATCATCGTGGCACGAAAGCCGCCGTAAAGCGTGGCGTAGGTTGCAACCAATCCCTCGCGCCCGTTGGGGTGGATGATAGCAACGCTTTCGCCCTTCTTGATACCACGTCCGGCCATTTTCTGGGCCATGTCGCGGGCGTCATCGCGCAAGCTGCGCCATGTCAGGGTTTCAGACGTTTCAGGGAACACAACGGCGATCCCATCCGCGGTTGCACGCGCGTCCAGCCAATCGCGGACCGTGCCTTTGGGGGGATGTGCGGGATCAAATATCATTTACCGACCTGTGCCCAGTAGTCACCAAAAATATCTCCAACGGCGGGTTCGCGGGGCGGTATTTCACGCACGATTTTGGTGCTTTGGATGAAGTGTTTCCAATGCAGATTGTCGTCGATGGAATTGCCGCCCCAGGAACCACACCCCATAGATAGCGAGAATGGCATCCCATTGTTGAAAGCGCCGCCCGTGGCAAATGTATGCGCCTGATTGACGATCACACGACTGGTGGGGATGGCAATGGCGAGCGTCAGAGGTCGTGTGTCATCATTGGTATGGATGCCAACGGAATGGCCTGCGCCTTGGTGCAGTTGAACTTCGCGCGTTGTCACAACCGCCTCGGCGAAATCGCGGGCACGGTAGACGGTTAGAACTCTGCTAAGCTTTTCGCCTGATAGCGGAAAATCAGGCCCGATGCCCTTGGTCTCAACAGCGATGAATTGTGTGTCCGCGGGGACTTTACCCGTGAGGCCCAAGGCCTCGATCAACTGCGCAGCATCTTGGGCAATGGCCCGCGGGTTCAAGTGCCCTTTGACCCAGAGCGTGCTGGTGATTTTGCTGTCATCCGTAATGAGCGCGCCGCCCGCTTTAGCCAACTCGACCATAAACGCATCATAGATCGCATCTAGCACCACGATTGAGTTTTCCGAACTGCAAGAAGTGGCGTTATCAAATGTCTTGGAGGCCGCGATCTTTTGGGCCGCAGCCGCCAGATCAGCGGTTTCATCTATGATCACACAGACATTGCCCGCTCCAACAGCGAGCGCAGGTGTACCGCTGGTGTAGGCGCGTTTCACATTGTTCTGACTGCCAGTCACCACGATCAGGTCGGCAATCTCCAGCAGACGTTGGGTCTTTTCCTTGGAGCCGCGGCCGGGGATCATTTGCACCAGATCATGATCAAGGCCCAGTTTGTCGAACTCTGCGTGGATGTAACCCAGCAAAGCCTCGCACGTAGGCACACCTTTTGGAGACGGGGAGACAATTATGGCGTTGCCGCATTTTAGAGCGTTGATGATGTTGTTAGCGGGCGTCGCACCAGGGTTGGTGGAGGGCACAACGGCCCCGATCACGCCAATCGGGCGCGCGATTTCGGTGATGCCTGTGGCTGCATCGTCGCTGATGATGCCGTAAGTCGTCACGTCCGCGATATCGCGCATCAGCCCGAGCGTTTTGCGATGGTTCTTGGTAATCTTGTCCGCCACATTGCCCAGTCCCGTTGTTTCGACGGCCAATTCGGCAAGGTATTTGTTGCGACTCGGTTCCATAATCGCCCATGCGGCGGCTTGGGCGGCGCGGTCATACAACACCTGCGAACCACCCGCTTCAAAGGCGGCCTGTGCAGTGCGCGCACGCACAACAATGGCCTCGACTTCTGCAATGTCTTCGGCGATGGAATCAATGGCGGTCATGGGAAATCCTTTGGTTTGGCGGGGCCGCGATACAGCCCCGCCGTTGTTCGTTTAGGTAAGCAATTAGAGGTCGGCCAGAAGCGCCTCAAGCGTCACTTGGCGCTGTGCCCACATCTCCTGCACTTCCGCGCGGTTCATGACCAGCAAAGGTGATCCACCTGCTGCCATACGCGAAGCCACACGGCCGTTTTCGAACATTGTTGGAACAATTGCCGCGAGGTGATCAATGATTGGCTGCGGCGTGCCTGCAGGTACCATCACACCGCGGTAGTTCACGGATGCATTGTCGATGTCAAAACCTTGTTCTATCATGGTCGGCACATCATCGATGAACGCATTGCGCTCAAGGTCAAACACGCCAAGGATTTTGACAGAACCAGCTTCGCGTGCGCGGAACGCATCGGACAGGTTGTTCACGCCGCCCAAAACATCACCCGCAATCACGGCCTGCATTGCACCGGCGCCGCCTGCATTGTTCGGGATATATGCCAGTTCAACACCCGCCGCTTTTTCAAGCTGAAGGGCTGCGATGTGGTGACCCACAAACAGACCAGCACCCGAGAACGTCAGGCCACCAGGATTGGCGGTGGCATAAGCGATGACATCGGCCATTGAGTTAAACTCGCTGTCCGCTCCAACCACGAAGACCGCAGGGTCTGCGCCCCAGTTTGCAATCGGCTCAAAGCTGTCGGTGGAATAGTCCACTCCACCCTCGATGGACTGGGCGATGAAGTGGGGCACGTTGTAGGCCCCCATTGTGTAGCCATCGGCTTCGGCCTGAGCCAGCCAGTTCCAACCGACACGGCCACCTGCACCCGCTTTATTCAGAATGGCGACTGGCATTTGCAGCGCGTCCTCGTTGCCAGCCGTCATCGTCACGATACGGGCTTGAAAATCAGTCGCACCACCAGCACCGTAGCTGACCATTAACATGATCGGGCGTTCGGGGTAGTCGCCGTGACCTTCCGCCATCGCCGAACCTGTCATTGCCGTCAGCGCCAGTGCAGCGCCTGCTATCCACTTTTTCATTTTATCTCTCCCTTGTTTACATCCCGAAACTGCCTCCCGCAGCGTCAGGAAAATATCTCTCGCGGTGTGTACACATTCAAAAGCATCGCAAAGAGACCGTACATGACCGCCATAAAACCGGCGGTAATCAGCACCCGTTTGATCCATGTTTTCGCCTCTGTGTGGGGGGCTGGATCGTACAGGGCAAGTAGGATGAAGAAGGTGATCGTTGTGGCGGTGTAGAACCCAAGTTCTTTGGCCCCCCAGAACGCATAAACCAGCGTGACAATCAGGCCGGGCAATAGGTTGCGCATGTCTTGCCCACTTAGGCCTTGGCCGACTTTGGTGCGCCCCATTACGGCTTTCACGAAAGTCCAGATCGCGAGCATCGCAAACACCGTCGCGATCAGGCGTGGAAACACGAACGCCGCGGCAGGCTCTTGAGTGTAGCTAATATAGGCCACGGTGATACCCACGGCGGCAATCGCGCCAGAGGCAATAATGTGCTGGGTGCGCGGAAGATCATTCATGCTTGCGCATCCTCTTTTGTGGTGTAGCGGCGCTGGCGCAACTCCATCCAAATCGAATAGCCGACTGATGCGACGACGATCAAAATTAGCAGCCAGTTCAACCAACCCGTGAAGAAATACGCCATCTGGCCGATCGTGGCGTTGGCGATCATAGCACCTTGCATAAAGTTGGCTTCTGCGATGGGGCCAAGGATCAGGCCAAGCACCAGCGGTGCCGCAGAAAACCCGAACCGTTCGAGAAAATACATCGCCAGACCAAGCGCGGCCATGACGTAGACATCCCCCATAGAGTGCCCAACCGAATAGCTGCCGAACACCGCCAACCCAAGGACTACGGCGGCCATCACGGCGCGAGGCACACGGGCCACATTGGCAGCCCAACCCGCAATCAAAAGACCAAACACACACATCAGGATTTGTCCAATTAGCATGGAGTTGATGAACGGCCAGACCACTTCGGGATATTGTGTAAACAGCGCAGGCCCCGGGAAAATACCGTGGATCAACAAGCCACCCAATAACACGGCAGCCGTCGGCGATCCGGGGATCGACAGTGTCAGTAAGGGCACCAAAGACGGGCCAACCATTGCGTTGTTTGCGCTCTCTGCAGCTATCACGCCTTCGGGATGTCCCGTGCCAAATTTTGCGCTCTCGGGGCTCATCTTTTTGGACTGATCATAGGCGACAAGGCCCGCGATCTGCCCGCCCACTCCGGGGATCAAACCAATGATCGACCCTACGGCAGTGCCGATCGCAAGCGCGCGTTTGCGGCTAAACACTTCGCGAAAGGCGTCGCCAATAGGATGGCGTTGCACAACGATAATCTCGGCATCCACATTTGAGCGCCCTTTGGCGAACATTGCGATGACTTGCGGAATGGCGAACAGGCCGATCAACGCAGGAATGACGTTGATGCCGCCGCTGACGGAAGAATGAAAAATGAAGCGTTGCGCGCCCATGATGTCGTCGAACCCGATCGTGGCAAGCCAAAGCCCAATACACCCCGACAAAAGGCCTTTGACAACTGAACTTGAATCTAGCGTGCCGATAACGGTAACGCCCAAGATGGCGAGCCAGAACAGTTCGGACGGACCAAATGCCAGCGCCCATGTGGCCAGAACCGGTGTCAGGAAAATCAACAAGAACACACCAAACAGACCGCCAATCGCCGATGCAATAAACGAAATTTGCAACGCCTTAGCGCCTTCGCCCTTTTGCGCCATCGTGTGGCCATCCAGTGTGGTCGCAATATTGGCAGGTGCGCCCGGAATTTTAAGCAAAATCGCACTGACTGCACCACCCGCGACCGTTGATGTATAAGCGGCACCCAGCAGGATAAGCCCCTGTTCTGGCGCGAGCTTGAAGGTGAACGGAATCATCAACGCGACCGTCATCGTCGGCGACAGGCCCGGCGTTGCGCCAAGGATTAGGCCGCCAATCGTGCCCAGCAACAGCAGCCCGAAATTAATCGGGGTGAACACGTCGCCCATATAGTACAGAAATTCCAAGCGCCGAGGCCTCCCCATCTTTGCAGTTGATCTTTGACGCTAAACAATGAAAATAGTTTTGCAAATGTTTTCATGAATGGACATCAAGTGGCTAATATTAAACAAAAAAAGGCTGATATTGTCTCCGTTGCGACAGCCGCAAACGTATCCACATCGACGGTGTCGCGCTATTTCAACCACCCTGAACTGGTCAAACTGGTCACACGGCGCAGAATCGAAACGGCGGTGCGCAAACAAGGCTATATTCGCAATCGCGCGGCCCAAACCATTCACGGCATTCGCAGCGGAACGATAGGGGTGATCGTGCCCACGCTTGACCACGCAATCTTTGCGGAGGTGGTGCAGTCTTTTTCGGATACAGTCGCAGAACAAGGCTTTACGATCCTGCTGGCGTCGCACGGATATGATCAACAGCGCGAATATGCGATCCTGCGAAAGATGCTGGAACACCGTGTGGACGGGATCGTTTTGACAGGTCTGGATCATGACGATGCGGTGTTTCGCCTGATCGACAGCCAGACTATTCCGTCGATTCTAATGTGGAATTATGCTGACGACACACGATACCCGAGCATCGGGTCCGACAACAATTCTGCGGGCGCAATGATTGCTGAACATTTGCTGTCTCAAGGCCACCGTGACATCGCCTGCATGTTCCCCCCGACCCGTGGAAATGACCGTGCTCAGGCACGCTTCTCGGCAGTTATGGAAACATTGACGGACGCGGGGGTTTCTGTGCCGGACCATTGGCAACTAACGACCGTCTATAGCATCTCGGACTCCAAGCGAGACACCTTAAAGTTGCTGAACAGAACCGATCGGCCCACAGCAATTATTTGCGGCAATGACATTCTCGCGACTGGTGCACTATACGGGGCCGCGGCTTCCGGATTGCGCGTGCCGGACGATATTTCCATTACGGGTATCGGTGATTTTAAAGGATCCGCTGAAATTGAACCTGCCCTTACAACAGTCCGTATCCCTGCCAAACGCATCGGCTCTGAGGCTGGTCTCGCGCTGTCGTCAGCCATCATCAACCCCGGTTCAGTGACAACTGGACTGCACTGCAAACCGACGCTCATGATCAGATCATCAAGCAAGCCGCTGAATAGAGAATGATTAAATCAGCCTTCATGATCGACGAATGTCACCGGTACCGAAAAAATACCGTTCATCGCGATTTGATATTCTGAGCGTTACTACACCCGAACTTCAATGGCTGCTTCTTTGATGCGCGCTTCATCACGGCAAAAAACACGCTGCGCTCACGAATAAATGCTGCGTCAGCGAAGGCAGTAAACTGAACGGCGGCATTGTCCCGCGTAGCGGTCCTCTATGCGTAGTGCGGGGAAAGTCCGGTTTCCGCCCTTGGTGTCTCGCAGAAACCTATCAATAAAAAGTGGCGGCGCGCAATTTGCGCCACAGAAAGTTCACTCTCCAAACACACACTTTGGTAGACTTGTTGGTGGGTTGAGCCATAGTGTTGCTGCAGGGTAGGGGGCTTGGATGCGGCAATTGCGGGATGATACACATCTGATACTGGACGGCGAGGTGCGTGTGTACCGTCGTGAGCGCAGCAAACGTTGGCAGGCTGCGTTTAACATTGACGGGCACACAATTCGCATCAGCACGGGCAAGCGCGATTTGGCGGAAGCTAAAGAGTATGCTCGTGATACGTTTTTGGAATACAAATTCCGTCACAAAAACGATCTACCTATCGTCACCAAGAAGTTTTCAGACGTTGCCAAGCTGGCCATCGCGGACATGCGCAAGCAGCTGGATGCAGGCTTGGGGCGCAAGGTGTTTGCTGATTACATAGTGTGCATCGAGCGTTATCTGGTCCCCTTCTTTGGCGCACAGCATGTGACCAGTATTAACTACGAGAAAATCCAACAGTTCTACGAGTGGCGAAGGGCAAAGATGGGCCGTGAGCCCAAGGCATCAACGCTGAACACCCACAACTCCGCCATGAACCGTGTGCTTGAAGAAGCTGTGGCGCGAGGCTTTCTAGCGCACAAGAATGTGCCCATGCTGGCCAACAAAGGCGAAGGCAGTGAACGACGCCCTGACTTTACCCGGGAAGAATACGCCACCATGATCCGCAAGATGCCAAGCTGGATCACAATAGGCAAATCAGGAAAACCCACGGACATGCGTCATTTGATGCGAGACTATGTGTTGATCATGGCCAATACTGGCATGCGCCACGGCACAGAAGCGCTAAACCTCAAGTGGAAGCATGTGACGCTGTTCGAGGAGAAAGACCTGCAATACTTGGAGATGAGCGTGTCAGGTAAAACTGGGCGACGTGACATCATCTGCCGCAGTGGCACCATCAACTACCTCAAGCGCATCCATGAGCGGTGTGAGGATATACGCAACATCGCTTTTGAAGACTTGCTAAAGCAGCGCATTGATTTGCCCGTGTTCAGATTGCCCGACGGGACAGTATCCAAGAACATCCACCAGACATTCCGCAAGTTCCTCACAGACACAGGGCTGATAACATGTCCGCGTACAGGTCAGAATAGGACGCTGTACAGCTTACGTCACACCTACGCGACCTTTGCGCTGCTCAACGATGGAATGGACATACATGCGCTGGCTGTGCAGATGGGCACAAGCATTGGCATGATTGAGCGGCACTACAGTCACCTCACGCCGCGCTTGAAGAAAGACATGCTGACAGGAAAGCGGTATGAGCTGTCGCGAGATGAGTTTGACGATTTAAATCAATGAAATATCAAAGCCATTGGGTCTCCCCAAACCGATATGTGTAAACTGTTTTTCCCGTCGGGGCTTAAATGAGCGGGTTCTATTTCGACAACTCGTACCCGCAAGTATGCTGATTTTTCGAGTGCTGGCTTTATCAGGTTGGTGGCGTGCTGTCCTAATGTACCTAATGCAATTTTTCGAGGCTTGCCTATGCCAAAAGGCAGTCGAGATGGAAGTGTTAGAACAGCGGTAATTTTACCATCATCATTTAGACACAAAATTACTGCATCATTTAGGGATACACCCAATGGAAGTTTGTTTGCCGTCAGATTCACCGACGCTTTATGAATAAGTGGTTGCATGCTGCCTCGCGTCCTTAGTTGATCTAAGGTTACAGCAGCTTTAGCAGAACATATCGATTCTGCAGTCACAAATGGGTCAGTTGGCAAAATCGACTGAAATATTCCGAGTCTGAAGCGCCAACATGACGCCGCCTAAAACATTCCGCGAATTGATGCCCTCTTTAAGTGCCTCGTCAATCTGTACGTCTGACGCCGCAGGGTCGCAAATGTTAAGCAGTACCCTGTGACCACTCTCATTGTCACATACGATTTGTTTGCGGCCGCCAAACAAAACCCGCAATCCAACAAAATCTGAGCTATTTTTTGCGTGATAAGACATAATTTTTTCCACTTTATTACGCAGCCGATAAAATAATTTTTGAACAAATAAACAATACTTTGCACGCCTATCTTCAAGTTGTGTCACTACTTTGCCACATGGCATTGTCCAACCCTTAGAATGAGGCTCAAGATCTTGTGATTTTGATAGTGGGAAGCATCTAGAGCAATTCCACAGCAGCACTCAGCTGGGCGGCGTTTACATCGATGTATCTCTGGGTGGTACTGATATGGATATCCACGCGCTTGCTGTGCAGATGAGAACGTCGATTGGCATGATTGAGCGGCACTACAGTCATTTGCCGCCAAGGCTTAAGAGGGATATGCTTACGGGCAAGAGGTATGAGGTGTCGCGGGATGAGTTTAAAAATTATGAGTGATTTCATATTTTAAACCAAGTTGACTTATTTCAAGTATAAACAATAAACTTTATCGAACACTTTAGTTTTAGACAAATTTTTCTCGTGTAATTTGATAATTATCAAATATTTGATTGTTTTTTTGCTCTAACGATAAATCATGCTTGCTTTAGGTTTTAAGGTGATATTAAAA
>JAGSGF010000050.1 GCA_023955335.1 Yoonia sp.
GAAAACACGGGCTCAACATCCTGGAAACCCTCACACTGTCACCATCTCAGATCATCGCACGGCTCTGACGGTAGACCCCTCAACATCGTTATCGGAGGGGTGCTTGGGAGTTACCAAATTCTAAATAATAGTAAGCTGACCGTGCGCTGCAAAGCCGTCCGCGCAACACCCCTCATAGCCATGCAAATGTGATGGCAGCTAAACATTTGGGGAAATATAATGCTTGATATTCAAACTCGTATCGCTCAACTGCGCCGTCCTGATCTATTAATCAAAGCTGCCCGTTTTGGCATTGATGACTAGACACGCAACACACATTTGCGCCGTGTGTTGCGCGGCGATCCACCCGCTAAGCCTGCAGCCGCATTGGTTCAATTGCTCGAAGTTGAGGCAATCATGAATGATGATCGCATTAAAAAGCAGGCCACTTATTCAGTGGCCCACCATGTCGAAGCATTGATCGCAATTATGGTCGAAGCGCAGACGTTACACGCGACCAGCCACCCTACATAAAGGCGTCTGGCATGCTCGCTTTCTTATCGGCGACATAGGCGCGCAGGCGGGCCTCGATCTCGGGATCAAGCGTTGGTTGCTGATACGTATCAACCATCTTTTGCACACGAATCGTCGCAAGGGCTTGCGTATCGCGCGCGCCCTCTTCGTCCCATGTCTCGAATGGTTTGTAGTCAAACAAATCGGACCGCCAGAATGCCGTCTTAAAGTTAGCTTGGGTATGCTCGCAGCCCAAATAATGCCCACCGGGGCCAACTTCGGCAATCGCACCCATGGCTTGGGCATCCTCGGACATGTCCACGCCGCGGGCAAAGTGGTGCAACGTCCCAAGCTGATCGGCGTCCATTACGAACTTCTCAAAGCTGGCGACAAGCCCACCTTCCAGCCAACCGCACGAATGCAACATAAAGTTCACACCAGACAACAAGCCCATTTGCAGGCTGTTCGATGTTTCATATGCGGCCTGCGCATCAGGCAGTTTGGACCCGCAGAACGACCCGGCAGACCGGTACGGCACACCCAAACGACGGGCCAACTGCCCTGCCCCATATGTAATATGCGCAGCTTCTGGCGTCCCAAACGTTGGGGCGCCAGAATTCATGTCGATCGACGTCACAAACGTCCCCATGATAACTGGCGCACCCGGACGCAGTATCTGGGAATATGCGATGCCAGCCAACACTTCGGCCATCACTTGGGTCAATGTGCCCGCAACGGACACAGGCGCCATAGCGCCGCCCACAATAAACGGCGAGATAATCGACGCTTGGTTGTTCGTCGCGAACACTTCCAATGCGCCCATCATGATGCTGTCAAACGTCAGCGGGCTGTTAATGTTGATCAACGACGTCATAACGGTGTTGTTTTGCACGAACTCTTCGCCGAACAGGATGTTGCACATATCAACACTGTCTTGGGCGCGCGATGGTTCCGTCACGGAGCCCATAAACGGCTTATCCGACAAGGTCATATGGGCGAGCAACATATCAAGGTGACGTTTGTTCACCGGCACATCCGTTGGTTCGCAAACCGTGCCACCAGAATGATGCAACCACTTGGACATATAGCCCAGTTTCACGAACTTTTCGAAATCAGCCATGGTGGCATAACGGCGACCACCTTCGGCATCACGCACAAACGGCGGGCCGTAAACGGGGGCCAACACCAGGTTCTTGCCGCCGATCTCGACGTTGCGCTCAGGGTTACGGGCGCATTGTGTAAACTGGGACGGGGCCGTTGAACACAATTTGCGGGCCAAGCCACGTGGAATGCGGACACGCTCGCCGTCAATTTCGGCACCAGCCGCTTTCCAACGCGCAAGCGCTTCGGGGCTATCAACAAACATCACACCGATCTCGGCCAAAACCGTTTCAGCGTTCTTTTCGATCAAATCCAGTGCGGCGTCGTCCAAAACTTCAAAGTTTGGAATGTTCCGCTCGATGTACTTGGCTGTCTCGACGCTGACGGCTGTACGCTCTGCGCGGCGGGCTGCTCCGCCGCCTCCGCGTGTACGACGGGCTGGTGTTGCTGCTGTGTCTGACATGAGATGTCCCCAAGAAATGAATCGCTTGTGGCTGTTTTAACCGCCCTGCAAACGAAACCACCCAGAATTAACGTCGCTTGCGACGCAAAAGCGACATCGGGCAGTCTTGCACACCGACGCCTGTCAGGGTTAAACGGCATTATGGATATACAGACACACGAACGCCTTCTGATCATCGACTTCGGCAGCCAAGTAACGCAGCTTATTGCGCGACGCTTGCGGGAGCTGAATGTCTATTGCGAAATTCACCCTTACCAAGTCGTGGACGACGCATTTCTGACCGCATTTGCACCCAAAGCGGTCATTCTTTCGGGTGGCCCCGATAGCGTGACGCGCGAAGGCTCTCCGCGCGCACCGCAATCTGTGTTCGACTTGGGCGTCCCTGTTCTCGGGATCTGCTATGGCCAACAAACCATGATGCAGCAGCTTGGCGGTCAGGTTGACCGTGGGCATGGCACCGCAGAATTTGGGCGCGCGTTTGTGACGCCGCTGAATGAACTTTCCCTGCTAGACGATTGGTTTGCATCGGAAAAGGAACAAGTCTGGATGAGCCACGGCGACCATGTTTCCGTGATCGCACCTGGGTTCGAGGTCTACGGCACCTCCCCAAATGCGCCATTCGCGATCACAGCTGATGTGTCACGCAACTTCTATGCCGTCCAATTCCACCCAGAGGTGCACCACACACCAAACGGCGCGAAACTGTACGAAAATTTCGTCCGCATCGCTGGTTTCTCAGGCGATTGGACTATGAGCGCCTACCGTGAACAGGCGATCGCCGCAATCCGCGAACAAGTTGGCGACAAGCAGGTTATCTGTGGGCTATCTGGCGGCGTTGATTCGTCCGTGGCTGCTGTGCTGATCCACGAGGCAATCGGCGACCAATTGACCTGCGTTTTCGTGAACAACGGGTTGCTGCGGCAGGACGAGGCCGAAGGCGTCCTCAAAATGTTCCGTGAAAACTATAATATTCCGTTGATCTATGCAGACGAGCAAGAATTGTTCTTGGGCGAACTGGACGGGCAATCGGACCCCGAAACCAAACGCAAGATCATCGGAAAACTGTTTATCGATGTGTTCCAGAAACATGCAAACACCATCGACGGGGCCGAATTCTTGGCTCAGGGGACGCTTTATCCAGATGTGATCGAATCCGTTTCGTTTAGCGGCGGACCATCTGTCACAATTAAAAGTCACCACAATGTCGGCGGTTTGCCTGAAAAAATGGGCCTCAAATTGGTCGAACCACTGCGCGAATTGTTCAAAGACGAAGTACGCGCTTTGGGCGTTGAACTTGGCTTGCCAGCATCGTTCATCGGGCGGCACCCGTTCCCCGGCCCCGGCCTTGCGATCCGTTGCCCCGGCGAGATAACCCGCGAAAAACTGGACATCCTGCGCAAGGCAGACGCGGTCTATATCGACCAAATCCGCAAACACGGGCTGTATGATGAAATCTGGCAAGCCTTCGTGGCGATCCTGCCAGTGCGCACTGTTGGCGTCATGGGCGATGACCGGACGTATGATTTTGCCTGCGCCCTGCGTGCGGTCACATCCGTCGATGGCATGACAGCGGACTACTATCCGTTCACCCACGAGTTCCTTGGTGAAACCGCGACGCGGATCATCAACGAAGTCCAAGGCATCAACCGCGTGACGCTTGACATCACATCAAAACCTCCCGGGACCATTGAATGGGAATAAGGTTATATATCAAAACCTTATTTGACCTTCCTCATGTAGTATAGGCGCTAGGAGTGTCCATGCAACCGACACTTCGTGCAGCAATTTGGATGATCGGTGCAATTCTGGCGTTTACGTCAATGGCAATTGCGGGGCGCGCAGCTGCCTTGGATCTCGATACATTTGAAATCATGTTCTACCGGTCCTGCGTCGGATTCGTTCTTGTGCTTGTCGTTGGGAAAACGGTTGGCACTTTGGGACAAATCCGACTTGCACATGTGGGCCTTCACAGCATTCGCAATTTGGCGCATTTTTCTGGGCAAAACCTGTGGTTCTATGCGATCACTGTGATCCCGCTGGCCCAAGTTTTCGCATTAGAATTTACAACACCAATCTGGGTGATCATGCTTTCGCCGCTCATATTACGCGAAAAAATCACACCAATCGGGGCCATCTCTGCCTGCATTGGCTTTGTCGGAATCCTGATTGTTGCGCGGCCCGGCTCGGCGACCATCAGCCCCGGCCTCATCGCGGCAGCACTTTGTGCCGTCGCGTTTGGCTTCACGGCCATCTTCACACGCAAACTCACGCGGACCGAGACAATCACCTGCATTTTATTCTTTCTCACAGGCATGCAAGCCCTATTTGGGTTGGTCGCGGCAGGATATGACGGGCACATCGCACTGCCGTCGCTTACAACATTGCCGTGGGTGATCGGTATCGGGTTTGCGGGACTGATTGCGCATTTTTGCCTGACAACTGCGCTTTCAATCGCACCCGCGACAATCGTGATGCCGATGGATTTTGTGCGGCTTCCGATCATCGCAGTGGTGGGAATCATGCTGTACAACGAACCAATCGATTCCTTGGTGATACTTGGCGGCGCGCTGATATTCGCGGCCAACTACGTCAATATACGGTTTGGTCAATCCAAACCGGCGAAATAGCAGTGTATTTTTGTTACGGTTTGGCTGCAATCAGCGCCAACTTAGCACCAGTAAAACTACTGACGTGGCGTCATTAATTGACGCAAAGTGCGACACCTTTTTATCCTATAACAACCGCAACTTTTCATGACAGGGATGGAGACATGAAAAATATTCTGACAATAGGCGCAGCTTTGATGCTGACCACAACCGCAGCAACAGCAGGGGGCATTGACCGCTCAGGCCAAAGCATCGGCGCAATCTTCGAAGACGGCCGCTACGTCGAACTTAGCTATGGCTACGTGACGCCAAGCGTCACGGGCACAGTCGGCGCTGGCACAGTGTCGTCAGTCAGTGTTGCACCTGCTTACGGGGTAGCTGGTTTGGCTTACAAAGCCGATCTTGACGACAAGGTGTCCTTGGCAGTCATCATCGATCAGCCTTTTGGCGCTGCAGTTGATTATTCGAACGTCGACCCGGGCTATCCGCTTGGTGAAAACCCGATTTCTGACGCTACATCAGCAAATGTCGACTCTGTATCAGTCACAGTAGTAGGACGTTACAAATTCTCCGAAAACCTAAGTGTCCATTTTGGTCCGCGTTATCTGACCGCAAGCGGCGACTACACGCGGTCTGCACCAACGCAGTACACATCGACGTACTAGTCGGGTTCGGGTGCGGGTTATGTGGCTGGTGTTGCATATGAACGCCCTGAAATCGCACTGCGTGTTGCACTGACCTATAGCAGCGCGATCGATCTGGAACTTGACGGGTCTGTTGGCGACCTTGACGTGCGCATGCCAGAATCTCTTAACTTGGATTTCCAATCTGGCGTTGCCGCAGACACACTTGTGTTTGGTTCGGTGCGTTGGGCGAAATGGTCCAATGCCGATATTACCGATCTGCTCGATGGCAATCTGATTTCTTACGACGAAGACACCGTTAGCTACACGCTTGGTGTAGGACGCAAGTTTTCTGACAGCTTCTCCGGCGCTTTGTCTATTGGGTATGAGGCAGCACAAGGTGGAGACGTCAGCAACCTGTCCCCAACCGATGGCAACAAAAGCATCGGCTTGGGCGGTACATACACCATGGACAATGGCATAGAGCTGACAGGCGGCGTGCGCTACATCATGGCAGGTGATGCAATCACTGAACTGCTAGGTGCAGAATTCACTGACAACAGCGCAGTCGCTGTTGGTCTGAAAGTTGCTTACAACTACTAAGCTTTTCACACATATCGAACAAAAGCCCTGCTCTAACCGGCGGGGCTTTTTTGTTGCGCAAGATACGGGTTGCACTGGCCCTCTGCACAAGCGACTAGTCCCGTATGATGCAAACACAAAAAACCATCTCGTCCCAAGCATGGCTGGAACTGCTGATCCTTGCCTTTATCTGGGGCGGCTCGTTCCTATCGGTCCGCGTGGCCTTGAATGAAATCGGCCCCCTTACTGCCGTGGCACACCGCACAGGCTGGGCAATGCTGATCCTGTGGGCCTACGTCGTTATTAGTCGCCTGCCCGTCCCGCGCGATCCGCGTATTTGGGGGGCATTTCTGCTTATGGGTATCCTCAACAACGTGATCCCATTCTCGCTTATGGCATGGGGGCAACTGCATATTGAATCCGGCCTCACATCGATCCTGAATGCCGCGACGGCGATCTTTGGGGTCATCGCAGCGGCGATCTTTTTTGCAGATGAACGTCTGTCCCTGCGCAAAGCCATCGGCGTCATACTTGGGTTTTTTGGTGTGGCAACCGCTATCGGACTGTCATCGCTCGCGAACTTTGACTTACGTAGCCTTGGACAGCTCGCGGTGATTGGCGGTACGATATCGTATGCGCTTGCAGGCGTCTGGGCACGCAAAACGCTTGGGCACCTGCCACCGCAGATCGCGGCGGCTGGCATGGTCACTGGATCCAGCCTCGTGATGATTCCGCTCGCATGGATGGTTGAAGGGCCGATCAGCCTTGCACTGCAACCCGCCACTTGGGCCGCCATCGGATACTACGCAGTCATCGCCACGGCGCTGGCCTACTTGCTTTATTACCGTGTGCTACGCATGGCAGGATCAGGCAACCTGATGCTTTGCACGCTTATGGTCGCGCCCGTCGCGATTATTCTCGGGGCCGTGGTGTTGGACGAAGCCCTGCCACTGCGCGCCTACACAGGTTTCGGACTGCTCGCCCTCGGGCTGATCATCCTCGACGGGCGCTTGCTATCCCGTCTAAAACGGCCCTAGCAGCCCGCACACCCGGAGGATCACCACCGCGCCCAAGCTTATCCATCGTCATAGCCATCGCGGCATGTTGTGCAGTCGGGTCATCTAAAACGCCCAAAACTGCGGCCGCAATCGGTGCTGCCAAGCAGTCCTTGCCCACGAATTCAGGAATGACGCGGCTGTCGCTGACCAGATTGACAAGTGTGACCGTATCCACCAGCAACATCCGGCTGATAATAATCCGGCTGAGCCATGCCATGTCATACGCAATAACCATCGGCGTATCATTTGCCGCCAGCTCAAGCGACACCGTACCAGACGCAGCCAATGCGACATCAGCCACTGCAAACAGGCCGCGCTTTTCTGCTTTTTGATCAGCGGTCAGAACCTGAACTGGCACATCCCAATCCGCGACACCTGCAACAACGGCATCATATACATTCGCCGTTGTCGGCAGCGCAAATCGAACATCAGGACGGGACTGCGCAATCAATGCCGCAGCGTGTCCAAACCGCGGCAAGAGGCGCGCGATCTCTGCACGGCGGCTTCCGGGCAACACCATCACTAACGGGCCGTCGCCATCCCATGCCGCAGCCTCCGTACCGCTTGCAATCGGGTCAGTCACCACCGGGTGCCCGACGAAATCGCAGCGCATTCCAGCAGCCTCCATCAAAGGTGGCTCAAACGGGAACAGCGCCAAGACCTGATCAATATGGCGAGCCATCTTGGCCGCACGTTTCGGGCGCCACGCCCACACCGTCGGAGCCACATAATGTACACATCGCATATCTGACTGCGCTTTGACCAACTTGGCCACACGCAGACAAAAATCAGGGCTATCAATCGTGATCAAGACGTCTGGTTTGCTCTCCAATACGGCTTGGGCCATCTGATGCACACGGGCCCTCAGCGCACGGTATTTTGGCAAAATCTCTGCCAACCCCATGACGGACAGTTCATCCATTGGAAAGCGGCTAACCAGCCCTTGTTCAGCCATAAGCGGGCCACCGACACCGTCGAATGTGACATCCGTCAAACCAGTTAGACCAGCCATCAAGGCCGCCCCCAGTTTATCACCAGACGTCTCGCCTGCGATCACGAAAACGCGCATCAGCCTTCTGTCTCGGGGCGCACCCAAACGACTTTGCCAGCCGCATCCATTGCAGCAACAACCGCATCACGGTCCAAGACCATCACGCCGCCTGCGGTCACGACGATACCGTCCAGCCCAGCCGCAATCACAGCATGCGCCGTGCCAATCCCGATCACCGGTAAATCGGCACGGCGGTCTTGGTTGGGTTTGGGGGCTTTATACAAAATACCGCCCTGCGCACGCACACTACCAAGCATGGCGTCAGTGCCGCCTGGCCCCTCTTCGGCCAGCAACTTAGCGCCTTGAATGACACAGGCCTGCCCGCGATCAAGATTGCCAAGCTTGGCCACGACACGTTCGCCCAACACAGCCTCTGCCATCATGTCGGCATCGGGTTTTGCAGATGTGAGAACGCCCGCGACAGGCAGTAATTCCGGAACTAAATCGTGGGCCGCGACCATTTGCAGCCCGTGGGCCTCGAACAGCTGCATGATGGCGCGCAGGGCACCATCATCACCCTTGGACATCGCGGCTTTGATCACGGGGACCAAAGGCAAAGTTGCAGCATCAATTTGGGCAGGATCAACCGACGGGCGCTGGACCGCACCGGCAAAGCAGACTTGGGTCACGCCACGATCTGTCAATTTAGCCAGAAAGCTGCCCAAATGTTCCAACCGGAACGAGAGCGCGACAGGAATATCGGGCGTAAATCCGTCTAGCGCACAAACCAATGCATCAGGAAAAGCAGATATAATCGCGGGCGGCAAAGCACCCGTACCAGCAACCAGCGCCAACATCAGCTTGGGGTCAGGAAATTGCGGTCGGTATCACCCATGATAAACGCAACCATCTGTTGAACATACGCGCTGTCAGATTCGTCCGCCAAGCGGGCGGCACGATCGTGAAAGGTACCTTCGCCGTCTTTCAGCATCTGAAACGCCGCGCGCAGGGCGGTAATGTCGGTGCGGGCAACGCCTTTTCGCTTGAGGCCAATGAGGTTCAAACCATCAAGCTTGCCACGCGGGCCCATGACCAAACCATGCGGGACCACATCATTTGTGACCATCGACAGCGCACCAATAATAGCACCCTGCCCGACACGCACCCACTGGTGAATACCGCACAACCCGCCAATGATCACGTCGTCTTCGATAATACAGTGACCCGCGACAGCGCTTGAATTCACAACAATCACACGGTCCCCAATCTGGGCATCATGGGCGATATGGCAACCGGCCATGAACAATCCATCATCGCCCACGCGGGTTTGCGCGCCACCACCAGCCGTGCCGGTGTTCATCGTGACATGTTCGCGAATACGGTTACGTTTGCCGATGCGCAGACGGGTTTTTTCACCACCAAACTTCAAATCCTGCGGGATTTCACCAATGACCGAAAACGGGAATACAATCGTCTCGTCGCCGATATGCGTGTCACCAGTGACGACGACATGCGATTTCAACTCCACCCTCAGGCCGAGCACGACATCCGCGCCAATCACGCAAAACGGGCCGATCTGGCAGCCATCACCAATGACCGCGCCATCTTCGATCACAGCCGAGGGGTGGATCATGCCCATCAGGTTTTCAAATCCATCATGGCTGTAAACTCTGCTTCAGCAGCGAGGTCGCCGTCAACGGTTGCAACGCCTTTGAATTTCCAGACCTTGCCACCAGCTTTGCCGCGCGTGGTTGTCAGATGCATCTCAAGCACATCACCAGGCACAACCATGCGGCGGAATTTGCAGTTATCAATCGCCATGAAATAGACGTTCAAGTTACCGTCCGTCAGACCAAGGCTGGTGCCAATCATGACGGCTGCAGTCTGTGCCATTGCTTCGACAATCGTGACACCTGGCATAATCGGATTTCCCGGAAAATGGCCCTGAAAATGCGGCTCGTTCATCGTGACGTTCTTAATACCAACAGCGGATTTCAGACCGTCGATATCACGGACCTTATCCACCAGCAAAAACGGATAGCGGTGTGGGATAATTTTTTGGATCAGCTTGATGTCTGCGGTGGTTGGCGTATCGGTCATGTGGTCTGGTCCATTGATAAACTTGTGCTTAACACCTCTACCAAACCGTCAAGGACGCGGCAAGGATCAGCTACTGCGCGGGCAACGAACGACCATCGCCAAAGGTATCATCGATGCGCGCAATCGCATCTTGGGTGATATCGACGGTGCCGAGACTGAGAAACACAAGGCGCTGGTCCAATACCGCAACCGCACCCCGTTCCAGCATCAACTCGCCCAAAACATTGCGGACAAGTTCTAGAAACTGGCGTGGACTGGCGCTCCGCTCTGCTTCGAACGTTGCAATGGCCGCGTCACGGGTGCGACGAATGCCTTGGACACGCATGTCGAACTCGGCGGCCTGCGCGCGAAACACCTCTGGGTCCAGCGTCGGGCGCCGGTCGGTCAGTGACCGTTCTTCTGCGGTCAAAGCCTTGGTAATTTCGTCATTCTCGGACTGCAATGCACGCGCACGTTCATCGAGGTCTGCGACCATACGCTGACCCATCAAAGTGGCGCGGTACAATTCGTCCGTATCAACGACAACGACGCCCGTCATCGGGGCACCCGACGGCGTGTTGTCTTGGGCCTGCAGCTGACCTGCAAGCCCAATCAACACACATCCGACTGATAGCAATCGCAGCATCAGAAGCTCGTCGAAATCGTCACGTCAAAGGCTTTGGTATTGTCGAACTCTTGCGCATCAAGAGCTTCGGTAAAGTTGAAACGCAGCGGACCGATTGGCGTGTCCCAGAACACTGACAAACCAGCGACCGTACGGCCGGTGAAGTCATTGTACAGAACAGATACCCCCCCAGGGTCACGGCCAATGTCCCAAACCGAGCCATAATCGATGAACGCACCGCCCGAGATGCCGTATTCGCTTGGCAGCCCAATGGGGAACTCTGCTTCAAGACGGGCAACCGCAAAAACGTTGCCGCCAAGTGCGTCGTCTGAACCTTCATCCCGTGGACCAATGCCCCCCGGTTCGAACCCGCGCATCAGACGGCTCCCTAAGAAAAAGCGATCCGTAATCCGGCTTTGTTCTTTGGAATAATCCAAATAGCCGCCTTCAATCGTGGCGCGCAGGGTGACTTCTTCGTTCAGCACCTTCGTTTCGGCAGCTGCCAATGCCGTTGTCTTGACGTATTGCGCATCGCCAAAACCAAATTCTTGACCAAAACGGAGCACAACACCGGCGTTCGTATTCAACCCCGTGCGACGTGTGTCAAAGCTGTAGGTATACCCGACAGACGACGACCCAATACCACCAAGTTCTGCATCGTCCTTGATCAACTGGCTGGCGTTGTCGCCAACATCCGTGATGTCTTCATAGTTATAAGCATAGAACAACTGCAAACGACCATTTTCGCTTACAGGGAATGTCAGCGACGGCTTAAACCGGAACGTTTCCGTATCATAGAGCGCATTTTCGTTGTCTGTTGTGCTGTAATCCAGATCCAGCCCGAACCCAAGATCACGGCCCAAGAACTGTGGCTCTTGAAAGCTGAATGAAAACACGCGGTTGGTTTCAGCAGTCGACAGCTGGAAATTGACCGCTTGGCCACGACCGAGGAAGTTGCTTTGACGGAAAGACGCGATCAGGCCAAGGCCCGTGTCAGAGTTGTAATTGGCACCAAACGACAGCGACCCTGTGTTACCTTCTTCGACGTCCACATCGATGATGACCTGATTGGCGGACGACCCTTCACGGGCGTCGACGCTGGCATTGTTAAAAAAGCCAAGCGCACGGATACGTTCGGCGCTTTCGCGGATCGACCGTGGGTTAAACGGATCACCTTCTACAACGCGGAACTGATTGCGGACGACACGGTCAAGGGTCGTGTTGTTGCCTTCAATATCAATGCGTTCAACGAAGATACGCTGACCACGGACCAGTGCAAATTCCATATCCAAGGACAGATTACGGTCGTTGCGGGTGACACGCGGATCAACTTGCACAAAATTCAGACCAAGGCGCAGCGCCAACCGTTCTAGACGCGCAATCTCGCGATCAACTAGCGCCGGAGAATAAACGACCCCTGCCCGCAATTTCAGCGCGTCCCGGAATACCTGCGCATCAGCTTCAGCAATCTCGCTCGTGACTGTGACGTTACCAAATGTGAACTTCTGGCCCTCTTGCACATTGAACGTCACCAAATAGGCATCACGTTCACGGGTCAAAGCCACGTCTACGTTCTGTACTTGAAAGTCGACATAACCGCGGGACTGGTAAAAATCAGTCAGAGCGCGGCGATCAAATGCGATCCGGTCCTCGACAAACGTGTCACGCGAAATGATGGCACGCAGAATACCCGCTTGCTTGGTCTCCAGCACACGGCGCAGGCGACCTTCGGAATAGGTGCGGTTCCCAACAAACGAGATGCGCTCAATCTCGGTCACGCCTGCCTCAACGACAGTGAAGACAAGATCGACGCGGTTGTCTGAACGGCGGATGATACTTGGGCGGACAATTGCGTTTATCCGGCCTTTGCTGGCGTAAACCTGGGAAATGGCGGCGGTGTCACGCTCTGCCTGTTCGGGGGAATATACCCGACGCATTTGGGATTGAACAACGCTCAACAGCTCAGCATCGCGCACCTTGGAGTTACCTTCAACGCTGATGCGGTTCACGGTCGGCCATTCGGTCACATTAATCACAAGAGTGCTGCCACGCGGGGTCACATCCACGTTTTCAAACAAACCTGAATTGCGAATACGCTGCGCTGCATCGTTCAATTCGCCCGCACTAACGGGGGGGCCACGGCTGATTCCCGCGAAAGACAGGATCGTTCCATCCTCAACGCGTTGGTTTCCGTCGATTTGTACTGCCGTAAAGACAAACGATTGGGCATTGGATTGAGAGGCGAAAATCGCCGCAAACCCCATAAACAAAACGAATAAAAGGCGCTGCATGAGCGACGCGTTGTGCGCGGCAGCGCGTGTTTGGACACTGTTCATTTTAATCGCCTGTTTTAACATCCCAATTACCCCATGAGTTACCCATTCTAGAGGGCGATGTCAAAACGAACAAACGCGCCACATTGGGCGCGTTTTTGTGTGTATCGTTAGGACCGTCACAGACGTTAGATCAGCGCGATGTAAGACCCGACATAAAGTGCTGCAACAAGCGCTGCGATCATCATCAAACGATCAACATTCAAGCTGACCAGAAAAGACAGACCTTTGTAACCACTGCTTAGCGTTTGCATCTCGTATCACTCCTTTTGCGATACCAAATATCTACGGGTCAATCATGGCACGATTGTGGCAAGCCCATGTCCCAATTAAGGACAAAGGACCAAATCGTTCAGCAAAGCAAAGACCATCATGGTGCCGATAAGTGCGACACCGATCAACACAAGTGCATTGAACGCCTTCTCGGATGGTTTGCGGCGAAACACCGCCTCGTAGGCGTGAAATACCAAATGTCCGCCGTCCAAGACTGGGATCGGGAACAGATTGATCATGCCAACAGCCGCCGACAACATACCAAGGAACCAAATGAAATCGGTGGCCCCCTGAGACGCCATCGACCCGCTGGTCTGTGCAATCGCCACTGGACCGGACAGGTTACAGCTTGAAATTTTGCCAGACGCAATATGCCACATGCCTGACAGCGACGACGTCAGAATCCGGTTCAACATCGACACGCCGTTGGTCAGCGATTCCCAAGGGCCAAGTCTGTCAGTAGCAGCGGTAAAGAACGGCTCTCCGGATACGCCAATTAACCACCGGGTTTCAAACCCACCCTCGGGCAGCGGCAGATCAACGCGGCGCGGAGATAGCGTAACCTCAACGAATTCCCCCGCACGCCAAACATCAAGGTCCAAAGGCGATCCATCAGCGGCCTTTACCGCCGCAATCAGCTCGTCAAACGCAACCACCGGTGTATCATCAACGGCAACAATGACATCGTCTTTACGCAAACCTGCATCATCGGCGGCAGACCGTGGTGTGATGCCTGACGCAGCAGGCGGCATCAGATACGGGCCCTTGACGGTCATAGACCGACCACCGCGCACAATACCGTAGTTTAATGTGGCCTGAACAGGCAATTGGTCGATGATCGATGTTTCGCCACCAAATGCGACACCCTGCACCGTAATCAACTGATCACCAGCCTGCAGCTCGGATATGAATGGCGCGGGCAAGTCGCGGCCCTCTTCGAACGTCAACGGATCGGTCAGGCTGCCATTCAGCATGGACCCGCCTGCAAAAATGAACACGGCCAGGATGAAGTTGAACACAGGTCCGGCCAAAACCGTCAACGCACGGGCCCAAAGCGGGGCGCCATGCATTGACCGGCGCTGATCTGCTTGCGGCACCTCGCCAGTGTCACCGACGCCAGCGGCATTCGCATCCCCCAGAAACCGGACGTAGCCGCCAAATGGCAGCGCAGCGAGCTGCCATTTGGTGCCGTGCTTGTCCGTGCGGGATGCAAGCACCGGACCAAATCCAAGGCTGAACACTTCTGCATGGATGCCGCACCAGCGCCCCACAATGTAATGTCCATATTCATGGATCGCCACGATGATCGACAACGCGACCACAAATGCGATCAACGTAAAGGCAGTGCCACCCAGTGACGGCAATACTTGCGAAAAATCCAAAACTTTATCCCAGCTTTACGACGGCTTCATCGGCACGAATACGCGACAAAACATCAATTTGCATTACATTATCTAGGCTAATCTGGGCATTTTGCAGCCCCTCATTGGCCGACATTTTGTCAAGTGTCATCTCGACAATACGGGCCATGTCCAAAAACCCGATACGGCCATCGATAAACAGGTCCAGCGCGCGTTCCTTGGCTGCGTTGAAAACGGCTCCCGCAAGCCCGCCCATCTCCATGACATCAGCGGCCAGCCGCAACGCAGGAAACCGGACCGGATCAGGGTGCTCGAAACTCAGCGATCCGATTTTCGCCAGATCAAGCCGTTCGACAGGCACATGACCCCGCGCAGGCCAGTGCAACGCATAGCCAATCGCGTGGCGCATATCAGGCGGCCCGACATGGGCCATCAACGCACCATCGGCAAAACCAACCAGCGCGTGAATAAGGCTTTCACGGTGCACAAGCACTTCAATCTTAGCCGGATCAATTCCAAAAAACTCTTTGGTTTCAATCAGCTCCATACCCTTGTTAAACATGGACGCGCTATCAACAGTGATCCGCTGGCCCATATCCCAATTGGGGTGCGATGATGCCTGAGCCAAAGTGGCCCCCGCCAGATCATCCAGCGACCAATCGCGAAACGCCCCACCGGAGGCGGTAATGATAATCCGCTCTACTGCGGCCATGTCCTCACCAACAAGGGCTTGGAAGACGGCAGAATGTTCGCTGTCGACCGGTAAAATAGTGGCGCCATGCGCTGCTGCGGTTGCCATCAACAACGGACCAGCCGTCACCAAAGATTCCTTATTGGCCAGCGCCAATGTCTGGCCTTGCTCTAACGCCTTCAGGCCCGGAACAAGACCAGCGGCCCCCACAATCGCAGACAACGTCCAATCAGCAGGCCGGCTTGCGGCCTCGGCAATTGCCGCATCTCCACTGGCGACATCTACATTCGTTCCAGCCAGCAAGTCTTTTAGATCATTCAGTAATTCATCATGACAGGTGACAGCCACATCCGCGTTTAACGCAATCGCGTCCTTGGCAAGCTGCGCGATATTACGACCACCCGTCAATGCAACAACATCATAGTCATCAGGCGCACGCGCAATCAGATCAAGGGCACTTTGCCCGACAGATCCTGTTGCGCCGAAAACAGTGACACGTCTCAAAAATTGACACCGGGTATGTCAAACAATGCGGCGGCGACCAGCATAAACAATGCAGCCCCAAGCAGCGCATCAAAGCGGTCAAACAGCCCACCATGGCCAGGAATGAGCGTCGAACTGTCCTTGGCATTCATCCGGCGTTTTAATGCGCTTTCGGAAATATCACCCAGCTGGCTGGCAAACGATAACACCATCGACATGACGATGATCGGCAAACCAGCGTTGGTGAACAAGGTAAAGATAAAGCCCACAATCCCGGCTCCAACCCAGCCCGCGGTCGTGCCGGACCATGTTTTCTTGGGGCTAATTGATGGCCAGAATTTCGGACCACCCAAAGTGCGCCCAGCAAAGTATCCGAAAACATCGGTCACAATAACAACAGACATCAACCAAAGTAGCCAAACAAACCCGTAATCCACGCGAAAATGGATCAATCCATATCCGGCCACTGGAATGGCCAGAGCGAACAGAAAAAATGCACGACGCTCGACTTTTATCTGACTGACACCCACGATGGGCACGATCAAAAACAATGCAAAGGCCCATGTCTCGGTTAACGCGAGCTGACCGGACATGACAGATGCGGTCAATGCGGCCATCAGCATCCCCGGTGTTGGACGATCCGGCGCGATCATCATCCAAAGCTCCCAGATCATCACAGCAGTGACAAACACCACAAGCATTTGGAACCAAACACCGCCGAGCACGATGCCGATTGCGCCGACCACGGTCATCGCAATACCGGATACGATCCGAACCATCAGATCATCCCAGCTACTGGTTTTTATAGGATCAGCCACAGATTATACCGACACCGCGCCAAAGCGGCGCTCTCGATTGCCATAATTTGACAGGATTTTTCCGAACTCTTCAGCCGTGAAATCCGGCCAAAGCGTGTCGACAAATTCGTATTCGGCATATGCGGACTGCCAAAGCAGAAAATTACTGATGCGGGCCTCGCCACTGGTGCGAATAACCAAATCCGGATCTGGCAAGAAACGCGTATCTAGGAACTTCGCCAGCGTTTCCGCATCAACATCTTTGTGCGATAAACGACCCTGCTCGACCTCAAACGCCAAACGCTGGGCTGCGCGGGTCACTTCGTCACGACCGCCATAGTTCAAAGCAATCGTCAGGTGAACCTTGTCGTTGCCAGACGTGTAAAGCTCGAGGTTATCCATCAACGACACCAGTTTATCGTCCAGCTTTTGACGGTCCCCGATAAAGCGAACGCGCACACCGTCTTTGAATAAGGCCTTGGTTTCACGCTCAATGTAGCGGCGAAACAGCTTCATCAGCCCCGCAACTTCGGATTGGGTACGCTTCCAATTTTCAGTCGAAAAAGCAAATATTGTCAGATACTTAACGCCAAAGTCTGGACAAGCTTCAACCATCTCGCGGACGCGGCGGGCACCCGCATGGTGGCCAAGCAATCGCGGACGACCGCGCTGCGTAGCCCACCGGCCATTGCCATCCATAATGATGGCCACGTGATCGGGGCCGCCTTGGATCTCGTTGATGTCCTTGGCCATATTCGCGGCCTCCCTTTGGGTCAGACTTGCATGATCTCGGCTTGTTTGTTCTCAAGGGTTTCATCAACCTTCTTGATATGCGCGTCCGTGATTTCCTGCACAGCACTTTCCCAGAACTTCTGGTCGTCTTCGCCCAGACCGTCGGCTTTCGCCTTTTTGATCTGGTCCATGCCGTCGCGGCGCAGGTTACGCACCGAAACACGGCCACTTTCGGCATATTGGGCGGCAACTTTGGTCAGCTCGCGGCGGCGTTCTTCGTTCAATTCAGGGATCGGCAGCATAATGATCGTACCATTAAGCTGCGGGTTGATGCCCAAACCGCTTTCGCGGATGGCCTTTTCAACCTTACCAACAAGACCTTTGTCCCACACGTTGATCGTGACCATGCGGGGTTCAGGAACGTTGACGGTGCCCACTTGGTTGATCGGCGTCATGGAGCCGTAAGCATCCACCAAGATCGGTTCCAACATGGACCCAGACGCGCGACCGGTGCGCAAAGACGCCAGTTCAACACGTAGGTTTGCAATAGCACCGTCCATACGGCGCTCAAGATCGTCTGTATCAAGCATAAAATCGTCGGACATAGTTCTCTGCTCTCCCCTTTACGGGATCAAATTGATTTTCCCTGCTATAACGCAGGTATTGACCAAATGTATAGTCAGTTCACGTACAACCCCAAAGGGAAGTTGCGCAGTTTTTCGTCATTTTGGCGAAAGCGCGCCTAACCTGTCACGCGGGTATAGGTGCCTTCACCCGCCAGAATACCTTTGAAGCCACCCGGTTCATCAAGGCTAAAGACAATGATCGGCAGGTTGTTGTCACGCGCCAAGGCGATAGCAGAGGCGTCCATGACACCCAGATGCTTTTGCAACACTTCGTCATAGGTGACGTCTGTATAGCGGACCGCATCCGCGTGCTTGGCAGGGTCTTTGTCGTAAACGCCATCAACCTTTGTGCCCTTAAATATGGCTTCGCAGGCCATTTCATTCGCGCGCAGCGTCGCGGCAGTATCGGTTGTGAAATATGGATTACCCGTGCCGGCAGCAAAGATGCAAACACGCTTTTTCTCAAGGTGGCGTACGGCGCGGCGGCGAATATATGGCTCTGCGACTTCGTTCATCGTGATGGCAGAAATAACGCGGGTGTGAACATTCAGTTCTTCAAGCGCAGACTGCATCGCCAGCGCGTTCATCACCGTGGCAAGCATGCCCATGTAGTCAGCCGTCGTGCGCTCCATCCCCTGAGCAGAGCCCTGCAAGCCGCGGAAAATGTTACCACCGCCGATGACCATACAAATCTCGACACCCATGTCGTGCACGATTTTCACTTCGCGTGCGATGCGCTGCACAGTGGGGGGATGCAAACCAAAAGCGGTATCGCCCATCAAGGCCTCGCCTGAAATCTTAAGCATTACCCGTTTGTACGATTTTTGTCCGGTCTCGGCCATGTGCTGCCCCTTTGCGCATTGAGATGTGAACCTGTGCTAAAATGGCTGAATTTCGCCCCAGATACAATCCGGCATCGGCGAGGTTTTGCGCAAAAAATCTAGATTACGCGCGATGATAAAGGTAAGAGCACCCTCATGATTGCAATTTCCCCCACCACACCCGTTTTGATCGCAGGACCAACAGCGTCCGGCAAATCTGCGCTGGCACTGCATATCGCAAAATCTCAGGGCGGCGTGGTGGTCAACGCGGACGCCCTGCAGGTCTACGACGGGTGGCGGATACTGACGGCGCGGCCCGATGATACGGAATTGGCACAGGCAGATCACGCGCTTTACGGTCATATCCCTTATGATGCGCCCTACTCCACCGGCCATTGGCTGCGCGATGTCACACCATTGCTGGCTGGTAAACGCCCCATCATTGTGGGTGGCACAGGGTTGAACTTTATGGCGCTCACACACGGCTTGGCGGAGATACCGCCGACGCCGGTCGCACTGCGCACCGCCGGTAACGAAATTCCACTTTCAATGCTATTACAAGAGCTGGACGGCCAAACATTGGCGCGGATCGACATCAACAACCGGATGCGCGTGCAGCGGGCATGGGAAGTATTACAGGCCACAGGGCGCAGCATGGCCGCTTGGCAAGACGCCACGCCGCCACCATTATTACACCCAACCGACGCGGTGCGGATCACGCTCGATGTGCCTGTCGACTGGCTGAACGACCGGATCACGCGACGCTTTGACCAAATGCTAGAGGCAGGTGCCTTGGCCGAAGCAGAGGCCATGTTGCCCGATTGGGACCCCTCACACCAATCATCCAAGGCCATTGGCGCACCCGAATTGATCGCTTATTTACAAGGCGACCTGGCATTGGCCGACGCCCGCGAGGCGGCCATCATCGCATCACGGCAATACGCCAAACGGCAACGAACTTGGTTCCGGTCCAAGCACAAAGACTGGGCCAGAATCGACATTTCATCCACAGATCTGTCCACAGCTATCACCTTCAAATCTTAACTTTACCATTGTTTGTTGGGACCAAGCAGGCCAGTCTCGGGTCCAGCCCGCCCCGAAGGACAGCCCATGCATTTGGCCACAGAACAGCAAGCGACTGCTTTAAACCTGACGTTAATCGCCCAGAACCCCGGTGCCGGGCGTTGGCGGACCGAAGCTATGCGCAGCCATGCAACACCGCGGCTGATCTACATCACCAAAGGCCAAGGGCGGATCACAGTCGCTGGGCTAACGAGCGGTTACGGCCCCAACAATCTTATCTATGTGCCCGCACACACGATGTACGGGTTCGAAGTCGGGCCCACTGTTTTTGGTCAACTGCTGACGATTCCTGCAGCCATGGCGAATGAATGGCCGGCTAAGACGATCCATTTGCGCCTGCGCGATGTCATGGCACAAAAAGAATTCGCGCATATGGTCGAAGCCTTGGAGCGCGAGCTCAAAAGCGCCGGTAGGACGCATTCCCGCGCGGCACACTACCACCTTGGTCTGCTGGCGGTTTTCTTTGATCGGCAGTTGGATCACATGGCAGTCGACACCCACACGGCGCGCACCAAAACCAGTGCAGCGCGGCTTGTCGCGGCGTTCACTGATCTGATTGAACGGGACTACCGCAAGTATCTCGGCGTATCGGACTATGCGACAGCCCTCGGCGTGACCCCGACCCACCTGACACGCTGCTGCAACCAGACCTGCGGGAAATCGGCGTTGGCGCTGCTGCGGGACCGCGTGAACTATGAAGCCTGCGTGCTTTTGTGCGAAACACGCACACCCGTGAACGAAATCGCTGCGCAGCTCGGTTTCGCGAGTGCCGCCTATTTCGCGCGGAGTTTTGCGGCCCAAACGGGGACAACGCCAAGCGACTTTCGCAAGCGCGGTGCTGCGACGCAGCAAAACGGGTCGCTGTCATAACGCCAAACACCTGCCAACCTGAAATGTCGCAAACGACACCTGAATATGTCGTAAAATTGATTAATTTTGGGAAAGGGTGCATTGACCTAAGGCCAAAAACAATGCGCTATGACAAAGATCGGAACGGCTTTGGGAGGAGCACGCGCCAGACAGGCGCAGCATTCATTCCAAACGCGCCGTTCAAAAAATAAATGTGTCACAGGGAGAAACGAATGACGCAAGTTGAACAAACAAAAATGCACCCGGCTGCGGTGATGTATGCAAACGAGGAAAAGGCTGGCAAACTTAGCCGCCGTGAATTCCTTTCGCGCACCACATCGCTCGGCTTGACCGCGACTGCAGCATACGGCCTGCTTGGCTTGACATCGCCAGTAGAAGCAGCGGCACATGCGCAGCAAGGTGGCGAAGTCCGCATTGCGATGACGGTATACGCTCCAAAAGATCCACGTACATATGACTGGACCGAATTTGCGTATGTATCATCCGGTTGGATTGAGTATCTGGTTGAATACAACAATGACGGGTCTTTCTTGCCAATGCTGCTTGAAGGCTGGTCAATCAATGACGATTCCACGGAATACACACTCAACGTCCGCAAAGGCGTAAAGTGGAACAACGGCGACGATTTTACTGCCGAAGATGTTGCACGTAACATCGCTGGTTGGTGTGACAAGTCGGTTGAAGGCAACTCGATGGCGGGCCGTTTTGCGGTTCTGATCGATAAGGCCACCGGTCAAGCGACCGAAGGTTCTATCGTTGTTGTGGACAGCCACACTGTTGTGTTGAACTTGCCAGCACCAGACATTTCGCTGATCGCGGGCATGTCCGATTATCCTGCTGCAATCACGCATGCTGACACCAACACCGAAGACATGCTTTCTACGCAAATCGGCACAGGTCCATATC